>NZ_CP016282.1:0-695750 GCF_001679725.1 Cryobacterium arcticum | reverse complement strand
TCACTCGCGCCGAATCACCCAGTCCGCAGGCGCCCAGGGCGCTCTGCCGCGCCTCACGCGAAGCCAACCGGTGGATAACTCTGACGGCCTGCTGCGAGAAATGAGATCTTGGGCGGATGCGTAAGCGAACAGAGCTCCCTCGCATCCTGTCACTCGACGGGTTCACCGTCGCCGACGCACGCCGGGAGGGGGTGACCGCGAAGCGGCTCCACGCGACAGACCTGGAGGCTCCGTTCCACGGAGTCAGAATCGCTGCCGGCGGCCCCGCTGGCGTGTGGGAGCTGACGCGGGCCTACTCGTCGATCATGCCCACCACCCATTTCTTCAGCCATGTCACCGCGGCCCTGCTGCTTGGGATGCCGCTGCCCCGGTACGCCAGGCAGGATCTGCCCCTGCACGTGAGCGTCGTTGCACCCGATCGTGCCCCGCAGGGCACCGGGGTTGCCGGGCACACGGTCGCCGGCCGTCCCGAGGTCTGGCGTGTTCGCGGGCTCACGGTGCAGAACCCCGTCAGCACGTGGTGCGAACTGGCCCCGCTGGTGGGCCTGGACGATCTCATTGCACTCGGCGACCACCTGCTCGGCGTCATGGACCCGCCATACACCCCCGACGATCTAGCCCGCGCGGTGGCGGCGAGGACGGGGCACAGAGGCATCCGCCGGCTTCGTGCGGCGGCGGAGTGGGTGCGTCCGCGGGTCGAATCTCGTCAAGAGACCCGACTGCGACTGCTCATAGTGCGAGCAGGTCTACCGGAACCGGAAACCAACGTGTATCTCCCGCTGCGCTATCAACGTCGTCGAGTGCGGGGCGACTTGGTCTACCTGCGCTACCGAACTCTCGTTGAGTATGACGGCGGGCAGCACCGCACCGATGATGCGCAATTCGCGCGGGATGTCGACAGGCTGGACGGCGTGATGGCCGAGGACTGGCGGGTCATCAGGGTGCTCAAGGAGACCCCCGATGCGGAGGTTCTTGCACGGCTCGAGCAGGCGCTGCGGTCCCGGGGCTGGCGCCCCGGCATCCGCCCGGACTAAGCCCCACGCCCCCAGCCGCGAGTTGCGGCAAAGTGCCCCCTCAACGGCGCGGAAAGGGCACTTCGCGGCACGTCGCCGAAGATGCCCGCGCTCACTTGCGGCAAAGTGCCCCCTCAGCAGCGTTGAAGGGGCACTTTGCGGCAACTCGGCGGAGAGAGGTCCGCGGGTGGGGCTAGCGGGTGATGCGCTCAGCGATCAGGGGTCCGCCGTCGAGGACGGGCTCGCCGGGGTCGCCGATGCGCCAGGCGCCCTCGACGGCCTCGAGGGCCCGGGCGAAGCGCTCCGGCTCGTCGGCACTGAGGGTGAACAGGGGTTCGCCCTTGCGCACGGTGTCGCCGGGCTTGGCGTGCAGGTCGATGCCGGCGGCGTGCTGCACCGGGTCCTGCTTGCGGGCGCGTCCGGCGCCGAGGCGCCAGGCGCCGATGCCGAACGGCAGGGCCTGCTGCTCCACGAGCACCCCGTCGCGATCGGCGAGCACGGTGTGGGTTTCCTTGGCCACGGGCATCGCGGCGGTCGGGTCGCCGCCCTGCGCGCGGATGACCGCGTTCCACTTGTCCATCGCGCGGCCGTCCTTGAGGGCGGCCTCCACGTCGACATCGACGATGCCGGCCAGGGTGAGCATCTCGCGGGCCAGGGCCACGGTGAGCTCCACCACATCGGCGGGGCCGCCGCCGGCGAGCACCTCGAGGGACTCGCGCACCTCGTTGGCGTTGCCGATGGCCAGGCCGAGCGGCACGTTCATGTTGGTCAGCAGTGCGGAGGTGGCTACCCCGGCGTCCTCGCCGAGCGCCACCATGGTGCGGGCCAGCTCGCGGGAGCGTTCGATGTCCTTGAGGAACGCGCCGGAGCCGAACTTGACGTCGAGCACCAGGGCGCTGGTGCCCTCTGCGATCTTCTTCGACATGATCGACGAGGCGATCAGCGGGATCGCCTCGACGGTGCCGGTGATGTCGCGGAGCGCGTAGAGCTTGCCGTCGGCCGGGGCCAGGCCGCTGCCCGCGGCGCAGATGACGCCGCCGACGTCCTGCAGCTGAGCGAACATCTCCTCGTTGCTGAGGTTGGCGCGCCAGCCCGGGATGGACTCCAGCTTGTCGAGGGTGCCGCCGGTGTGGCCGAGGCCGCGGCCGGAGAGCTGCGGCACCGCGGCACCGAAGACGGCCACGAGAGGCATCAGCGGCAGGGTGATCTTGTCGCCGACACCACCGGTGGAGTGCTTGTCGGTGGTCGGCTTGCCGAGCCCTGCGAAGCTCATCCGCTCGCCGGAGTTGATCATGGCCATGGTCATGTCGCGGATCTCGCGGCGGGACATGCCGTTGAGGAAGATCGCCATGGTCATGGCGGCCATCTGCTCGTCGCCCACGTAACCGCGGGTGTACGCGTCGATCAGCCAGTCGATCTGGGGGGTCGACAGCTCGCCCTTGTCACGCTTGGCGTGGATCAGGTCGACGGCGTCGAAGGCTTCGATGGAGCGGGCGGTGGAGCTCATTTAGTGGTCTTCCCGATAGGCGGCGAGCTGGCGGGGCCCGAAGGCGTCCGGCAGGACCTCGTCGATGGTGCGCACGCCGGAGACGGTCTCCAACAGCATGCCTGGTGCCGAGTGTTCGTAGAGCAGCTGGCGGCAACGGCCGCACGGCATCAGCGTGTTGCCGTCGCCGTCGACGCAGCTGAAGGCGACGAGCTGGCCGCCGCCGGTGAGGTGCAGCACCGACACCAGCGCGCACTCGGCGCACAGGGTGAGGCCGTAGGAGGCGTTCTCCACGTTGCAGCCGCTGATGACGCGGCCGTCGGTGACGAGGGCCGCCGCACCGACCGGGAACTTGGAGTACGGCACGTAGGCGTGGGTCATCGCCTCGGCGGCCGCGGTGCGCAGCATGCCCCAGTCGATGTCGCCCGAGCTGGGCGTCACGGTGTCAGTAGTCACAGCACTCTCCGTCACGATTTGATGTACGGTTTGCCGGATGCCGCCGGCCCGCGGGACTTACCCACCAGTCCGGCCACGGCGAAGATGGTGACCAGGTAGGGCAGCATCAACATGAACTCGCTGGGCACCGGCGAACCGATGATGCTCAGCACGTTCTGCAGGTTGCTGGCGAAGCCGAACAGCAGGGCTGCGAGGGTGGCCCGGATCGGGTCCCAGCGGCCGAAAATCACCGCGGCGAGGGCGATGAAGCCGGCGCCGGCCGTCATCTCCTTGCCGAAGGCGCCCACCGAGCCGAGCGTGAAGTACGCGCCACCGAGGCCGGCCACGGCGCCCGCGAGGGAGACATTCCAGAACCGGGTGCCCGTGACGTTGATGCCCACGGTATCGGCGGCCTGCGGGTGCTCGCCCACCGAGCGGAGGCGGAGGCCCCACCGGGTGTGGAAGATGCCGTAGTAGACCAGGGCCACGGCGATGTACATGATGTACACGATCAGTGTCTGGCGGAAGAAGACCGGCCCGATGATCGGGATCTCGCTGAGCAGCGGGATGTTGATGCGCTCGAACTTGGGCGGCTGGTTCAGCAGCGATGCATTGGGCGCCAGCACCTGGGAGAACAGGAACCCGGTCAGGCCGGTGACGAGCACGTTGAGCACCACACCCACGATGACCTGGTCGACGAAGTACTTGATCGAGAACGCGGCGAGCACGAACGACACCAGCACGCCGGCCACCATGGCCGCGAGGAGTCCGAGCAACGGCTGCTGGGTGACCGACGCGACGACAGCCGAGGTGAACGCGCCGGCGAGCAGCTGCCCCTCGATGGCCACGTTGACCACGCCGACCCGCTCGGAGATGACGCCGCCGAGGGCGCCGAAGATCAGCGGAACGGCCAGGCTCAGCGAACCGAACAGCAGGCCGGGCACGGGGATGCGCGCGTCGGCGGATGCCCAGGCCAGGAAGCCGAGCAGGAGCAGGAACGCGAAGACCGAGATGAGCCAGAGCGGAACCTTGCGGCGGGTCTGCACCATCCAGGCGCTGAGCCCGGTGATGAGCGCCAGCAGCACCGTCACGACGATGCCGGTGGGCAGCGTGGGCAGCGGCACATCCGGCAGCTGGATCAGGTCGCTGGACGTGGAGAGCACCATGGTGCTGGTGCCGGAGCGGCCGAAGACGACCAGCAGCAGGAACCCGAGCACGGTGAAGATGCCGAGGATGATCGGCACCTTCCAGCTCTTGATGACGGCGGTCGCCGGCCCCTCGTGCGGCTCGGACGGCTGGGTGGGCTGGTTCACGGGAGCGATCGTGCTCATTTCGCCACCACCTCCTGGGTCACGTTGGGAACCGGTCTACGGCGCGGCGCCCCGGGCGCCGGCAGCCGGAAGATCGCGCGCACGAGCGGCGGCGCGGCGATGAAGAGCACGATGAGCGACTGCACGACGAGAACGATGTCGATGGGCACACCCTCGGCGGCCTGCATCGAGAAGCTGCCGGCCTTGAAGGCGCCGAACAGGATGCCCGCGGCGAAGACCCCCCACGGCTTGGAGCGGCCGAGCAGCGCAACGGTGATGGCGTCGAAGCCGATCCCCGAGTCGATGCCGGCGCCGAAGCCGCTGGTGGTGGTGCCGAGCACCTGGTTGATGCCGGCCAGGCCCACGAGCCCACCGGAGAACAGCATGGCGTAGACGTACATGCGCTGCACGCTGATGCCGGCCACCCGGGCGGCGTTGGGGTTCTCGCCCACGGCCCGGAACTTGAAGCCCAGGTTGGAGCGGCCCAGCAGCCACCAGACGAAGAAGGTGGCGGCGATCACCAGGATGAACCCGAAGTGCAGGTTGTAGTTGGGGCCGAGGATGTCGAAGAAGACCGCGGTCTCCTTGGTGGCGGGGCTCTTGGGGTTGTTCGAGCCGGGCGTCTTGAGGAACCCGTCACGCAGCAGGAAGCTGACCAGGTAGAAGGCCACGTAGTTGAGCATGATCGTGGTGATCACCTCGTGCGCGCCGGTGCGTGCCTTGAGCAGGCCGACCAGGCCGCCCCAGAGGGCGCCGCCGAGGACACCGGCCACGAGGGCCGCGATCATGTGGATGCCGGCGGGCAGCTCGAGAGCGAACGCCACCCAGCCGCCGAGGGTCGCGGCGATGAGCATCTGGCCGCGGCCGCCGATGTTGAACAGGCCGACCCGGAAACCGAGCGCGACACCGAGGCCGGCCGCGATCAGCGGGGTGGCGTAGGTGAAGGTCTCGGTGAGCGGCTTGATGCCGTCGGCGAAGCTCGGGCGGCGGAAGTTGTACACCGACCCCTGGAACAGGGCCGAGTAGGCGCCCGAGACCGAGTTCCAGACGGCGCCGATGAGGTCGCCGGGCCGGGAGAAGAAGTACCCGGCGCTTTCCTGCACGGCGTCGTTCGTGAAGGCGATCATCACGGCGCCGACGAGCAGCGCGAGGACCACGGCGAGCACCGAGATGATCGCGTTGCCCGTGGTGATCTCGCGGAAGATGTTGTGCCAGCGCGACGGCTCGGTGGGCTCGGCGGGCGCCGGGGTCGGGGTGGGCTGCTGAGCGGCGCTCATGCTGCGGCTCCTTCTGCGGGGGTTTCGCCCGCCATCATCAGACCCAGAACGGATCGGGGGGTGTCGCCGGGAACGATGCCGACAATGCGGCCGCTGTACATGACCATGATGCGGTCGGCGAGGGCGGCGACCTCGTCGAGTTCGGTGGAGATCACGATCACCGGGGTGCCGGCATCCCGGGTCGCGACGATGCGTTCGTGCACGAATTCGATCGACCCCACGTCGAGGCCGCGGGTGGGCTGCGCCGCGACGAACAGGCGCAGGTCGCGGCTGAGTTCGCGGGCGAGCACGACCTTCTGCTGGTTACCGCCGGAGAGCCGGCCGACGGGCGTCTCGATACCCTGCGACCGCACGTCGAATTCCTTCACCTTGGCTCGGGCGAAGTCGGCGAGGTAGCTCAACTGCACGTTGAACCGCTTGACGAACGGGAGCTTGTTGGAGCGGTCGAGCATGAGGTTCTCGGCGATGGTGAAGCCGCCGACCAGGCCGTCCCTGGTGCGGTCCTCCGGCACGAAGCCGACACCGGCGTCGAGCACCTGGCGCACCGAGTGGCCGCGCAGCGACTTGCCGTCGAGGGTGATCTCGCCCACCACGCGGGGCTGCAGGCCCATGAGCGCCTCGGTCAGTTCGGTCTGGCCGTTGCCCTGCACGCCGGCGATGGCGAGGATCTCGCCGACCTTGACGTCGAAGCTGACGTCGTTGACGAGGATCTGGCCGAGCGGGTCGATCACGGTGAGGTTGGTCACCACGAGCGCCGGGGCGCCGGGGGTGGCGGGCGCCTTGTCGACGGTGAGGTCGACGGCGCGGCCCACCATCAGGGTGGCGAGTTCTTCGTTGCTCGCGGTCGGTGAGGCGGTGCCGACGACCTTGCCCAGACGGATGACCGTGATGCGGTCCGCGACCTCGCGCACCTCACGAAGTTTGTGGGTGATGAAGACGATGGAGGTCCCAGCGGCCTTGAGCTGGCGCATGATGTTCATCAGCTCGTCGGTCTCCTGCGGCGTGAGCACCGCGGTGGGCTCGTCGAAGACCAGCACCTTCGCGTCCCGGGACAGCGCCTTGATGATCTCCACGCGCTGCTGGACACCGACGGGGAGGTTCTCGACGAGGGCATCGGGGTCAACGTTGAATCCGAAGCGGTCGGAGATCTCGCGGACCCGCTTGCGCGCGGCGGGCAGGTCGAGGCGACCGCCGACCTTGGTCTGCTCGTGGCCGAGCATGACGTTCTCGGCGACGGTGAACACCGGGATGAGCATGAAGTGCTGGTGCACCATGCCGATGCCCGCGGCCATGGCGTCGCCGGGCCCGGTGAAGTGTTGGGCGACCCCGTCGAGCAGGATCTCGCCCTCCTCGGCACGGTACAGGCCGTAGAGCACGTTCATCAGCGTTGACTTACCGGCTCCGTTCTCGCCGAGCAGGGCGTGGATTTCGCCCTCCTCGATGGTGAGGTTGATGTCGTCATTGGCAACCAGGGCACCGAATCTCTTCGTAATGCCGCGAAGTTCGAGCTTCATAGTCTTCGATTCTATTGAGGTGCTGCCCGGCCGGGGTCCAGGCGGGGCGGTAGCCGGAACAGACCACGCAACGAAACGGGGAGGCCAGCGTGACGCTGGCCTCCCCGGTGCCCTGACGGGCGGTCGTGCTAAACGGTAATGCCGGTGGAACTGGGTGTTACTTGGGCGTGGCGTCGCTGGTCACGACGATGTCGCCGCTGATGATCTGCGCCTTGAGGTCGTCGAGCTCGGTGACCAGGGCGGGGTCGACCTTGGACTCCCAGTCGTGCAGCGGGGCCAGGCCGACGCCCTCGTTCTCGAGCGTGCCCACGTACGGGTCAGAGGAGAAGTCTCCGTTGGCCGCGTCGGTGACGATCGCGTCGGTCGCATCCGTCATCGACTTCATGATGGAGGTGAGGTAGAGCGCCGCGAACTCGGGCGTGGTCTCGAACAGGTCGCTGTCGACACCGACGATGGCGACGTCCTTGCCGGATTCGTTGATGGCCTGCGCGGTGCCCTGGAAGAGCGGTCCGGCGACCGGGAGGATGATGTCGGCGCCGGCGTCGATCAGGCCGGCGCTGAGCGTCTTGCCCTGGTTGATGTCGTCGAAGCCGCCGGCGAACAGGCCGGACTGCGTGGCCTTGTCCCAGCCGGTGAGCTTGACGTCGGTGCCCTTGGCGTCGTTGTAGTACGCGATGCCGTCAGCGAAGCCGTCCATGAAGATGGTGACGGACGGGTACTGCATGCCACCGAAGGTGCCGACGGTGCCGGTCTTGGTGGTTCCTGCAGCGAGGTAACCGGCCAGGAACGCGGCCTGCGCGGTGTCGTAGAGCACCGGCTTGACGTTGTCGAGGGTCAGCGGGCTGAAGTCGTCGTTGGACAGCGCGGAGTCGATGATCGCGAATTCCACGTCGCTGTTGGCCTGTGCTGCGTCGCGGGTGGCGTTGGCGAGGGCGAAGCCGACGGTCAGGATGAAGTTGCAGCCCTGGTCGACCATGCTCGTGACGTTGCCGGCGTACTGGTCCTCAGAGGTGGACTCGGCCTGCTTGAATTCGACGCCGAGTTCCTCGGATGCCTTCTTCATGCCGTCGAAGCTGGACTGGTTGAACGACTTGTCGTCGAAGCCGCCGAAGTCGGAGACGATGCAGGGCAGGAAGTCCGCGTTGGCGCTGTCGGACGAGCCGGACGTCGTGGGGGCCGGCGCACACGCCGCGAGCAGAGCGAGAACGCCGAGTGAGGCAAGGCCGCCGAGCGTTGCCTTGCGGGTCGTGATTGTCAAGATTGACCTCCAGATGAGGCCCGGCGTGGGATCGCGCGGGCTGGTATATGGAGTACACGTTACCCAGAACACCCCTGCTCAGATGAGCAAAGCGGCACTGTAGCCAAAAGGTTATCAACCCGCGACATTCTGGAAATCCGGTGGACACAAATCGTCATCTACCGGGGCTAATGCTGAGCAACCCGTCGTGGGCGCGCACAAGCCGGTCAGAGCACGTCCGAGCTGCCGGAGAGCCGGAGGGCGTCGACGACGGCCTTGACCTTCTGGGCGTTCGCGCTGGTGGTGACCAGGAGCGCGTCCGGGGTGTCGACCACGACGATGTCGTCCACGCCGATGAGCGCGATCATGCGCTTGGTGTGGCTGACCACGATGCCGCTGGAGGAGTCGGCCAGCACCCGGGCGCCCTCGCCGAGGATCGCCAGGTCGCGCTTGCGGCCGTTGGCGTGGATCTTGGCGATCGACGCGAAGTCTCCCACGTCATCCCAATCGAACTGGCCGGGGATCACGGCGAGCTTGCCCTTGACGGCGGCCGGTTCGGCTACCGAGTAGTCGATGGCGATCTTCTTGAGCTTGGGCCAGACCTGGTCGACCACGGCGCCGCGGCGGGGCGTGTCCCAGGCCTCGGCCAGTTCCAGGAGCCCTGCGAGCAGCTCGGGCTCCGACGCACCGATCTCTTCGAGCAGGCGGTCGGCGCGGGCGATGAACATGCCCGCGTTCCACAGGTACTGGCCGCTGGAGAGGTAGCGCTTGGCGGTGGCCGGGCTGGGCTTCTCCACGAACGAGTTGACCGACTGGGCGCTCGGGGCGCCGTCGATGTCGAGCGGGCCGCCGGTCTTGATGTAGCCGAAGCCGATCGCCGGCTCGGTGGGCTGGATGCCGATGGTGACGATGAGGCCGGTGTCGGCCGCGGCGATGGCCTCGACGACGGCCTGGCGGAAGGCGGCCGGGCCCTTGATGACGTGGTCGGCGGCGAACGAGCCGATGATCACGCCCGGCTCGCGGCGCTCGAGGATGGCGGCGGCGAGGCCGATCGCGGCCGAGGAGTCCCGCGGCTCGCTTTCGAGCACCACGTTGAGGTCGGCCAACTCCGGCAGCTGCTCCTCAACGGCGGCGCGGTGCGCGCGGCCCGTGACGACCATGATGCGCTGGTCGCCGGCAAGCGGTGCGAGCCGGTCCCAGGTGGCGCGGAGCAGCGTCTGACCGCTGCCGGTGAGGTCGTGCAGGAACTTCGGTGCATCGGCGCGCGAGAGCGGCCACAGCCTCGAGCCGATCCCACCGGCGGGGATCACACTGTAGAAGCGGTCGAGGGCATCGCTGGAGTGGGACATTGCGCCAGACTACCGGTTCGTCGCCCCTGTTCATCGAGGGTTCACCCGGCGGACGTTCGGGCTGCCTACTGTGGCGGCATGAGGGTTGCCGTCGTCAGCGAAAGCTTCCTCCCCACGGTCAGTGGGGTCACCACGAGCGTCTGCAAGGTGCTCGGCGAACTGCGCCGCACCGGCCACGAGGCGATGGTCGTGGCTCCGTTCGGGGCCCCGGACTCGTACGCCGGTTTTCCGGTACACACGGTGCCCGCTCTGTCCTACCGGCAGTTCCCGGTGGGGTTGCCGAACCCCCGGGTACTGGGGCTGCTGGCCGACTTCCAACCGGATGTGCTGCACGCCGCGTCGCCGTTCCTGCTCGGCGCACAAGGCATCGCCGCGGCCCGGCGCCTCGGGGTGCCCAGCGTGGCGGTGTTCCAAACGGATGTGGCCGGCTACGCCCACCGCAACCACCTCGGCCAGGCGACCCGGTTGGCCTGGTGGTTCGTCAAGTGGGTGCACGACGGCGCCGACCTCACCCTGGTGCCCTCCGAGGCCTCGATGCGGGACCTTCGCCGCATCGGTGTGGCCAACCTGGACCGCTGGACCCGCGGTGTGGACCTGGACGGTTATCACCCCAACAACCGGCGTGACCCCAGGGTGGCGGCGCTGCGCCAGACCCTGGCCCCGGCGGGCGAGGTCGTGATCGGCTACGTGGGGCGGATCGCCCCGGAGAAGCAGGTCGAACGGTTCCGCGCGCTGCGCGGGCTGCCCGGCATCAGCATCGCGCTGGTCGGCGACGGGCCGTCCACTCCCCTGGTGGCCCGGGCGCTGGCCGGTATGCCGGTCACCTGGCTCGGCCGGCTCGCCGGGCCCGAGCTCGCCGCCGCCTACGCGGCATTCGACGTGTTCCTGCACGCGGGCACCGAAGAGACCTTCGGCCAGACCCTGCAGGAGGCGCACGCGGCCGGACTGCCCGTCGTGGCACCCAGGGCCGGCGGTCCGATCGACCTCGTCGACCACGGCACAGACGGCTTCCTCTTCCAGCCCGACGACGACGCAGACCTGCGCCGCCACGTGGCCGCGCTCGTCGCCGACAGGTCGCTGCGGCACCGGATGGGCGAGGCGGGCCGCCGGGCGGTGCTCGGCCGCAGCTGGGAGAACGTCTGCGGCACCCTGTTCGACTACTACCAGCGGGTCATCGACGAGGGGCTCGCCCGCCGCGCGGAGACCCTGGTGCCCCTGGCACAACGCCGCTGACCCCGCCGGCCGGCCCGGCACAGGTACGGCGCAAGAGAGAGGGGTACAAAGCCTCTGTTCCGGCCGCGCTGCTTAGGCAGCCCTAACCGACTTATCTCGTTGTCGAGACATAGACTGTAGGCACGTGTTTGTTCAACGATGACACCTCGTTCAGCAGGGGTCACGACTCAGCCAGGGAGGGTTGGTCATGCCACAGAATTCGGCAGGGGCCCTGACAGCTCAGCGGAAGACGACCTCGCGTCGCCCGGCCGGAACGCTCTACCGCGGCCGTGAGGGCATGTGGTCCTGGGTGTTGCACCGGATCACCGGGGTGGCGATCTTCTTCTTCCTCCTCGTGCACATCCTCGACACCGCTCTCGTGCGGGTCAGCCCCGAGGCGTACAACGCCGTGATCAGCCAGTACCAGACGCCCATCATGGGCCTGGGCGAGACCGCCCTCGTCGCCGCGATCGTGTTCCACGCCTTCAACGGCCTGCGGATCATCGCCATCGACTTCTGGAACGCGAAGTACCAGCGGGTGCTCTTCTACGTGGTCATCGGCCTGTGGCTGGTCACCATGATCGCCTTCGTGCCCCGCCACCTGATCAACGTGTTCAGCCACTAGGAGGACCGGATCATGACTTCGACTCTCGCCGCCCCCCGCAGCCCGTACGCCCGCACCCCGCACAAGCGCGGCGTGAACTGGGAGAAGTGGGGCTGGATCTACATGCGCGTCTCCGGCATCGTGCTGGTCGTGCTGATCTTCGGCCACCTCTTCGTCAACCTCATGGTGGGCGAGGGCGTCAGCGCCCTCAACTTCGCCTTCGTCGCCGGCAAGCTGGCGAACCCGTTCTGGCAGTGGTGGGATGTGGCCATGCTCTGGCTCGCCCTCATCCACGGCGGCAACGGCATGCGCACCCTCGTGAACGACTACGCCACCACGCGTGTCGGCCGCGGCATCCTCAAGTCGGCGATCCTCGCCGCGGTGGTCATCCTGATCGTGCTCGGCACACTCGTCGTCTTCACCTTCGACCCGTGCCCCGCCGGAGCGCCCACCGACCTTCTGCCCACTTTCTGCCAGGCCCTCTAGGCCCCCAAGGAGCTGCAAAAACTTCCATGACGGATGCACCTGTGACCAACCCCGAATCCACCATCGTCGACGGTGTGCACTACCACCAGTTCGACATCGTCATCATCGGGGCGGGAGGAGCGGGCATGCGCGCCGCCATCGAGGCCGGCCCGAACGCATCCACCGCGGTGATCTCGAAGCTCTACCCCACCCGCTCGCACACCGGTGCGGCACAGGGCGGCATGGCCGCGGCCCTGGCGAACGTGGAGGAAGACAACTGGGAGTGGCACACCTTCGACACCGTCAAGGGCGGCGACTACCTCGTCGACCAGGACGCCGCAGAGATCCTCGCGAAGGAAGCCATCGACGCGGTCATCGACCTCGAGAACATGGGCCTGCCGTTCAACCGCACGCCTGAGGGCAAGATCGACCAGCGCCGCTTCGGCGGCCACACCCGCGACCACGGCAAGAGCCCGGTGCGCCGCGCCTGCTACGCCGCCGACCGCACCGGCCACATGATCCTGCAGACGCTGTACCAGAACTGCGTCAAGCGCGGCATCAACTTCTTCAACGAGTTCTACGTGCTCGACCTGATCATGACGAACGTCGACGGCGTCGACCAGCCCTCCGGCGTGGTCGCCTACGACCTCGCCTCCGGGGAGCTGCATGTCTTCTCCGGCAAGGCGTTCATCTTCGCCACCGGCGGTTTCGGCAAGATCTACAAGACCACCTCCAACGCGCACACCCTCACCGGCGACGGCGTGGGCATCATCTGGCGCAAGGGCCTGCCGCTGGAGGACATGGAGTTCTTCCAGTTCCACCCGACCGGCCTGGCGGGCCTGGGCATCCTGCTCACCGAGGGCGCCCGCGGTGAGGGCGCGATCCTCCGCAACGCCTCCGGCGAGCGGTTCATGGAGCGTTACGCGCCCACCATCAAGGACCTCGCCCCGCGTGACATCGTGGCCCGCTGCATGGTCAAGGAGGTCGCGGAAGGCCGCGGCGCCGGCCCCAACAAGGACTACGTGTACCTGGACTGCACCCACCTCGGCGCCGAAGTGCTCGAGACCAAGCTGCCTGACATCACCGAGTTCGCCCGCACCTACCTCGGCGTCGACCCCGTCACCGAGCCGGTGCCCGTGATGCCCACCGCGCACTACGCGATGGGCGGCATCCCCACCAACGTCAAGGCCGAGGTGCTGCGCGACAACACCACCGTCGTGCCCGGCCTCTACGCCGCCGGCGAATGCGCCTGCGTCTCGGTGCACGGCTCCAACCGGCTCGGCACCAACTCACTGCTGGACATCAACGTGTTCGGCAAGCGCGCCGGCAACAACGCCGTCGAGTACGTCAAGACCGCCGAGTTCGTGCCGCTGCCCGAAGACCCGGCCAAGTTCGTGCGCGAACTGCTCGCCACCATCCGCACCTCCACCGGCACCGAGCGCATCGCCGTGCTCCGCCGCGAGCTGCAGGAGGTCATGGACGCCAAGGCACAGGTGTTCCGCACCGACGAATCCCTCTCCGAGGTGACCGAGACCATCCACCTGCTCCGCGAGCGTTACAAGAACATCGGCGTGCAGGACAAGGGCCGCCGGTTCAACACCGACCTGCTCGAGGCCGTCGAGCTGGGCTTCCTGCTCGACCTGGCCGAGGTCGTCGTCTACTCCGCGCGCAACCGCAAGGAAAGCCGCGGCGGCCACATGCGCGACGACTATCCCCTGCGCGACGACGTCAACTACCTGCAGCACACCATGGCCTACCTGTCCGGCGACGCGCTGTCGGCGGATGCTGCCGACCACATTTCGCTCGACTGGAAGCCCGTGACCATTACGCGCTACCAGCCGATGGAGAGGAAGTACTAGTGAGCACCCCCACCCTCGAGAAGCCCCCCGCGGTTCCCGAAGAGATCCAGTCGTTCACGGTCACCCTGTCGGTGCGCCGGTTCAACCCGGAGACCGACGAAGACCCGCACTGGGAGAACTACGACGTAGAAATGTACGCGACGGACCGCATCCTGGACGCGCTGCACAAGATCAAGTGGGAACAGGACGGCTCCTTGAGCTTCCGCCGCTCCTGCGCGCACGGCATCTGCGGCTCCGATGCGATGCGCATCAACGGCCGCAACCGCCTGGCCTGCAAGACCCTGATCAAGGACCTCGACATCACCAAGCCCGTCACCGTGGAGGCCATCAAGGGCCTGCCGCTGGAGAAGGACCTGATCGTGGACATGGAGCCGTTCTTCGCCTCCTTCCGCGAGGTGCAGCCGTTCCTGATGGCGCAGAACACGCCCAAGGACGGCAAGGAGCGCATCCAGACCGTCGCCCAGCGCGAGCGTTTCGACGACACCACCAAGTGCATCCTCTGCGCCGCGTGCACGTCGAGCTGCCCGGTCTTCTGGACCGACGGCCAGTACTTCGGCCCGGCCGCGATCGTGAACGCACACCGGTTCATCTTCGACTCCCGCGACGACAGCGCCGCCGTGCGCCTGGACATCCTCAACGACAAGGAAGGCGTCTGGCGTTGCCGCACGACCTTCAACTGCACCGAAGCCTGCCCGCGCGGCATCCAGGTGACGCAGGCCATCGCCGAGGTCAAGCAGGCCATCATGCGGGGCAAGCCGTAACGAGCCCGCCCACGGCCCCGGCCGCTCAGCGCCCGGCGGGCCTCACTCGGCGTCGCTGAGGTCGAGACGCCGCAACACCAGCACCGACGCCGTTCCGAAGGCTGCGACGCCCCCGCCCAGGGGCAGCAGCGCGAACGCGTCGGTGCTGTCGTGTGTGCGCTCGTGTGCATGCCGGGCGGATGCCGGCCCCTGAACGGCCGCGGCCGCATCCGCTGCCAGTAGCGCGGTTCCGCCGCCCACTCCGGCCAGCAAAACGGCCGCCCAGAGCAGCCGGCGACCGACACCCCAGCGGGTGACCGGCCGGCGTGCGGCCCGTGCGATCGGCGTCGATGACATGGTGCACCATCCAGGTTCGAAGATGGAGAGCCGGCTCGGGTGGGGCGGCAGGAGCATCGTTGCAGGCGCCCCGGTATCGCACAAGACTCGAGAGAGCCTCAGCACCCGGATGCGCCTCGGTTTGGGGGTCGGCGGCGGTGCGTCTCCGGGCGGCGTCACACCTTCTCGTTAGGCTGGGTCGATGAAGATCGGCGACCTCATCAAGCGTGTCATGGCCTCCCGACCGGTGCGGGTATTCACCCATTTCGGGCAGAGCCGCGGCCCGGTGCTCGCCGCCGGCATGGCGTACCAGGCCATTTTCGCCATCTTCGCCGCCCTGTGGCTCGTGTTCTCCGTCGCGGGTCTGTGGCTCACCGCGAACCCCGACCTGATGGACCGACTGTTCGCACTCATCAACCAGTCGGTGCCCGGGCTGATCGGCGAGAAGGGCGTGGTCAATCCGGACACCCTCGCCAACACGGGCGCGCTCACCTGGAGCAGCGCCATCGCCCTCGTGGGATTGCTCGCCACCACCCTCGGTTGGCTCAACACGACCTCGCAGGCCGTGCGCGGCATCTTCGGGATGGGCCAGGAGACCACGTTCTTCGTGCTGGTGAAACTGCGCGAACTCGGCCTCGGCCTCCTGTTCGGCCTGGCACTGGTGGTGTCCGCCGTCATCTCGATCGTCAGCACGGAACTTCTGCGCTCTGTCCTGGGCCTGTTCGGCCAGGGCGCCGACTCGTTCTGGTTCATCGCGTCGAGCCAGGCCGTCGGACTGCTGATCGTGCTGATCATCGACACGCTCACCCTCGCCGCCCTGTTCCGGGTGCTGTCGCACGTGCGCATCCCTTGGCGCAATCTGCTCGTCGGGTCGCTGCTCGGCGCGATCGCGCTCGGGGTGCTCAAGGTGCTCGGCGCCGCGCTGCTCGGCGGTGCGGCCAAGAACCCCCTGCTGGCCGGCTTCGCGGTGATCATCGGTCTGCTGATCTGGTTCAACCTCACCTCCACGGTCACGCTCATCTCGGCGTCCTGGATCGCGGTGGGCATGCAGGACGCCGGAATCCCGCCGTCCAGCCTGAGCGCCGACGAGGCCAGGAAGCTCGCCGAGGAGGAAGAGGCCGCGGCCCGGCGCCTGGTCGTGGAGGCTGAGCTGCGCGACGCGCGCGCCGCCGCGGCGGACGCCTCCTGGTTGCAACGCCCCGGCCGGAACCGCAGACTGCGCAAGGCCGAGCGGCAGGCGGAGAAGTACGACGTGCACGAGCCGGCCGGGCGCTGACCCGGAGCCGGACCGGCCAGGGCCGTCGCTCGCGCGGGCGGGCGACGTCCGCCCCCGGCCTCCGCGACCGCCGTCAGGGGCACTCGGTAGAATCGGCGCATGCCGTCTTCTTCGCACGATTCGACCACCAAGCCCCTCCGCATCGCCAGCATCAACACCAACGGCATCCGTGCCGCGTTCCGTAAGGGCATGGGCGACTGGCTCGCCACCCGAGACGTCGACATCCTCGCCATTCAGGAGGTGCGTGCCGCGACGGAGGACATCGAAGCGCTGCTGGGCCCCGAATGGAGCATCCTGCACGACGCCGCGTCGGCGAAGGGCCGCGCAGGCGTGGCCATCGCCAGCCGCAAGAGCGCGTCGATCCACCGGGTCGAGCTCGGCCACCCCGACTTCGACAGCGCCGGCCGCTGGCTCGAGGCCGACTACGAGGTGAACGGCAAGATCGTGACCGTGGTGAGCACCTACGTGCACTCCGGCGAGGTCGACACCCCCAAGCAGGTCGAGAAGTTCACCTTCCTCGACTCGATGCTCACCCGGCTGCCCGAACTCGCCGCGCACAGCGAGCGGGTCGTGGTGCTCGGCGACCTCAATGTGGGGCACCGCAAGTTCGACATCAAGAACTGGAAGGGCAACGTGAAGCGCGCCGGCTTCCTGCCCGAGGAACGCGCCTACTTCGACAAGATCCTCGGCGCCGAGGACGAGGCCGACTACAACAACGGTGCCGGCCTGGGCTGGGTGGACGTGGGCCGCAAGGCCGCCGGCGAGGTGGACGGACCGTTCACCTGGTGGTCCTGGCGCGGCCAGGCGTTCGACAACGACACCGGCTGGCGCATCGACTACCAGCTCGCGACTCCCGCACTGGCGGCATCCGTCGTCAACTACACGGTCGACCGGGCGGATGCCTACGACCAGCGCTGGTCCGACCACGCCCCCGTGGTCGTCGACTACAACATCTAGCTCGTCCCCTCGCCGCACCGCGGCCCACGCTCAACGAAAGACACCCCATCATGACCAAGACCCGCCTCTACTCCGGCATGCAGCCGTCCGCCGACTCGCTGCAGATCGGCAACTACATCGGTGCGCTGCTGAACTGGAAGAAGCTGCAGCAGACGCACGACGCGTTCTTCTCGATCGTGGACCTGCACGCCATCACCGTGGCGCAGGACCCGGCCAAGCTCCGCGAGAACACCCGCGCGACCGCCGCCCAGTACATCGCCGCGGGCATCGACCCGGCCGAGTCGACCCTGTACGTGCAGTCCCACGTGGCCGCGCACGCGCAACTCGCCTGGGCGCTGAACACGCTCACCGGCTTCGGCGAGGCCAGCCGGATGACCCAGTTCAAGGACAAGTCGCAGAAGCAGGGCGCCGACGCCACCACGGTGGGGCTGTTCGCCTACCCGGTGCTCATGGCCGCGGACATCCTGCTGTTCCAGAGCGAGATCGTGCCGGTGGGCGAGGACCAGCGCCAGCACGTTGAGCTCACCCGCGACCTGGCGGCCCGGTTCAACTCCCGCTTCGGCGACACCTTCACGGTGCCCGAGGCCTCGATCATCCGGGACACCGCGAAGATCTACGACCTGCAGAACCCCACCTCGAAGATGTCGAAGTCGGCCGAGTCGCACGCCGGCGTGATCTGGATGCTCGACGAGCCATCCGTCACCGCCAAGAAGATCATGCGGGCCGTGACCGACGCCGAGGGCGGTGTGGTCTTCGACCGGGAGAACAAGCCCGGCGTGGCGAACCTGCTCACGATCTACTCCGTGATGGCGGAGCGTTCGATCCAGTCGCTCGAGGACGAGTACGCCGGGAAGGGCTACGGCGACTTCAAGAAGGGCCTGGCCGAGGTGGTCACCGAGACGTTCGGCGCGATACGCGGACGGACGCTCGAGCTGCTCGACGACCCGGCCGAGCTGGACCGGATCCTGGCCGGCAACGCCGACCGGGCCGCAGCCGTGGCCGACGTCACCCTCGCGAACGCGTTCGAGCGCATGGGCTTCCTGGCGCGCCGCTGAGGCGTTCTCTCCACTGATGCGACCGGTCGAGCTGTCCTCCCCGCTGCTCTGCTTGGATGCCCCGCGCCCGGCGGACGCGGCTCTGGTGTTCGAGTACTGCCAGGACCCGGTGATGCCGCGGTACCTGGCGCGCCTGCCGTCGCCGTACCGGTTCGAGGATGCCACCGACTTCGTCACCGGTTACGTGCCGGACGCGTGGGCCGGTGACCTGGAATACACCTGGGCGGTGCGCGGGGCGGTCGGACCGGAGCTACTCGGTGTGATCAGCCTGAGCGTGCCGGTCGGGTCTGCGGCGTCTGTTGCCGGGCCGGGTGTGGGGTCGGGTTCCGCGTCCGGTTCGGATTCGCAGTCCGGCACGGCGCGTCGCACGAGTTCGATCGGGTTCTGGCTCGGCGGCGCGCACCGGGGCCGGGGCCTCATGGTCGAGGCGCAGCGGCTGGTGCTCGACTGGGGCTTCTCGACCGGGCTCTGCGACGCCGTGCACTGGGAGTGCGTGGTCGGCAACCTCGCGTCGGCGCGGGCTGCTCGGAAGGCCGGGTTCCGCTTCACCGGGCAGGGGCCGGCGGGGATCGCGTATCGGAACGGGACGCATCCGCCGTCGTGGAAGGGCGCGCTGCACGCCACCGACGACCGCACACCGCCCGCGGGCTGGCCAGCCGAGGTCGTGGGCGCATGAGCCGCGCCGTGCGCTCCGGCGGGCGCCTGAGGCCGGTGAGGCTGCAGTGACGGATGTGATGGGTGTGACGCCGCCCGTTGTGGTGCTCTTCGACCTCGACGACACCCTGTTCGCGCACCGCGAGGCCGTGGCCGCCGGGATCCTCGGGCACGTCGCCGCGCAGGGCGGCCGGGGCGCGGCCGCCGATCCGCACTCGGTCGTGGCGCTCTGGAACGCGCTCGAAGAGCAGCATTATCACGCCTACCTCGCGGGCGAACTGGACTTCGCCGGACAGCGCAGCGCCCGGGCGCGGGACTTCGCCGCGGCGCACGGGGTAGAGCTCACCGAGGCGGAGGCCACCGCCTGGTTCAACGACTACTTTGTGCACTACCGGGCGAACTGGCGCCTGCACGACGACGCTCTGCCGTGCCTGGATGACCTCACCCGGCGCATCCCCGGCGTGCGATTCGGGCTGATCACCAACGGCGAGCAGGCCTACCAGAGCGTGAAACTGGCCGACACCGGGCTGCACGCCCGGGTGGAGCACGTGGTCACCTCGGCCGAGTTCGGCCTGGCCAAGCCCCGGGCGGAGATCTTCCAGCACGCCTGCGCCCTCTTCGGCGCCGACCCTGCCCGCTCGGTTTATGTGGGCGACCGGTTGCGCACCGACGCGATCGGCGCTGCCGCCGCGGGCCTCACCGGCGTCTGGCTGGACCGGGTCGGCGCCGCCGGCCCTCCCCCGCCCGACGCCGACCTCGCCGAGGCCCGCACGCTGGGCGTCATCCGCCTGACCACCCTCACCGCGCTGCCCGCCCGCCTCGCCCCGAGCTAGCCCAGCGGGCTACCGCTCGAGGCCAAAACGCGGGTCAGACGCCGCTCCGCCGGTGGCACGCCAGGTGCGGAACGGCGCCACGCCCGCGCTCCCCCACGCGCGGGCCCCACGCCGCTGCGCGGGAGGCACGCCGCTGCGCGGGAGGCACGGCCGCTGCGCGGGAGGTGCGCCGCTCCCGCCCGGCACCCGCGGAACGGCGGCGCACCCGCGCACCGCGTCACGCGGGTCAGGCGCCGCCGCGCGGGTGGCACGCCAGACGCGAAACGGCGCCGCACCCGCGCAACTCAGAAGAGTGACGGATGCGGCGCCGAAGTGGTGTCCGCTGAGGGGCTACTGGGGCCTGAGGCTAGAGGACGTCCTCGTCGACCCAGTCGAGGGTCTTCGTGACGGCCTTCTTCCAGTTGCGCAGCAGACGGGCCCGCTCGGCCTCTTCCATGTCGGGCTCCCAGCGGGCGTCTTCCTGCCAGTTGGAGCGCAGTTCGCCCAGGCCGCTCCAGAAGCCCACGGCCAGGCCGGCCGCGTAGGCCGCACCGAGCGCCGTGGTCTCGGCGACGACCGGGCGCACCACGGGCACGCCGAGGATGTCGGCCTGGAACTGCAGCAGGAGGTTGTTGGCCGTGGCGCCGCCGTCAACCTTGAGCTCGGTCAGCGGCACGCCGGAGTCGGCGTTGACCGCGTCGATGACCTCGCGGGTCTGGAAGGCGATGGCCTCCAGCGCCGCGCGGGCGATGTGGCCCTTGTTGACGAACCGGGTCAGGCCGACCAGCGCGCCACGGGCATCCGACCGCCAGTACGGCGCGAACAGGCCGCTGAACGCCGGCACGAAGTAGGCGCCGCCGTTGTCGTCGACGGTGCGGGCCAGGGTCTCGATCTCACTGGCCGACGAGATCAGCCCGAGGTTGTCGCGCAGCCACTGGATGAGCGACCCGGTCACGGCGATCGAGCCCTCGAGCGCGTAGTGCGGTTCGGCGTCGCCGAGCTTGTAGCCGAGCGTGGTGAGCAGCCCGTTCTTGGAGTGGATGATCTCGGTGCCGGTGTTGAAGATCAGGAAGTTACCGGTGCCGTAGGTGTTCTTGGCCTCGCCCTGGTCGAACGCGGCCTGGCCGAAGGTGGCGGCCTGCTGGTCGCCGAGGATGCCGGCGATGGGCACCTCGCGCAGCAGGCTGTGCTCGTTGACGGTGCCGTAGACCTCACTGGAGGAGCGGATCTCGGGCATCATCGAGCGCGGAACCCCGAAGATCCCGAGGATCTCGTCGTCCCATTCGAGGGTCTCGAGGTTCATGAACAGGGTGCGGCTGGCGTTGGTGACGTCGGTGGCGTGCACGCCGCCCTCGAGCCCGCCGGTGAGGTTCCAGAGCACCCAGGTGTCGGTGGTGCCGAACATCAGGTCGCCGGCCTCGGCCTTTTCGCGGGCCCCGTCGACGTTCTCGAGGATCCAGGCGATCTTGGTGCCGGAGAAGTAGGTGGCCAGCGGCAGGCCCACGATGGGCTTGAACCGGTCGCCGCCGCCATCCGCCGCAAGACGGTCGACGATGGCCTGCGTGCGGGTGTCCTGCCAGACGATGGCGTTGTACACCGGCAGCCCGGTGGTGCGGTCCCAGACCACGGCGGTCTCGCGCTGGTTCGTGATGCCCACGGCCTCGATGTCGTGGCGGGTGAGGTTGGCCTTGGACAGGGCCTGGCCGATCACCTGACGGGTGTTGCCCCAGATCTCCATCGGGTCGTGCTCGACCCAGCCGGCGCGGGGGAAGATCTGCTCGTGTTCGAGCTGACCGGTCGAGACGATCGAGCCCGAGTGATCGAAGATGATCGCGCGGGTGCTCGTGGTGCCCTGGTCGATGGCGAAGATGTACTTGTCACTCATGTCGGAACTCCTGTGTTGGGACGCGGTTGGTGAGATTGATGGGTGGATGGCTGAAGGGTCAGGCAAGGATGGGAAGCAGGATCAGGGAGGCCCAGCCGGCGAGCACGCCACCGATGACCGGTCCGGCGACGGGAACCCACGAGTAGGACCAGTCGGAGCCGCGCTTGCCCTTGATGGGCAGCAGGGCGTGGGCGATGCGAGGGCCGAGGTCACGCGCCGGGTTGATGGCGTAGCCGGTGGGCCCGCCGAGCGAGGTGCCGATCACGATCACCAGCAGCGCCACCGGCAGGGCACCGAGGGCGGCCAGGCCGCCGTTCTCGCCCTGACGTCCGCCGCCGAACGCGATCACGACGAACACCAGCACGAACGTGCCGATGATCTCGGTGACCAGGTTCCAGCCGTACGAACGGATGGCCGGCCCGGTCGCGAACACGCCGAGCTTGTTCGCCGGCTCCGGTTCCTGGTCGAAGTGCTGCTTGTAAGCCAGCCAGACCACGACAGCGCCGATGATGGCGCCGATCATCTGGGCGGCAATGTAAGTGAGCACCGAGATGACGTTCACCGGCACGCCAGAGCCGAACTCGGTCGCGCCCGAGGACACCAGGCCCAGGGTCACCGCCGGGTTCAGGTGCGCTCCCGAGTTGTAGGAGACGATCACACCGGCGAAGACCGCGAGGCCCCAACCGATGGTGACCATGAGGAAGCCTGCTCCGAAGCCCTTGTTCTTTGTGAGAGCGACGTTGGCGACGACGCCACAGCCGAGGAGCACCAGGAGGGCCGTGCCCACCAGCTCCGAGAGGAATACAACACCGAGATTGTCCACGTTGACCTTTCGTGTTTTTTAGGAGACGCCGAAAGCTCAGCGCACACCGTCGTGCAGTAGCGGGGGGCGGAGAAAACCTCCGCCCCCTCGAAAAGAACTAGATCGACGGCACCGTGTCCGCCGCGGCGAGGTCGACGCCGTGCACCTCATGGAGCTCCGCGACAGCCTGCTCGATTTCAGCGGCGGTGCGCTCGGCGTCCCAGCCGAGCACCGGCGCGAGCAGCCCGGCGAGTTCCTCGAGCAGGGGCACGCTGAGCCCACCGACGAAGGCGAGGCTCGTGCGGCGCAGCAGCAAGTCGATCAGGTGCGTGACGGACTCTTCGCGGGCCAGGTACTCGATCTCCCGGCGGGAGTAGAGCGGGTTGTGCTCCAGCGGAGCATCCGGCTGCTCGGTGAGCACGTCGATGATCGCGGCGGCACGGGTGCCGTACCGGGTGAGCAGCTGCTGGGCGCGGGCACGGCCCACCTCGTCACCGTGGGCTGCGAGCCACACCGTGAGTGCGGCGGGCGTGGCCGGGAAGCCCTTGCCGCCGCCGATGGCCAGACCCACTGTGGACACGAGGCGCGGCTGGCCCAGCAGGGCCAGGATGTCGCCGCTGAGGTGTTCCGCCAGCGCCCGGAAGGTGGTCCACTTGCCGCCGACGAGGCTGAGCAGGGTGCCGGGGCGCGAGCCCAACGGGCTGGACTCGATGCGGTAGTCGCGGGAGACGAAGCCGGGGGCCTCGTCGTCGTGCCGGGGCAGCGGGCGCACGCCGGAGAACCGGAACACGATGTGCGAACGGTTCACCTCGATGTCGGGGAACACGTGCTTGACCAGGTCGAAGAAGTAGTCGATCTCCTCTTCGGTGGTGCGGATCGGCTGGCTCATGTCGTGCTCGAGGTCGGTGGTGCCGATGAGCACCCGGCCGGCGAGCGGGTAGATCAGCACGATGCGGCCGTCGTTGTTCTCGAAGAAGATCTCGCCGCCGCCGGTGGCCTCGAGCAGCTCCGGGTGGTCGAGAACGATGTGCGACCCCTTGGTACCGCCCATGTAGGTGCTGGCCTGGCCGAGCGCCGAGTTGGTCAGGTCGGTCCACGGCCCCGAGGTGTTCACGACCACGTCGGCGGCGAAACTGAATTCCTCGCCCGTGCTGGTGTTGCGGAGGCGCACGCCGTCGGCATCCATGCCCACGGCTTCGACGTAGTTGGCGGCGCGGGCGTGCGGGCCGGCGTCGAGGCCGTCGCGCAGCACATCGAGCGCGAGGCGCTCGGGGTCGTGCATCGAGGCGTCGTAGTAGGTGGCGGTGTACTTGAGGCCGGGGTTCAACCGCGGCAGCCGGGCGAGCGACTTCTTGCGGCCGTGGAACTCGTGCTTGGGCACCGAGCCGCCGTCGCGGGAGAAGGAGTCGTAGAGCACCAGGCCCACCTTGATCAGCAGCGCGCCGCGCTCCTGCGCCTTGCCCTGCTTGTGGGTGAGGAAGCGCAGCGGAGCGGCAAGGACCCCGGAGAGGGCCGAGAACATCGGCACCGTGGTCGGCAGCGGCTTCACGTAGTGCGGGGCGATCTTCAGCAGGCCGTTCCGCTCAGTGACGGACTCCTTGACCAGCCGGAACTCGCCGTTCTCTAGGTAGCGGATACCGCCGTGGATCATGTGCGACGACGCTGCGGATGCCCCGGAGACGTAGTCGCCCCGGTCGACGATCGCCACGTCGACACCCTGCAGTGCCAGGTCGCGGAAGGTGGCGATGCCGTTGATGCCGGCGCCGATGATGAGCACCTTCGCGTTGGGGCGCTGGGCGAGTGCGGCGCGGGCGGCGTCGGCGGGTGAGGAAACGGGGTTGGACTGCACTGTTCACTACCTTTGTTCGTCATTCGACCAAGCCGACGACCGGATACTGCTCGGTCGGTTTGGTGCGGAAAGCCCAACCGGGTTTGCGCGGGGGCCCTCCATATGGATTAATCAAGCTTGAGTAGATCAATCACATCCGGTCAAGCCGAGTGAACAAACGTGCAAGGAGGGGCTGTGAGCCTCGTCGACGAGTCAGCGCAGTCCGATCGGGTGCGGGATGCCCTCACCGCGGCGCACCTGTATTACATGCAGGACCTGACCATGGATGCCATCGCCCACGAGCTGCATACCTCCCGCTCCTCGGTGTCCCGCCTGCTCAGCCACGCTCGGGCGACCGGCCTCGTCGACATCCAGATCCGCTCGCCACTGGACGCCCCGAGCCGCCTCGAGCTGCTCATCGCGGAGCGCTTCCAGATCACCGCGCACGTCGTTCCGGTGCCCGATCACGCCACAGACGTGGACAGATTGGAACGTGTGGCGCTCTCAGTTGCACGGATTCTCGGTCAGTTCTTCGACTCGAACATGGTCATGGGGATCGCCTGGGGCTCCACGATGAACGCCATCAGCCGCCACGTGACGCCCAAACAGACCCACAACTCGCAGATCATCCAGCTCAACGGCGCCGGCAATATGCGCACCACCGGCCTCAGCTACGCCAGCGAGATCCTCGGCCGGTTCGGCTACGCGTTCGGGGCGCACGTGCACCAGTTCCCGGTGCCGGCATTTTTCGACAGCCCGGCCACCAAGCAGGCGCTTTGGCGGGAACGCAGCGTGAGCCGTCTGCTCGAGATGCAGGCCCGGATGGATGTGGCCCTGTTCGGTCTCGGCTCCCCGTTCTCCGAGGTGCCCAGCCACGTCTACGCGGGCGGGTACCTGGAGGAGGCCGACTACACCTCGCTCAGCCGGGCGGGCGTGGTGGGCGATGTGGCCACCATCTTCTACCGGGCGGACGGCTCCACCGACGGCATCCTGCTGAACGCACGCGGTACCGGCCCTGATTTCGGCGTGCTGCGGAGGACCCCGCGCCGGCTCTGCGTGGTCTCGGGGACGGCGAAGCTCGCCAGCCTTCGCGGTGCGCTCAAGGCCGGCCTGATCACCGATCTCTTCGTGGACGAAAGCACTGCACGGGCCCTGGTCTCGGCGACCTGAGGAACCCGAGAAGTCGTCAGATGTCGTCGGGAATACCTCATCACCCCACACGTTGAGATATAACTGACTATAAGAAACGTGCTCCGGGGTCGGTGAGAATCCGAACCGGCGGTGAAAGTCCGCGAGCCGGATCCTGCTGTTTGGGTTCCGGTTGAGCTGGTGAAATTCCAGCACCGACGGTTAAAGTCCGGATGGGAGGCGCACGGATCGACGGTTGTTTGTGGACCGTCGACGGCTTTCGCGTACGCGAAAACCCCCTCCCGGAGCGTCTACGACGGGACAGGGAATGCACCAGCAGCACACGCTCGACAGCGCCATGCGCCGAGCCCTGCAGCTGGCCGGCAACGGACCGGCCGCGGGCGTCAACCCCCGGGTCGGTTGTGTCATCCTCAGCCCCGTCGGCGAGGTCATCGCCGAAGGCTGGCATCGCGGCGCCGGCACCGCTCATGCCGAAGTGGATGCGCTCGCCCAGCTAGCCCCGGATGCCGCCCGTGGAGCCACGGCCGTGGTCACCCTCGAACCCTGCAACCACACCGGCCGCACCGGCCCCTGCGCCCTCGCCCTGATCGACGCCGGCATCGGCCGTGTCGTCTACGCCGTCGCCGACCCCGGCCGGCACTCCTCCGGCGGCGCCGACCGCCTGCGCGCGGCCGGTGTCGACGTGACCGGCGGGCTCCTCGCCGACGAGGTCGAGGCTTTCCTCTCCGACTGGCTGGTCGCCGCCCGGCTCGGCCGCCCGTTCGTGACACTCAAGTGGGCCTCGAGCCTGGACGGCCGCGCCGCGGCGGCCGACGGCAGCAGCCGCTGGATCACCGGACCGCTCGCCCGGCAGGACGTGCACGAGCGTCGCGCCGCGGCCGACGCGATCCTCGTGGGCACCGGCACCGCCCTGGCGGACGACCCGGGCCTCACCGCCCGCGACCGTGACGGCGCCCTGCTGCCGCACCAGCCGCAACCCGTCGTGGTGGGCGACCGGGCCGTGCCGGCCGGCGCCGCGGTGCACCGGCATCCCCTCGCACCCTGGTTTGTGCCCGGCCACGACGTGGCCGCGGTGCTCGCCACCCTGCATGAGCGCGGCATCCGCCGGGTGTTCGTGGAAGGCGGCCCCACCCTGGCCAGCGCCTTCGTGCGGGCCGGGCTGGTCGACGAGTTCCTGGTCTACCTGGCTCCCACCCTCCTCGGCGGAGACCGGCTGGCCCTCGGCGACATCGGCGTCACCGGCATCGCCGGGCAACGCCGGCTGCACATCGACGACCTTGTGCGGCTCGGTGAGGACATCCTGCTGGTCGCCCGCACCATCCCCACCGAGACCACCACCGACCAGACCATCCCCGCCGTGACAGCCAGCGAGAAGTGAAGAGGACCCCATGTTCACCGGAATCATTGAGGAGCTCGGCAGCATCGAGCACATCGAGCACACCAACGACGCCGCCCGCCTCACCATCCGTGGCCCGCTGGTGGTCGACGGCGCCGGGCACGGCGACTCCATCTCGGTGAACGGCGTATGCCTGACCGTGGTGGAACAGACCCCCGACACCTTCACCGCCGACGTGATGGCGCAGACCCTGGCCATGTCGACGCTGTCCGGCGCCACCGAGGGCTCGGCAGTGAACCTTGAACGTGCCGCCTTGGTGGGCGGCCGGCTCGGCGGCCACCTCGTGCAGGGCCACATCGACGGCACCGGCACCGTGCTGGCCATCGTGCCCGGCGACGCGTGGCGGGTCGTGCGTTTCACGCTCGGCCCTGCCCTGGCGCCCCTCGTGGTGGACAAGGGCTCGATCGCCATCGACGGCGTGTCCCTCACTGTGAGCAACATCTCCCCGGCAGCCGAGCCTGAGCAGTGGTTCGAGGTGTCGCTGATCCCCGAGACGCTCGCGGCCACGACCCTGGGCGGCCTCGAGATCGGCGACCGGGTGAACCTGGAGACCGACATCCTGGCCCGGCACGTCGAGCGGATGCTCGCCCTCGCGGCGAGCGCCGCCGAGCGGGCCGCCCCGGCCACCCGCGCCGCATCCGAACTTTCCGAACCGTCCGCAGCATCCGTTGTACAAAGGAGCACCTCATGAGCCTCGCCGACATCCCCACCGCACTCGCGGCACTCCGGCTCGGCAAGCCCGTCATCGTCGCCGACGACGAGGGGCGCGAGAACGAGGGCGACGTGATCATCTCAGCCCAGCTGGCCACGCAGGAGTGGCTGGCCTGGACGGTGCGGCACTCCTCCGGGTTCATCTGCGCGCCGATGACCAACGACATCGCCGACACGCTCGACCTGCCCGTGATGGTGCTCAACAACGAAGACCCCCGCGGCACCAACTACACCGTGACCGTCGACGCCGCCGACCGGCTCAGCACGGGCATCAGCGCCGCCGACCGGGCGCACACCCTGCGCGTGCTGGCCGACCCGGCTTCCACGCCCACCAGCCTCAACCGGCCCGGCCACATCCTGCCGCTGCGTGCGATGGATGGCGGCGTGCGGGAACGTGACGGCCACACCGAGGCCGCCGTGGACCTGATGAAACTGGCCGGGCTCGTGCCCGTCGCCGGGATCAGCGAGATCGTCGCCGAGGACGGCGAGATGATGCGGTTGCCCGGACTGCTCGTGCTCGGCGAGCGCGAGGGTATCCCGGTGATCACCATCGCCGACCTCATCGAGTACCTGCAGGAATTCCACTGCGACGACGACCTCGCCTCGGTCAGCCCCATCCGCGAGTCGCCGCGGGTGGACTTCGAGGTGGAGACCACGGTGCCCACCTCGCACGGCGCCTTCAAGATCCGCGCCTACCGCGACCGGATGACCGGCGCCGACCACGTGGCCATCGTCTCAGGCACCCCGCACGACGGCGCCCTCGTGCGCGTGCACTCCGAGTGCCTCACCGGCGAGGCCTTCGGCTCGCTCAAGTGCGAGTGCGGCCCGCAGCTGCAGGCCGCCCTGGACACCATCGACCGGGAAGGCGGCGTGGTCGTGTACCTGCGCGGCCAGGAGGGCCGCGGTATCGGGCTGATCAACAAGCTGCGCGCCTACAAGCTGCAGGAAGACGGCCTGGACACCCTCGACGCGAACCTCGCGCTCGGCCTGCCCGCCGACTCCCGCGACTACGGCGCGGCCACCGCCATCCTCGACGAGCTCGGCGTGAGCTCGGTGCGCCTACTCACCAACAACCCCGAGAAGGTGCGCCAGCTCGAGGCGCACGGCGTGACGGTCACCGAGCGGGTGCCGCTCGTCGTGGGCGTCGGCAGCCACAACGAGGACTACCTGGCGGCCAAACGTGACCGCATGGGCCATGAAATCTCAGCACACCAGATCGTGAAAGGACTCGCACTATGAGTGGAGCAGGCTCCCCCGACATCAACGTCGACGGCACCGGACTGGAGGTCGTGATCATCGCCGGCCGCTGGCACGACGTGATCACCGACGGGCTCATCGCCGGGGCCACCCGGGTGCTCGAGGCATCCGGGGCGACGTTCTCGCTCGTGCGCGTTCCCGGCAGCTTCGAGCTGCCCGTGGCGAGCAAGGTGGCGCTGGATGCCGGCGCCGACGCGGTGGTGGCGCTCGGCGTGATCATCCGCGGCGGTACCCCGCACTTCGAGTACGTGTCGGCGGCGGCGACGGATGGCCTCACCCGCGTGGCCCTGGACACCGGCAAGCCCGTGGGCTTCGGCGTGCTCACCCTGGACGACGAGCAGCAGGGCCTGGACCGGGCCGGCCTGCCCGGCTCGAAGGAAGACAAGGGCGAGGAGGCTGCGACGGCGGCCCTGGCCACGGCTCTCGTGCTCAAGGCCCTGCGCGACCGGTAGCCCACGAGGTCTCCACAAGCTCGACCGCCAAGGCGGGCGCGACGGACGAGGTGGGCGCGACGGACCGGACCGGCGCGACCCACACGCTGATCGAGCCTGTCGAGATCCCGCGAGCCGAACACGTTCGCGACAACCCTCACGAGGTCTCGACAAGCTCGACCACCGAGGCGGGCTCGACCACCGAAGTGGGCTCGACCACCGAAGTGGGCTCGACCGACGAGGTGGGAACGCGCGCGGAGTGACTAGTGGGGCGCCAGCAGGGCGTCGACGCGTTCGAGCAGATCGTTGGCCCGGAACGGCTTGATCAGGTACCCGTCGGCCCCGGCCGCCATCGCCTGGGCGATGTCGCTGTCCTGCGACTTGGCCGTGAGCAACAGGATGCACGGCTGGGTCAGCGTGGTGTCCGCACGGATCTGCGCACACACCTCCACCCCGGTGAGCTTGGGCATCATCCAGTCCAGCACCACCAGGTCCGGCACGCTGGTGCGCGCCGCCTCCAACCCCTCCTGCCCGTCGCCGGCCTCGGACACCTCGTGCCCGGCGCGGCGCAGCTTGTGGACGATGAGCGCCCTGACATCCTCGTCGTCCTCGACGATCAGAATGCGTGACATGCGTGCTCTCCCCCGACTCGACCGGAAACATGCGCGCTACGCCCGCGAACGGGGCACACGGCGCGCTACGTTGACATTATCCGACCGCGCCGCGGCCACAGCTCACAGGGGGACACCACGCCGGTGAATAATCTCGTCGCGTTGCTCTGGAGCGCGCCCCGTCTCTGGCGGTATGCCGCGATCGCCGTGTTACTGCTGTTGGTCTACCTCCTCGGCCTCGCCGCGCTGTCGGCTCCGGCATCGCCCAGCGGGGTGGCCGCCTGGTGGCCTGCTGCCGCCGCCGGAGTCCTCGCGCTCTGCCTGGCCCGCGGATCCGAACGTTGGCTCGTCGCCGTGCTGGTGGGCGCCGTCAGCGTGGCATCGAATCTCAGCGGCGGACGCACGCTGGCCGTCGCCCTCGGTTTCGGCCTGGCCAATGCGCTGGAGACCTTTGTGTTCACCGCGATCTTCGCCCGAGAAAACCGTCCCGCCCAGCTCGACACCGTGCGGGACGTGCTGCGATTCGCCGTCGCGGCGGCGTGCGGGGCCGCGGCCGTGGGCGTCGTGGCAGCCGGCACCCTCGCGCTGCTGACGGGCGCGTCCTTCGGCGCCGTGCTGTTCTCGGCGCTACCGTCCCACGCCTTCGCCGTGTTCACTCTCGTTCCGCTGGCGCTGACGCGAGGCCGACCGGGCCGGGCCGAGAGGCGACTGGAGTTGCTCATCCAAATCGGCTTCGTGCTGCTGGTGCTCGGCGTGGCGTACGGCCCGGGCAGGTCCCTGCCGATCTCATTCCTCATCCTGCCCCTGCTCACCTGGGCGGCGTTCCGGTTCGGCATCCGGGTGGTGGCCTGGGAACTGTGTCTCACCGCGTTGGTGGCATCGGGATTCACCTCGATGGGAATCGGCTATTTCACCTCGGCCGGCGGCACCGCGACCACCGCCACGGGCTCCCTCGTGCACCTCTTCCTGATCACGTACGCGACCTCGGTGCTGCTGCTGGCCGCCGAACTCGCCCAGCGGGACGCCCTGCTCGAACGCGAACGAGAGGTGGTGCACGCTCTGCTGGACCTCAACCGCCAGAAGGACGATTTCGTCTCGTCGGTCAGCCACGAGCTCCGCACCCCCATCACCAGCATCCTGGGCTTTGCGGAAGAGCTCGAAGACACCGATCTCACCCACGAGCAGGCCCGGTTCACCCGGGTGGTCGTGCGCAACTCGCACCGGCTGGCCCAGCTGGTGGAGAACCTGCTCGATCTCTCCAGCATGAGCCTGCGGTCGGACGCCGGCCCGGTCGGGCCTGTCGACCTGCGCACCCTGGTCACCGAGTGCGTCGAGGAGCTGACCCCGCAGGCACACAGCACCGGCGTCACCCTGACCGCCGAGTTCGGCGACGGGATGCTGACCCTGCAGAGCTCGGCATCCGACGTGCGGCGAGTGCTGACCAATCTGGTCGGCAACGCCGTCAAGTTCACGCCGGCACACGGGCGGGTGTGGGTGGGCTGCACCGCCGACGCCGACGGGGTGCTGCTCACCGTGAGCGACAACGGCATCGGCATTCCGCCGTCCGACGTGGAGCGGGTCTTCGACAGGTTCTACCGGTCGGCCAGCGCCGAGTCGCTGCCGGGCACCGGTCTCGGCCTGCCGCTGACCAAGGGACTGGTCGACCGGCTCGGCGGCACCGTGGACCTGCAGTCCGACGGCCGCACCGGCACCCACGTCACGATCGCCCTGCCCCGGCGGGCCGCGCCGGCACCGGCGAGGGATTCGTCGGCCGTCACCGCCGGAATGTAGGGTGAATCAGGGCCGCCACAAGCGGCCCCCTCTCATTGCACCGTCTCACGTTCGCCCCAGTCGACTGACCGCCGCCGCGCGCCGAACGCCAGCCCCGCCATCTCTCTTTGTGAAAGCGCCGTTTCCCCATGTCTGCATCCACCGCGGCGGTCACCTCCGCCGCTCCCGCGCCCGCGAATCCGCGCAGCCGCGTCATCCTGGCCAGCCTCATCGGCACCACCATCGAGTTCTACGACTTCTACGTCTACGCCACCGCGGCGGTCCTCGTCTTCCCGCACCTCTTCTTCCCCACCGGCAACGAGACCGCGGCCCTGCTGGCCTCGTTCGCGGTGTTCGGCGCCGCCATGGTGGCCCGCCCGCTCGGCGCCCTGTTCTTCGGTCACTTCGGCGACCGGAAGGGCCGCAAGGCCACTCTCGTCGGCGCTCTGCTCACGATGGGTATCGCGACGTTCCTCATCGGCGTGCTGCCGACCTACTCGATGGTGGGCTGGTTCGCCCCGGCCATGCTGGTGGTTCTCCGTCTCGCACAGGGCTTCGCACTCGGCGGCGAGTGGAGCGGTGCCGCCCTGGTGGCCACCGAGAACGCGCCGAAGGGCAAGCGCGCCTGGTACGGCACCTTCCCGCAGGTGGGTGCACCGCTCGGTTTCATCATCGCCAACGGCCTGTTCCTCCTCATCGCACTGCTGTTGCCCTCCGACGACCCGACCCGGCCGTCCGACGCGTTCCTCGAGTGGGCCTGGCGGATTCCGTTCCTGTTCAGCGCCGTCATGGTGATCATCGGCCTGTGGGTGCGCCTGCGCCTGGTGGAGAGCGACTCGTTCACCAAGATCGTCACCACCAAGAAGGTGGCCAAGCTGCCGCTCGCCGCGGTGTTCAAGACCAACTGGCGCGAACTCATCCTGGGCACGTTCATCATGCTGGCCACCTATGTGCTGTTCTACCTGATGACCACCTTCAGCCTGAGCTACGGCCGTGCCGCAACGGATGCGCCGGTGGCCGGTCTCGGCTACAGCTACACGACGTTCGTGCTCATGATGATCGCCGGCGTGGTGTTCTTCGGCATCTTCACCCTCGCCTCCGGGCCCTGGGCCGACCGGTTCGGCCGTCGCCGCACGCTGCTCTGGGTCACCGCGGGCATCGTGGTGTTCGGGTTCCTCTTCGTTCCGCTGCTGGGCGCCGGGTTCATCGGCGTGATGGTGTTCCTGATCCTGGGCTTCACTCTGATGGGAATGACGTTCGGCCCGATGGGCGCCCTGTTGCCTGAGCTGTTCCCCACCAATGTGCGTTACACCGGCTCGGCGTTCGCGTACAACATGAGCTCGATCCTCGGTGCGGCCGTGGCGCCGTTCATCGCCGTGTGGCTGTGGACCCTCGGCGGCGGCAGCCCGTTCTGGGTGGGCATGTATCTCTCGGTGATGGGCCTGGTCACCCTGGTGGCGCTGTTCCTCAGCCGCGAAACCCGCGACCTCGACCTGGACCGCTAGGGGTCACCCACCCCAGGTTCGCGAAGGCGGTCATGGTGCTGCCTCAGTTCGCTGAGGCAGCCACATGGCCGCTTTCGCGCACCTGGATCGCGGTTAAGCTCGAGTGGTGAGTACGACTACCCCCGGCACCGCTTCGTCCGAGACCCCCGCAGCCAAGCCCCGCTCCCGGATGGGTCGGCGTGGCGCACCCGTCGAAGGTCCGCGCGCATCCTTCAGCCAGCTGTTGCCCTACCTCTTCGAGCACAAGGCCGTGCTCAGCGTGGTCGTGGTGCTCAGCGTGCTCGGCGCCGCGGCCAGCCTGGCGCAGCCGCTGCTCGTGAGCCAGGTCATCACCCTCGTCGAGGCGGGCAATCCGCTAGACGGCATCGTCGGCGCCCTCGTGGCCCTTGTCGTGGTCTCGGCGCTGATCAGCGGCTACCAGCACTACCTGCTGCAGCGCACCGGCGAGGGCGTGGTGCTCTCCAGCCGTAAGCGCCTGATCGGGCGGATGCTCAACCTGCCGATCAGCCAGTTCGACGCCCGTCGCACCGGGGACCTGGTCTCCCGGGTGAGCTCGGACACCACCCTGCTCCGCGCCGTACTCACCCAGGGCGCCGTCGAGGCCATCGGCGGGTCGCTCACCTTCATCGGCGCCATCATCGCGATGCTCATCATCGACCCGGTGCTGCTGGGCCTGACCGTGCTCGTGATCGGCGTCTCCGTGGTCACCGTGGTTCTGCTCAGCCAGCGCATCCGCACGGCCAGCCTGGCCGCGCAGACCAAGGTGGGCGACCTCGCCGCGAGCGTGGAACGCGCCATCAGCGCCGTGCGCACGGTGCGCGCCGCGAACGCCACCGCCCGGGAGATCACCGTGGTGGAGAAGGACGCCGAGGGCGCCTGGCAGATGGGCATCAAGGTCGCCAAGATCTCCGCCCTGGTCGTGCCCATCGCCGGCATCGCCCTGCAGGTGTCGCTGCTCGTCGTGCTCGGCGTCGGCGGCTTCCGCGTCGCCGACGGGAGCATCACGGTCGCCAACCTCGTCGCGTTCATCCTGTTCCTGTTCATGATGATCATGCCGCTGGGCCAGTTCTTCGGGGCGATCACCTCGATCAACTCGGCGCTCGGCGCGCTCGGCCGCATCCAGGAGATCATCGACCTGCCCAGCGAAGACCAGTTCGACCGAGACATCGCCCCGCTGGCGATCGTGGTCGGCGCCGCGAACGCCCGGGTCAACCCGCAAGCGCCGGCGATCTCGTTCGAGGACGTGCGCTTCCACTACGCGCCCACCGTGGCCGCCACGACGGATGCCGTCACCGGCGAGCCGCTCGTGCGCCCGGGCCCGGTGGCCCAGGCGGTTCTCGCCGCTGAAGACGGCACCACCCCCGACGCCACCACCGAGTTCGGCGGCACGGACGGTGTGGCCCCGGCCGGGGAGACCACCGCGGCAGCCGAACGCCAGCCCGTGCTGCGCGGCGTCTCGTTCAGCGCCCCGCGCGGCCTCCGCACCGCCCTCGTCGGGCCCTCTGGCGCCGGCAAGAGCACCATCCTCGCGCTGATCGAGCGGTTCTACGACGCCGACTCGGGCGTGGTGCGGCTCGGCGGCCTCGACATCCGCAGCCTGGACCGCACGGACCTGCGCAGCCAGATCGGCTACGTGGAGCAGGACGCTCCGGTGCTGGCCGGGTCGCTGCGCGACAACCTCACCCTCGCCACGCCCGACGCCACCGACGAGGAGTGCGTGGCCGTGCTGCACGCCGTGAACCTCGGCGAGGTGCTCGACCGCGACCCGGCCGGCCTGGCCGCCGCGGTCGGGGAGGACGGCGTCAAGCTCTCCGGCGGCGAGCGCCAGCGCCTGGCCATCGCCCGCGCGCTGCTCGCGGCGCCGCCGATCCTGCTGCTCGACGAGTCCACGTCCAGCCTGGACGGCATGAATGAGCAGCTGATGCGGGAGGCCATCGACGCGGTGGCCGTCGATCGCACGCTGATCGTGATCGCGCACCGGCTCTCCACCGTCGTCGACTCCGACCAGATCGTGGTGCTCGACCACGGCGAGGTGGTGGGCACCGGAACCCACTCCGAACTCGTCGTGTCCACGCCGCTCTACCGCGACCTGGCCAAGCACCAGCTGCTCGTCTAGGCGCCCACGCGGAGTGCCCGCGAGTTGCCGAAAAGTGCCGTCTCAGCAGGCGCGAAGGGGCAGTTTCCGGCAAGTCGGCGTAGTCGGCGTCGGCGCTCGCTCACGGGCTCAGGGGCGGCGGAAGCGCAACGTGACGATCTCGAACGGCCGCAGGGTGAGGATCAGCTCGCGGGAAGGCCCGGCAGGCACCCCGGAGGACTCCTCGGCCAGGGGCGCTCCGGCGGCGAGCTCGACGCGGGATACGGCGAGGGGGCGCTCGAGCAGGTCGGTTTCCACCACATCCGTTGCCTCGAAGTGACGGATGAGCCGGGCCGTCGACCGGTTGCCGTGCGCCTCGTAGAGCCGCACGATGAGGTCGCCGCTCTGGTCGTCCGCCAGCTTGACCGCCTCCACGACCACCGCGGGGTTGTCCAGCCGGAGGAGCGGCTCGATGCCGACGGCGCCGACTCCGGTGACCGTTCGGAGTGGCACATTGAGCCGGTAGCCCTCGGCGACGGCCTCGGGGATGCCGGCGGCCGGGCGCACCGCCACCCGCAGCTCATGGCGGCCCTGATCGGCGGTCGGGTCGGGGTAGACCGGGGCGCGCAGCAGGCTGAGCCGCACCGTCGTGCCGCTGCGTTCCGCACCCGTTTGGGCGGCCGGGGTGCCCACCGCATCGGCAGCATCCGCCGGGTCGTGCTCGGCACGGTCCGGTTTCACGGCACCGGGCGGCGTGCGGTCGATCGCGTGCCCGTGGGTGGAGTCGTTCGCCACCGCCACCCCGTAGCCGGGCTCGCCCACGTGCACCCACCGGTGCGCCACGGTCTCGAACCGGGCCGCATCCCAAGTGGTGTTGGCATGCGTGGGGCGGAAGACGTGGCCGAATTGGATCTCGGACGCGGCCCGGTCGGCCTGCACGTCGAACGGGAACACCAGCCGCAGCAGCTTCTGCCGTTCGTACCAGTCGACCACCAGGCGCACATCCAGCGTGGCCGAGCCGGCGCGCAAGGTGAGCTGCTGCTCCACCCGGGAGCGGCCGAAGGTGCGCACGACCCGCACCCCCACGACGTCGTCGCTGTCCACGAGCGCCTCGACCACGTCGGCCTCGGTGAGGTCGGTGACGGTGCGGCGGTGATGTTCGTCGATGTCCCAGGCATCCCACCGGGTGGGGGTGTCGCGGTGCAGTTGTAGCAGGTTGCCGCGGCTGCCGGCCGGGATGAGTTCCCGGTCGGCGAGCACGTCCCGCAGTGACGGGATCAGCCCGTCGGCGTCGATGGTGACGGCGATCAGGCCGTTCCGCAGCACGAGGCCCGCCGGGCTGTGCTCGATCAGGGCCGCTGCATAGCCGGGAACCGGGGGTGCGCCGTCGGAATCGGCGCCGAGCCCGGGCACGCCGTCCACCGCGTAGGGGCCGGCGTTCAGGCGCAGCCGCCGACTGCCGGGCCCGGCGATGGCGCGTACGGCCTCGTCGATGATGGCCGTGAGCGTCCGGTCCGTGCGGGCGTGCAGCCGTTCGGCCTCCTGGTGTACCCAGGTGATCGAGGTGCCGGGCAGGATGTCGTGGAACTGCAGGAGCAGCACCGTCTGCCAGGCCTGCTCGAGGGCGGCGTAGGGGTAGGCGGCGCCGGTGCGCACGGCGGCCGTCGCCGCCCACAGCTCGGCCTCGCGCAGCAGCCTCTCGCTCTGCCGGTTGCCCCGTTTGGTGCGGGCCTGCGAGGTGTAGGTGCCGCGGTGGAACTCCAGGTACAGCTCCCCCGACCACACCGGCGGCGACGGATGCTCCGCCTCGGCCGCCGCGAAGAAGGCCTGCGGAGTCGACAGCTCCACGGTGGGCGACCCCTCGAGGTTCCGGGTGCGGCGGGCGGCCGCGAGCATCTCCCGGGTCGGGCCGCCCCCGCCGTCGCCCCAGCCGAACGGCACCAGCGAGAGCGTGGCCGCGGCCTTCTCGGCGAAGAGGCGCTCGGCCCGGGCCAGTTCGGCGGCGCTCAGCTCGGCGTTGTAGTCGGCCACCGGCGGGAAATGGGTGAAGATGCGGCTGCCGTCGATGCCCTCCCAACTGAAGGTGTGGTGCGGGAACACATTGGTGTCGCTCCAGGACAGCTTCTGGGTGAGGAACCAGCGCATCCCCGCGAGCCTGGCGATCTGCGGGAACGCGGCCGAATACCCGAACGAGTCGGGCAACCACACCGCCCGGGGTTCCCAGCCGAACTCCTCGCGAAAGAACCGTTGCCCGGCCACGAACTGCCGCACCAGTGCTTCACCGCCGGGCAGATTGGTGTCGGACTCCACCCACATGCCGCCGACCGGCACGATGGTGCCGGCCGCGACGGCCGCGCGCACCCGGGCGAACAGCTCCGGGTCGTGCTCCTTCACCCAGGCGAACTGCTGCGCCGACGACATGCCGAAGTGAAAGTCGGGGTTGCCCTCGGCGAGCGCCAGCACGTTGGCGAGGGTGCGGGAGACCTTCCGCGGGGTTTCCCGCAGCGGCCAGAGCCAGGCGCTGTCGATGTGCGCATGCCCGACGGCGTGCACGTGATGGGCGCTGGCGGCCGCGGGGCGCTCCAGCAGCGGCGCCAGTTCGGCCCGGGCGGCGGGCGCGGTGCCGGCCACGTCGTCCGGGTCCAGCCGGTCCAGGCAGCGGGCCAGCCCGGCCCGCAGCTGGGCGCGCCTCGTGGAGGCCGCCGGCAGTTCCCCCTGCAGGCCGTCGAGCGCCCGGATGTCCTGCACCAGGTTCCACACCTCGAGGTCGCGCAGGGCTACGTCGATCCGGCCGAGCGTGTACAGCGGATCGGTGCCGAGGGTGGCGGGGTCGCCGAGCGGTGTGGGAGCAAAGGTGAAGTCGTGCACGAGGTCGGGGTTCGACGCGGCCTCGATGTAGAGGTCGATCACGCCACCCGGGCTCGTGGCGCCGGCCGCCGGGGAGGTGCCGTCGTCGTCGGGAGTCATGGCCGGCAGCGGCACCCAGCGGTTGAGCGACTGCAGCCCCTTGACCACCCGGCCGTCGGCGGCATAGACGAGGCCCTCGGCCTGGAACCCGGGGATCGCGGCGGTGAAACCGAGGTCGACGACCAGCTCCGGCTCGGTGCCGCGGCTCTCGGCCCACGCGGCCGGCACCACCCCGGTGACGTGCAACCAGGTGCTGCCCCAGGCCGTGCCCCACCGGGCGCCGGGCTCGATCGGGGCGAAGTTCTGGGCCACGGCCTCCGCGAACCGCACGGGCGGGTCGGTCACCGACGCGCCCGGGGAGGCATCCGCCGACCATGCGGTGATCGTCAGCGGATGCCGCGCCCGGTAGACGGCGGGCAGCAGCCGCTCCCGCAGGACCCGGTAGAGTCGTTCGTCGTGCAGCCGTTCGTTGTGATGCATGCGTGCCTCCGCTCGAGCGCACCATAGCCCGATCCGCGGGCGCGGGTGACGGATTGGCCGGCGCAACCCCTCCGCTGATCGAGCCCGTCGAGATCCCGCGAGGTGCGCACGTTCGCGACAACGCTCACGAGGTCTCGACAAGCTCGACCGACGAGACGGGCGCGACCCATACGCTGATCGAGCCTGTCGAGATCCCGCGAGCCGAACACGTTCGCGACAACGCTCACGAGGTCTCGACAAGCTCGACCGACGAGACAGGCGCGACCCACACGCTGGTCGAGCCCGTCGAGATCCCGCGAGGTGCGCACGTTCGCGACAACGCTCACGAGGTCTCGACAAGCTCGACCGACGAGACGGGCGCGACCCACACGCTGATCGAGCCTGTCGAGATCCCGCCAGCCGAACACGTTCGCGACAACGCTCACCAGCTCTCGACAAGCTCGACCGACGAGACAGGCGCGACCCACACGCTGATCGAGCCCGTCGAGATCCCGCGCGCCAGACACGTTCGCGACACCACTCACCAGGTCTCGACAAGCTCGACCGACGAGACAGGCGCGACCCACACGCTGACCGAGCCCGTCGAGATCCCGCGCGCCAAACACGTTCGCGACACCACTCACCAGGTCTCGACAAGCTCGACCGACGAAACAGGCGCGACCCATACGCTGATCGAGCCTGTCGAGATCCCGCGAGCCGAACACGTTCGCGACAACGGTCACGAGGTCTCGACAAGCTCGACCGACGAGACAGGCGCGACCCACACGCTGACCGAGCCCGTCGAGATCCCGCGCGCCAAACACGTTCGCGACACCACTCACCAGGTCTCGACAAGCTCGACCGACGAAACAGGCGCGACCCATACGCTGATCGAGCCTGTCGAGATCCCGCGAGCCGAACACGTTCGCGACAACGGTCACGAGGTCTCGACAAGCTCGACCGACGAGACAGGCGCGACCCACACGCTGATCGAGCCTGTCGAGATCCCGCGCGCCAAACACGTTCGCGACAACGCTCACCAGGTCTCGACAAGCTCGACCGACGAGACGGGCGCGACCCATACGCTGATCGAGCCTGTCGAGATCCCGCGAGCCACACACGTTCGCGACACCACTCACGAGGTCTCGAGGTCTCGACCGACGAAGGGGTCAGTTACCCGAGACGGCTCACCGTGCCGCGGCCCGCTAGGCGGAGAGGTGGTAGCGCACGCTCGCCAGTTCGGCGTGCAGCGCCGCGGGTACCCGGCTGCCGAACCGGGCGAAGAACGCCTCGGTGAGATCGCACTCGGCCAGCCAGGAGGCCGGGTCGATGCGGAACAGCTGCTCGAGCGCATCCGGGCTCACATCGAGTCCGTCGACGTTGAGCGCACCCTCCACCGGCAGCAGCCCAATCGGGGTGTCGACGGCTTCCGCCGCCCCCTCGACCCGGCGGATGATCCACTCGAGCACCCGCGAATTCTCACCGAAGCCGGGCCAGAGGAAGCTGCCGTCCTCGCCTTTGCGGAACCAGTTGACCTGGAAGACCGCGGGTGCCTGCGCGCCGAGGCCCCGGCCGACACGCAACCAGTGCGCCCAGTAGTCGGCCATGTTGTAGCCGCAGAAGGGCAGCATCGCGAAGGGGTCGCGGCGCAACTCCCCCACGGTACCCTCGGCGGCGGCGGTCTTCTCCGACGAGATGGTGGCACCCATGAACACGCCGTGCTTCCAGCTGCGGGCCTCGGCGACGAGCGGCACGTTGGTGGCGCGGCGGCCGCCGAACATGATCGCGTCGATGGGCACCCCGCCGATATCTTCCCAGCTGTCGGCGATGGACGGGCACTGCGCTGCGGGAACGGTGAACCTGGAGTTGGGGTGCGCGGCGGGCCGGCCGCTGTCGGGGGTCCAGGACTTGCCCTCCCAGTCGGTGAGGTGCGCCGGCGGGGTGTCGGTGAGGCCCTCCCACCAGACATCGCCGTCGTCGCGCAGGGCGACGTTGGTGAAGATGGTGTTGCCCCACACCGTCTGCACGGCGGTGGGGTTGGTGGTCTCGCCGGTGCCGGGAGCGACGCCGAAGAACCCGGCCTCCGGGTTGATCGCCCAGAGCCGGCCGTCGCTGCCGGGGCGCAGCCAGGCGATGTCGTCGCCGATGGTCTCCACGGTCCAGCCGGGCACGGTGGGCTTGAGCATCGACAGGTTGGTCTTGCCGCAGGCCGAAGGGAACGCGGCGGCCACGTGGTAGGTGCCGCCCTCGGGCGAGGTGACCTTGATCAGCAGCATGTGCTCGGCCAGCCAGCCCTCGTCGCGAGCCATCACCGAGGCGATCCGCAGCGCGAACGACTTCTTCGACAGCAGCGCGTTGCCGCCGTAGCCGGACCCGAACGACCACACCTCACGGTCCTCCGGGAATTGCACGATGTACTTGGTGTCGTTGCTGGGCCAGGTGACATCGGCGCGGCGGATGCCCGCCTTGTTCACGAGCGGGAAGCCCACGCTGTGTACGGTGCGCACCCACGGCGTGCCCGCCTCGATCAGGCGCAGCACGGCCTGGCCCATCCGGGTCATGATGCCCATGTTGAGCACCACGTAGGGCGAGTCGGTGAGCTCAACGCCGAGCTGCGAGATGGGGCCGCCGAGCGGGCCCATCGAGAACGGCACGACGTACATCGTGCGGCCGCGCATGCTGCCGGTGAAGACGGCGCCCAGTTCGGCGCGCATCCGGCCGGGTTCGGCCCAGTTGTTCGTCGGGCCGGCGTCGTCACGGTGGGTAGAGCAGATGAACGTGCGGTCCTCCACCCGGGCCACGTCACTCGGGCTGGTGCGGGCGAGGAAGCTGTTCGGCCGCCACTCCGGGTTGAGCCGGATGAGCTTGCCCTCGGCGACGAGCTGCTTCGAGAGAGTGTCGGCCTCCTGGGCAGTGCCGGTGCACCAGACGATGGCGTCCGGCTGGGTGAGGCGGGCGATCTCGTCGACCCAGGCCTGCAGCGCGGGGTCGGTGGTGCCGGTGGGCGCCCCGTAGGCGGTGGGCACGGTGGTCTCGGTAGAGTGGGCGGCGTGGGCCCGGATGCGGCTCTGGCCGGGGTGGGTGACGGTCATTGTCTGGCCTTCCTCAAGATGCTTTTTCACTGGGCAAAGTACTCCCGGGCGGCTGCCACGGTGAGTGAAGCAGGGGCAGAACGCTAATTTCGTCCTGTTCAATAAGAATGCGACCGGATTCGGCGCAGAAACCGAAAAACCCTTGTTAAGAAACACGCTTCTTTACGTATGCTTAAGGAATGCCAACGCCGGCCTCCGACCTCGTCACCCTGGGTCACCGCATCCGTCACTTTCGCAGCGAGCGAGCGCTCACGCTCGACCAGCTCGGCGAGCAGGTGGGCCTGGCGGCCAGCCAACTCTCGCTGATCGAGAATGGCCGCCGGGAGCCCAAGCTGTCCACGCTGCAGCAGCTGGCCCAGGCTCTGGGGGTGCCGCTCGCCGATCTGCTCAGCGGGGAGGCGCCCAACACCCGCGCGGCCCTGGAGATCGAACTGGCCCGGGCGCAGAAGAACCCGCTCTACGGCGCGCTCGGACTGCCCCAGGTGAAGGTGACCAAGGGCATGCCGCTGCCGGCGATCGAGTCGCTCGTTGGCTTACACCGGGAGTTGGCCCGCCGCGCCAGCGAGGCCATCGCCACCCCCGAGGAGGCCCGCCGGGCCAACACCGAGTTGCGTGAACGGATGCGTGAACGCGGCAACTACATGCCCGACATCGAGCAACTCGCCGAGGAGCGGGTGCGCGCCTCCGGCCACGTCTCCGGGGCACTCACGCACCGGGAGGTGAGCGTGATGGCCGAGCAGCTGGGTTTCACCCTGATCTACGTGAACGACCTCCCACACTCCACCCGGTCTGTGACCGACCTGGCCAACCACCGCATCTACCTGCCTCCGGCGTCGATCCCCGGCGGACACGGGCTGCGTTCGATGGCGCTGCAGGCCATGGGGCACCGCCTGCTCGGCCACGAACGCCCGGCGAGTTACGCCGAGTTCCTCTGGCAGCGGCTGGAGATCAACTACTTCGCCGCCTGCTGCCTGATGCCGTTGGAGGCGACCCGCAGCTTTCTGCAGACCGCCAAACGCGACCGGGTGCTCTCGGTCGAAGACCTGCGCGACGCGTTCGGGGTCACCCACGAGGCCGCGGCTCTGCGGCTGACGAACCTCGCCACCGCGCACCTGGACATGACCGTGCACTTCCTCCGGGTCTCCGGCGACGGCGCCCTGCAGAAGGGTTACGAGAACGACGGTCTGCCGCTGCCGGCCGATGTGACCGGGTCGATCGAGGGGCAGCTGGTTTGCAAGCAGTGGAGCGCCCGCAGCGCGTTCACGCACACCAACCGCACCACCGAGTTCTACCAGTACACCGATACCCCGGCGGGCACGTTCTGGTGCGCCACCCAGACCGGCACCACCTCGGATGGCGAATTCTCGATCAGCGTCGGAGCCCCGTTCGCGCAGGCCAAGTGGTTCCGCGGCCGGGAGACCACGCAGCGCACGGTGTCGCGCTGCCCCGACGAGTCCTGCTGCCGGCGCCCGTCCGGCTCGGTCGCCGCCCGCTGGGCCGGGCAGGCCTGGCCGAGCGCCCGGCTACACGCGCACGTGCTTTCCCCGCTGCCCAGCGGCACCTTCCCCGGCGTCGACGACACCGAGGTCTACGAGTTCCTCGAGGCGCACGCCGACAAGTAGCGGCCGCCGGAGGCATGACTCCTGCAATTCGGTCGTCGCCCGGTCCCTGCCCGGGTGAATACGGGCATCCGTCCCGTCTGTACTGAATTCTGCAGGAGCTGTGCATCACCACCCAGGGTCTTGGGAGCCCGAGTCGTGAGTGGGGCGGGTCAGCCCCAGTGGGCGGGGCCGACGCTGCCGGCCGGGTACTCGTCGAGCGGCACGGCGCCCTTTTTCCACGCCTCGAGGATCGGGGTGATGATCCGCCAGCATTCCTCGGCGACATCCGCCCGCACCGAAATCGACGGGTCCCCGGTGAGGATGCCCGCGAGGACCTCGCCGTAGGCATCCAGCTGGCCTGCGCCCAGGTCGGTCTCGAGCGACACCGTTTCGAGGGTGAACGGGTCGCCCTCGCCGTTGACGTTGATGTCGAGCTGGATCCCGTTGGGGTCCAGCGCGATGCGCAACAGGGTGGGTGAGGGCGCGGAGGTGAACCCGGTGGGCAGATGGGGCACGGGCTTGAAGGTGACCACGATGTCCTTGCGGGTGTCATCGAGGGCCTTCCCCGAGCGCAACACGATGGGCACCCCGGCCCACCGCCAGTTGTCGACGGTGAGGGTGATCTGCGCGAGGGTCTCGGTCTCCAGCGCCGGGTCGACGCCCTCTTCGTCCGCGTAGGAGAGCAGGTCGCGTCCGTCGATCGTGCCGTCGGTGTAGCGGGCACGGCGGGCGACCTGGTCGGGCTCGCCGGGCCACAGGTGGGTGGCGCGCAACGCTTGCGCCATCGCCCCGCGCAGGTCGTCGGCGTCGAGGGTCGACGGGGGTTCCATCGTCGCCAGGGCCAGCACCAGCAGCAGGTGGCTCTGGATCATGTCGACGAGCGCGCCCGCCTTGTCGTAGTAGCCGGCGCGACTCTCCAGGCCCAGCTTTTCGTCGTAGTGGATCTCGATCTTCTCGATGTTCTCCGCATTCCAGCTCTGCTCGAAGAGCCGGTTCGCGAAGCGAAGGCCGAGCAGGTTCAGCACCGTGGACTTGCCCAGGAAGTGGTCTACGCGGTGCACTCTGGATTCGGGCGCGAGGCGCGAGACGAGGCGGTTGAGCGCCGCCGCGCTGGCCAGGTCGGTACCGAAAGGCTTCTCCAGGGCAAGCGAGATGCCGTCCGGGAGCTCGATGGTGTCGAGGGCGCGGCAGCTGGCTTCGGTCACGGCCGGCGGAAGCGCGAAGTAGAGCACGGGCGCAGTCTCACAGCGACCGAGGATGCGGCGCAGATCGTCGGCGTCGGTGACATCGGCGACGACGTACCGACTGCGGGCCACCACCGGTTCGGTCGCATCCGGGTCGGCGCCGCCCTTCGCGAAGGCCGTGCGGAGCAGGTCTTTCCACGCCTCCGCGGTGAGCTCCGCGTTGCTCGCTCCGATCAGCTCAAGCTCGATGCCACGGTCGGCTGCGAGAAGCTGCCCGAGGCCCGGAAGAAGCAGGCGGGTGCTCAGATCTCCGCCGGCGCCGAAAATGACCAGGGTTCTACGGTGTGCAGCCATCGTTCGAACCTAGCCGCAACTCGCAGTCAGAACGGGAACGCCATGCGTGTCTGCGGTGTTCGCCAGGTTACATCGGGCTCGCCGATGTGGCCTGGCGCGTTGGCGGCCAGGACGCACTGCACGAAGGCCGACTACTACTCAAGGTCGTTCGCGGAAGGAGCGGGAGAGCTCGTTTGTGACGTCACCGACCGGCGTGAGTCGCCGATCACGCCCGCATTAACTTGCCATCTGGCAAGTAGATGCTAGATTGACTGCGCGATGGAATCGTCGCAGTGATCGGGGGACACATGAACAGCCAACACGCCGACGACAGCCCACAGCCGGATACGGCGGCCAGGTTGCTGCAGGCCAGCGACGCCGTCAGCGACCGGGTTCGCGAGGCCATTGATGCCCGTACCCAGGCCATCATCGACGCGTGGATGGCGCTGGCGGTGGTGACCTACGCCCTCGCGTTCGCCTTGTCCGGATTTAGTGGGGCGTCCGGCACGAATCTCGTGCCTGGGGTTTATGACAGAGGGCGTGACGCCATGGACCTGGGATCCCTCGTCCTGTCGGGGATCTTCGCCCTCTCCACTCTGACCGGCGGGCTCTCGGGTAGCCTGCGGCGACCCACACGCCGGGGAGCCAAACGACATCGGGCAGGCTACATCGTCGCGTGCTTCCTCCCGTTCGCGGCCATGGCCTACCTGACCTTCCAGGCACCGGGCACGCCGTGGTCGGCGACGCTGGCGCTGGCTGTCGCTTCGACTGTTCCCGTGATCGTGGTCGCGCTGCGCTCGGCCGGACGGGCCCGCGCGGCCGGGGTCCGTCGGTCGGAGCCGGCCCTCTCCGGCCTGCTGGACCCCACCGGCCGGGCCCTTACCGCGGCGCTGGGCATCGGACTCGGCGGGATCGGAGTGCTGACCGGGCCGTCCTTCGGACTCGCCGGGACGATCGCCGCGTGCGCGTTCCTGCTGTTCTTGATCGCCAGCCACACCACCCGGGTGGACCTGGATCGAGTCGCAACGGACTGGGGACCTGCCCAGTGGACCGCGCTCGGCTGCTCGTACACACTGACGCTCGTGTTGTCCGTCGTGCTCTCCCGCACCAGCTGGAACCTCGACGCCGTGAGCGTCGTCGGCGGCCTCCTCATCGCGGCTCCGCTGGTGGTCGCCTCGTTCCGGCCGGCGCCGATCTGGGAGGTCTGATGGGCGAACACCACCCTCGGCACGACCTCGACGACGCCCTGCTCACCCCGCTGCGCTTCTCCGTGATGGCGGCGCTGCGGGCGGATGCTGAAATCGACTTCGCCACCCTGCGCGACCTGCTCGAAACCGACGATTCGGCCCTGAGCAAAGCGATCAGCACCCTCAGCGCGGCGGGCTACGTTTCCGTGCGCAAGGGCTTCGTGGGCAACCGGCCGCGCACCTGGCTCACCGCCACGGGCGTCGGGATCGCGGCCATGCGCATCCACGTCGCCGCGCTGCAGGCCATTGCTGCCGGGCCGCCGACGCTCTGACCGTTTCGAGGTGAGGCGGCGGTTGTGACGCAGCATCAGACCGGCGGCGGCGCCCGGTGCAGCCGTTCGGTAAATTTGTCTCCATGATTCGCATCCAGCCGGACAGCCCCACCAACGCCGACGTGCGCCTGCTGCTGGATGAGCATCTGGCCGATATGTTCGCCACCTCACCGGCCGACAGCGTGCACGCCCTGGACCACTCGGCGTTGTCGGCGCCGGAGATCTCGTTCTGGACGGCGCGCGAGGACGGGGCGCTGCTGGGCTGCGGTGCACTGAAACGCCTGACCGCCACCCAGGCTGAGATCAAGTCGATGCGCACCACCGCCACGGCCCGCGGCCGGGGCGTCGCCGCATTGCTGCTCGCCCGGATCCTGGCCGATGCCCGCGAGCGCAACCTCGAGCGGCTCTACCTCGAAACCGGCACGGAGGAGTTCTTCGCGCCGGCCCACCGGCTCTACGCCCGGCACGGGTTCACCGTCTGCCCGCCCTTCGCGGACTACGTGCTCGACCCGCACAGCGTCTTCATGACCCTCGCGCTCGCCCCCGGCAGCGCCCCTGAGCCGCAGCACCGGCCCGATCAGTCGTAGTCCTCGACCCGCCACTCGTCGTGCCAGTCGATGATCACGTCGTCGCCGTTGAACCGGATCGGCAGCCAGACATAGTCGGCGATGGAGGTGTCGGGGTCCGGCAGAGTGACCGCGCCCCATTCGCTGTGGTCCGTGCCCGGGCTGAAGACCTTTTCGAAGAGGGCGGGGATGTCGGGTAGATCTGCCGGCGGATTCACAACCCATCGGTCTCCCAGGGCGATGTAGAGGTCCTTCTTCAGCGGGTGTTTGAAGATCGACGACAGCTGCGAACGGTAGGACGTGCGAGTCGCGTCGCCGGGATGTGGGTCGCCGATCACTGTCCACGGGCCATGGTAGCTGTCGGCGACGGCGGTCTCGGATTGGTTCGGGAAATACCCTGTCGTGCCCGAGGTGATGAGGTGGTGGCGACGGTTGCGGAGGAAATAGGCTGGCGCCTCACGTACGAACGGGGGCTGCCCGAGCGGAAAATGCGTCGAGTAGTTGCCCGTGACATCCGTGTAGTCGTCCGTGAGGTCCGCGCAGATCAGTTCGCTGTGCACGCGCTCGAAGTAGTAGTACGCCTTTCCGTCTGATGGATCGACGACGAGGTCGAAGTCGCCGGCGTTCATGCCCAACGGTCGCAGCCCGCTGCGCACGAGCTCGTACGGGCCCAGGATGTCGTCGGCGGTGAAGACGCTCGACATCTGCTCGTTGTTGCGGTGCATGACTTTGACCCAGCACACGTACTTGCGGGTGCGCGCGTTATAGATGATGTGCGGGCGGTCGGCGAGCTGGGCGGGGTGCATTGGGCTCTCGGGGTCGTCGAGATCCGGCGGGATGATCAGGCCCCGGTCCTCCCAGTTGTAGAGGTCGGTGGAGGCGTAGCAGCGCACGCCCCAGTGCCAGATTCCGTTGCCGGGGGCTGTTCGCTCCTTGTTCTCTCCGTACCAGTAGAACGTGCCGTCGACGGCGAGGATGGAGCCGCCGTGAGCCTGGATGCGTTCTCCGTTGGTGTCCAGCCAGGGCTGGCCGGGGCGGATGGCGTTCTGCATGGTGTTCCTTTCAAGGGCTGGGCCAGCACGGCTATCGTGCAGGCCCGATGCGTGGGGGTGGGACAGCGCGGGAATGCCGCGCGCGCTCGTGTTGGTTACAGCGGCGCATCACCAGCGACGAAAAGCCGGCTTCTTCGGGTCGTCTGCGGCTTCCCGGAAGTCGATCGCGAAGGAATGCGCTCCGGCCCCGACGGAGTGAACGGTGTCGACGCCCGGGAGAACAACCGTCGCGGTGCAACCGGCAGGCACCTGCACGTCCAGGCTGAACCTTGCACCGTCCCTGTGCCATCGCGACGAGGCCATTCCCCAGGGGGTCAGGTGGCTGGCTGACGCTCGGGTGAGTCCCCCACCCGGCCGCGGGGCGATCCGCAGGCTCCGGAATCCCGGCTCAGCGGAGTCGAGACCGGCCACGACCCGGTGCATGAAGTCGGCGACGGCGCCGAGGGCGTAGTGGTTGAAGGACGTCATGTCCCCAGGGTTCACCGATCCATCCGGCAGCATGCTGTCCCACCGTTCCCAGATGGTAGTCGCCCCCATCGTCACGGGGTAGAGCCAGGATGGCAGCTCCTCTTGCAGGAGCAGGTGATAGGCCGCGTCGAGGCCACCCGCCTTCACCAGTGCATCGCAGATGATCGGGGTACCCACGAATCCGGTGCTGATGTGGAAGTCGCCGGCCGCGACGAGTTGCAGCAGCCGGTCTCCCGACCGCGCGGATTGTTCCGGCGTGGCGAAGAGGTCAAAGACCAGCGCCACGGCGATGGCGGTGACGGTGTCGCTGACCACCCTGCCGTTGGGCGCGATGAACTCCGCCTGGAACGCACGGGTGGCCCGTTCGGCGACTGCGCGGTAATGCGCGGCATCGGCGCTCTTTCCGAGAATCGTTGCGGTCTCGGCCAGGATCCGGGCCGTCCGCACGTGATACGCGGTGGCGACAAGGTACTTGTCGGTCTGCGAGTCACCGGGGCTCTCAGGAGGAGCGGCGGGGTCTAGCCAGTCGCCGAGTTGGAAGCCCTCGTCCCAGAGCCCGGTGTGCCTGGTCAGATCGTCGACGAGATCTACCCACGCACGCATGCTGACGTATTGGTCGGTGAGCACGCGGGTGTCGCCGTCATGCCGGTACATCTCCCATGGGACGATCACCGCGGCATCGCCCCAGGCCGCCGTTGGGTGGTTGGGGAACCCGCACTCGATCCAGGGCACGAAGTTCGGTACGTGCCCCTGATCCGCCTGCTCATAGGCGACGTCGCGAAGCCAGCCGCCAAGGGTTCCGTGCGCTCCGAACAGGCGCAAGGCCGTAGGGGTGAAGACCTGGATGTCGCCCGTCCAGCCGAGGCGTTCGTCGCGCTGAGGGCAGTCGGTCGGCAAGTCGACGAAGTTGTCGCGCATGCTCCACACCACATTTTCGTGCAGCCGGTTCAGGCCGGGATGCGAGCTGTCGAACCAGCCGGTGCGCTCCAGATCCGTGTGCACCACGAGAGCCTCCACATCGACGGTGTCGATGCCGCCGGGCCAGTTCTCGAGTTCGGCGTAGCGGAACCCGTGCAAGGTGAACCGTGGCGTCCACTGCTCGAGCCCGCCGCCGGCGAGGGTGTACCGGTCGATGGAGACCGCCGAGCGAAGCGGCCGGACGCCGAGGGCACCATCTTCGAGCACCTCGGCATGGTGCAGGCTTACGACCTGCCCGGCGGGTCCGGCGACGCGGATGCGCAGCTTGCCGGCGATGTTCTGGCCGAAGTCCAAGCGGATGCGATTGCCGTCGATGGCCTCGATGCTCAGCGGCCGCAAGGTCTCCGTGACGCGCACGGCCGGGCCCGTCGGAGGCTCGAGTTCGGCCGGGAACGCGGCCAGGTCAAGCACCTGGGGTGATTCCCAGCCGGCGTCGTCGAACCCGACCTCGCTCCAGCCGGTCGGCAGAAGCCGGGCGTCGTAGTTCTCCCCCTCGTAGAGGCCGGCCTCGGTGATGGGCGCCGTCACCCATCGCCAGGAGTCCGCCAACGGCACCGAGATCACGGAACCACTGTGGAGAGTGACCTCCAGTTGCACGAGAACCGAGACGTCGTCACCGTAGACATCCCACAGACCGCCCTCGAAACCGATGCGACCGCGGTACCAGCCGTCCGCGACCCAGACGCCGATGGCGTTGCGGCCCGACCGGATGGCTTCGGTCACGTCGTAGGTTTGATAGCGCAAGCGATGGCTGTAGCTCGTCCATCCGGGTGACAGAAGGTCCTCCGAGACGGGCGCGCCGTTGAGTTCGAGTTCATAGACACCGTGTGCCGTTGAGTAGATCCGGGCTTTCGCCACGTCGCCGGGGGCGATCCCCAGGGAGCTGTTGTCCCATTCCGCGCGCACGAGGTAGCCCGGTCGAAGCTCCCCCTGCGGGGCCGTCACGGACGGGGCCACGAAGGGCACGGTCCACTCCGAGCGGTCGAGAAGACCGGCCTCGATCTCGATCCCGGAGTTCCACTCGGCATCCGCTGCGCCAGACGAGGCGGTGGGGCGGAGCCGCAATATCACCGTTTCGCGTGAGGCGAGCGGTGCGAATGGCCAGGGCACGAGCCGGTTGGAGCCGCCGGGTGTTGTGTGCTGTTCGATGCAGCCGTCTTCACGAGTGAGCTGCAGTTCGACCGACTCGACGTGGTCGTCGGCGCTGAGCGTCCACGAGATGCGTGGCCGCCTCTCACCGATACCGAGGTTGGAGCCGCCGCGACGGTTCTCGAGCCACAGGCTGTCGACGACGGCGGTTGATGTGTGGGTGATGGTGCTCATGTGTTGCTATCCCTTGACCGATCCGGCGGTGAGGCCCTTCATGACCTGTTGGTTCAGGAAGAGGTAGATGAAAAGTGTTCCAAGGACGTTGACCGCGATGGCCGCGAAGGTCGGTCCGTACTGCACAGCACCGTACTGGCCGGTGAAGTTCAGCAGCCCCACCTGAATGGTGCGTAAGGCGTCGCTGTTGGTGAAGGTCAGCGCGATCAAGAGGTCGTTCCACAGGAAGAAGAACTGCACCAGGCCGACAGTGAAGACGGCGTTCTTCACGAGCGGCAGGCCCACCGCCCAGAACGATCGAAGGATGCTCGCTCCGTCCAGAGTGGACGCCTCGAAGATCTCCCGCGGTACCGACCGGAAGAACGTGGCCATCATGAAGACCGTCAACGGCAGCCCGGTCGCGATGTAGGTGAGGATCATCGGCCAGTATGTGCCGGTGAGCCCGGTACGGAAATAGATCGTGAACAACGGCAACAGCACCATCTGGGTGGGCACCATGATGCCGGCCAGGAAGAGCAGCAGCACGGTTCCGCGCCCCTTCCAGACCATCACTTCCAGTGCGAAACCCGCCGCCACTCCGACGATGAGTACGACGGCGAGGGAGGGGAAGACGACGATGACGCTGTTCAGGATGTACTGGCCGAAACCGCTGTCGAAGACCGCGGTGTAGTTGTCCAGCGACCAGCTCTGCGGGAGGGTCCAGAACGGTTCGTTGAGGAACTCGCTCTGGGTCTTGAACGACCCGAGCAACATCCAGATCATCGGGTAGACCACGATGATGAGTAGGACTGTGAGGAAGATCCGGATCGGCAGCCGGGAGACGAACTGCCGCGGCGTCACCTTGCGGCTGCGCGGGACATCCCGGCGGTCGGATGCTGGACGGGTGCCGCGTGGGCGGATGGTTGTGGTGTCGATGGCCATGGGTCAGCCCTTCGTGATGTCGCGCCGTGTGGACCGGAAGATGAAGACGGTGAAGAGCAGGCAGAGGATCGTCAGCATGAGGGCGATCGTGCTTCCGTACCCGTACTGCCCGTAGGTGAACGAGGTCTGGAACATGTACAGCGTCAGAGGAGTCGTGGCGTTTCCGGGCCCGCCGTTGGTGAGCGCGACGACACTGTCGAACACCTTGAGGGTGCCGTTGATGCTGAAGATGATCGACGACAGGAGCACCGGGAGGGAGAGCGGCAGAACGATCGTGCGGATGAGCTTCCAGCCGCCTGCGCCGTCCAAGCGCGCAGACTCGAGCATTTCCTCGGGGATGTCCAGAAGGCCGGCATACAGCAGGACTCCGTAGAAGCCCATGGACTGCCAGAGGCCCATGAGTAGCAGAATCCAAAAGGATGCGTCTGGGGTGCCGAACCAGTCGACCGAGTTCATGCCGAACAGCTTCAGGAAGGAGTTGACCGGTCCCGTGGTCGGCGCAGCTTCGAAGAGGCGTTGGAACAGCAGGGCGACGGCCACCGTCGGCAGCACGATCGGGAAGAAGATGATGGTGCGGATGGCCGAGGAGGACCTCTTCAGCCAGAAGACGTAGAGCAGGGAGAGTCCGAAGCCGGCGCCGACCTGCAGCACGGTCATGACGATGGCGAAGCGAACGGTGAACCAGATGGCGCTCCACGCGGCCGGGTCCTGGAAGAACTTGGCGAAGTTGCCGAATCCGTTGAAGGTGAAGCCGATGATCGGGTTGCCGTCGAACACCGTGTAGCCGAGGGACCAGACGATCGGCACGAGCATGATGAGCGAATAGACCAGCAGGGCCGGCCCGAGGAGGATCAGGATGGCGCGCTTGTCGCCGAGGACTCTTTCCATGGTTCTTTCTCACTGTCGGCTGCGGAGCAGCGTCGGATGGTGTGGGGGCGCGGCATGGACACCGCGCCCCCAGGGTGGTGGGGAAGCCGGTTAGCCCTCGTCGTTTGCGTCCTGCACGAGCTCCATGAAGTCGGCTCCGCTGAGCGTTCCGCTTCCGAGGCCTCCGCCGTTCGTCTGGCTGACGCTGGTGCCCTTCGAGGTGAACAGAGCCTCGAACCAGAGGATGCTGGACGGCGCATCCTGGATCACCTGCTGAACGGTCTGGGTCGTCTCCGGAAGGTCCGTCGGCGGGTTGTCGAGCGCGAAGCCCGACACCACCCCACTATCGGTGAGCACGGTGTCGCCGTAGTTGGCGACGATGCACTTCAGCCAGGCTTCCTGGTCGGCGCCGAAGTTCTTCTGTGCGAACATCACCGGGACGCCCACGTTCGCCGGAACCTGGTCGATCGATCCCTTGCCGCCGGCGACCTCCGGGAACGGCGCGAAGCCGATGTTGTCGGCTCCGATGGTGTTCTGTGCCTCATCGTTGAAGTTCGCCAGCGCCCAGCTGCCCATGTAGAAGAAAGCCGACTTCCCGGTGAGGAATTGGTTCATGGCGGCGTTGTAGTCGATCGATCCGATCGCTTCGCCGAAGTAACCGGCCGTGCCCAGAGCCGCCACGGCGTCCGCGGCCTTGACATACTCCGGGTCGGTGAGCTTCGCCTTGCCGTCGGCCACGTCTTTCAGGGCATCCGGGCCGAGGTCGCGGGCGATGTAGTTGCCCACCAGGCGGGTGACCGGCCAGCCGTCCTTGCCGTCGACGGAGAAGGGCTGAACCCCCGCGCCCTGCAGAGTGTCTGCAGCGGCCACGAGATCGTCCCAGGTGGTGGGCACGTCGACGCCGTTGTCGGCCAGGAGTGCCTTGTTGTACCAGAAGCCCTCGATGTTGAACTCGGTCGGCAGGGAATACAGCGCGTCCTGCCCGTAGAGCGCCTTGATGGTGGATTCCGCCGCCGGCAGGATCTTGTCGGTCACGCCCAGCTTGTCCAACTCGGCCGACAGGTCGACGACCTGGCCGGCATCGATGAACTGCTGCATCAGCGACGGCGTTCCCGCCGCCATCGACATGTTCGAGAGGGCATCCTGGCCGGCCAGGAGTTGCAGCTTCTGGTCGAACTGCAGCCCAGCCGCCTTGTCGGGAGTCAGAGGGGCAGCGTCGTTCTCCGTCGCGCACTGCCCAGCGGCCAGGCTCTCCAACGTGCCGATGATGGTGGTGTTCTCGGTCTGCCCGAGGTAGCTGAATGTGCCGCTCGCTGCGCCGCTTCCGCCGCCGGCCGGGCCGCAGGCGCTGAGCGCGAGGGTCCCTGCCCCGAGGACGGCCACGAGGGGCAGAAAACGCCGCCGCCGTGATGTCAATGCTGTGATCACAATTCCTCCTTGAATGCGAAGCCTCACAATTGAAGCGTTTCACAAGAAGGTAACGGTGTCTTCGCGCATCTGTCAACACATCTACGGTATCGTTTTGGAACGCTTCATTTTCGCCGTGGTGACGGGAGCGGAGAAGACGAGCATTTTGACACGCGGCGCCGCGCCGCCCGGCACGAGGAAATGGATCCGGTGGCACAAGCCCGAAGAGTTGCCGGGAGATCGGCACCGAGTATGACGGATGTCGCCCGGCACGCCGGGGTGGCGCTGGGCACGGTCTCGAACGTGCTCAACAGGCCGGAGAAGGTCAAGGAGGGCACCCGCCGTCGAGTCTTGGCATCGATCGCCGAGCTCGGATTCGTGCGGAACGATGCCGCCAGGTCCCTCGCCGCTGGAACGAGCAACACCATTGGAATTGTCCTTGCCGACCTCAGCAACTCGCTCTTCGTCGACATCGCCCGCGGTGCCGAAGCCACGGTGCGACAGCACGGCATGAACCTGCTCATCGCGAACTCCGATGTGGACGTTGCGAAACAGTCGCTGAACATCAGCCTTTTTGAACAGTCCAGGGTCGCCGGGGTGTTGTTGGCACCGCTGGACACCGCGGTCGTGCGCACCAACTCGGTGTTGAGCACGACGCCGCTGGTGTTGGTGAACTACGCCTCAGAGGCCGGAACGTACTCCGGCGTCGTCGCCGACGAGGTGCACGGAGGATACGAGGCCGCCCGCCATCTCATCGGGCTCGGCCGCACCCGACTGGTGTTCCTCGGCGGCCCGCTCATGCTCACGGCCGTGGCCCAACGCCTTGCCGGAGCGCAGGCTGCGGTGGCCGAAATCCCGGGCGTCACCCTCGAACACATCGAAACGCGCGGGCTCAGAATGACGCACGGACGGCAGGCCGGCCAGGACATTCTGTCTCGGCCGGCGGGGTTCTTCGACGGCGCCATCGCAGCCTCGGACCTGCTCGCCGTGGGTGCGATCCAAGCGCTCGACGAGCACCACGGATACGAGGTGCCGAACGACATTGCCTTCACCGGATACGACAACAACCACTTCGCCTCCGAGAGCGCGATTCCCGTGTCCACGATCAGCCAGCACGGCGAGGAGATGGGGCGGGTTGCAGCCCAGCTGCTCATCAATGAGATCCAGGGCGGCCCCTCCACGCTGAAACGCACCGTCGTCATCAGACCGGATCTGATCCCGCGGCGCAGCTCCCTCGGCGAGGCGTGGCGCCGGGACTGACCGGTGCGGATACCCAGGGGGCCCTCCCCCGCCGCCGTCACGATTCGACACTGACTCCCCGTGTACCCCGACGGGGTTACAAAACCGGCCTCCGGCACCGCTATTCTGACGATAAGGCCCGGTCACCTCCCCTCCTACGGGGGCAACGCGGGCAGCGCCACAGATCAGGAGCACAGATGAGGGCCACGACGAGGGTCGCGATCGTCGATGACCACGAGCTGGTCGCCCTGGCGGTGCAGAATTTGGTCGACGAGGCCGACGGGCTGGTGTTCGCCCGCCATGCCACATCCGTGGCCGGCCTGGTGCGCCGGATGCGCGACGCCGACCTCGTGCTGCTCGACCTGATCCTGCGGGACGGCACCGACCCGGCCGAGAACGTGCGGTTGATCCGCGACTGGGGGGCCGATGTGCTCGTGCTCACTTCCGGTGAAGACCCGTTCCTGGTGCGGAACGCATCTCGGGCCGAGGTGCTCGGCATCGTGCGCAAGTCCACACCCCGGCAGGCCCTCGTCGAAGCGGTGCAGACCGCGGCGAGGGGCGAACTGGTGCCCACCACGGAGTGGGCGTCGGCCCTTGACACGGACCCGCTGCTTGCCGCTGCTCCGCTGACGTTCCGGGAGCGCGAGGTACTCAGCCTCTACGCGTCGGGCTTGGGCGCCCGTGGGGTGGCGGAGCGTCTGTTCATCTCCGAGAACACGGTCAACGACCATCTCCGCCGCATCCGCTCCCTGTACCACCGGCTCGGTCGGTCGGCCGCGACCAAGGTGGAGCTCTACCAACGCGGCATCGAAGACGGCTACGTGCAGGCGCCCCGGCGTGACTAGCACCGGCCGGGCCGCGGGCATCGGTACGGCTGAGCGCTCGGCGCGACGCATCCTCGTCGTCGACTCGGCGTTACTCATCGTGATCGTCCTCGCCGTTCACCTGACCTTCCTGCTGAAGGGCGGGCAGGGGCAGTTCCCCCTGTGGTCGCTGATGATCGCCTGGCTCGCCGCCGTCGTCACGCTCGTGGCCGGCGTCATCGCCCGCCGGGTCTCGGATCTGACGCTGCGCCTGCTCGCCCTGCTGGCCGTGGCCCTGTACTGGATGACCCTGGTCACCTTCCCGGCAGCGGTGCCCGCTGAGGGGATCGATCGCATTCCGTGGACCTTGTCGGCCACCGGTGCAGCGGCGGCGGCCGCGCTCGTGGCCGGCGGCCGGGCGCTGGGCTGGGCGACCGTGATCGCCGGCACGACGGCCGGGATGGTGTTCCGCACCCTCTACGGCGGACTCGACCTCGACGGCGTGGTCAACGACCTGCAAGCGCTTCTGACCGGCGCGCTGGTCTGTGTGATCGGCGGGCACATGCTCATGGTCGGACGCGGGCTGGACGGCGAGGCTGCGGCGGCGGCGGTCTCGGCGTCCCGGGAATCCGCCGAGAGCGGGCGGCTTGCGGCGCGCACCAAGGCAGCGACACTGGTGCACGACGAGGTCCTCGCGACCCTGGTGCTCGCGTCCACCGACCTTCCGATCCCACGGGAACGGCTCGCCGCGCAGGCGCGCGCGGCCGTGTCCACGGTGACATCCCTGGCCGACGGGCACGCGCACGAGCCGGTCGTGCTGCGCGCGGCTCTGGCCGAGGAGGCCCGGCTCCACTGCGTCGCCTTCAGCGTGCGGGGAGAAGCCACGCCGTCATCCGGTGCCACCTTCGCCCAGACTCACGAAGCCCTGATCGGGGCGATGCGACAGGCCCTGCGCAACAGCATCCAGCACGCTCCGGATGCGGCGCGCAGCGTCGTTCTCATCCATACGGACTCGGAGATCCGCGTCGAGATCAGCGACGACGGGCCGGGCTTCGACCCGGGCCGGATCAACGACGACAGGCTGGGCATCCGGCAGAGCATCGTGGGTCGCATGAATCGCCTGCCCGGCGGCAGCGCCGAGATCGATTCGGCTCCCGGGCGTGGAACGGTCGTCCGCCTCCGCGTGACCGTGGCCCCCATGCCGGAAATCGGGCTGCCGGACAACCGGGTGTCCCTGCGGGTGGGCGTCACCGTTCTCACGTACATCTACGTCGCCACCCAGGCCGCGTGCGCCGTTCTCGCGGCTATCGTGATTCCCGACTCCTGGCCGCTGCAACTGGCGATGCTCGCGACGGCCCTGGTCGCCGCGGAGATCCTCCGGGCCGCTCCGCACCGGGTGCCGTCGCTCGGCCGCACCGTACTCGTCGTCTCCGTTGCCGGTGGCGGCCTGCTCGCCGGGGTCATCGCCTCCCATGTCCTCTACGACTTGGCCTTCTCCTACGGCACCATGTGGTTCGCCGTCGGTGCCGCGTTCCTCCTGGTCTCGCTCGCGCTACGCGGGCGCAGCGGCGTGGCCCTGGCCGGCACCGGAGTGATCGTCGCGGTCCTCGTCACAGCCGGTGTTCTCGGCGGGGCGCCGGCCGTGCAGATCGTGCAGGTCGGGGTGCGGCCGGTGGTCCTGGTGGGGCTCGCCGTGGCGCTCCTCGTCGTGGTCGACCGGATGCAGCGACGCATCACCCTGCTCCACCGGGAAGCCCTGGTCTCGGCGCAGAAGCAGAGCTGGACTCTGGCCGCGCGGTCGGAGCTGACCGGCCGGGTGGCGGAACTCGCCCGGACGGTCATCCCGTTGCTGCGGCGCATCGGCAGGGGGACAGAGCCGACCGACGCGGAGCGGAGCGAGTATGCCAGCTGCGAGGGAGACCTCCGCGACGGCCTGCGCGCGGGCTTGTTGGCCCGCGATCCCCTCCGCACCGTGGTGGCCGCCGCCCGGGAGCGCGGCGTGGACGTTCTGCTGCTCGACGACAACGGCGGATATGTTGACGACGCCGTCATCGCACCGATCCTCGCCTGGATGGCCGAGTCGATCGGGGCGGCGGAAACCCGCGCGGTCGGCCGCCTTCTCCCAGCCGGGCGAGCGGCCCAGGCGAGCCTCACCGTCGATGGCACACAAACCGAGTTCACCGGCGCCCGGGTCACGGCCGCCCAAGCCCAACCGCTCCGACCCCAGCCGGCCGGTGCCGGGCCGGCCAGGGTGGAGCCGGTCAGGACCCCGTCATGAGCTTCCACGGCGAGTAGTCGTGGTCGAGGACCGACCGGTCGGGCCGCTTGGCCTGCGACCACCAGCGGGCCTCATAGGGGGTGCCCTCGTACTGCACGATGTCGCCCTGGTCATAGAGAGCGTCGGCCGACCAGTCCGGGTAGGTGCCGGCCGGCAGGGTCGGCAGGGCGAACGGCGAATCGGTGGTGAGCACCGGGCCGACGTAGGTCCAGGCGGAAGCGTCGGTGTTGAGGCTCGGGTCGTCGGGCTTGGCGGCGTCCTCGTTCCACCACTTCGACACGTACACCGAGCCGTTCCACACCACCATCACGCCGGCTGAGTAGTAGCTGCGCGACGACCAGATCGGGTACGGGCTGGTCTCCGCGTCGTCGGCGATGGTGTCGGCATCCGTCACGGCCGCCGGACGAGCGGACGGCGTGCCGGTATAGCCGTCCTCGAGCACGGTCGCGAAGCTCGCGCCGGCCTGCTCGATTCCGCTGCAGGACGTCGCGACGGTGCTGACGTGCGGGTAGTTGCTGCCGCAGGTCTGGTCCCGGTTGAGCGACCAGATCGAGACCCGGGCCAGCCCCTGAGCGGTGGCGAACTCGTTGAGGGCGCGGGCATCGTCGACGGTGAAGACCTCACCCTTCACGTCGTTCTGGCCGATCATCGGCGTGGCCCCGAGGAGCGCCCACACCCCGCCGGCGGGCAGGGCGAGCGTGCGCTCGTGCCAGATGTCGCTGAGCTGCGTCGCGGTCGCCTTCAGCGCATCGATGCTCAATGACGACATCGGGGCGACGCTCCCGTCGGTTCCGTAGTTCATCGTCATGACGTTGACCCCGGCGAGGTCGACTCCGGCGTCGAGCATCTGCTCCACCTGGGCGAGGCCCTCGGCGGTGAGTCCCTGCGGGGCGACGGGCAGGGTCAACCACACGTCGAGCGCGCCGCCGTCGTCCCGGCGTTCCTCCTGCAACCGGGCGACGGCCTCGGCGCGCCGGGCGGTGCTCTCGTCGTCGGCGAGCATCTCGCCCTCGATGTCGAGGTCCATCACGTCGATGCCGTAGCGGTCCATCACGATGCGGTAGGCATCCGTGGTCTCGGTGACGGAGGAGCAGGCGGCGGCGAGTTCGGTGTTGATGGCACCGCCGAAGGACACGGCGAGGGGCTGCCCCTCGCGGCGCATCCGTTCGACCCGGCGGTCGAGTTCGAAGGTCTGCGCCGCCTGGTCGAGGCTGTACGCCTTGCCCCAGGTGGGCGTGCAGTCGTCCGCGTCGGCGGCCACGACGAACGCGAGAACCGCGCCGCCGGCCGACGTGCCGAGCGGGCTGTCCGCCAGCTGTGCGCCCGACTCGAGCGTGACGTCGTAATATCCGGCAAACCAACGGCTGTCGACGGATGCGCCCGCCACGGCGGGCGGCAGCCCGGGAACCACCGCGACGGCCGTGACGGCCGCGGGGATGAGGACCATCGCGGCCAGGCTCAGCAGCAGCCTTCCGGCGGACAGCCGGCGACCGGCGAAGCGGGAGGTGGCGCGTGCGCGGATCGGGCTCATCGCAGGGCTCCCATCGCTTCGAGGGCTCCGTCGTCGACCACGATCGACCAGACCGGCGCGGTGGCGGGCGCGGGAGCGGCGACGGGTGGCGCGGCGACCCAGATCCAGTTCATCCAGCCGAACCACAGGTCGCTGACGGCTTCGCGGAGGCCGATCAGCCGAGTGACTCCCCAGGCGGCCGCGAGCGCGGTGAACCCGGCGAACGCGGTGGTGCCCCAGTCGGCGGCCAGGCCGGCACGCACGGCGATCGCGGCTGCTCCGCCGATGATGAGGAGCGGAGCCAGCACGTAGAGCGCCGGAGCGGGGGTGCGGGTGCTGACCTTCGGCGTGCGCACGAAGCGCGCCTTCCGGTCGGTGAGCGCCTGAGCGACCGACCCGATGCTGCCGGCGAGGTTCGCCGGCAGGATCAGCAGGTTCAGGCCGTAAATGCCCAGGACGTCACGGCGCCGGTAGCCCAGGTAGCGCAGGTCGGAGGCCATCTCGACGAAGTACGGCGTGGCGATGAGCAGGAGTTGGGCGGTCACGAGTTGCCCGCCCAGGGGGTTCAGGGTCAGCACGGCCAGGAGGCCGAGGGTGACCCAGGTGATCGAGCCCAGGTAGTTGGCGCGCAGGAGTTTCTGCATGAGCGGCAGCGGCTCGCCCTGCCGGCGGCGGCGCACGATCAGGTCGTGCAGCCGGGGCAGGATGAGCAGGCCGCCGTCGGCCCAGCGCTGACGTTGGATGACGAGGCTGCCGAAGTCCGGCGGGGTCGCGCTGTAGCTCAGCCGCTCCGGGTAGTTGAGCAGGGTCCAGCCGTGCGCGGCGATGTCGATGCTCGACTCGGTGTCTTCGATCACGGTGCGGTCCGAGATGAAGCGCACCACCCGCAGGCCGTCCTCCACGGTCTCCCGCCGGATGTCTTCGAGGGCCGAGCGGCGCAGCACGGCGTTCGCACCGACCCAGTAGGTGGCGCCGAAGGCGGTCAGGCCCTGGTGCACGATGTGCTGCAGGTCGGTGGTGGCACCCGAGAGGCGTTCAAGGCGGGTCGGGGCTCCGCGGTACGCCGAGTAGGGCGTCTGGGCGACGGCGATCCTGTGGTTCTCCGGCTGGTCGAGCAGGTGCACGAGCCGGAGGCAGTACTCGGGCAGCAGCATCGAGTCGGCATCGAGGGTGAGCACGAACTCGCAGTCCGGCGTGTCGATGATCGTCTCCGAGTCGGTCGACGCCGCCCCGTCGGTGGTGACCGCCGTCTGGGCCCCCACCGGGATCAGCGCGAGTCCGCGGCCGTCGTGCTGCTCGCGGTAGCGGCCGCCGAGCAGGCCGAGGTAGCTGTTCAAATTCATCGCCTTGTTGGGCGCGTGTGAGAGCGAGGCGTAGCGCTTGCGCTCGAAGAAGCTCATCTCCACCGTGAAGATGTTGACGAGGCGATGCAGAACCTGTTCGGCTCTCGCGTGCGACAGCGGGGTCTCGTCGCGCTCCAGCGCCTCGTGCAGCGCGGTCGCGGTGACATCGAGACTCGTGGCGAGGGTGCGCAGCACCTGGTTGGCGAAGAACACCTCCACGTGGGTGCGCGTCGGTGCCGCATCCGCCCGTGCTCGCAGCCACTGGGCCGCGGCGGCGTATTCGCGCATCACGATCGCGGTCGCCTCGGCGGCGCCGGGGCGTCCGAGCGGGCCGAGGGTCGACCGGCGCAGGCGCACCCAGGCGGCCTCCACGCGCAGCCGCATCGGTTCCAGATCGGCCATGATCTCGGCGGCGAGCATCCGGTTGCGTCGCAGGGATTCCCGTTCATCCGGGTCGCTGGGGTCTGGATCGTCGTCGATGAGAAGGACGACGTGGAGGTCGGGGAATTCCTGGAGCGCGACCGACCACAGCGACAACCGCACCAGGTCGGGGTCTTCGGTGCGTGAGGGCAGGAGGGCGACGAGACGGGGCTTGCGGTGATCGGCGCGGCTGTCCCGCTCCGGCCTGGGGGCGTTCAGGGTCATCTGCTCGACGTGCTCATCGAGCACGATCCGGCGGACGCGCCGGTGCGCCGCGAATCGGGGCAGCGCCGCCGAGCGTGCCAGCAGATACATGCAGGCGGAGAAGGTGAGCATCGTGACCGACACGAGGAACACGATGGTCTCCACCAGCTGGGTGGCGTCGGCCAGCGCATCGCCGCGGGCGAGCGCAACCACCACGGTGACGAGGTAGGCGAGCCAGAGCAGTACGCACAGCGCGGGGGCGATGCGGGCGCGAGCCATCCGTGCGGCCGAGGGGATGGCGTGCAGCATCGGCTGCGGTGTCGGATCTTTGTCCGTCCCTCGCTGGCGACGCGGCCGGATTGTCCTTTCGGATCTGGCGCTCACTGTCGGTGGTCCCTTTCGGAGAGGGCGCACACGCCGGAGTGTCCCGCCGCGTCCGCGGCGTTCTCCCTAGGTAAGAGCCGCGCCGCGAGTCCCTGTCTTCACAGTGTGTCCGCTGCGCCATTCCGAAGATCGCGGCACCGACCACCAGTTCTGGTGGTTTCTCCCCGACGAGCAGGAGTCAGGCGACCGCCGCGCGGTTGTGCCCGAGCATGGCGAGCGCCGGCGCCACGGTGGCCGCGGCGAACAGGAGGGCGGTGAAGAAGCCCAGGGCCGGGAAGAGGACGAAGCCGCCGAGGATCAGCGCTGCGCCGGCCAGGCCCTGCAGCAGGTTCGCGCGCGGTGGCCGTACCGGCGGGTTCGACCAGAAGGGGAACGGGTCGTGCGGGTTGGCCCGGGCGCGGATCCGCACCGCTGCCGTGAACAGCGTTGATGATGCGGCCAGAAGCACAATCCCCAGAGCAATATCCATCAGGCACCCCATGCCCGGCCGGCGGATGCGCATCTCGCCCCTGCCGCGCCATGCCCCATGTTGGCACACTCCCCCGCCGCCCGTTCCGCGAACTGTGACTCAAGCGCCCAAAGAACTCCGGTTTTCGGGGCGTGACTCACAGGTCGCGGCGGGTGAGCCAGGCGGCCATACGGCGGATGCTGGCGTGCGCGCCGGGGTTGTCCGGCTCGTTGAGGTGCCCGTGCCGTGTTCCGGGCTCGTGGCAGACGGTCACGTCCACGCCGGCCAGCGCCAGTTCGGCGGCGAACGCCTGCCCCGACGAGCGCAAGCTGTCGTGGTCGGAGTTCAGGATGAAAGTCGGCGGCAACCCGGCCGGATCGTGCCCGCCGGGGAAGGCGTACGGGTTGGCCAGTTCAGCGGGATCGCCCACGTAGTTGAGGTTCAGAGCGCGCACGTCGTCGGGCTCGAACCGGGCTTCAGCGGGCAGCAGCGCAATCATGGCCGCGAGGGCCGCGGTGGGCTCCGGCAGCACGCTGTGCACCAGCGGGTAGGCGAGCATCAGCGACACCGGATGCTCACCCCCGCCATCGCGCAGCCGCAGGGCCGCCCCCGCGGCCAGGTTGCCCCCGGCACTCGCACCGCCGAGCGACACCCGGCCGGGGTCGATACCCCACTCCCCGGCGTGCGCGACGGTCCACCGGAAGCATTCGGAGACTTCCTCGGAGGCCACCGGAAAACGCACCCCGTCACGGGCCGGCTCGCCGTCGGTGAGCGCCTCCGACACCGGAGCCAGCCGGTAGTCGACACTGACGACGGTGACCCCGAGCGCCGCGAGTTCCAGGGACACCCACTGTGCCTCGGGCATGTCAAGGTCTCCCCAGGCGAAGCCGCCGCCATGCGCCCAGACGAGCGCCGGGCTCGCATCCGCACCGGCAGCACGGTAGACCCGGATCGGGATGGTGCCGTGCGGGCCGGGGATCGTCAGGGAGTCCATGGGACTGATCTTCCCAGTTGGCACAGTCGCCGGTCGCTCCCCGACCCGCGAACTGTGAGAAAAGTACTAAGAATTCTCTTGGGTTCTAGCGCTTTGCTCACAGTTCGCGGGAGGGGAGGGACGGGTCAGTCGGTGCCGGTGTAGCGGAAGGCGGCGAAAGAGACCTCGCCGGTGACCGCGTACAGGCAGAGCACCCGGCCGGTGAACGAGGCCGCCGTCTCCTGGGAGAGGTAGCGCCCGTCCACCCGAGCCAGCTCCACCCGGTCGGCCCCGGTGCCCACGCTGAGCACCACGAAGTCACTCGTCAGTCCGGCCAGGATCGACGACGCATCCGGCGGCACGGTGTCCAGGCCCAGGGTCACGGCGCCGTCGACCAGGTGCTCCGGCGCCAGCGGCACCGTCCACTCCTGGCGGATGCCCGCGACGCACGCGCGCGCCGTCACCACGCCGTTTCCCACCTCGATCTCGTAGTGGTGGTGCTCGTCGTAGCGCACGCCCAGGCCGCCGAGTCCGGTGCCGGGCGCGACCCGCACCGTGGTGCTCGACCAGGGGTTACGTTGCCGCACCCCCACCAGAACGGGCTGCTCGGCGTCGAGGGTGCCGCCCTCGCCGGTCAGCACGAGCCGGCCCACCGGGCCGGCCGCTGAGGACTCGCCCGCACGCGCCGCAGCCCCACCGGCGAGAGTCGCCAGCTCGGCCGGGTACCGGCGCACGCCGATCCACTCCGGCGCGAGCTCCGGCCCGCTGAAGTCATCCGTGAACACGGTCTCGCCCGGCCGCGGGTTCAGCAGCACCGGATCGGCGGCGAGCCAGCCGTCCTCCCAGCGGGCGCTCGTGATGAAGGTCTCCCGGCCGAGCGCGGAGAACGCCTGGGTCATGCCGGTGGGCCGCATGCCGAGCATCACGATCGCCCAGCCGCCGTCGGGGGTCTCGACGAGGTCACCATGCCCGGTGTTCTGGATGGGCCGGTTGGTGCTGCGGGCGGAGAGGATCGGGTTGGCCGGTCCGCCCACCTCGGGCCCCTCGGTGAAGGGCCCGCACGGGTGCTCGCCGCGCGCCACGCTGATGCCGTGGCCGCGCTCGGTGCCGCCCTCGGCGATGAGCAGGTACCAGTATCCGCCGCGCTGGTACAGGTGCGGCGCCTCCGGGAACTTCAGCCCGGTGCCCGACCACACCGACACCGGGTCCGACAGCGGGATCCCGGTGTCCAGGTCCACCGTGAACTGCAGGATGCCCTTGTGCTCGCCGGGATCCTCACCGCTGGTCACGTCCAGGCCCGAGTAGGTGATGTACGCCAGCCCGTCCTCGTCCCAGGCGAGGTCGGTGTCGATGCCATGCACGCCCTGGATCACGGTGCCGTCGCTCCACGGCCCGGCCGGGTCGGTGGCGGTGAAGATGAGCATCCCGCGGCCCATCGCATCCGTCACCACCACGTAGAACACGCCGTCGCGGTGCCGGATGGTCGGCGCCCAGGCTCCGCCCAGCGTCGGCACGTGCGCCGAGGCGAGCTGGCCCGGGCGCTCGACGACGTGACCGATCTGGGTCCAGTCGAGCAGGTCGGTGCTGTGGAAGACCGGGATGCCGGGCAGGTATTCGAAGGTGGAGTTGGCGAGGTAGTAGTCCGCACCAACCTTCACCACGCTGGGGTCGGGGTAGAACCCGGCGATCAGCGGGTTCGGCCAGGAGAGGTCGCTCATGACGCCGCTCAGTTCAGCACGATCGAGGCCGACAGCGGCAGCTCGGTCACGCTCGTACCCACCTCGAACAGGTACGAGCCGGTCTCGTAGTGCCAGCCGTCCTGCCAGTCGGCGAACGCGCGCTCCGGCACCTGGATGTCGACGCTCACGCTTTCGCCGGCGGCCGCGAAGACGGCGGCGAAGCCGACCAGCCAACGCACCGGGCGGTCGATCGTGGAGTCGGCACGGGACGCGTAGACCTGCACGACCTGCTTGCCGGCCCGCTCGCCGGTGTTGCTGAGGGTGACCGTCACCGTCGTGGCGCCGACGGCCGGCAGCGAGGACCCGTCCACCGTGAGGTCGTCGAGCGACCAGGTGGTGTAGCCCAGGCCGTGGCCGAATTCGTAGGCCGGCTCGGTGCCGGCCTTCAGCCAGGCGCGGTAGCCGATGTGGATGCCCTCGTCGTAGCGCACGATCCCGTTCTCCGGGGTGACGTCAAGCACCGGCACATCCTCGAGGGTCGCCGGCCAGGTCGTGGGCAGGCGGCCGCCGGGCTCGGCCTCGCCGAGCAGGATCGCGGCGACGGCGTCGCCGTACTCTTGGCCACCGAACCAGCTGAGCAGGATCGCGGCCACGTCGTCCCGCCACGGCATCAGCACCGGCGAGCCGGAGTTGACCACCACGACGGTGCGCGGGTTGGCCGCGGCGACGGCGCGCACGAGGTCGTCTTGTCGGCCGGGCAGGTCGAGGTCTGAACGGTCGTAGCCCTCCGACTCCACCTTGGAGTTGGTGCCCACGACGAGCACCACCACGTCGGCGGCGGCCGCGGCGGCCACGGCCTCCGCGATGAGCGCATCCGGGTTGGACTGGTCGGGTTCGATGCCGATGGTGATCGACAGCGCGCCCATCAGGGCGCCCTCCGGGTCGATGTCGTACTCCACGACGAGGTCGAGCGACTCGCCCGCAGTCACCTGCACGGCCACCGACGCCGAGGGCGGCGACAGGAACGCGGCGCCCAGGTCGGTGCCCTCCGGGATCACGTGCTCCTCGTGCAGCAGGGCGCCGTCCACGTAGATGCGGCCATTGCCGGCACCGGCGAAGCCGAGCAGCACCTCGCCGGTCTCCTCCGGCGTGTAGCGGGTGCTGAATTCGAGCACCGCGGATGCCGAGATCGGGGCGTCGCCGCCGAACCACACGAGTGCGGTGGCGCGGCGGTCCTCGGCGAACAGCTCGGTGCCGTCGGCGTCCAGGAAACGCACCCGGGCGCCGGGTTCGTCGGTGTGCGGGTTGACGATGGTGCCGAGCGGCAGTTCGGCGATACCTTCCTGCACCACGGCGCCCACCGAGTAGGTCACCTCCGCGTTCGGCAGCGCGGTGATCAGACCGTCGATCGGCGTGACCACGCGCTCAGGCAGCACGGTGGCGCTGCCGCCGCCCTGGGTGCGGGCGAACCGGGCGTTGTGCCCGATCACGGCCACTTTCGTCAGCGTATCGGCGACCCAGGGCAGCTCCCCGGTGTTCCGCACCAGCACGCTGCCAGCGATCTCGGCCTCCTTGGCGAAGCGGATGCCGTCTTCGACGACCACGGGCGCGGCGACGGCCGGCTCGAAGCCCTCGAGCGCGCCCACCCGGGCGGCCAGGGTAAGCAGCCGCAGCACCTTGCGGTCGATCGCGGCCTCATCCACCTCGCCGGCGGTGACGGCGGCCACCAGGGCGTCGCCCCAGGGGCCGGCCGGGCCGGGCATGACCAGGTCTTGCGAGAAGCGGGCGCTGTTGACGCTGCGCACCGCGGTCCAGTCGCTGATCACGACACCGTCGAAGCCCCATTCGGAGTTCAGCGGGGTCTCGAGCAGGGCGTTCTCGGTAACGGTGGCGCCGTTGACGGAGTTGTAGGAGCTCATCACGAGCCAGGCGTGGGCCTCGGTGATGGCCTCTTCGAAGGCGAGCAAGTACAGCTCGCGCAGCGCGCGGTCAGACACGACGACGTCCGCGGTGAACCGGTCGGTCTCGAAGTCGTTGGCGATATAGTGCTTCGGGGTGGCGCCCACCCCGTTCTCCTGCACACCCTCCACATAGGCGGCGGCGAGCTTGGCAGTGAGGTGCGGGTCTTCGCTGAACGCCTCGAAGTGGCGGCCGCCGAGCGGGGAGCGGTGCAGGTTGATGGTCGGGCCGAGCACCACGTCCACGCCCTTGCGGCGGGCCTCGACGGCGGCGACGTTGCCGTACCGGCGGGCGATGGCCGGGTCCCAGGCGGCGCCGAGCGCCGTCGACGACGGCAGGTTCAGCGACGGGGAACGCTCATCCCAGACCTCGCCACGCACGCCGCTCGGGCCGTCGGAGACCAGGATGCGGCGGAGGCCGATCTTCTCGATCGGCGCGGTGGTCCAGAAGTCGCGGCCGGTGAGCAGCAGCACCTTCTCTTCCAGGGTGAGCTGGTCGAGCAGGGCCGCGAGGCGCACAGCGGTGGGGTCGGTGACAGCGGCGTCGGGGGTGGTGATCGTCATGGTGCGAATCGCTTTCGTGGGGGTCGGTTCTGAAGTGGGGGAACCAGAAAAGGGGAAGAGAAGGACTACTCGGCGGCGCTGTCGGTGAAGACGCGCACGTCCCAGGCGCCGAGCTCCAGGGTGGAGCCGTGGTCGAGGGCGCTGCCCGAGATGAGGTCGCTGAGCTGGGTGGGAGCGGTGAGTGTGACGGGCGCCCACGACCAGTTGTGCACGAAGTACACCCGCGAGCCGTCCGGCGCGCTCGAGGTGGTCACGGTGACGCTCTCGGGCAGCCCGGTCCAGCCGGCCACCGGGTCGGGCACCAGCCAGGCGGCCAAGGAGTGCGCCAACGCCTGGTTGGGCACCGTGCCCACCACGGTGACCCGGCCGGCCCCGTGCACGTGACTGGTCACGGCCGCCCAACGCCCGAAGTGCGGATGCTCGTAGCCGACCAGCGCATCCGCCCCGGTGGGGCTGAGACCGTCGAGCCAGGCGGTGGCGGCGGAGCCGGGCCACAGCGCCAGGCCGCCGCCGGCATCCGTCACCGGAACCGGTTCGGGCAGCGTGGCGAACTCGTCGTACCAGGCGCCCGCTGCCTCGGCCAGCCGGGCCGGCTGCACGTCCTGCCGGGCGCGGCCCTCCCGGTCGGCGTACGCGGACCGCGGGCCGAGCACCAGATGCCCGCCGGCCGCCGCATAGGCGTCGAGCCAGTCCAGCTCGATGTCCGCGGCGGTGAAGAACCCCGGCACGAGCAGCACCGGATAGCGCTTGGCGAACGCGACCGCGTCACCGTCTTCGAGCTGGTCGACCCCGGCCGTTGCACGACCGGGGAAGATCTGTTGCGGGCGCACCAGCCGGGTCTGCAGACCCGCGTCGAAGGCGCCGCGCACGAAGGCGGCGATGATGCGCCGGTAGGAGTCGGGGTCGAAGTACTGCCCGGGCGCCGAGAACGGGGCCTGCGCCGACAGCGCGAACTTGCTGTCCGAGTCGTAGAGCACGGCCACGTCGTAGTCGGGCCGGGCGCGGGCCACCGCGGCGCCGGCCGCGGCGAACTCGCCGCCGAGCCGGGCGATCTCCCGGTAGGTGCGGCCGGGTTTCTGGCTGTGCGGCAGCACGCCGCCCCAGTAGGTTTCGGCGCCGAAGTGCAGGGAGTGCCAGTGCCAGTACTCGATCATGCTCGCGCCGCGCGACACCAGCGCCCAGGCGGCCTGACGCCACTGGCCGTCGTAGGGCGAGAAGTTGAGCTGGGAGAACCCGATCGACGAGGCGTTGGTCTCGGTGACCAGGAACGGGCCCTGTTTCGACGAGTACATCACGTCGGCCAGGTGGTACAGCGACCAGGTGCCCTTCACGATCCAGTCGGCGCTTCTAGCCTCCGTCGACGGATGCGCCAGCGAACCTTCCATCTCGTAGTACGCGTTGCCGCTGGCCACCTCGAGGTTCGCCGACAGGTTCACGTCTTCGACGCCGAGCTGGTCATAGGAGATGCAGGTGGTGACGAACTGCTGCGCGGCCGCGTACTCGCGCACGATGTCGGCCTGCCAGCCGATGTACTCGGTGACCAGCTTGGCCTGGAACCGGCGCCAGGCCAGGTCGTACTGCGGTTGGAAGTTGCCGTCGGGCCGCCACAGGTCGGCCCAGGTGGACAGCTTGTGAGACCAGTAGACCAATCCCCACTCCCGGTTGAGGGTCTCCACGTCACCGTAGAGGTGGCGCAGGTCGTCGGTGAAGCGTTGGAACACGCCCTCGTTGTAGAGCAGCCGGATGCCGGGCTCGTTGTCCACCTGGAAGCCGATCACCGCAGGGTGGTCGGCGTAGCGGGCGATGATTTTGCGGATGATGCGCTCGGCGTAGAAGAGGAACGTGGGGTTGGTGAAGTCCATCTCCTGCCGCATGCCCCAGTGGTTGGGTGTGCCGGTGGCCGAGTCGCCGGCCACCTCGGGGTGCAGCCGTTTCATCCACATCGGGACGGCGTAGGTGGGGGTGCCGAGGATGACCCCGATCCCCCGCGCGTGGGCGCCGTCGAGCACCGGTTGCAGCCAGTCCAGGTCGAAGACGCCGGGCTCGGGCTCCCAGGTGGACCAGACCGATTCACCGACCCGGATGACCGTGAAGCCGGCCTCCTGCATGAGGTCGAGGTCGGTGTCCAGCCGGGGGCTGGGCTGGTACTCGTGATAGTAGGCGGCACCGAAACGGATGCCCGCGAACGCTTCGTCGTGCTCGTCGGAAGCGAACACCTCAGGCCACCGTCGACTCGGCCTGCAGCCGTTGTTCGGCCGCGAGCCGCTGCCGCACCGCGCGGCGCTCCTCCTGCCGGTCGGGGTCGGGCACCGGCGCGGCCAGGAACAGCCGCTGGGTGTACGGGTGCGCGGGGGCACTGGTGACCTGGTCGCCTGCGCCCCACTCCACGATCTCACCGTGGTACATCACGGCGACCCGGTGGCTGAGGTGCCGCACGACGGCGAGGTCGTGCGAGACGAACAGGTAGGCGACGCCGGTGCGCTCCTGGATCTGCTTGAACAGGTCCAGCACTCGCGCCTGGGTGGAGAGGTCGAGCGCCGAGACCGGTTCGTCACAGACGATCAGGCGCGGGTCGAGGGCCAGGGCGCGGGCGATGGCGATGCGCTGCCGCTGGCCGCCGGAGAATTCCCGGGGCAGCCGGTCGGCGGCGTTGCTGGGCAGGCCCACTTGGTCGAGCAGGTCGAGCACCCGCTTGGAGGCGTCCTTCTTGGCGACGTTCCGCACGGTGAGCGGCTCCACCAGGATCTGTTCGATGGTCAGGCTCGGGTTCAGCGAGGTGTACGGGTCTTGGAAGACCACCTGGATCTCGCTGGCCAGGGCCTTCCGCTGCCGGCGGCCGGCCTGCGCGATGTCCTGGCCGCGGTAGCGGATCTCCCCGCCGGTGACCGGCGCCAGGCCGAGCACGGCGCGGCCCAGGGTGGTCTTGCCGGAGCCGGACTCGCCGACCAGGCCCACCGTCTCGCCGGGGCGGATGTCGAGGGACACACCCTTGAGGGCCCGGAACGGGTCCTTGCGGAATCCCTTGATCGGGTACTCGACGACGACGTTCTTGACGTCCAGGAGAGGCTCGGTCATGACTCTGCTCCAAAGCTGTCGGTGGGGCTGGTGACGAGGCCGCCGCGGGCTTCGCCGTCTTCGAGGATCGCTGCGAGCAGCGACTGGGTGTACGGATGCTTCGCGGCGTTGAAGATGGACCGCACCGGGCCCGTCTCGATCACGCGGCCGTCCCGCATCACGCTCACGCGGTCGCACAGGTCGGCGACGACACCGAAGTTGTGGGTGACCAGGACGACGCCCATGTTGAGCTCGGCCTGCAGCTCGCGCAGCAGGTCGAGCACCTCGGCCTGCACGGTCACGTCCAGGGCGGTGGTGGGCTCGTCGGCGATGAGCAGGTCGGGGTCGCAGGAGACGGCGCCGGCGATGAGCACCCGCTGGGCCATGCCGCCGGAGACCTCGTGAGGGTAGGCGGCGAAGGTGCGCTCGGGGTTGGGGATGCCGACCCGGGCGAGCAGCTTGAGGGCCCGCTGGGTGGCCTCCTTCTTGGAGATACCCAGGCACACCCGCATCGGCTCGACCATCTGGCTGCCGATCGTGAACGCGGCGTCGAGATTCGACATCGGCTCCTGCGGGATGTACGCGATCTTCTTGCCGCGGATCTTCGTCATCTCCTTCTCGGAGGCCAGGGCCAGGTCGTGCCCCTCGAAGAAGATCGCCCCGCCGGTGACCCGGCCGCCGTCGGGCAGCAGGCGCAGGATCGACCAGGCGGTCTGGGTCTTGCCCGAACCGGACTCGCCGATCAGGCCGTGCACCTCGCCGCGACGCACGGTCAGCGACACATCGTGCACGACGGTCTTCACGGTGCCGTCGGCCTGGTCGTAGCCGATCGCGAGGTCGCGCACATCCAGCAGCACCTCGCCGGTGCGGCCGGAGGAGGACAGGTCGTCGGCGTGGAACACGGCTGCGGTCTTGTTGACGTCGACGGGACGCAGCGGCGGGCGGCGGCGGCGCTTGGCCTTGCCGCTCTGCTCGAGTTCGTCGCGCATGGTGTTGGCCAGCAGGGTGAGCGCCACACAGGTGAACGCGATCACGAGGCTCGGCCAGAGGATGAGCATCGGCTCCTTGTAGATCTGCCGGAAGCCGTCGTTGAGCATGGTGCCCCAGGTGGGGATCGACTGGTCGCCGAGACCGAGGAAGTCGAGTCCGGCCTGGATGGCGATGGCGATGCCGAGCACCATGGCGGACTGGATGATGACGGGGGCACGCACCACGGTGAGGATGTGCTTGCCGATGATGCGGCCGTCGCCGAGGCCAGCGACCCGGGCCGCGTCCACGTACAGTTCGTTGCGCACCGCGGTGACCGACGCGTACACGAGCCTGAAGAAGGCCGGCGAGAGCAGCACGCCGAAGATCATCATGGACAGCCACATCGACGGGCCGAGCACGGCGCGGGCGGCCAGCAGCACGACGATGCCGGGCAGGGCCATCAGCAGGCCGGTGAGCCAGGAGGACACCGCGTCGAACCACTTGCCGTAGTAGCCGGCGATGAGGCCACCAGTGACGCCGATGGCGAGTGCGATCACCAGGGCCAGGGCGGCGCCGGCGAGGCTGAACCGGCCAGCGAAGATGAGACGGGAGAACACGTCACGTCCCGAGCTGTCGAAGCCGAGCGGATGCCCGTCGGCCGGCCCGCCGAGCACGTTCTGGATCGACGACTCATTGGGGTCGTGCGAGGCGATCAGCGCGGCGAACACGGCGCTGAGCACGAGCAGCACGAGGAAGACGATGGTGGCCAGGCCGATGGGGTTGCGCAGCAGGCGGGAGAGCAGCGACCGGCGGGCGGCCCGGGGCAGCGCCGGAGCCATCACGGTGGGGGTCAGGTCGATCATGAGAGGCGCACCTTCGGGTTGAGCCAGCCCTGGAGCAGGTCGATGAGCAGGTTGACGATGACGACGATCGCGGCCGTCGCCACGACCAGGCCCATAACCATGGGGATATCGCCCTGGGTGGTGGCCTGCACGGCTACCTGGCCGAGGCCCGGGATCGCGAAGATCTGCTCCACGATGACCGCGCCGCCGAGCAGGCCGACGAACTGCACGGCCAGGACGGCCAGGGCGGGGCCGCCGGCGTTGCGCAGCACGTGCTTGAAGACCACCCGGTTGAAGGAGAGACCGCGCGAGCGGAGGGTGCGCACGTAGTCCTGGCGGAGGGCGTCGACGACACTTCCGCGCACCTGCTGGGCGACACCGGCGATGCCACCGATGGCCAACGCGACGATGGGCAGGGTGACGCTGGCGGCCCATCCGCTGGGCGAATCGGTGAACGCGGTGTACCCGGTGGGCTTGAACCATTTGAGGTTGAGGGCGAAGAGGGTGACCAGGCCCAGCGCGATGAGGAAACCGGGGATGGCGAAGCCGAGGATGGAGACGGCCTGCACGACCTTGTCGGCCCAGCCGCCGCGGATCGCGGCCCAGACGCCGAGGGCCACGGAGATGATCGCGATGAGCAGGATCGCGCCGATCACGAGGGAGAGGGTGACGCTGAGCCGGGAGGTGATGCCCGCCGTGACGAGCTGGCCGGTGAACCAGGAGGAGCCCAGGTCACCGCGCATGGCGCCGGCGAGCCAGTCGCCGTACTGCACGAGTACCGGACGGTTGAGGCCGAGCTGCTCGGACTTGAGCGCCACGGTCTCGGCGCTGGCCGTCTGGCCGAGGATGCGCCGGGCGATGTCACCGCCGCCTAGATAGAGGAGCGTGAACGCGATGGTGGAAATGAGGAAGAGCAGGACGACGCCCGAGAGCAATCGCCGGAGGATGAATCTGAACATCACTGTCCCTTTTCTAGAGTTCTAGAGAATGCGACCCGGGTGCGGGAGCCGGCGGGGGCGCCGGGAGGGCCGGGCCGCGCTGGAGCACGGCCCGACCGACTGGCCTTAGGAAGCGGGGGTGATGTTCCAGAGGTAGGGGTACGCGTTGCCGGCCTGCATCAGGGCGGTGGTCTTCGCGTCGGTGGCGTAGCTGGACTGCACGCGGTACCACGGGGCGAACCAGGCCTGCTCGACGATGTAGGCGTTGAGCTCCTTGAGGGCCGCGTCCGCCTCATCCTCGGTGCCGGTACCGATGGTGGCGACGAGGGCGTCGACCTTCGGGTCCTGGTACTTGGTGGGGTTGAACGAGGCGTTCGGGGTGAGCTCGAAGTTGATCAGCGCCCAGTCGGCGTCCTGCTGCAGCTGCATCCAGGTGACTCCGTACTTCGGGGCGAGGAGGTCGGCGATGAAGTTGGTGCCGGTGTCGGTGTAGTTCACCGTGATGCCGACGTCCTTGAGCTGCTGCTGGATGAGGGTGAAGACGGCCGGGTTGCCGAGCGAGGTGCTGGGCATCTCGAGGGTGAGGCCATCCGCGTAACCGGCTGCCGCGAGCAGCTTCTTGGCCTCGGCGGGGTCGAAGGCATAGCGGGAGTCGAGGTCCTCATCGTAGGCGGCCGAGGTGGTCGGGAAGATCTGGGTGGTGGGGGTGCCGAGTCCTTCGCCCACCGCGGTGAGCATGGCCTTGGTGTCGATGGCGTAGTTGAGCGCCTGGCGCACCCGCACGTCGGCGAGGGCGGGGTTCATGGAGCCGTCGCGGTCGAAGATGATCAGGCCGGTCCAGTCCAGTTCGAACGGGTTGATGGTGTAGCCGGCGGCTTCGACCTCGGCGTTGTTGGTGTTGTCGGCGAGCTTGGCGCCGTTGACCTGGCCGCCCTTGATCGCGTTGAGCATCGAGGTGGAGTCGGCGAATACCTTGATCGACAGGTTGTCGTAGTGCACCGAGTCCGGGTCCCAGTAGTCGGGGTTCTTGGTGAACTCGTAGGAGGTGCCCACGACGGTCTTGGCGGTGTCGAGGATGTACGGACCGGAGCCGACCGGGTTGGTCTGCACGTCGGCGGCACCGAAGGCGGCGGGGCTCTCCTGCATGCCGGCGTTCTGGCTGAGGTAGTGCAGCAGGGCGGGGTCGGGCTGCGTGAGGGTCAGTTCCACCGTGGTGTCGCCGACCGCGGTGGCCGTGCCCAGCGCCGCCAGGAAGGAGGCGTTCGGGGAGGTGCCGTCACGGAAGCGGGTGAGGTTCTGGGCGGCCGCATCCGCGTTGAACGCGGTGCCGTCGGTGAACTTCACGTCGTCGCGCAGCGTCAGCGTGAGCACGGTGTTGTCGTCGTTGTAGGACCACTCGGTGGCCAGGCTGGGGAGCAGCTTGCCGGTGGGGTCTTCCTTGAGGAGGGTGTCGTAAACGGCCTGCCCGTAGGGCGACTCGTTGGCGAAGCTGATGTTCGCGGCCTCGAAGGTGGTGTTCTGAACGATGACGCCCAGAGTGAGCGTGTCAGAGCCGGATCCACTGGAGGATGTGTCGCTTGCCGAGCAGCCTGTGAGTGCGAGGGCCGCGACGGCGACCACGGCCGTCAGGCTTTTCCATCGGAACATCGGTGTTCCCTTTCGGTACGTGCAGTCCTTCGTTGGGCCGCCTCGAAAACCGAAGCTAACACGAAAAACGAATACTTGGTAGGTTTTCGCAGAATTGTTACCGGGCGCGCTAGAGTCGGGCCATGATCCCCTCCGGAACCATCCGAAAGCCGCGCGGCGCCTACGCCAAGACGGCCGCCCGGCGTCGGGAGATCCTCGAAGCCGGCATGGACGTCTTCGCCACGAACGGTTTCCGCAGTGGGTCCATTCGCGAGATCGCGGAAATGGTGGGCATCAGCCAGGCCGGACTTCTGCACCACTTCTCCAACAAGAATGAGCTGCTGGCCGGGGTATTGGAACTCCGCGACGACCGGGCCACTGAGTACGTCGACACGGCGGCACCGGCCGGTATCGAGACCATCCGCGGCTTCGTGCGACTCATCGAATACAACGCCCGCGAGAAGCCCGGCCTGGTGGAATTGCACTGCGTACTCTCCGCCGAGGCCACCTCGCCGGAGCATCCGGCGCACGACTACTTCGTACGCCGGTACATCTGGGTTGAGTCGTTCCTCACCGAGGCGTTCACCGCGATGCGGGATGCCGGCCAGCTGGCCGCCGGGATCGATCCGTCCAGCGCCGCCCGCGGCACGATCGCCATGAGCGACGGCCTGCAGGTGCAGTGGCTGCTCCGCCGCGACGCGGTGGACATGGCCGCGGAGATGCGCAACTACCTACGCCCTCTGCTCACCGTCGCCCTGTAGCCCGGCCTCGGCCGCCGCGCGCCGCCGTCGCCGTCGCCGTCGCGGATTCCGTTGCGCGGGTCAGGCGCCGTTTCGCAGGTGGCGCGCCACCTGCGAAACGGCGCGCTGCCCGCGCACCTCTTCGCGGCGGTCAGCCGGCGGCGTGGGCGGCGAGCTTGGCGGTGAAGTCGGCGAAGAGCAGCCGCACGTCGAGCCGGGTGTACACCCGCATCGGCCGGGGGCCCTGCCGGGGAATTGTGTCGTAGGACCCGTCGGCGCGGATCCGCGGCACCGTGCGGGTGACGTACTCACTCGACGAGGGGTCCGCCTCGAACGACGACTGCAGCGCGGTCAGCAGCACGAGCGGGCTGTCACCCAGGATGTACGTCTCGCCGAGGGGCAGGCCGTGGTTGCCAGCCATCACGGCGACCTGGGCGAGGGCGTCGTAGAGGTGGGCTCCGATGGCGCCGTGCGGGCGCACATCCGTGAGCAGTTCGGCCCAGGAGTACAGGGTTTGCCGGTAGGCGTCACGCGGCACCTGCCAGATGGGCATGAACGAGTCGAAGATCACGCGGGCGGCGGGGATGTCGATGGCCAGGTTGTACTCGGGGCCGTGGGATCCGGGCGGTGGCACGGCGAGGCCGTCGTGCTCGGGGCCGCCGATCCAGACCAGGGTGAGCCGCGTCGCGATGCGCGGTTCGAGCAGGTAGGCGCTGGCGATCTCGGTGAGCCCGGCCCCGCAGGCCAAGAACAGCGGCAGGTTCGTGTCGGTGCGCATGGCCTCGGCGATGATGGCATCCGTTGCCGCCGAACGGATGGGCGACAGCGGGTCGGTCATGCCGACGTTCGACCCGGCCAGAACGGGAATCGTGCCGGCACGGCCGAGCAGGTCGAGCACGGTGCTGGCGGCCACGGCCGCGTTGTCGGCGGTCTGCTCGGAGGGATCGAACGGGTCGCCGGGCTTCAGGTGTGAGCCGATGATCGCGCGGATCTCCACCGACGGCGAGAGCACGTGGTGGGCGAGCTGCACGAGCCCGTCGGGATCGCCGGAGAAGTCGTTGTCGATGATGACCCGGGCGCGGGGCTGCACCACCCGCCGCAGTTCGGTCTCGAATGATGTCAACGCCGGCACCTTCCCTGAAGTTTTTCTGCTGAGTGTAGTGGCCTCGCCGCCGGTCCCCCTCGACGCACGAGATAGTGCTCGCAGCGGGTGAACGTGCTCGCAGCGGGTGTTAGTGCTCGCAGCACGCGATTGTTGCGGATTTACCGCGCGCCGCGAGCACGTAGACACGCTGCGAGCGCTGAGGCACGCTGCGAGGGGTCGCTTCGCGGGTGTCCCGACGCGCGGGCTCCATCCGGCGGCCGCGGGGGCTGCTACTGGGGCGCCATCCGGATGCCGCCGTCGAGACGGATGGTCTCGCCGTTGAGCATGGGATTCTCCACGATGTGGCGCACCAGGGCGGCGTACTCGGCCGGGTTGCCGAGCCGGGCCGGATGCGGCACTTGGGCGCCCAGCGACGCGCGGGCCTCGGCGGGCAGGCCCTGCAGCAGCGGGGTGTCGAACAGCCCGGGGGCGATGGTCATGACGCGGATGAGCGAGCGCGCGAACTCGCGGGCCAACGGCAGGGTCATCGCCGCGACCCCGCCCTTCGATGCGGCGTAGGCCGCCTGGCCGATCTGGCCGTCGAACGCCGCGACGGATGCCGTGTTCACGATCACGCCGCGTTCCGGGGTGCCTCCGTCGATGCCATCTGCGGGGCCTACAGCGCCGGGATCGAGCGGGTCGACGGCCTGCATTGCCACGGCGGCCAGGCGCACCACGTTGAAGGTGCCGAGGAGGTTCACCCGCAGCACCCGCTCGAAGTCGCCGAGCGGCATGGCGCCCTGCCGCCCTACGGCCCGGGCCGCCGGGGCGATCCCCGCGCAGTTGACCACAATGCGCAAGGGGCCGTGGGTTCCGGCCTCCGCGACCGCCGCCGCCACGTCGGCCTCGCTGGTCACATCCCCCGGATGGAATATGGCCGTGCCGCCCGCGTGGTGATCCATCCCAGCGTGGGAATGAGCCGCATCCGCGCTGGCCCTGTCGCCCGCCGAACGGGGCGCTGACCGGGCCCGCGCGTTCAGCTCAGCTGCCCGGTCCTCGCCCGCCGAGCCGGCCAGATCGAAGAGCACCACATGAGCTCCGGCCTCGAGCAGCGCTCGCGCGGTGGCCAGGCCCAGGCCGGAGGCGGCTCCGGTGACGAGGGCGGAGCATCCGTCGATGCGCACGGTCAGAGCCGTTCGATGATGCTGGCGTTGGCCATGCCGCCGCCCTCGCACATGGTTTGCAGGCCGTAACGGCCGCCGCCGGCTTCGAGGGTCTCGAGCAGGGTGCCGAGCAGCCGGGTGCCCGAGGAACCCAGCGCGTGGCCCAGGGCGATGGCACCCCCGGTGGCGTTGAGTTTGGCCAGGTCGGCGTGCAGCTCGCGTTGCCAGACCAACGGCACGCAGGCGAACGCCTCGTTGACCTCGTAGGCGTCCAGGTCGTCGATGCCGAGCCCGGAGCGGGCCAGGATGCGCCGGGTGGCGGGGATCACGCCGGTGAGCATGAGCAGCGGGTCACTGCCGGTCACCGCGAAGCTGTGGAACCGGGCCCGCGGGGTGAGGCCGAGGGCGGCGGCGCGGCTGGCGCTCATGATCAGGGCGGCGGAGGCGCCGTCGGTGAGCGGGGAGGAGTTGCCGGCGGTGATCTGCCAGTCCACCTCGGGAAAACGGGCGGCGAGTTCGTCGGTGCGGAAGGCCAGCGGCAGGTCGGCGAGGGTGTCGATGGTGGTACCCCGCCGGATGGTCTGGTCGTCCTCGACGCGCCGGCCGTCGGGCAGGGACACCGGGAGCAGGCCTCGGGCGAAGTCCCCGCGGTCGGCGGCTGCGGCGGCCAGCCGGTGCGACCGGGCGGCGTACTCGTCGAGTTCGGCCCGGGTGAGACCCCATCGGGCGCTGATCAGTTCGGCCGAGACGCCCTGGCCCACGAGCCCGTTCGGGTAGCGCTCGTGCATGAGCCGGCCGTGCGGGTCCTGGCTGGCCACCGCCGACCAGGCAGTGGGTGAGCCCCACCCCTCGGTGCGGCCGGCGGCGTCGGAGCCGCCGGCGGGAACCGGTCCCCCGGCCGAGCCGAGCGGCACCCGGCTCATCGATTCCACCCCGCAGGCGATCACAATGTCGTAACTGCCGGCGAGCACGCCCTGGGCGGCGAAGGTCGCCGCCTGCTGGCTGGAGCCGCACTGCCGGTCGATGGTGGTGCCGGGCACCGACTCCGGAAACCCCGCGCTGAGCAGCGCGGTGCGGGTGATGTTGGTGCTCTGCTCGCCGACCTGGGTGAGGCATCCGCCGATCACGTCGTCGACCAGGGCCGGATCGAGATCGTTGCGGAGGACCAGCTCGCTCAGCACCCCCGCGAGCAGGTCGGCGGGGTGCACTCCGGCGAGCGCGCCGCCGGGCTTACCGCGTCCGGAAGGGGTGCGAACGACGTCGACGATGACAGCATCATTGCTCATGCCCCCAGCCTAGGCTCGCGGGCCGGCCCGGGTTGGTGCATGACTCCTAAAATTCCCGCCCGCGCGGCAAGCGGATGCCGGAATCCCGCGGCTCCGGCCCGGCCCGGGGGAATCCAGCAGGAGTTGTGCTCACCGGCCGGGCACTCAGCCCGAGAGGGCCCACATGGCCACGGCGCTGGCGGCAGCCACGTTGAGGGAGTCGATGCCGTGCTTCATGGGGATCTGCACCACGGAGTCCGACGCGGCGAGCGCCTCATCCGTGAGCCCCTCACCCTCGGCGCCGAGCAGCAGGGCCAGCCGCGCATGCTGTTCCCCGTTGAAGTCGCGCAGGCTCACCGCGTCCGGGGTGAGCGCCAGGGCCGCGACGTGGAAACCGTGCTCGGTGAGCAACCGGCGGGTGTTCGGCCAGTCGCCCACCCGGGTCCACGGCACCTGCAGCACGGTGCCCATCGACACCCGGATGGCCCGGCGGTAGAACGGGTCGGAGCAGCGCGGCGTGACGAGGATCGCGTCGGCCCCGATCGCCCCGGCGGAGCGGAAGATGGCGCCCACATTGGTGGGGTCGGTCACGTTCTCCAGAATCAGGATGCGCCGGGCGCCGGACAGCAGCACGTCCGGGTCGGGCAGCGCGGGCCGGTGCATCGCGGCGATCAGTCCCCGATGCAGAACGTAACCGGTCAGTTCGGTCAGCAGGTCCCCAGGCCCGACGAACACCGGTACGTCGTCGCCGACGAGAGCGCGGGCCTCGTCGAGAGTGTTCGCCAGGGTGAGCACCGAGCGGGGCCGATGCCCGGCGCGCAGCGCCCGCTCGAGCACGAGCGCGGACTCGGCGATGTACAGCCCGTGCTCGGTGTCCCGCGCCTTCTTGAGCGCCACATCCGTCGACTGGGTGTAGTCGGCCAACCGGAGGTCGCTGAGGTCGGAGATCTCGATAACGGGCATCCCCCGAGCTTAACAACCCCGGCCACCCCGGGCGGCGGGGTCAGTCGTAGTCGACGAAGGGGTCGGGGGTGAGGGTGTACTTCGTCGAGAGGTACTCGTGAATGCCCTCGGCGCCGCCCTCCCGGCCGAGGCCGGACTGCTTGACCCCGCCGAACGGGGCGGCGGCGTTGGAGACCACGCCCATGTTCAGGCCCATCATGCCCGTCTGCAGGCGCTCGATCATCCGCTGCCCGCGAGCGAGATCCCGGGTGAACACGTAGCTGACCAGGCCGTACTCGGTGTTGTTGGCGATGCGCACCGCGTCGTCCTCGTCGTCGAACGGCACGATCGACAGCACCGGCCCGAAGATCTCTTCGCGCAGGATGTCGCTGCCCGGCTTGACGCCGCTGATCACGGTGGGCTCGTAGAACGTGCCTGTGCCATCCACGGCGTGCCCGCCGGTGAGCAGCGTCGCACCGCGGCCGAGCGCATCCTGCACCAGGGTGTCGGCCTTGGTCACGGCATCCGCGTTGATCAGCGGGCCGATGTTGACACCGGATTCGGTGCCACGGCCCACGGTGAACTCGGCCACGGCCTCGGTGACCCGGCGGGCGAACTCCTCGGCCACATCCCGGTGCACGATGAACCGGTTGGCGGCGGTGCAGGCCTGGCCCACATTGCGGAACTTCGCCGCGAGGGCACCCTCCACGGCGCGATCCATGTCGGCGTCTTCGAACACCAGGAACGGGGCGTTGCCGCCGAGCTCCATCGAGGTGCGTAGTACGTTCTGCGCGGACTGCGCGATGAGGCTCTGGCCGACGCCGGTGGACCCGGTAAAGCTGAGCTTCCGCAGCCGCGGGTCGGCGATGATCGGCCCGGACACGGCGGAGGACTGCGAGGTGGTGACCACGTTGATCACCCCGGCGGGCACGCCCACCTCTTCGAACAGCTTGACCAGGTAGAGGGTGGTGAGCGGGGTGAGCGCTGCGGGCTTGATCACGACGGTGCAGCCGGCCGCGAGCGCGGGCGCGATCTTGCGGGTCGCCATGGCCAGCGGGAAGTTCCACGGGGTGATCAGGAAACTGGGTCCCACCGGGTGCTGCGACACGATCATGCGGCCGGTGCCCTCGGGGTTGGTGCCGTACCGGCCGGTGATGCGCACGGCCTCCTCACTGAACCAGCGGAGGAACTCGCCGCCGTAGGCGACCTCGCCGTAGGACTCGGCGAGGGGCTTGCCCATCTCCAGGGTCATCAGCAGGGCGAACTCGTGCTTGCGCTCCTGCAGCAGCTCGAAGCTGCGGCGGAGCACCTCGCCCCGCACCCGCGGCGGCGTCGCCGCCCAGGCTTCCTGTGCCTCGTCGGCGGCGGCGAGGGCGGCCAGGCCATCGGCGACACCGGCGTCGGCAATGGTCTTGATCACCTTGCCCGTGGACGGATCGTGCACGGTGAGGGTGCTCCCGTCGGCGGCGGGCACCCACTGCCCGTTGATGTACAGCTCGTTGGGTACGTGCTGGAGCAGCTCTGCTTCGGTTACGTGCGCCACAAATGCCTCCCTGAAGTCGTTGCTTCAAATCTACTCGCGTGCCGCTGGGCGTCCCCTGCCCGCCACGGCACCGGCGCTTCCCGTGCGTGTCGCACCCCGGTTGGCCGCCGAGACCGGCCCGGCTCGACTCAGCCCCGTGCCCGTCGATCGGCAGGCAGGATGCCCAGGCAGAGCAGCAGGAAGATCAGCTGCAGCATGCCGGTCGTGAAGTAGATGGTGTGCAGGATCGAGTAGACCGGCAGCAGCGCCACCTCCACGTAGATCCAGATGACCATGCCGAACCCAGCCACCCCGGCTGCGGCGGGATACCAGGGTAGGTGCCGGTGCTGCAGCAGCACGGCGAGCGCCTGGGTTCCGCCCACTACGAGCAGCAGAACGAGCCCGGGGATCACGAACGAGTCGAACGGCGTGCCGTCCAGCCAGCTCAGCGGCATGCCCATCCCGTTGCCGAGAATCAGGCCGACGCCCCCGCCCACCGCCGACACGAGGTTGAACCACCCCACCACGAGCAACGCCACCCACCAGCGCCGCGGGGTCGTCGCCCGGTCGGTCTCGGCGAGGGTGGGGCGGGCGGATGTCGGGTGGGCGGCCATGCCGCCATCCTGTTCCCCGGGCGGGTCGGTCACAATCCCCCGCTCGGGGCGAGCCGGCGGCGCCCTGGCGCGGTTAGAGGCCGTGCAGGGTGCCGCGCACGATTGAGTCGCCCGAGTGCGCCGGGTTGCCGTCGTCGGGTTCGGCGGAGACGTCCACCACGGGGTACTGGGACAGGTCGAGGTCTGCCGGAATGCTGAACCGGCCGCTCGAGCCGTCGAGCAGCCCCACGCTCACGAGCCCGGTCGCGTCGGCGGTGAGCAGCCACACCTCGCGCAGCCCGGCGGTGGCGTCGCCCTCGGTCAGGTCCACCACCACGTCGCGCCGGCCGTCCGCGTCCTCTTCCACGGCGGCGCTGCCGCTGGCCGTCCAGCCGGGAAGCGCGTCGAGCTGCGCCTCGGCGATCACCGGCACCGGCGCGGGCGGCCGGGTCGCCTGCCACCAGGCCCCGGCGGCGATGCCGCCCACCAGGCCCACCGCGCAGGCGGCGGCGGCCAGGGGCAGCCAGCGGCGCCGCCGGCGGCCGAGATCTACGACGGATGCCGGCCCTCGCGCCGCCCCGCCGGTCACGTGACGATGCCCAGCGCCCGGAACCGCGGCGCCCGTGTGACCAGGACCGTTCGGTGCGCCCGGAGCCCACGGCACCTCGTCGCTCTCACCTCTCGGATCGACCTCCGTAGCGTCGGCCGCCACGGGACCTTCCGGTCGCACGGCAGCACCGTCCGCAACAAGCTCCTCCGCGGCCGCGGCGTCCTGCGGAGCCGCCAGTCGCGGTACCCCGACCACGTCCTCGGACAGCCCGAGGGCCGCGTGGATGCGCCCCCAGACAGCATCCGCCGGTTCGACCAGGTCGACACTGCCGGCGCTGCGGCCGATCAACACGGTGCGGCGCAACGCATCCAGCTCGCCCGTGCAGCCGGGGCAGTCGGCCAGATGGGCGCGTTCCTGGGGGCTGAGTTCGAGCTCCGCGAGCGCGACCAGGGCGAGGGTGTCGCGGTCAAGATGCGTCATCGTTCGCCTCCAATCGGGTGCGCAGCCGGGTGAGACTGCGGCGGATATGACTTTTCACGGTGCCGAGCGGCAATCCGAGGCTATCGGCGATCTGCACGTGGGTGAGGTCTTCGTAGAACGCGAGCCGCATCACCCGTTGCGGCACAGGTTCGAGCCGGTTGAGTTCCTCGCCCAGCAGAAGTCGTTCGGCCACATCCGCCGACTCGTCGACGGCGAGGGTGTCGGCGTCGTCGACGAGGCTCTGTTCGATGCGCCGTTGCCGGGCCCGGGCCTCGTGAGCGTCGGCGATGCAGTGCCGGGCGATGCCCACGATCCAGGCCGGCAGCGGTGCCCGGGCCTCGTCGAAGCCGCCGCGCCCGCGCCAGGCGGCGATGAACACCTTCTGGGTGACGTCCTCGGCGTCGCCGGCGTCGCCCAGCGAACGCATCGCGAGGGTGTACACGAGCGACGACCAGCGTGCGTACGTCTCGGCGAGCGCCCGTTCGTCGCCCGCGCGAAAGGCAGCGACCAGGCTCGCGAGGTCGCGTTCGTCGTCGGTGCTGTTCGCGTAGGGTGCGCTCACGTAGCCGTGTGGCCTCCGGGATCGATGCCGCGTGGTGCGGGTGTCCATCTCATTCCTCGCGACCCGCTGGTGCCGGCTCGCAAGTGCGACCAGCATAACCACGACCGGCCGATTCCCGCACGCCCCGTTCGGGCGTCATCCATCGCAGCATCCGGGCCCCGGTCATGGCGCAGGCACCGCCGTCACGATCACGTTCGACAGGTATCGCCGGGCGTCGTAGTCGAACTCGCCGCCGCAGGTCACCAGGGTGAGCCGGGGCTGCCCGGTGCGGTCGAAGACGCTCGCCCACGGTACCTCGGGCTTCTTCTGGCTTTCGACGGATGCGACGGTGTACCGGTGCGCGCCGCCGTCGGCGGTCTCCAACACGATTTCCGTTCCCACCGGGGCATCGGCCAGGGCGGCGAACGGGCCGATGTCGTAGGCGAGGGAGTCCACGTGCGCGGCGAGCACGGTGGCGCCGGCGGCGCTGCCTGGACCGGATCCGTACCGGTACCAGGCGGCGACGGCCGGGTTGGCCGGCAGCGCCATCGCCCCACCGTCGCCCAGGCCTTCGGCCTCGATGGGCATGTCGATGTCGAGGGCGTCGGCCCGCACCCGCACCGGGGCGCTGACCGGAGCCGGTTGCGCGGCCAGGGCTGCGGACTGCCGGGGCACGGTGGCCGCCGGGGAGGGCGCCGGGGATGCTGTCATCCGCGGCACGGTGACCGCGGCCTGCACATCGGGGGCCGGGGAGCCGCCCGGTATGCTGCCGGGAAGCGTGGCGGAGGCGGGGCCGCCCAGGCCGGTGAAGGCGCCGCCGACAGGATCAGTGCCGGCCGGCGCCCCACCCGGGGCGGCGCATCCGCTGAGCAGGAGCAGCCCCGCCAGCAGCCCGCCGACCAAGGCGGTGCCCACGGCGGGCCGGCCGGGCCGGCCGGAGCGGGCCGGTTGGGGGCCCCGCTCCCGCGCGGCGCGGGCCACGGTGGGCATCCCGAACGCGCTCACCGTGACCCGACCTTTCCGTATCGGTTTCCGCTACCGTCGCGCCTCGGCGCGACGGGTGCCGTAGACCGCTGCCGCGCTGATGGCCAGCACCAGGGCGAGGGCCGCACCGCCGATCCACCAGCCGGTGGCGTCACCGGGCTGGTTGGTGGCGACCAGGCCGGCACTGCCGGCCGGGACACCGTCGGGGTTGGAGTGCAGACCGTCAATGGTCTGCACGGCCAGCGCCAGGTTCTTGTCGGCGAGGCTGCCCCAGGCGTAGACGATGGTGTTGGTTCCCTCGGCCACGTTCACGTCGGCCGGGCCGACCACCGGGTCGGTGGTTCCGGTCGCGGCGACCGAGGCCGATACCGTGCCGGCCGGCAGGGTGAGCAGCGACTCGTTGGGGTTGCTCAGGTTGGTGATCACCGGCGTGCCGCCCGCGAGGATGTCCACAGCTGGAGCCGCGGCCACGTGACGCACGGTGAGCCGGCCTTCACCGGCACCGACGGTGCTGATGTCGTTGGTGAACAGGGTGGCGGTGGGCGTTCCGGCGGCGTCGAGGTGGGCCACGGCGGTGTAGTTCTTGCCGCCCTCCAACGGGAGGTCGACTGGGCCGATGGCCGGCGAGCTCGCGTCCGCGGCATCCGAGGCCGTGATCGCCACCGTGTAGGTGCCTGGCGCCAGTTCGAGCGGGCCGGCGAGGTCGCCGGGCTCGAAGTTGTCGAGGGTGAGGTCGCCGTTCACGTACACGTCGACGGTGAGGCCGGGAACCCCGTGCAACACCGAGAGTTGGGCGACGTCGTCTGCGGCGTTCGCCGGGGCGATTCCCGCCAGGGCGACAAGGGCGCCGGCTGCGACGCCGACGATAAGGGTCTTGCGCATGGTTTCCTCCAGTCAGTGAAACGAGAGCGGGAACCTGTCGGTTTACCCGTTACCCGTTACTTCCGGAAGAGACCCCCGTTCGGATGCACCCACCCGTAAAAAAACCCGCCCGGCCCCGAAATACCACGTCAGGGCCCGGCGGAGGCCCTGGAGAGGCACCAACGGTGCAACTCCTGCAGGGCGGACTCTATTGGGATGCGTCGCCGCGAACTCAGGCCTGCTCGACGAGTTCCGAGGTCGCCAGCACCGCGCCGGCGTGCGCGAGTTCAGCGAGTGCCTTCTCGCTGGACTCCGGCGCCACCCCGGCCACGAGGTCGGTGAACACCCGCACGTGCTGGCCGTGGTCCAGGGCGTCAAGCCCGCTGGCCCGCACACAGTAGTCGGTCGCCAGCCCGACCACATCGACATCCGTCACGCCGTCGGCGATGAGCAACTCGCCGAACTTCTGGCCCGAGGCGTCGACGCCGTCGAAGATCGAGTAGCCCGGCTGGCCCTGGCCCTTGAGGATATGCACCGTGGTCTCGGGCAGGTGCAACGCCGGGTGGTACTCGGCGCCGGGGGTGTCGGCCACGCAGTGCACCGGCCAGGTGTCGACGTAGTCGGGTTCGGCGTCCACCGCGAAGTGGCCGCCGTTTCCGCCCTCGGCGTCATGCCAGTCGCGCGAGGCGTAGACGTGCTCGTAGCTGTGCGGATGCGCCGTGAGCAGCGCACTGATGGCCTCGGCCACCGCCGCCCCGCCGGCGACGCCCAGGGCGCCGCCCTCGGTGAAGTCGTTCTGAACGTCGATGATGATCAGTGCGCGGGTCACGGAAGCACTCCTGTCGTTGAGATTCAGTTGTTCGAGAGGTTGTTCCCGCAGCGGAAGAACCCCGTCGTGATGGTATCGATCGCCTGCTTCGCATTATCGCCCACATCCCCCAGCGCGTATACGGCAAAGGTCAGGGTGGTGCCGTCGTCGGCGTTGATGATGCCGGAGAGGGTGTAGCCGGTGTCGATCCAGCCGGTCTTGGCGAAGACGGCACCGTCGGCATCCGCGTTGGCGCCCGTGAACCGGTCGCTGTACGACAGGGACCCGGTGTCGCCACCGGCGACGGGCAGGCCGTCGAAGATGACGCCCAGGTTGCCCTCGCGGGCGTTGATCTTCTGGAACAGCTTGGTGAGGTAGGCAGGGGGTACCGCGTTGTTGTCGGACAGGCCCGAACCGTCCACGATGCGGATGCCGGTGGTGTCGATGCCGTACCCCTTCAGCCCGGCGAGCACGGCGGGCTCGATGGCGCCGAAGGTGTTGCCGGAGCCGCCCTCGACGGCCACCAGGCGGGCCAGCATCTCGGCCAGGGCGTTGTCGGAGACGATCAGGGACTGCTTGATGAGCACCGACACCGGCTGGGACTGCGCCGAGGCGAGCACGGTGGCTCCGGCCGGGGCGGTGCCCACGCTCACGCTGACGTCGCCGCCGAGTTCATCGGCGAAGGCGGCGCCGGCGCGGGCGACGGGGTCGTCGCTGCGCGCGGAGGTGCTGCGGTAGGGGTCGTTCCGGTCGCCGTCGACCTGCAGCGCGGTGATCTCGGGCATGTAGCCGTCGGTCTGCTCCTTGCGGTCCCAGCTGGGTTCCCAGCCGGGGTCACCGAAGTAGGAGGAGTCCAGGACCACCGAGGTGATCGGCCCTTCCGCCGCGGTGCGGGCCTGTTCGGCCAGGGCGTCGAGGTGGGCCGCGCCCTCGTAGAACGATTCGTCACCCGTGGGGGTGCTCGACAGGGTGAGGTCGCCACCGCCGACGAGCACGATCTGGCCGGGCTCGCTGCCGGCCACAACCGTGGTCGTGGCGCGGTAATCCGGTCCGAGCACGCTCAGGGCGGCCGCGGAGGTGAGCACCTTGAGCACGCTGGCGGCGCGCGATGCGGTGTTGCCACCGCGGTCGAAGAGGATCTCGCCGGTAGCGGCGTTCACGACCTGCGCCTGGAAGTCACCGAGCCGGGAGTCGCCGGCCAGGTCGGCCACCGAGCAGGTGCGCAGCGGGCTAGCCGTGGTGGCGGACGCGGGGGCCGGTCGCAACTCCGGGGTGGTCGGGGTGGGAGTGGGAGTGGGGGTCGGGGTGCTCATGGTCCCGGCCGCGGGAACCGCCCGCGGTTCGAGGCCTCCGGTGGCGGCGCCCGCCCAGATGGCCCCGCTGCCGAGCAGCACGAAGGCCACGGCCGCCGCGAGGATGACGCGCAGCCGCCGGTTGGCCCAGAGGGCTGCGAGGTTCGCGGATGCGCCGGTGCCGGCGGCTGCGCCGGTGCCGGCCGGAGCGCCCGACCCGGCTCCGTCAGAGGTGGAGGCCTCAAGGCGTTGGGTGGATTCCCCAGCCGGGGCGGCCGGCGCGGCGGCGGCATCCGCGGTGCCGATGCGTTCGGTCGGTTGCCCGGACGGGTCGGTCGAGGGGTCCCCTGAGTTCGGCACGGTCGGTTCTGGAGTATCCACCACCGCATTTTAGCGAGCGAGGGTGTGAGCCCCCTCCGTCGAGCCGAGCGCCCGGACTAGCTGGATGCGCCCGCTCTAGTGGGCGCATCCAGCACCACGGGGCTCACCGGCCGTGCGGTCTAAGCGGTCGACCCGCTTCGGCACGGTCACCCGGCGGACGGCTACTCGCCGGGGTAGACCAGACCGATCTGCGCGCGCATCTCATCGAGGGTCTCCATGATCTGCACCGACTCGGCGGTGCTCAGCAGCTCGCTGGTGATCAGTCCGGCGGCCACGAGACGCTCGGCCTCGGTGGCCTGGAAGTGCATGCCCCGCCCGACGAATTCCGGCGTGTCATAGCTCTCGATGACCTCGTTGTTGCTGTCGTAGACGCGGAACGAGGTGGGCGAATACCAGACCGCGTCGATGTCGATGCGTCCGGCGGTGCCGAGGATGCTCGCGGTGTTCGGTCCCTTGGTGTCGCTCGCGGAGTGCAGCGTTGCGATCTGCCCGCCCGGGTAGCGGAACACGCTGGCGATCTGCGCATCCACCCCGGTGTCCTTGAACGTGGCCGCGGCCAGGATCTTCTCCGGCGCACCGAACAGTGCCGACGCGAACGACACCGGGTAGATGCCGAGGTCGAGCAGCGCGCCGCCGCCCAGCGGCAACGAGTTGATGCGGTGCTCCGGATCGTCGGGCAGGTCCTGGGTGTGGTCGGCGAGCAGCGTGTGCACGTCGCCGAGCGCGTTGGCGGCGAGCAGTTCGCGGATGCGCCCCATGTGCGGCAGGAACCGGGTCCACATGGCCTCGAGCAGCAGCAGGTTCTTGCTCTCGGCGAGCGCCACCAGGGTGCGCGCTTCGGCGGCGTTCAGGGTGATCGGCTTCTCCACGAGCACGTGCTTGCCGGCCTCGAGGGCGAGGGCGGCGTTGGCCGCGTGGAACGGGTGCGGGGTGGACACGTAGACGATGTCCACCTCCGGGTCCGCCACGAGCGCCTCATAGGAGGGGTGCGCGGTGGGGATGCCGAATTCGGCGGCGAATGCATCCGCCGACGCCTGGCTGCGGGAGCCGACGGCCTGCACCATGAAACCGTTCTTCACCAGGTCGCCCGCGAACTGGTGGGCGATTCCGCCCGTGGCCAAGATTCCCCATCGAAGTGCTTCAGTCATGCTGCGAGCCTAGCGAACCGGCCCGGCGGCTCCCCCGATTGGCGTGTTATTGTGCCGTTCATGAGCGAAAAATCCTTCGACGAGAACCGCCACGACCAGCTCACCACCGCACCCAAGGCGAGCGAGGCGGATGCCGCGCCGCGGGTGACCGTGGAGGAGAAGTCCGACGGGGTCACGCGCATCGACGTGGCCGACACGGCCGCCGTGCGCCCCGGCAACCCCGAGTAGGTCGCAGCAGCCGAGTCTGCGCACCACACCGGTCGCGCCGAGACTCGTCGGGCTGGCCTGTAGAACGCACCCATACGTTGGTCGAGCTTGTCGAGACCCGGTGAGCGGATCTCGAGGCACGTCACGAGGTCTACTTCGACAGGCTCAGCACAAGTCGACAGGCTCGACCAGCGACGGGGCAGCGATATGCACGCACGTCACGAGGTCTCCACAGGAAGTGCACTTCCTGAGGAGACCCCGGAAGCCGGTCTCATGACGACAACCGGGCTGGCGGGTGCGCCACCTGGTTTCGACAAGCTCAACCAGCGAGTTGCGGCGTCCCGGATGCGTCACCTGCCGTTTGCCGAGCCGTCACCGGCCGCGCGTACGCTGACGCCCGTGAGCGAGAATCTGCTTCTCCCCCGGCGCACGGCTCAGCACCAGCGAGTCGTGCCGAGTCCCGTCTCCTCCACGCGGCCGGCGACCCCGCCCCCGCCCGACTTCTGCCTCCGCAACTCCCCCACCGACCTGCTGTTCCGTGCGCTCTGGCAGCTGGTGGGCCTCTACGTCTTCGTGGTCCTGGTGGTCAAGGACCGCCGCTTGCCCCGCTGACCGGTCAGCCTCACCGGTTGGTCTGCGCGAGCACCCGGTCAGCGAGGGCGCGATAGCCGGCATCCGTCACGTGCACCCGGTCAGGCGCGATCATCGCCTCCTCGATCAGCACGGGTTCGATCAGGCTCACGTACTCCGCACCGACGCGCTCGGCGGCGGCCCGCACCCAGCCGTCCAGCTCCACGATGAGCGCCGTTGGCGCTTCGGCGGTCGACGGGCCCACGGCTATCATGCGAGCATTCGGCAACCCCTGGCGGATGCCGTCGAAGGTCGCGTCGACCGCCGCCCGCACCTGATCGGGGTTGCCGGCCAACGCCCAGCGGTCGTTCTGCCCGCCGGCGACCACGACGATGTCGGGGGCGGCAGCGATCACGCCCGGCACCCGCTCTACATAGGTGGGACAGTAGTCCAGGCCGCAGGCGTGCAGGTCCGCGGGGGTCACATACCCGGTGCCACCCAGGCCTTGGTTCACCTCGGTCCATCCGGCGTCCGCGGCCACCAACGAGGACCAGCGTCGCTCCACGGGCACCGCGCCATAGCCCTGCGTGTAGGAGTCGCCGAGGAAGACGGCCACGGGGGCAGGGGATGGCACCGGCGCGGCCGGCTCGGCGGCTTCGCCGGGCTCCGCGGAGTCGGTGGGCGATGCCGCCGGCGCAGGTTCCGCGGCGGACGGGGGCAGGGTGGGCACCAACGACGAGGTGGATGCTGCGCCGAAGCCGGTCAGGGCAAACCCGACCGCGGCCGTGCCGCCGAGCACCACCAGCAGACCTGCGCCCAGCAGCAGCATCTTGTGCCGGCGCGTTGGCCCGGCCGGTTTCGCGGGAACAAGCCGGTCGTTCATCGGCGTGCGCGGGACGTTCGTCGCTGTGCGGTGGTCGTTCGTCGGAGTGCGCGGGTCGGCCATCTCCCCAGCCTAGGAGGCGACGGCGAGCGCACCCATCCCCGCGAACCGTGAGCAAAGCCCCAAAGAGCCCCGGACACGTGCTTAAGTCCCAGGTCGCGAGGGGCGTGTCACTCGGATTAGGAGCGGGGCTTGAGCTCGTCGGTGATGTCGGCGACCGTGGCGTCGTACGCGGTGATCAGCGCATCCGCGTCCACGAACGCCGAGTAGCCGTGCTCACCCGCGCCCATCGCCACGCGGGTGCCGCGCATCCGCTCGTCGGCGAACACCGGCCAGGCGGTGCTGCTGCCCAGCGGGGTGATGGTGCCGCGGGAGTAGCCGGTGGCGGCCAGCGCCAGGTCTTCGTGTGGCAGCGAGAGCTTGTTCACGCCCACAAGCGCGCGCAGCTTGGCCCAGCTGATCTGCCGGTCGCCGGGCACGAGCACGAAGATGTAGTCGCCGTCGTGCCGCTTCACCACGAGGGACTTCACGATGCCGGCCGGTTCAATCCCCAGCAGCCGGGCCGCGCTCTCGAGGCTGTCGGCCGGGGGCCGCTCGACGATGTCGATCTCGAGTCCGCGCGCCCGCGCATCCGCTTCGACCCGTTCGCGTCCTGTTTCAGCCATACCTGAGTCAACCATGCGCGCGAGTGCCGGTGCCAGCGCGCGGATGCTCGCGGCGCACGTTCCGTCTCGCGGCGCGAGATAAACCCCACACAAACGTGCGCCACGACGACAAACCTGCGCCACGACGATCTCCGGGCGCCGTGGGCCGTTCGACTGAAGGGCAACCGGCACTAGACCAGCGAGGTCGCATCGTTCAGCCGAAGATCGCCCAGCCGTGCGGCGGTACCGTGACCCCGGCCGGGCCTGCGTCGGCCGTGCCGGCCAGCGGCGGGGTCGCATCCGTGTCGACCGGCAAGGCCTCGTCGCTCAGGTTGAGCGCCACGACCAGGCGATGACTGCCGTCGGTCACCTCGAACACGTACCCGGTGTTCGTGAGGGTGAGCGGCCGGCTCGTGGCCGTGTGCAGCCACGGGTGCCGCCGGCGCAGCCCGATCAGCTCCTGGTGCAGCACGAACGTGGCAGCACCGGCCGGGTCGAGGTCGGCGGGGCTCTCCGGATAGGCCGGCCGGATCGCATCGTCGCCGCCGGCGCGCTCCTCCTTCACGGCCTGCAGGCCCCGTTCGTCGCCGTAGTAGATGGCCGGGGTGCCGCCCAGGGTGAGCAGCAGCACGAGGGCATGCGCTTGGTGGCGCGCGTCGGGGATCTGGCTGGCCAGCCGGGTCACGTCGTGATTGCCCACGAACGTGTACGGCACGAAGGCGCCCAGGAACGCGTTGTGCCGGGTGAGCGTCCAGTCCAGCTCGAAGAAGTTGGCCTCGGCCAGGCCGTGCCAGATCGCCTGCCACAGCTCGTACTGGGTGACGGCGTCGACCCCGGATGCGGCGACGAACTCGGCGTAGTCGCCGTGCAGCACCTCGCCCATCACGTACACCTCCGGGTGGCGGTCGCGCACCCGCGGGAGCACGCCCGCCCAGAACTCCGCGGGCAAGGCGTAGGCGGCGTCGAGGCGCCACGCGTCGACACCCCGGTCGAGCCAGTAGGTCATCACGCCGGCGACAAGGTCGGCGACGGCCGGGTCGGCGTGGTTGAGGGTCACCAGGGCGTCGTGCCCCTCGAACGCCACCAGGTCGCCCGTGGGCGTGCGCCGGAACAGGGCGTTCTCGGGCGCGGCCGGGTCGGCGAGCGCGGTGACCAACGGTCCGAACTCGCGGCCCACGTGGTTGAAGACCCCGTCGAGCATCACCCGGATACCGCGACTGTGCGCCTCGGCAAGAAGGTACTCGAGGTCAGCGGTGTCGCCGAGCCGGGGATCCACCTCGAGGTAGTCGGTGGTGTCGTAACCGTGCGTGCGGGAGGTGAACACCGGGCCGAGGGCCAAGCCGTTGGCGCCGAGCTCGAGCAGATAGTCCAACCAGGGTACGAGCATCCGCAGCCGGTGCGTCGGCCGGCGGTCGACGCCGGTGACGTCCGCTCCGACGAAGCCGAGCGGATACACGTGCCACCAGATCACGTGTTCGGTCCAGTCAGGCACGCCTCGACCCTACCGCGGCCACGCGTTCACCGGCCCGCCACCCGCGGCCTGGAGCACAACTCCTGCAATTCTCTGATACCCACTGCTGGATCTGCTGCCTGACCGGGATGTAGCCGAATCCAGCAGGAGTTATGCATGGCACTACCAAGGGCTATGAGCGTGCTGGCGCAGGGGATGAAAAAAGGACCGGAGCCTCTCGGCTTCGGTCCTTGGTGGGGCCGCCTATCAGAATCGAACTGATGACCTATTCATTACGAGTGAATCGCTCTACCAACTGAGCTAAGGCGGCGTGAGACCGAATTCTTCCTTGCGCAAGAACGCTCGGTGACACAGCATCCAAGCTTAGTCGGTCGGAGAGGTCACCGTGTACAGCTCGCGGAACGATTTGGCCACCCACGCCGAGAGCGGACTGCAATCGTCCGCTTCTGCCCAACACCGCCAGGCGTGCCGGGTTGCCGCCATGGCGACCAGGGTGAACAGCAACGCCCGCTGCGACAACGCCTGCGGGTTCTGGGCGAGGCGGGGGTCGTCGGCCGCGAACCGGCGCTCCACGATGGCCTGCAGACCGGCCTCGAAGTTGCGCAGGGTGGCCATCCGCATGGTGAACAGGTAGCTGTTCTCCTTCATCACCGCGCGGCGCAGTTCGTGGATTTCGCGGTCGCCGTCGGTGTTCTGCAGGCTCTGGGCAAGCAGGGTGGCCAGGTCGGTGAGCACATCGCCGGGTCCGGCGGCCACGAACGCCTCGATGTCGGAGTCGCAGGCCAGCTCCAGCTCGTCGCCGACCAGGGCGGAATCCTTGGACGCGAAGTAGTTGAAGAAGGTGCGCGGCGACACGTCGGCGTGCCGGCTGATCTCCTCGATGGTGACCTTGTCGATGCCCCGCTCGGAGCAGAGGGTGAGCACGGCCCGCTGGATCTCCCGGCGCGTGGCGAGGCGCTTGCGCTCCCGCAGCCCCACTCCGTCAGCTCCCATAGCCATGGCTCAATTCTTGCACGCGGCGCAAACGGCCCGCCCAGTGGGATGCCGGGCGGGAGCCGGTCAGCACATCGGGTCGGTCGCGGGCACCGTGCCGTCGATGAGGTAGTTGTCCACGGCGTCGTTCACGCAGGAGTTCGACTTGTTGTACGCCGTGTGCCCCTCTCCCTCGTAGGTCACCAGCTGGCCGCTGTCCAGCTGTGCAGCGAGGTTCTGCGCCCACACGTACGGTGTGGCCGGGTCGTTGGTGGTGCCCACGACCAGGATCGGGGCGGCGCCGCTGGCGTGGATCTCCTGGCGTTCTCCGGTGAAGGTGTACGGCCACGCCGCGCAGGAGATGTCGCCGTAGGCCATGTACTTGCCGATGGTGGGCGCGATCTGCTCGATCTGGGCGGCCTCGGCCCGCATGCTGGCCGGGTCGGCGTTGTAGGCGTAGTCCACGCAGTTGATGGCCATGAACGCCTCAGTGGAGTTGTCCAGGTAGGTGCCGTCGGCGTTGCGGCCGTTGTAGGCATCCGCGAACTGCATGGCGCCGTCGGCGCTGCCCTGCAAAACGCCCTCGAACATGTCGCTGAGGTAGCTCCACGCGGTGGCCTGGTAGAGCGGGTAGATGATGGCGGTGAGCAGCGAGTTCGCGCCGAGTTGGCGGCCGTCCGAGGCGGTGATGGGGCTGGCGTCGACCGAGGCGAGCAAGGCCGAGATGGTGGCCATGGCGTCGTCGACGGTGCCGTCGAACGGGCAGTCCTTGCCGGCCAGGCAGTCGGTGAGGTAGGCCCGCAGCGCGCTCTCGAACCCCTTGGCCTGGGTGCTGGTCACTTCGAAGTTGCTGGTGGACGGGTCCAGTGCGCCGTCGAGCACGAGGCGGCCGACCTTGTCGGGGTACAGCTCCGCATAGGTGGCGCCGAGGAAAGTGCCGTAGGAGAAGCCCAGGTAGTTGAGCTGTTTGTCGCCGAGCACGGCGCGGAGCAGGTCGAGGTCGCGGGCGGCGCTCTTGGTGTCGACCTCGCCGAGCAAGGCGCCGGTCTTGTCCGCGCAGGCGGCCGCGAAGCCCGCGGCGCTGGCCTCCTGCTCCTGGAGCCAGGCGTCGCTGCCACGCTCGGCGGTGGTGAGCCCATACAGGTACTCGTCCATTTGCGCCGGGTCGTAACAGGCCACGGCCGAGGACTTGCCGACCCCGCGCGGGTCGAAGCCGACGATGTCGTAACGGGCCTGCAGTGCGGCATCCGTCGCGTAGTCCACGGAGTCCTTGACGAAGTCGTAACCGGAGCCGCCCGGGCCGCCGGGGTTGACCAGCAGGGACCCGATCCGGTCACCCGTGGCGGGGTGCCGCACCAGCGCCAGGTCGACCGACCCGGCGGCTGGGTCGTCCCAGTCCAGCGGGGCGGTCGCGGTGGTGCAGTGCATGCCGTCCTCGCAGTCGGTCCACGCCAGCACCTGGCCGTAGAAGGGGGCGAGGTCGCCCTCCACGTTCTCCCCGGTGGGAGTGGAGGTGGACGGCGCCGGTTGCGGCAGGAACCACGGCACGCAGCCGGTCAGTCCGAGCGTGAGCGCCACCGCGGCCGCCATGGTCGTGAATACGCGTGTGCGCTTGCTCACGGGTTCCCCTTCTTCGGATTTTCGTCTGGTGTCGTCAACATCGGCGGCAGGCCGGGTCAGCGGCGGATCATCGAGACCAGCATGGCCTCGAGTGCCAGTGCCGGGGCCACATTCGCTTCGATGCGTTGCCGGGCCAGGGCGATGGCATCCATCGTGGCCACGGTCGCGGCCGGCGCGCAGGCGTTCGCGGCGCGGCGGAGTTCGGGCAGTAATTCGAGGTTGATCAGGGTGTCGTCCCGGCCCAACTGCACCATCATCACATCCCGGTACAGCGAGGTAAGATCCACCAGGATCCGGTCGATGCCGTCCCGCAGACTGCGGGTGGCGCGGCGTTTCTGGTCGTCTTCGAGGGCCTTGATCTGGCCGCGCAGCGCGGGCGGCACAGACTGGCCCGGCTCCACACCGAGCGAGCGCAGCACACCCTCACGCTCGGTGGCATCGCGCTCGAGGGTGATCGCCTTGGCGTCGTCGCCGGCGATGGCCAGCAGCCGGGCGGCGGCGTTCACCGCGCTGGACACCCCGGTGAGACCGAGGGCCGCACGCAGGGTTTCCTCCCGGCGGGCCCGGGCCTCGGCGTTGGTCGCCAGCCGCAGGGCCATTCCGATGTGGCTCTGTGCCTCCCGCGCCGCCCGTTCGGCGATCGTCGGGTCCACGCCGGTGCGGCGGATGAGCAGGGTCGCCACGTCGGCGATGCTCGGCACCCGCAGGCGCACGGTGCGCACCCGGGAGCGGATCGTGGGCAGCAGGTCGGCCTCGCTGGGGGCGCAGAGGATCCACACGGTGCGCTCCGGCGGCTCCTCGAGCGCCTTGAGCAGCACGTTGGAGGTGCGCTCGACCATGCGGTCGGCGTCTTCGACGACAACGACCCGGTACCGACCCACCGATGGGGAGTACTGCGACCGGGCTACGGCCTCTTTCACGGATTCCATCTTGATGATGACGCCCTCGGTGCTGAGCACGGTGAGGTCGGGGTGGGTGCGCGCGTCGACGAGGCGGCCAGTGGACGTGTCCCCCTGGGGCGTGCCGTCGCTGAGCAGCGCGGTGGCGAACGCGAACGCCAGGTTGGAGCGCCCGGAGCCGGGCGGCCCGGTGATCAGCCAGGCGTGGGTCATCGACGCCGAGGTACTGGTGGAAGAGGGGCTCGCGGTTCCGGCGCGCGCGGCGTCCGGGTCAGCGGTTGCGGCGGCATCCGTGTCACCGTCGGGGCGCTCCAGAGTGGCGACCGCTCCCGGGCGTTCTGCTGCCGCACGGAAGATGGCGATCGCGTCTGCTTGACCCGTCAGGTCGTCCCACACTGCCATTCAACAAGGGTACCCGGCCCCGCCGACAAGCCGGTGCCCTCAGAAGCTGTCCGGCTTCGGATGCGCTCCAAGGTCGCCGAGCAACCGCTGGACACGCTGAGTTGCCAGGTGATGCCCCCTCGATGCCCGCAAAGCGGCCGCAACTGGCAGCTCACCGCAGCCGGGAGCCGCGGCTAGAGCAGGGTGGCAACGCGGGCGCGGATGCGTTCCGCGATCTCGTCGATCGGCGCTGCGGCATCCAGCACCAGGAAGCGGTCGGGTTCCGCAGCGGCCAGGTCGAGGAAGGCCGCTCGCACCCGGGCGTGAAACTCGCCCTTCTCGGCCTCGAGCCGGTCGAAGACCTTGTTGTCGGCGTCGAGGCGGCTGCGGGCGGCGGTCTCGTCGAGATCGAGCAGCAGGGTCAGGTGCGGAAGCAGACCCTCGACCGCCCAGAGCGAGAGGTCGCGCACCTCGGTGCCACCCAGCACCCGGCCGGCACCCTGGTAGGCCACGGACGAGTCGAGGTAGCGGTCCTGGATGACGATCTCACCGCGGGCGAGCGCCGGCCGCACCAGCGTGGCGATGTGCTGGGCCCGGTCGGCGGCGTAGAGCAGAGCTTCGGCGCGCGGGGAGACCTCGCCGCGGTGGTGCAGCACGATCTCGCGGATCTCCACACCCACCTCGGTTCCGCCGGGCTCGCGGGTACGCACGACCGTGCGCCCCTGCGCCTGGAGCCAGTCGGTGAGCAGCTGGGCCTGGGTGCTCTTGCCCGACCCGTCGCCACCCTCGAGGGTGATGAACAGGCCGGGCGTCACAGCATCCGTCACGACTGCGAAGCCTGGGCCGCCTTCGCGGCCGCGGTGGCCGCCCGGGTGGCCGCTGCCTTCGCGGCGGTGGCGGCCTTCTGCTCCGGGGTGCGTTCGGCGCGCGGCGCGGTGCCGGGCGTCGCGGACGAGGTACCGGTCTTCTTGGCGGGTGCGCGCTTGGCGGCCGTCGTGGTGGTGCTGCCGGCCTTCTTCGCCGGCGCCTTCTTCACGGCGGCCTTCTTGGCGGGAGCCTTCTTCGGGGCCGCCTTCTTGGCCGGAGCCTTCTTCACCGCCGGGCCCTTGGCCCGCTTGTCGGCGAGCAGCTGCACGGCGCGCTCGTAGTCGACCTCCTCGACGCTCTCGGCCTTGGGGATGGTGGCGTTGGTGATGCCATCGGTGACGTAGGCGCCGAACCGGCCGTCCTTGATCTTGATGGCCTTGCCGCTCTCCGGGTCGGGCTCTTCGAAGTCCTTGAGCGCGCTGGACGCACGGCGGGCGCCGTACTTCGGCTGGTTGTACAGGTCGATGGCGCCAGCGAGGTCGATCTCGAAGATCTGGTCTTCGCTGGTGAGCGAGCGGGTGTCGACGCCCTTCTTCAGGTACGGGCCGAACTTGCCGTTCTGCGCGAGGATCTCGGTCTGGGTCTCCGGGTCGATACCCACCACGCGCGGCAGGTTGAGCAGCGCCAGCGCGGTGTCGAGGTCCACCGTGGCCAGGTCCATCGACTTGAACAGCGACGCCGTGCGCGGCTTCACCGCGGCGGCGGCCTTCTTGGCCGGGGCCTTGCGCTTGGGCTTGGCGCCGGCAGCGGATGCCGCGGCCGTCACCGTGGCGTCGGCCAGCTGGGTGACCTCGCCGGTGAGCGGGTCCACGGTCTCGCCGGGGCCGTCGGTGTCGGCCGGCGGCTCGAGCTCGGTCACGTAGGGGCCGAATCGGCCGTCCTTGGCGACGATTTCCTTGCCGTTGTCCGGGTTCACACCGATGACGCGGTCGGTCACGACCGGGGCGTCGACGAGCTCACGGGCCTTGGCCGGGGTGAGTTCGTCGGGTGCCAGGTCCGGCGGGATGTTCACCCGGCGGGGCGTGACATCCGGGCCCGCGCTCGGGTCGACGACCTCGAGATAGGGGCCGTACTTGCCGATGCGCAGGGTGATGTCGTCGACGATGTGGATCGAGTTGATCGACTTGGCGTCGATCTCACCGAGGTTGTCGACCACCTGACGGAGCCCGCGGTGCTTTTCGGAACCGAAGTAGAAGCTGGTCAGCCAGTCGACCCGGTCGGCGGTGCCGCCGGCGATGCGGTCGAGGTCGTCTTCCATCTCGGCGGTGAAGTCGTACTCCACCAGATCGGAGAAGAACTCCTCGAGCAGGCGCACCACGGAGAAGGCGATCCAGTTGGGCACCAGAGCCTGGCCGCGCGGGGTGACGTAGCCGCGGTCGGTGATGGTGGAGATGATCGACGCGTACGTGGACGGGCGGCCGATGCCGAGTTCTTCGAGCTTCTTCACCAGGCTGGCCTCGGTGTAGCGGGCGGCCGGGGTGGTCTCGTGGCCCTTGGCCTCCACCTCGACGAGGGTGAGGGCCTGGCCCTCCTCCAGCGGCGGCAGCTTCGACTCGGTGGCGTCGGTGGACGCGTTGCGTTCCTCGTCCTTCGACTCCTCGTAGGCGAGCATGAAACCGCGGAAGGTGATCACGGTGCCGCTGGCGGCGAACTCGGCGAGCGCCTCCGACGCGGCGGGGTGCGCGGCCTGACCGGTGGGCCCGGCGGCGATGGTCACCGACGCGGTCGATCCGGTGGCATCCGCCATCTGGCTGGCGACGGTGCGCTTCCAGATCAGGTCGTAGAGCTTGAAGTCGTTGCCGCGCAGCGAGCTGGCCAGTGACGCCGGGGTGCGGAACGTGTCACCCGACGGGCGGATGGCCTCGTGCGCCTCCTGGGCGTTCTTGCTCTTGCCCTTGTAGAGGCGCGGGCTCGCGGGTACGGTCTCGGGACCGTACAGCGACGCGGCCTGCTTACGGGCGGCGGTGATCGCCTGCTGCGACAGCGACGGCGAGTCGGTACGCATATAGGTGATGTAGCCGTTTTCGTAGAGCGACTGGGCCACGCTCATGGTCTGCCGGGCGGTGAAGCGCAGCTTCCGCGCGGCCTCCTGCTGCAGCGTGGAGGTGGTGAACGGCGCGGCAGGGCTGCGACGGTAGGGCTTGGAGGCCACCTTGGTGACCGTGATCGGCACACCGGGCACCTTGAGGGCATCGGCGAGGGCGAGGGCGGATGCCTCGTCGAGGGTCGCGGCGACGACCTTCGGCTTGAGCTTGCCGGTGTCGTCGAAGTCGCTGCCGGTGGCGATGCGTTCGCCGCCGAGGCGAACGAGCTTGGCCTGGAAGCCGTTCTCCGTGGAAGCGCCCGGAGCGAGCTGGGCCAACAGGTCCCAGTAGCCGGCGGAGACGAAGGCGAGGCGTTCGCGTTCGCGGTCCACGACGAGGCGGGTGGCGGCGGACTGCACCCGGCCGGCGGACAGGCCGGGGCCCACCTTGCGCCAGAGCACAGGCGAGATCTCGTAGCCGTAGATACGGTCGAGGATGCGCCGGGTTTCCTGCGCGTCGACGAGCGCGGTGTCGAGGTCGCGGGTGTTGTTGGTGGCCGCGATGATCGCGTCCTTGGTGATCTCGTGGAACACCATCCGCTTGACCGGAACCTTGGGCTGGAGAACCTGGAGGAGGTGCCACGCGATGGCCTCGCCTTCGCGGTCCTCATCAGTTGCGAGGAGGAGTTCGTCGGCGTTCTTCAGAGCTCGTTTGAGGTCGCTGACCGTCTTCTTCTTGGCGTCGGAGACCACGTAGTACGGTTCGAAGCCGTTGTCGACGTCGACGGAGAACTTGCCCAGCGGGCCCTTCTTGAGCTCCGGCGGCAGATTCTTGGGCTCGATCAGGTCTCGAATGTGACCGACCGACGACAAAACCTCGTATCCGTCGCCCAGATAGGCGGCGATCGACTTCATCTTGGTCGGCGACTCGACAATGACCAGCTTCTTAGTGCCTGGCACCAGACTCCTCTTTATAGGTAACGGTCTGTGTAACGACCAAGCCACACCATACACACAGGAATCGGGTGTGCGCCTACCGAGACCGCGCTGGAGGGCTCCGAATCCCCTCCACGGTAGCTCGACTGTGGCCCGACGCAAGGCCTGTGCCGGGCGCCGCACATGTTCCCGGAAATGCGCTGGGGCGTGCGGTGCCCGGCGTTGCCCGAGCGCCGGATTCGGATTGGGGGTTGCCTCCTGGGGGCCCAGACGGAGAATGGAGACATGGGTACAGCAACGCACGACACATATACGGCGAAACTCACCGATGGCCCGCTCGAGGGCAAGACCGTCACGACGGAATTCCTCGAATCCGGCGATCCCCGGCCCCGCATCGAGATTCCGTCGGATTCGCACGGCAAGCGCTACCTCTATGCCCGCGCCGCCGGGCTTGAGTTCGACTCCACCGAACACCCCGAACGTCCCACGGCCGTCGACTACCGCTATCTGGAGGCCGTTTTCGAAGCGTCCGGCTCGTCGTCCTAGACGACTGAATCGTCCGGCTGGCTAATCGGGCTCGGCGGGAGGCCCGGCTCTCGCCCGGGTCGACAGCACGAAGCCGCCGGCGTTCCTGGTCACCGTGACGGTGACCACCAGGCCGTCGACCGTGCAGGCCACCAGTCGCGCCGAATTGAGGTCGGCCGCCCGCTGCGCCAACTCGCAGGGCACCCCCGGCACCAGCCCGGCCGCCGTGTCCGCCCCGGCGAGCGCGGATGCGTCGGCCGCGGCGCGCACCGTCTGGCCGATCGTGAGCAGGCCGAGAATCGGCAGGAGGAGCAGCGTCACCGCCGCGATCGCTCCCACCACGGCCACGGCGAGCACCGAACCCGAGCCGTGCTCCCGTGGCTGCCGCACCGGCGTGGTCACGGGCCGCCCGCCAGAGCGCAGGAGCGCGCCCCGAAGGTGAGCCCCACGGCGGCGAACGGGCCGAAGGCGCTCACGGCGCGGAGCTGGGCGCAGACGAACTCGCCCTGATGCTGCACAGTGAGGGTAGCGTTCAGGCCGAGACCCGACACCAGCCCCGCCGCCGCACCAGATCCCTCCCCTCGGGCGAGCAGCCGGGCCGCCGACCCTGCGGCATCCGCCAGCCGCACCTGCTGGCCAACCACCTGCACCGCGCCCAGGCAACAGCCCAGCAGGAGCAGCACGGCCGGCAGCAGCGCGGCGAACTCGGCCGTGACACTGCCCCGCTGCGCGTCACCCCACCGTGAGCGCACTGCGCACCAACTCGGTGAGGATGCCGCGCACCTCGTCGCCGCGCAGAATGACGATCAACAGCCCGGCGAATCCCACCGCTGCCATGGTGGCGACAATGTACTCCGCCGTGGCGGCCCCGCGATCGTCCTTGAGACGCAGGAGCGCCCTGCGGGTGTTGGAGCGAACCGTGCGGATGCGGACGAGTCCGGTGCGTACCCCGGTCGCCGTGCTGGGGCTGTATCGCGACGGTGACGAGGCCCGCGCGGTGATCTCGGCACCTTCATCGTCTCCCGGATCATGCTCCGTTGGCAGAGCAGGCGGGCGGTTGAGAGCGGTCATGGAAAATCTCCTTTCGCGTACAGGACGCGGTGTGAATGGCCCGAGTGCAGCTATCCTGCGCCGGCGTCAACGGCCGCAGGGCGGCACCGGCCCGTCTGTGCAGAGTGGGCCGGCGCGGCAGACTGTGGAGGAGGCGTCAGCGCTGAGTGAGGAGGCCGCTGAATGAGCGACATGACCCGACGGTGGTCGGCCGAAGAGTTAGAGCTCGTCGACCGTGCGGCCGAGCTGCAGATCGCCTCCCGGCGTGCGGACCGCAGCATCCGCCCATTCGTGACCGTGTGGATGGTGCGGGTCGGTGCCGACGTGTACGTACGGTCCGGAGCGGGGTATGGCGGCGTGAGCAGATGGCTGCCCCGGGCACGGGATGCCGGGCGCGGGCTCGTGCGCATCGAGGACCACGTGTCGCCGGCAGTCTTCTCGTCTGTGCACCCCGACGACCCCGTGCACGACGAGATCGACGGAGCCTATGTACGCAAGTACGGGGGCAGCTTCGGCATGACCAACCCGGCCACCCGCGCCCACACGCTACTCATCACTCCCTCCCCCGACGCATCGGGCGGCCTCGCTGCGCAGTAGCTCGCCGCGCGGCGCCGTCGCTAAAAGCCGGTGAGTGTGGAGGAGAGCACACTGAGCAGGAGCGGCGCCACGCCCACGAGCATGAAGGCCGGCAGCACGCACACCCCGAGCGGGATCATCAGGGCGACGCCGAGCGATTCGCCGCGCTGCCGGCCGGCGCTGCGGGCATCCCGGCGGGCCTGGTCGGCCTCGCTGCGCAGCAGTTCACCGGCCGGGATGCCCGCTCTCGCCGAAAGTTCGAGCACCCGCTCGATCACCGTGTCGGCCGCGATCTCCGTGTGAACCGGGCGAAGACCGAACCGTTCGGCGCTCTGCCGTGCCATATCGCGCGCCCGGTCGATGGAGCCTCCTCCGGCCATCCCGATGGCGGTGAGGTCCAGCTCAAGGCCGGGAGCCGTCAATTGGGCCCCGGCCGTTGCGACGAGAGCCCGGTTCCACCGGGACGCACCCAGCATGAGCAGCAAGCCCGCGGCAAGGCACCCCAGGCCCGGGCCGGTGAAGAACAGAGTGTGCACGGTGTCGAAGCCCAGCAGCGCGCCGAACAGCAGCGCTACCAGCGGCAGCACCAGCACCATCCGGGCGGTGGCCCGGGGTCCGGTCAACGCCACCGCCAGGTCGCGGTGCAGCTGGCCCAGGTCACGGAACGCGCCGGCCAGGTCGCGCAGACAGCCGGCCAAGGGGGCACCGGCCTGCGTCGCGACCTCCCAGGCGGCGGCGAGCGCCCGCCAGGCATCCGCCGGCTGGGTGGGCAGTTGCCGCGCCTCGTGGGCGATCGCCTCGGACACGCTCTCGCCGGCGTGCGCCGCCCGCGCGGCGGCCAGCAGCACGGCGCGGGAGCCGGCGTCGACCGGCGCCCGGCCCAACCACCGGCCAAACCGCCCGACGGGTGTGCGGCCGGGTGGCCCGTGGCGGGGCGCGGTTCTGCGGCCGAGGGCGCGGAGCATCAGGATGCCGCGGGACGGCCGCTGCGGCGGGTCGACGCCGGCAGGTGGCACGAGGTAGTCCCAGGCGGAGACCGGCGAGACTCCGGCCGCGAGCAGCACGGCCAGGCGTTCGGCGATCCGGGCGACCTCATCGATCGGGTTGGCCGCCGCCGCACGCCTGGTCATGCCTCTACCGCACTCAGGCGTTCGGCTGCGTCGAGAACGAACCGGCCCACCTGGGCGAGCCGGCGGGTGCCGCCGCGGCGTTCGAGATGCAGCACCAGGCCGATGGCGCTCACGGTCTGCCGTGCCACGGCGGCCGGACTCATCCCGGCGAGCGCGCCGAGCGCCTCGAGCCGGGCGGGCACGTCTCCCAGGGAGTTGGCGTGCAGGGTGCCGGCCCCACCATCGTGCCCGGTGTTGAGGGCGCCGAGCAGCTCGCGGATCTCGGCGCCACGGCACTCGCCGAGCACCAACCGGTCCGGCCGCATCCGCAGCGCTTCCCGCAGCAGGCTCTCCAGTCCGATCCGGCCGGCCCCTTCAAGGTTGGCCTGCCGTGACTCCAGGCCCACGACGTGCGGGTGGTCGATGCGTAGCTCGGCGACGTCTTCGATGGCCACAATGCGTTCGTCGGCCGGAGCCTCGGCCAGCAGGGCGGCCAGCAGGGTGGTCTTGCCGCTGCCGGCCGCTCCGGTGACGAGCAGATTCTGCCGGTCGAGCACCGCGGCGCGCAGCCGGCCGAGCTGGGCGGCCGCGGCCTCACCGGCACCGAACATGCCGGCGGCGGCCAGGGCGTCGAGGCTGAGGCGGTGCACCCGCGGCAAACGGATGGAGAGCAGGGTGCCCGTGCTCGAGACCGGGGGCAGCACGGCGTGCACGCGGATGCCGTCGGCCAGACGCACATCCACGCAGGGGCTGGCCTCATCGATATGGCGCCCGCCGAGCGCGATCAGCCGCACGGCGAGGTCCCGGATGCCGCGCTCGTCGCTGTGCCAGTCCGGCGCGGCCACCAGGCCGTGACCGGCGTCGCGCCAGAGGCCGGCCTCCCCGTTGACGAACAGATCGGTGACGGCGCCGTCGCGGGCGAAGGGTGCGAGCGGCCCGAGCACCGACACATCGGCGCGGGTGAGCACGGGCGGCATGGGGTCGAGGGCCCGGCCCGGCGCCGCATCCACCATCCCGTGGGCGCGACCTGGCTGCGCGTCCGGCCGGTCACGGGCGGGGTCTCCCCCAGCCGCGGCCGGATGCGGGGCTGTGCTGACGGTCACGGGGCTGGGCCGGCTCAGGTAGGAGGGCACGGCGACGAAGGGCTCTGGCATTCGAGCACGCTACGGCCTTGGGTGGCCGGCGGGAGGGGAGCCATCCGCTGTTGTGCAGAGGCGTGGTCGGCACCCGGCTGTGGAGGAGCAGCGCCCGGGTGGAGAGACACGTGTTGCCCGGTCGGACGACTGCGCCCGGCGTGCGGGGGCTCAGAAGTCCGGCCGGGCAACAGGTGTGCCTGGAGGGGGCCGATACAGCGATGAAGCGGTACAGCTGGTCACGCAGGTGCACGATTCGCAGTGGGGCGCGCGAGCCGTGCGGGGGAAAGCGCGGGCGTGTCGTTGAGAGACACGGGCGCGCCGTTAAAAAGAGGGGGGCGGCACCTATTGGGGGGAACAGGTGCCGCCTCGGCAGTGCGCTGATTGGGGGGAACCAAGCGCACCACAGGTCAAAACTTTCGTTCAGACAAGCTCAAGCATACTTGGGAAAACCAGATGCGCAAGTCCCCTGGGTCCCCCTAAATGAGGACATGAAAAGAAAGCCACGTGAGAAGGGTTTTCCGAATGTATCCCGGGCAGAAATTCGGTGGTTCTTTCGCCGAGAAATGCCCTCGAGCGTGTTGCGCGGGCCGTGTAGGGTTCAGGGATGAGGTCGCCCCGGCGCCTCGACACTGCCTGAACTCGCAAAGGAGCGAACCATCATGAGCGTGCAAATCGACCATCTTCTCCATGAGTCCCGCCGATTCCCGCCCTCTCCAGAGTTCGCCGCCCAATCGGTGGCCACTGAGGCTCTCTACGCGGATGCGGCAGCAGATCGGCTCGGTTTCTGGGCCGACCAGTCCCGCGAACTGTTGCACTGGCACAAGCCGTTCACCCGCACGCTGGACTGGACCAACCCGCCGTTCGCGAAGTGGTTCGACGACGGCGAGCTCAATGTGGCCTACAACTGCCTCGACCGGCACGTGCTGTCCGGCAATGGCGATCGGGTGGCGCTGCACTGGGAGGGCGAGCCGGGCGATTCCCGCTCGATCACCTACGCGCAGCTCACCGACGAGGTCAAGCGCGCCGCGAACGTGCTCCTCGGCCTCGGGGTGCGCGCCGGCGACCGGGTGGCCATCTACCTGCCGATGATCCCGGAAGCCGTCGTGGCGATGCTCGCCGTCGCCCGCATCGGCGCCGTGCACTCGGTGATCTTCGGCGGCTTCAGCGCCGAGAGCCTGCGCTCCCGCATCGACGACGCCGAGGCCGTGGTCGTGATCACCGCCGACGGCGGCTACCGCAAGGGTCGGGCCACCCCGCTCAAGCCCGCAGTGGACGCCGCCCTGGCCAGCGGCGACTCCTCGGTGCACACCGTTCTCGTCGTGGAACGCACCGGCGGCGGCGTGGAATGGAACGAACGCGACAAGTGGTGGCACGAAGAGCTCGCCGCCGTCGACGCCGAGCACGAGGCGCAGCCGTTCCCCGCCGAGAACCCGCTGTTCATCCTCTACACCTCGGGCACCACGGGCAAGCCCAAGGGAATCCTGCACACCAGCGGCGGCTACCTCACCCAGGTGGCCTTCACCCACAAGAACGTCTTCGACCTCAAGCCGGAGAAAGACGTCTTCTGGTGCACGGCCGATGTGGGCTGGATCACCGGGCACAGCTACGTGGTCTACGGGCCGCTGGCCAACGGGGCCACCCAGGTGCTCTACGAGGGCACCCCCGACACCCCGCACCCTGGGCGCTGGTGGGAGATCATCGCGAAGTACCAGGTGAGCATCCTCTACACCGCGCCCACCGCCATCCGCACCTTCATGAAGATCGGTCGGCAGGAACCGCAGAAATTCGACCTGACCAGCCTGCGCCTGCTCGGATCGGTGGGCGAGCCGATCAACCCCGAGGCCTGGATGTGGTACCGCGAGGTGATCGGCAACCAGCTCACCCCTGTGGTCGACACCTGGTGGCAGACCGAGACCGGCGCGATCATGATCAGCGCCCTGCCCGGCATCACCGAGACGAAGCCCGGCGCGGCGCAGGTCGCGATCCCGGGCATCTCCATCGATGTGATCGGCGAAGACGGCCACCATGTCGGGCATGGCAACGGCGGCCTGCTCGTGGTCACCGAACCGTGGCCGTCGATGCTGCGCGGCATCTGGGGCGACCCGGAGCGATTCATCGAGACGTACTGGGAGAAATTCCAGGATGCGCCGAACGGCCCGCTGTACTTCGCCGGCGACGGCGCCCGGCTCGACCGTGATGGCGACATCTGGCTGCTCGGCAGGGTCGACGACGTGATGAACGTGTCGGGGCACCGGCTGTCCACGGCCGAGATCGAGTCGTCGCTGGTGGCGCACGCCACGGTGGCCGAGGCCGCGGTGGTGGGTGCGCACGACGAGACCACCGGGCAGGCGGTGGTCGCTTTCGTGATCATCAAGTACAGCCAGACGGATGCGGCGAGCCACGCCGACATCAGCGCGATCCTCCGCGCACACGTGACGCTGCAGATCGGAGCGATCGCCCGGCCGCGGGAGATCCACATCGTGAACGAGCTGCCGAAGACCCGCTCGGGCAAGATCATGCGGCGCCTGTTGCGCGACGTGGCCGAGGGCCGTGAGATCGGGGACACCACCACCCTCGCCGACACCTCGATCATGCAGATCATCACCGACAGCATGCGCTGACCCCTCGCGAGCCGTGAGTTCAGCACCGTCCCGGGGCCCGGGACCGGTCTAGCTCACGGCTCGCGGGTGTGCATGGAGGAAACGTTCACGAAGGGGCTCTAGCGTGAAGCGGATGTCTGCCGCCGAACCCCGCACCCGTCTCGTCGCCCTTGACGCCCTGCGGGGCGTCGCGGCCGTCGTTGTGCTCGTGCACCACGTGTCGATGACCGCCCCGTCGGTCTCGGCCGCGTACTCGTCGAGCGCGAATGTGGCGATCTTCTCCACGGGCTGGTGGGCCACCCTCTCCCCCCTGAAAATCTTCTTCGCCGGCCCGGAGTTCGTGCTGGTGTTCTTCGTGCTCAGCGGCTTCGTGCTGGTGCTGTCCCCGCTGGGCCGCTGGCCGTGGACTCCGCGTCCGACCCGGGGCGCCGCAGGAGCGCGCACCGGCAGCGCCGACGGCACCGAGGCCATGGCCCCCGACACCGCCGCACTGGACGCGACCGCCCGGGACATCTCGGCCCCCGACAGCACAACACCGGATGCCGCAACACCGGGCGACACCGGCTCGGTCGCGCCTGTCGCCACGGTCGACAGCCCGCCGACCGAGGCCACGGCCCCGACTATCGCGCCGGTCCACGGCTACGACTGGCTGGCCTACTACCCGCGCCGCATCATCCGCCTGTCCATCCCGGTCATCGTCTCGGTGGCGCTGGCCGCGGTCTGGATCCTCCTAGTGCCCCGCACGATCACGGGCAACGAAGGCGCCTGGATGGCGAAGCAGGGCAGCCCCGACCTCGGCATCGGCAATCTGCTGCGCGAGGCCAGCATCGTGGGGTTCACCGGCCGCCCCGACGTCAACCCGCCGTTGTGGTCGCTGGCCTGGGAGATGTGGTTCTCGCTGCTGCTGCCGGTGGGAGTGATCCTGGCCGTGGCCACCCGGCGGTGGACGCTGGCCTGGGTTGCGGTCATGCTCGGCGTCTCCACCATCGGGTATCTCCTCGGCGCCGAGCCGCTGATGTACCTCCCGGCTTTCGGCCTCGGCGCGCTCATCGCCGCCAACCTGTCCACCTTGCAGGCCCGTTCGGCCCGCCTGCTGAAGCGGCCAGGCGGCACGCTCGTGTGGAGCCTGATCGCGGTGCTGGGGCCGGCGCTGCTCATCGGCTACTGGCTGGCGCGTCCACTGCTCAGCGAGCCGTGGAACTCCCTGGCTCTGGCGTTGCGGGTGCCGGGAGCCGTGCTCATCGTCGCCACCGTGGCCCTGTGGCCGCCGGTGCAACGGCTACTCAGCGGCCGGCTGCTCGGCTGGCTCGGCGCCATCAGCTTCAGCCTGTACCTCGTGCACTTCCCCGTGGTGGTCACCTTCGCGCAGCTCTTCGGCCCGGAGCACTGGTGGTGGGGTGCGCTCATCTCGGTGCCGCTGAGCCTGGTACTCGCACAGCTGATGTACCGCTGGGTGGAACTTCCCGCACAGGCGCTGGCTACCCGTGCCGGCGCGGCGTTCTCGGCCAGCCATCCGCGCCCCGAAGCCGCCTCCGCCTCATAAACCCGCGGCGCGCTGATCGAGACAGACCCGGCGACACGTTGATCGAGCCTGTCGAGGATCGAACCTGTCGAGATCCCGGTGGGTCTCGACAAGCTCGACCGACGATGCCCTGAAGTGGCGGGTTAGGCGAAGGAGACGATGAGCTCCACCTCGACGGGCGAGTCCATCGGCAGCACGGCCACGCCCACGGCGGAGCGGGAGTGCACGCCGATGGTGCCGAAGATCTCGCCGAGCACGTCGGAGGCCCCGTTCACGACGCCGGGCTGGCCGGTGAAGTCGGGGGCGGATGCGACGAAACCGGTGACCTTGACCACCTGGGTGATGCGGTCGAGCGAACCGATCACACTCTGGATGGCGGCAAGCGCGTTGAGCGCACACTGCCGGGCGTACTCCTTGGCGTCAGCGGCCGGCACAAGGCCGTGGCCGTCGCCGACCTTGCCGGTGGCGGGCAGAGCGCCGGAGACCATCGGCAGCTGGCCGGAGGTGAACACCAGCGAGCCGCTCACGACGGCGGGCACGTAAGAGGCGACCGGCGGAACGACCGACGGCAGTTCGATTCCCAGCTCGGCGAGGCGAGCTTCTACCTGTGACATTGTCATGCTCCTTCTGCGCCGGCGACCGGACGCTTGAGATAGGCGACGAGTCCACCCTCGGGGCCGGTGACGACCTGCACGAGCTCCCAGCCTTCCGATCCCCAGTTGTTGAGGATCGCGGCAGTGTTGTGGATCATCAGCGGGGTGGTGAGGTACTCCCAGGCAGTCATGCGGCTCCGATTCAGGCTGTTTTTCAGAATTGTCCCTTACGCTCAATTGTATGTCTGCCAAAAAACGTACGGTTAGTGGAGCGCTCGGCGGTCTCCTCGGCATTATCGGAATGAGCGCCGTCGCCGGCGTTCTGGTTACTGTCGCCGTGACCCCCGCCCTGGCCGTGACGGGCATGACCACCACCAACACGATCAACGTGTTCGAGAGTCTGCCCAACTACCTCCGGGTCGACCAGCTGTCCCAGAAGAGCACCATCTATGCGGTGCAGGACAACGGCGCCCCCTACGCTCTCGCGTCCTTTTACGACCAGAACCGCGTCGAGGTTCCGCTGGCGAGCATGAGCCAGTTCGTCCAGGATGCCGCGGTGTCCGGCGAGGACCCGCGCTTCTACGAACACGGCGGAGTCGACCTGCAGGGCACCATCCGCGGCGCCCTGTCCACGGTCACCGGCGGCGGCACCCAGGGTGGCTCCTCCATCACCCAGCAGTACGTCAAGAACGTTCTCGTGCAGAAGTGCGAGGTCCTCACCGACCAGGACGAGCTCGACGCCTGCTACGACGAGGCCACCGCCACGACTCCTGAGCGCAAGCTCAAGGAGATGCGCCTGGCCATCGGCGTGGAGAAGGAATACACCAAGCCCGAGATTCTGCAGGGCTACCTCAACATCACCCTGTTCGGTGGCAGCGTGTACGGCATCGAGGCCGCCTCCAGCTACTACTTCAACACCAGCGCAGCCAACCTCACGCTCTCCCAGTCGGCCAGCCTCATCGCCATCGTGAACAACCCGGAGAAGTTCCGTCTCGACCGGCCCGACAGCGAGACCAACGGTGCCGCCAGCGGCTACGCGGACAACAAGCAACGCCGCGATTACATCCTCGGCGAGATGCTCAAGTACAAGAAGGTCAGCCAGGAAGACTACGACGCCGCCATCGCCGCGCCGATCGAGCCCAGCATCACCGAGCCGAGCACCGGATGCCAGACCGCCGGTGGCAGCGCCTACTTCTGTGACTACGTCACCCAGATCCTCAAGACCGACCCCACGTTCGGTGAAGACGAAGACACCCGCATGACGAACTTCCGTCGCGGCGGCTACGACATCTACACCACGCTCGACCTCGACCTGCAGCAGGCGGCCGAAGACACGATCTCCGAAAACGTGCCGGAGACCTTCGACGGTTGGGACGTGGGTGCCGTTGCCACCAGCGTCCAGGTGGGTACCGGCCGGGTTCTCGCCATGGCGCAGAACAAGATCTACAGCCAGGACCCTGATGTTCTCAACCAGGGCGCGCAGTACACGAGCATCAACTACAACACCGACAAGAACCAGGGCGGCTCCGCCGGCTTCCAGCCCGGCTCCACCTACAAGGTCTTCACCCTCGCGGAATGGCTGAAGGAAGGCCACGCCCTCAACGAGCGGGTCGACTCGGCTCGGAAGTCCGACTGGGGCACCTTCCAGGACTACTGCAGCGGACCGCAGACGTTCCCGGGCTACAACCCCAAGAACGACGCCAACGAGTCCGGCACCAACTACAGCGCCCTGCAGTCGACCATCAACTCGATCAACACGGGCTTCCTCGGCATGGCCAAGAAGCTCGATCTCTGCAAGATCCGCGACACCGCCGAGGCATTCGGCGTGCACCGTGCCGACGGCGACGAGCTCGAGAAGGGCGCCTCCTCGGTGCTCGGAACCAACGAGATCGCACCACTGAGCATGGCGGTGGCCTTCGCCGGCATCGCCAACAAGGGCACTACCTGCTCTGCCGTGGTCATCGACCGCATCGTCGGCCCCGACGACACCGAGATCCCGCCGCCCGCGTCCACCTGCAACCAGTCGGTTGAGCCGTCCGTGGCCGCCGGCATGGCGTACGCCATGAAGCGCGTGCTCACGGAGGGCTCGGCGACGCAGTCCTACAACTCCACCTCCCCGCGGGTACCGATGATCGGCAAAACCGGTACCACCGACGGCGCCAAGGACACCTGGATGAGCGGTGCCAGCAGCAAGGTCGCCACCGTGGTCGGCGTCGTGAGCGTTACCGGCGACGCCAACCAGCGTGCGAGCAAGTACAACTTCGAGAGCGGATCCGCCGCGACCGCCCGACACCGCATGTGGCCGGACATCATGGGCGTCGCCAACGCCAAGTACGGTGGAGACAACTTCGACGAAGCCTCGAACAACGTCATCCAGGGCGCTCAGGTGGCCGTTCCCGATGTGCGCGGCAAGTCGATGGCGGATGCCAAGAGCGCCATCGAGGGCGCCGGCTTCGAGTTCCTCGACGGCGGCGTGACCGACTCCGAGCTGCCGGCCGGCACCGTGGCACGCACCGACCCCGGTAACGGCTCCAACGCCAGCGTGGGAGCCACCATCACGGTGTACTCCAGCAACGGCAACCAGGTTCTCATTCCCGATGTCGTGGGCCAGACTGCCGACCAGGCCAAGGCCACGCTGAACGGCTTCGGCGTGGTGACCACCGACCAGGCCGTCACCGACCCGACGCAGAACAACAAGGTGCTCTCGATGAGCCCCGCCGCCGGTACCCCGGCGACCAAGGGCGGAACCGTAACCATCGTGGTCGGCAAGATGGGGGCTGCGGGTTGAGCGCCGGACGCGCCATCGTCGCGTCGGCCGCCGCCGTGACCGCGGCCGGTCTGGCCGCGTTCGCGTGGGGGTCCCTCGTTGAACGACGTCGGTTCACTCTGCGCGAGGTCACGGTTCCCGTGCTCGCGCCCGGCTCCGACCCGATCCGGGTACTGCACCTCTCCGACCTGCACATGGCTCCGTGGCAGCGCGACAAGCAGGACTGGGTGCGGGGCCTCGCGGCCCTCAAGCCCGACCTCGTCGTCAACACGGGCGACAACCTGGGCCACGAAGACGGCATCGCCGGCGTGGAGTACGCGCTGGAGCCGTTCGCGGGCATCCCGGGCATTTTCGTGAACGGGTCGAACGACTTCTTCGGCCCGCAGCCGAAGAACCCGCTCAAGTACTTCGGCGGCCCATCGATGCTGCGCGCCCGCCACATCGAGCTCGACACCGACGACCTGCACCGGGTCTTTGCGGAGCTCGGCTGGATCGACCTGAACAACGCGGCGGATGCGCTCGACATCAACGGCACCCACCTCGAGTTCTTCGGTGTGGACGACCCGCACATCCGCCGGGACCGTCTCGACCTCATCACCGGCGCCATCGACGAGCTGCGCGGCAACGACCCGCTCACCGAGGAGACCTGGCCTGACCCCGAAGAGCCGACCGGCCCACGCTCGACCCTCACCGTGGGAGTGGTGCACGCGCCCTACCAGCGGGTGCTGAACTCGTTTGTGAACCACGGCGCGCAGCTGATTTTGGCCGGTCACACCCACGGCGGACAGGTGTGCATACCCAAGTACGGGGCATTGGTAACCAATTGTGATATTCCGCGCCGCCAGGTCAAGGGCCTGAGCCTGTGGAACGTGGGCCTGCGCACCTCGTACCTCAATGTTTCGGCGGGACTGGGCACTTCGATCTATGCACCGGTGCGCTTCGCGTGCCCGCCCGAAGCGACCATGCTCACCCTCACCGCCGCGTAATTCCGCCCCTCGACCCCCAAGCTGGGGCCCCCCTCCGACGGCGGGATCAGGCCGTTCTGGCATAGGCTCACGCTTATGGGGGAAAACAAACGTACATTCGGTGGCGCGCTCGGCGGGCTTCTCGGACTGGTCGCAATGAGCGCGGTCGCCGGGTTGCTGGTCACCGTGGCCATCACACCGGCACTGGCGATTTCGAGCATGGCCACCACGAGCACCATCAACGCCTTCGAGAACCTGCCCAACTACCTGGCGATCGAGGAACTCTCGCAGGTGAGCACGATCTACGCGGTGCAGAACGATGGCAACCCGTATCCGCTCGCGTCGTTCTACGACCAGAACCGCGTCGAGGTGGGCATCGAATCGATGAGCCCGTTCGTGCTCGATGCCGTCGTCGCCGGTGAAGACCCCCGGTTCCGCGAGCACGGCGGCGTGGACCTGCAGGGCACCATCCGCGGCGCCCTGTCGACCCTCACCCCCAGTGGCGATGTGTCCGGTGGGTCCTCGGTCACCCAGCAGTACGTGAAGAACGTTCTTGTGCAGAAGTGCGAGATCATGACCGATCAGGCCAAGTTGGATGCCTGCTTCGATGACGCCACCAAGACCAGCCCCGAGCGCAAGCTCAAGGAGATGCGCCTCGCGATCGGCGTGGAGAAGCAGTACAGCAAGGACCAGATCCTGCAGGGCTACCTCAATATCACCGGCTTCGGCGGAACCGTGTACGGCATCGAATCCGCCGCCCGGTACTACTACAACGCCAGCGCAGCCACTCTCAACCTTCCGCAGGCCGCCAGCCTCATCGCCATCGTGAACAACCCGGAGAAGTTCCGCCTGGACCGGCCCGAGAGCGAGACGAACGGCACCGCAAATGGCTACGCCGCGAACAAGGACCGCCGGGACTACATCCTGCGGGAGATGCTCAAGTACAAAAAGATCAGCGCGGACGACTATGCGGCCGCAGTCGCCAGCCCCATCGAACCGCAGATCACCGAGCCCTCCACCGGTTGCCAGACCGCCGGCGGCGCTGGCTTCTTCTGCAACTACGTCACCCACGTGCTGCGCAGCGATCCCACCTTCGGCGCCGACGAAGACACGCGGATGCTCAACTTCCGTCGCGGCGGTTACCAGATCTACACCACCCTCGACCTCGACCTGCAGCTGGCGTCGGAGGACGCCATCAACGCCCAGGTACCCATGACGGCTTCTTGGGACGTCGGCGCCGTGGCCACGAGCGTGCAGGTGGGCACCGGCCGGGTGATCGCGATGGCGCAGAACAAGAAGTACACCCAGCTGGAGGAGGCCCCCGGCCCGGAGTACACCGGCATCAACTACAACACCAACTACAACGAGGGTGGCTCGACGGGCTTCCAGCCTGGCTCCACCTACAAGGTCTTCACGCTGGCCGAGTGGCTCAAGGAAGGCCACGCGCTGGGCGAACGAGTCGATTCGGCCCGCAAGTCCAACTGGGGCACCTTCCAGGACTACTGCGACGGACCGCAGTCCGCCGGGTCGTACAACCCTCGCAATGACGGCAACGAAAGCGGCACAAACTACACCGCCCTGAAGTCGACCATCGATTCCATCAATACCGGGTTCATGGGCATGGCGAAGCGCTTGGACCTCTGCAAGATCCGTGACATGGCAACATCCTTCGGCGTCGTGCGGGCGGACGGCGACCCGCTGAGCAAAACCCCCTCATCGGTGCTGGGCACCAACGAGGTGGCACCGTTGAACATGGCCGTGGCCTTCGCGGGTATTGCCAACAAGGGCACCACCTGCTCCCCCATCGTGATCGACCGGATCGTCGGTGCCGATGGAACGGAGATCACCCCACCGGCGTCCACTTGCACCGAATCGGTGGAGCCGGCCGTCGCCGCCGGAATGGCCTATGCCATGCAACGGGTGATGAGCGAGGGGTCGGCCACACAGTCCTACCGAAACACCTCCCCGCGGGTGCCGATGATCGGCAAGACCGGCACCACTGACGATGCTCTCGCCACCTGGATGAGTGGGGCAAGCACTAAGGTCGCCACGGTCGTCGGTGTCGTGAACGTCAAGGGCTTTCAGAACCAACGTGACGACGACGCCGATTTGTACGGCAGGGAGGCCGCCACGGCCCGACACCGTATCTGGCCGGTGATCATGAGCGCCGCCAACGAGAAATACGGCGGAGACGACTTCGAGGCCGCCTCGGGCAACGTTATCCGCGGCGCCCAGGTCTCCGTTCCCGACGTGCGTGGTCTGAGCATGGGCGACGCCAAGAGCAAGATCGAGAGCGCCGGCTTCGGCTTCGCCGACGGCGGCATCACCGACTCCGAGCTACCCGCCGGCATGGTGGCCCGCACCGACCCGGCTGGCGGCGGTTCCGCCAGCATCGGATCGATCATCACCGCGTACACCAGCAACGGATCCCAGGTGCTGCTGCCGAATGTGGTGGGCCAGACACTGGATCAGGCCAAGGGATCGCTGAGCGGCTTCGGCGTGCAGGTTCTCGAAGACACGGTCACCGACCCTGCCCAGGTGGGCAGAGTAACGGTGATGAACCCGGTGGCGGGCTCCCCCGCCATTCCGGGCGGCACAGTGATCGTGGTCGTGGGCAAGCAGTAGCAAGGTCTCGACAAGCTCGACCACCGCACTCACGGTGGTTGAGCCTGTCGAAACCAGCCTGCCGAAACCAACGCGCGGCGTCGCCTGTGCGGGTCTCGACAAGCTCGACCACCGTATTGGTCGCGGCCCAGCACCGGTCTAGCGCCGTGCGGGTCGCGACCCATCGGGGGTCGAGCTTGTCGAGACCACGCAGGCCGCCGCGCGATCGTGTCCACAGTGGTTGAGCCTGGCGAAACCGGCTGGTCGAAACCCGCCGAGCCGATGGGGTTATACTTGACGAGGCCTACAGGGCCATCGGGGTATGGCGCAGCTTGGTAGCGCGCGTCGTTCGGGACGACGAGGTCGCAGGTTCAAATCCTGTTACCCCGACAGAAGAAACCCCCACTCTCACGAGTGGGGGTTTTTCTGTTCCTCTGCGCCCGGAAGGCCCCCCATGTCTGACTCCCCCCTCGCGTCGCCGGCCCCTGTGGTTTCCCGCCGTGCCTGGCAGGCGCTCATCGTGCTGCTCGCCGGCATGTTCATGGCCCTGCTCGACACCACGATCGTCAACGTCGCGCTGCCCAGCATCCAGACCAGCCTCACCGCGTCGGAGGCAACCCTCTCCTGGATCATCTCCGGATACGCTCTGGCCTTCGGCCTGGCGCTCATCCCGGCCGGCCGCATCGGTGACCGCATCGGCCACAAGTGGGTCTTCTTCACCGGTCTGGCCCTCTTCACTGTGGCCAGCCTCGCGTGCGGCCTGGCCCAGAACGAGCTGCAGCTCATCGTGGCCCGGGTGCTGCAGGGACTCGCCGGCGGCATGTTCGTGCCCGCGGTCACGGCCGTCATCCAGCTGATGTTCCCGCCGCGATTCCGCGGCAAGGCGTTCGCCATCATGGGTTCGGTCATCGGCGTGTCCACCGCGCTCGGCCCGATCGTGGGCGGACTGATCATCGAGGCCTTCGGGGTGGAGAACGGCTGGCGCCTGGTGTTCTGGGTGAACCTGCCCATCGGCATCGTTGCGCTCATCGCGGCCGCCATTCTGCTGCCGTCCGGAACCGGCACCGCATCCGCCCCGGGCGCCGCCGCGTCCTCCCGTATCGACTGGGTGGGCCTCCTGCTGGTCTCGGCCGGTCTTGTTGCGCTGCTCGTGCCCCTCATCGAAGGCCAGGACCGCGGCTGGCCGCTCTGGACCTACCTCGTACTCGCCGCCGGCGCACTGCTGATCGTGGCGTTCGGCGCCTGGGAGGTGCGGGTCAGTAAAGCCGGCCAGAGCCCGCTTGTGCCGCCCCACCTTTTCTCCCACCCGGCCTTCACCGGCGGCGTGATTCTGGCCCTGGTCTACTTCGCGGCCTTCACCAGCATCTTCTTCACCATCTCCATCCTCTGGCAGGCGGGTCTCGGGCACACCGCACTCGAGTCCGGTCTCGTCTCCATCCCGTTCGCGATCGGCTCGATAATCGCGTCGTCGCAGAGCAACAGACTCACCCAGCGACTGGGCCGCACCGTCCTGGTGTTGGGCGTGGCCCTGGTCACCGTTGGACTCGTCTGGGTGTGGTTGGTGCTGCTGCTCACCGACCCGGCCGATCTCACTCACTGGCTCCTGCTGCCGCCGCTGTTCATCGCGGGCCTGGGCAGCGGGGCCTTCATCGCCCCGAACGTGTCGTTCATCGTCGCCACCGTGGACCGCACCGAGGCCGGCGCGGCCAGCGGTGTCGTGGGCGTCATGCAGCGTGTGGGCAGCGCCGCGGGTATCGCCGTGGTGGGCAGCGTGTTCTTCGGCACCCTCGTGGTGGCCGGACCCGGCCCCGAGGCGTTGGCCACCGGATTCACCGACAGCGCCACCCTCGCGATGGCGGTCAGCGCCGCGCTCAGCGTGGTCGCCCTGCTCCTGGTGTTCCTGCTTCCCAAACGCGTCGAGGTACCCGGCGGCCGCTGACTCATTGGCCTCACAGCCGCGGCTCGCTAGTCTGGTCTCTTGGTCCGTTGACGGTGATGTCCTCCCGCGATGAACCGTGCCGGAGGCCTCTCCCGTTCCACAGGAGGGAGAGTCGCATGAGCACTGACAGTCGGCGCTCACCTGACGCCCTGCGGCGCGGAGCCCTCGTACTTTCGATTGCGTACCTGGTGGCTCTTGCTCTCATCGCATTCTGGCCCACCCCGGTGGACCGCGGTGCGCACCGCCCCATCACGACCGTCCTGACCCACCTGCATGCGCACGGCGTGCCGACGTGGTTCAACTACGGGCTCGTGGAATTCACCGCCAACATTGCGTTGTTCGTGCCGGTAGGGCTGCTCGGAGTGGTCCTTCTCGGCAGTGCACGCTGGTGGATGGCCGTTCTGGTGGGCTTCGCCGCCAGCAGCGTCATCGAGCTCGGGCAGCTGATCTTCCTGCCCTCTCGCTACGCCACCATCATGGATGTGATCGCCAACACATCCGGCGCCCTGCTCGGTGCGCTTCTGGCGCTGGTGCTGCTCGCCGCGATCGGTTCACGCTCCCCCGCTCTCGCCCGGGCCTGACGGCGCCTTTCCGCGGGCGGTCAGCGCGTGGATGCGTTGCTGCGCCGGGTGGGGAAGTCGTCGGGGACGGGGATGAGGAACAGGTTGAGCTGTCGCATGGTGCGCCTCCACTTCGCCTCCACGAGGGTGAAGCCGGCGGCGCGGAGTTCCTCCACCAGCTCCCAGGTCACCAGGCGGCGTCGATAGTCGTCGGTCCACCCCTGCTTCGGGTCGTACACGCTTATGACGCGGGGCTTGGCCCGACGGTGGCCGAATCGGGCGATGACGACCGGCGGTACTGAGTTGAGCATGTTTGCCACGAAAAATCCTTCGGTGGTTCGGGGAGCGGGTGCATTCGACGTGCGGCGGCAAAACCAATCCAAGGTAGATTTTGAAATGAGCCCGTCGCATCCGGTGTTTTTCAGGCTAGGTCACGGCAAATAGCAGACTTTTCAGATCGAGATCGAAAATATCTCGGTTCGGTAACGATGCCCCGAATGGGGTACAAAAGTCCTCGGAAAACCCCCGATAAGGCTGAGAAATACTCTGGATCTTCGGTGTAACGGGGTACGGAAACAAGACATTTCGCGACCCCATGAGGGACAAGATCCACAGAGAGGGTGAGGCGTGATCGCTGCCGCGTCGCCCGAGAAATCTCGCGATTTCGACAATGGACTCACCCTGGCGAGCCGGGCTGCAACAGCCGTAATTCTCAGTGGCGCCGTCCTCATGGCCGTGATCTTCCAGATCGACGATCCTGACGCGGACTTCTGGCCCGCCATCGTGGCTCCCCTGGTCATGGCCGTTGCGCTTGCGGTGCAAGCTCGCTGGCCGGGGACTCCCAGCACCGTGTTCTTCCTGTTGGTCGGCGGAGTGGCCGTGTACGCCCACTCCCGCACATTCGCCTCGCAAGTGCCGGTCTGGCCCGTACCGAATGTGATCACGGTGGCGCTGCCCAAGATGGCGCTGATCCTGATCGGCGGGAGCGGGCGGAGCCCCGGTGCGGCACTACGGTGGTGTGCCGCCGGCTTCGGAACCGCTGTCGTGGCCTCGAGCCTGGCGATTTTTCACGCGGGTCACCGCTTCACCTTCGACGTGCCCGGCGTGCTCACCTTCGTCTTGACGACCGGAGCGCTGCTGCTCGTCTGGCGGGCTCACCGCCATGATTCCACGTCGGTACAGCGGCTCAACCGGGCGGCCCGGGTGGAACTCGAATCCGCCCTGCAACACCGCGTCGCCGTTCGGAACGCCGCCCTCGTGCACGACACCGTGCTGAACCACCTGGCGGTGCTGGCGACGTCAGCGACCGGCACGCTGCACGACTCGCTGCGCAGCGCCATCCGCACCGATCTGGACGAGCTCGTGCAGCAGACCGCGCCGGCGCCGCCGGGCGCACAGCCCGGTATGCCGCACACCTCACCGTTGCACGCGGCAATTCTCGATGCCACGATACGAGGTGTCGACGTCACCACGACCGGCCGGCTCTCGGACGTGCTGCTGCTCGATGCGGCCCGGTCCGCCGCCGTGGGCCTCGCGGTTCGGCAGTGCCTGCAGAACGTGGAAGATCATTCGGGCGTGCTCGCCGTTGAAGTGGTCGTGCTCCCCTCCGACGGCGAACTCATGGTGATGATCAGCGATGGAGGGGCGGGGTTCGATGCCGACAGCATCCCCGCCGACCGGCTCGGACTGCGCAACTCCGTGACGGCCCGGATCGGCGCCGTCGGCGGTACCGCAGCCATCTGGTCCTCCCCGGGCATCGGCACCTCGGTCGTACTCCGGGTGCCGTTCACGCCCGCGGCGGACAACGCGGGAGCAGCGACATGAAGGACCTCGAACGAACCCAACAGCAAATGGACCCCGCACTGTCGCTGGACAGCCGCGTCGCCACCCTCTCGCTGGCAGGAATGGCCCTGGCCTGGTCCGTGGGTCTGACGATCCTGAGCATCGCCGCGACGGGCGCCTGGGAGCCGCGCGTCTGGGCCGTGGCGCTGCTGGCGACTGCCACAATCGTCGTGGCCAGGGAAACCGCGCCGTTGCGCGCCCCGTTCACGGCGCAGGCGCATCTGGTCGTGCACGTTCTCGCCTGCACCGCCTACCTGCTCTACACGAACGGCAGCGAGGGGTCCGCCGCCTCACGCTGGCTGCCCTGGATCCCGATCGCCCTCAGCCTTCTCATCGTGGCGATGTGCCGCTATCGCCCTCCCCGTGAGATTCTGGGGGCCGGACTGTTGTCTACCTCGGCCATCGCCCTGGCCACGATGCCCCTCGTTGCCGCACCAATGCCTCTGCACGGGGCACCTGGCGGCGCTCTGGTCCTCACCGCGGTGCTGCCAGTCATGACCGCATCCGTGGCCGCAGCCTGCTACTCACGCATCCTGGTGGCGAACTCGGAGCGCTGGAAGGCCCAGGCCGGCTACTCGTCGGCTGCGCTCGAGCCGGCCCTCCTCAGCGACATCGAACGCGTCATGTACCGCGAACGGGTCAACGCGCTCAGCGGGGAGGCCTTCCCCTTCTTGCGCCGGGTGCTCGACGCGGACTCCATCTCGGCGGCCGACCGCGACACCGCCCGCGATATCGCGGCGCGCATCCGTTCGGCGATGGTTCACGAAGTGGACCGAACGTGGCTGCAGGCCGCCGTCGACTCGGGCCCGACCGGCGTGCACGCCCCAGTGGTCGACGACCCGGATGCCTGCGCGCCCATGATGTCGGGAACCCAGCGCGCCGCCCTGCGCACGCTGATCAGCAGCCTGGGCGCCTCCCCCCGCCTCGATCGCTTCACCATCTCCATCCGGGCCACCGACGGCACCTGCCGGGGCGAGGTCTGGGCGCGCTTCCGCGCGCCCTACCGGCCCCCGCGCCGCCGGCGCAACGCCGATTTAGCAGTCCTTCGAGTCGCCTTCTCCGAAGTGACCGTGAGCACCCCCGCCGACCAATTGATTGTGAGATTCAGCTTTGACCACGCGTGACGACACCCCGCCCATCCGGCTGGCCCTCCTCGACGACCACGAGCTGCTGCTCGACAGCATGGGCACCTGGATCGCCGAACATGCGCCGGATTTCACCCTGGTGCTCACGTCCACCTCTTGGGCGGACTTCGTGCACCGGGCGGAGTTTCCCGCCGACCTCGTGCTCATCGACTACCAGATCACCGAACCGGTCTCCATTGAGGCTCGGGTGCGCACCTGCCGCGCCGCCGGCGCCAAGGTGATCGTGATCAGCGGCCTCGACACCCGTGAAGCGCGCGAGCGTGCCCGGCTCGCCGGGGCCGCCGACTACCTCGCCAAAGACCTGCCGATGGCCGCAATCATGGACGCCGCCCGCGCGGTCATGCGCCGGGTATCAGCGCAACGTCCCTTCGCGCCCGCGCGTCCCGGCTCGGGCGCCGGACCCCGGCCCACCAGCCCCAGCCTCAGCCCCGGCGAAGCGACCGCCTTCCGCCTCTACGCGGCCGGCCACAGCACCAAGGATGTGGCCAGTGAGATGGCCGTGCAGTACGAAACGGCCAAGACCTACCTCCGGCGGGTGCGGGAGAAGTACGCCAAGGTGGGCCGCCCGGCCAGCCGCAAAGGCGACCTCATCCGCCGCGCCGCCGAAGACGGCTACCTGCACTAGTCAGCCGGCCGCTTGCGCCTGCTGAACCATCGCACCGACGGTGTCCGATTGAAAGGCCTCCTGCACCGCAGGCAGCGCCGTCCAGTCCAGGTTCACGATCGACTGGCCGTCGGCCGAGGTTCCTGTTCCGGCGGTGGGGATGGTGAAAAACGCCACGTCGTCGGCCCGCACGTCACGCAGCTCCACGCCGAGGGCCACAAGATCGGCGGAGGACAGTTTGTCGTCGATCGCCAGGTGGGGCGTGACGGCTCCGATAACCGCCCCCATGGTGCCCGGGTCGGTCAGGGTGGACTTGTGCATGAGACCGCTGAGCAGGGCCCGGATGAGCAACTGCTGGTTGCGCACCCGCTGGAAGTCACCGTCGGTAAAGGCGTAGCGTTCCCGGACAAAGGCCAGAGCCTCGGTGCCGTCGAGGTGTTGCACACCCTGCGGGAAGACATGGCCGGCGAGATGGTACGAGTCGAAGGCGATGGGATTGTCGATGTCGACGCCGCCGAGCGCATCCGTCACGGCCTTGAAACCGGCGAAGTCGATCACGGCTACATGGTCGATGCGCGCCCCGATCAGGCCCTCCACGGTCTGTACAGCCAGCGGCACCCCGCCGTACGACAGGGCGGCGTTCACCTTGGCTTCTCCGTACCCGGGGATCTCGAGCCAGCTGTCGCGAGGAATCGACATCACCGACAGGCCGGCGCGGTCGGCGGGAATGTGCAGGATCACGATGGTGTCGGAGCGCTGCCCGCTGATGCTCGCGATCGAGCCGGTGCTGTCGCCGCGGGAGTCCGAGCCGAGCAGCAGGAAGTTCAGCGCCGTGGCCGCGGCTCCCGTGGAGACCGGCGGCCGGTCGACGCTCTCGGCGGGGAAGGCATCCGGGATCTTCTCGACCGCATCGAAACTGCGGGTGAGGTTGAAGACGGTGACTCCCGCCACGGCGAACACTGCCACGGCGAACACCCCGAAGATCAGGAACACGATGCGCCAGGCCCGCCGGCGGGTGGGCGGCGCCGCTACGTGTCGCACCGGGGCGGGTTGCACTGCGGGCACTGTGGGCATCGGGTTGCCTCCTGCGGAACAGTCGGGATGCGGTGCGCACACCATAGACCGCCGGTTCAGTCCGGGCTAGTGTCCCCCTTTTCACCGACACCCGAACTGGGGGTCCACATTCGGGGTGCACGCGAAGCCGCGGTCAGTTAGATTGGCCGCATGGGAATCCGCCGACGGACTCGTCGGATTCGCCGCTGGTACCGACGACGCGAACACAGCGCCGGGATGCTTGCCGCCCGCGTGATCTTCGTCTCAATCGCCACGGTTGCTGTGGCCGCACTAGCCCTCTACGCGATCCGGACAATGTGATCCGGTCTGATCACACGGGCGTTTTGTCACCCGAGTGTGGGTAAGATCACCGAATGCGCCTTCTAGCTCCCGCCACCGTTCTTCTCGGCGTCATCCTGCTGTCGGGATGCGTCGCCGCACAGCCGGTCACCACCTCGACGCCCACGCCGACGCCGACGCCGACGCCGACGGCGCTCACCGAACCCCAGCTGCTCGACAAGCAGACGAAGACCATGGTGAATCTGTACAGCCAGGTCGTCTGCACCAACCTCGCCGACCACCCCGACATCGACCTGAACGAGGCCGTGGACAAGGTCCTCGCCACCTATGCCACCGAGGGTCTCTCCGAGGAATCGCGGGTCGAGCTCGCTCACCGTGTTCTCGAGCAGTCGGCGGCCAAGAGCTGCCCCGACCAGAGCGCCCGCGTCACCGAAGACCTGTCCCAGTAACACCCCCGGTCGGGGGCACCCGGAGCGCCATCTGGAAGAAACCTCTGCGTAATCTGTGTATGGCTAACTGAGCCCATGTCTCCCGCAATCACCAAGGCTGTCATTCCCGCCGCCGGCATGGGCACGCGTTCTCTACCTGCGACCAAGGCCATGCCCAAAGAGATGCTGCCGGTGGTCGACAAGCCCGCCATCCAATACGTGGTGGAGGAGGCGGTGGCTGCCGGCCTCACCGATGTCCTCATGATCACCGGCCGCAACAAGAATGCGCTGGAGAATCACTTCGACCGCATGACCGAACTGGAAGACGTACTCCAGAAGAAGGGCGACCACGGGCGCCTCGCGGCCGTGCTCCACTCCACCACCCTCGCCGATATGCACTACGTTCGCCAGGGAGACCCGAATGGTCTCGGCCACGCGGTGCTGCGCGCCAAGATGCATGTGGGCGACGAACCGTTCGCTGTGCTTCTTGGGGATGATCTGATCGACCCGCGCGATCCCCTGCTCGACAAGATGCTGAGCGAGCAGGTCGCCCGCAACACCAGCATTGTCGCGTTGCTCGAAGTGGACCCGGCCAGCATCCATCTCTAAGGTGCGGCCGCCGTGGAGCCTACGGACGACCCCGACGTAGTGCGGATAACCGGTCTGGTCGAGAAGCCCGCTACGGGCGATGCGCCCTCGAACTTGGCAGTCATCGGTCGTTACGTGCTGCGCCCAGACGTCTTCACGGTGCTTGAGAACACCGCACCGGGCAAAGGCAATGAGATCCAGCTCACTGATGCGTTACAGACGATGGCGGTGACTCCTGACGAGACCGGCGGGGTCTACGGCGTCATCTTCCGCGGCCGACGATATGACACTGGCGACCGACTCGACTACATCAAGGCCATCGTGCAGTTGGCGGTGGAACGGGATGACCTCGGTGTTGAGCTGCGTCCGTGGCTGAAGAGCTTCGTGGGGGCCGCTGACTTCTAGGCCGTTGGCCCCATAAGAGGGCCTGCGGCGTGGGTCGCCGCCCCGGTCTTTTCGGGCTATCTTGGCCTCACTCCTCGCTCTTACCCGGCCGGAGTGACGCGTCGCACCCGCAGGCGCGTTGAGAACATGCTCCCCGAAGAGGATGTGCCATGCCGTCAGATCGTCTAACAATCAAGCGTTGGTTCAGGCGCGAGGTCAGCGACCCCTTGGAGGCGATGTACGCGCGAATGGACGAACGGCTACAGGACCAACGAGAAGTCCTGCAGCCGCCGATCGCTAGCGTGAAACGGTCTGCAGAACCGGAATGAGCGTCTCCAAGAACGCGGCGGTGTCTTCCCAGCCTTCAACGGCCACACAGTCGACCCCCAACGCCTTCACTGGGTAGTCGTTGCCGTTCTCATCGAGCCGGTCGCCGACGAACAGCATGTCGTCGAGCGGGATCCCGGTGAGCTCCGCCAGCCGGGTCATGCCGTAAGCCTTGTCGATGCCGCGTCGGGTAATGTCCACCGAGGTGGAGCCACCGGAGCGCACCTCGAGGTCAGGCAGCAGGCTCTGCACGGCCTCGCGCAGTGCCGTCTTCTTGACGCCATCGGCGTCCCACTGAGTCTTTGCTGCGACGGGCGCAGCCTGACCGAGCGCCGAGAAGGTGATCTGTGATCCACGGTCCTCGAGGATCGGCCCCCAGGTCTTTGTCTCCCAGTAACCCAGCTCCCGTGCTGTGGTCTCGACCGCAGCCAGCGCGCGCTGCTTCTGATCGTCAGTGAGGTTCTCGGCATAGACCTGCACCCAAGTGCCTTCCTCGCTGCGGTAGTACTGCGTGCCACAGGTGGGCATCAGGTGCAGACGGGTGAGGGTGACCGCGTCGACATCCACCAGGTTGTCGATGACCTGCATGGTGAACTGGGCGAACTGGCCACCCGAGATCACGCAGACCTCGGCCACTCCGAGCAGCCGCACGAGCAGCTCCGCCATGCGCGGATCGATCGGTGACTTAGAAGGTGCGAGGGTGTCATCGAGGTCGAAGGCGACCAAACGGGGGTGCTGTGTTGCCATTTAGGGACGGCCCAATCCGTAGTAAGTCCACCCGGCGGCACGCCATTTGACGGCGTCGAGCGTGTTTCGCCCGTCCACGATGGTGGGAGTTTCTACCAGTGTGGCAGCCCAAACCGGGTCAATGTCCTTGAACTCGGGCCATTCGGTCACCAGCACGACTGCGGAGGCGCCACGGAGGGTGGTTTCGATGTCGGTCTCGTAGCTCAGCTGCGGGTGGCGGGCGCGAGAATTCTCGATCGCCTGAGGGTCTGATGCGACGACATCAGCACCGAGACCGCGCAGCTGCACAGCGACGTCGAGGGCCGGCGAGTCGCGCACGTCGTCGGAGTGCGGCTTGAAGCTCAGGCCGAGTACGGCGACCTTCGCGTTGTACACCGGGCGGTCAAGGGCCGCCACGGTGAGGTCGACGACCCGCTGCCGGCGACGCAGGTTGATCGAGTCGACCTCTTTGAGGAAGGCGACGGACTCGCCGCGGCCGAGCTCTTCGGCGCGAGCGGTGAAAGCACGGATGTCCTTGGGCAGGCAGCCGCCACCGAAGCCGACGCCGGCGTTCAGGAATCGGCGGCCGATTCTGGTGTCGTAGCCGATGGCGTCCGCGAGCTGTGTGACGTCGGCGCCGGAGACCTCCGCGATCTCGGCCATGGCGTTGATGAAGCTGATCTTGGTGGCGAGGAAGGCGTTCGCGGCCACCTTGACCAGTTCTGCGGTGGCGTAGTCGGTGACCACGAGCGGTGTCTGGGTCGCGATGGCGGACGCGTAGACCTCGTTCAGCTGTGCGACGGCCCGCTCGCCAGCTTCTCCGGCGGGAACGCCGTAGACAAGGCGGTCAGGTGCGATGGTGTCCTGCACTGCGAAGCCTTCACGCAGGAACTCAGGGTTCCAGGCGAGAGCGGCACCCGTTCCCGAGGCTGCCACCACAGCCGCGAGACGTGCGGCCGTGCCCACGGGCACGGTGCTCTTCCCCACGATGAGATCGCCGGCGCTGAGGTGCGGGAGTAACGCATCGACCGCTGCATCGACGTAGGTGAGGTCAGCGGCGTAGCTGCCCTTCTTCTGCGGGGTGCCCACGGCCACGAAGTGCACCGCAGCACCGGCAGCATCCGCGATATCCGTGCTGAACCGCAACCGGCCCGAGGCCATCGCCGAGGTCAGCACCTCCGGCAGACCCGGCTCAAAGAACGGGGTTCGGCCGTTCGAGAGAGCCTCGATCTTGGCCGGGTCGACGTCAATGCCTACAACCTCATGGCCGAGCTCGGCCATGGCCGATGCGTGCACGGCGCCGAGGTAGCCACAGCCGATGACAGAAATCTTCACAGTTGAATCCCCATAAGAAAAGCCTACCGGCAGCGCCTTGACGCCCGGCTGGTGACGAGTGATGGTGAGACGGAGCCAGATGCGGCACCGTACAGATACTGAGTATTGCTCTTAAGAAAAGGCCCCGGACTGAGTCCGGGGCCTTCTCTGTCAAATTACATCCTGCCTAGCAACTTCACACAGTGTCGGAAGATGTTGCCTGTAGCGAGTGACGGGATGTAGTTAGGCGGTTGCGCGCTGACGGCGAACGATGCCGAGCACAACGACCAGTGCAACACCGAGGAGCAGCGCGCCGGCTGCGCCCCAGATTGCGAGCATGGGAGCGTTGTAGCCGGTGCTGGCGAGTCCGCCACCGGTTGAGGTTCCGCTGCCGGTTCCAGCAGCGGAATCTGCTGCGGCAACAGTGAGGCTTGCGGTGCCGACGGTGCCGGAGGTAAGGCCGGTTGCCGTAGTCGTGTAGCTACCTGACGCGTTGGTCGGCAGTGTGACTGCGACAGCAACTGCTCCGGAGCCGGCAGCTGTCTTCGTGAGGCTCTGCGAGTTCACAACCGACTTGAAGGTTGCGAGGGTGGCACCGGTCGCGTTTTCGCCGGTGAGGGTGAAGGAGACTGTCTCACCCGGGGTGAAGGAACCCGGGGTGAACGAAACCGTGACGGGTGATCCCGGCGCGATTGTTCCAGAGACGACGATATTGCCGTCCGGCACGTAGCCGGCAGCGTTAGCCGCGGCCGGGACGGCGAAGACTGCGAGGACCGCGAGCGCGATCGCCGCGAAGGACTTTTTGAACATGGAAATACCCCCTGCTGTTGTGCAATGAATTTGCCGACACTGGCGATGCTTCGATTGAAGCTGTCCCCCAAAAGGGGTTAGCCCCAACCATACGGGACTTTAACAGGTCATATCCAGTTTCTTTGTTTCATTTCTGTGAATTACGGGTGTCATTTGCAGTTCCAAGTCGCCGTCGAACGGAGCGGTCCCCAGCCAGTTGTAACGGATCACTGTGCTCTGCCCGGGCGCAAGTTCCACGGTCAGTGCACTCACCTGGAATCCCTCATCACTAGCGGGCAGATACGGCGCCGCTTGGCCGTCTCGAGTCAAACCCAGGTTCTGCACTTCCGGTGAGGCGTACCCGGACACAATGGTTTTCACATTGCCCGGTGAAACGCCAAACTGGGTTCCACCAGTGACATATTTCGGCAATGCCTTCCCGGCGTCGCTATGTGCCGTGTTGGTGAGGGTCACCTCGACTCCGAAATTTGGGCGTTTGTCGTTTCGGCAGGTCACCTGTCCCACGCTCGTTGACACATCCAGGTAGGTGTCCATCTTCGCCCCGGTCGCATCGTTCAGATAGAGACCGAACCGCTCGGTATCCGCATCGCTCGCTGGGAGGCCGCCGGCGAGAGTGGTGTTGTCAAGGACCGCCTGCTCTGCGTCCGCTGCGCTCCACACCAAGACCCGATGTTCGGCCCCCGCCTTGGCGAGTGCTTCGATCAGAGCGACAGGGTCTGCGTCGCCTCCTGCTACAGCCGAGAACACCGAAGCCGCCGCCGCCGCAAAGAAATCATCCTGTTCCTTCGGCGCCTCGAAACGCTGATAGACGTCGGTAAGTAGCAGACTTACGGCATTGTCGGACGTCAGCGAATCGCCCGACGGCAGAGCGATAGGGCCTGTCGCGGCAAGGATGTAGCTGAGCGCAACAGGGTCGATGGACAGAACACCGTCAACCTCGAGTCCATATTGAAGCCGCCACATCTCCTTCGCCAAGGCCGCCGAGAGCGGAAATCTTGGGGTAAGTCCGACGTTCAACATGTACTGGCCGGTTATCGCCCCATACAGATTGCGGGTGTCGGTGGGCAACTCGAGCACAGACTCCGGATGTCGCGGGAAACTAGCGCCTGAGGCTTGCTGAGTTAGTTGAATCGATCCGGCCTCCGTGTGGACCAGCGCTACAGCTCCCATGATGCCGCCGGTCGAACGCAATTCGGCCGGGTTTTGGACGAGCACCAGGTAATTGCGTGGGCCGCTGGCGCCCAACATATTCGGCACCACCCGAACTGCCTTGTCGACTGCATCGAGAGCCGGCTCGGCCGCATTAACAGCAGTGCTCAAGCGCACGACAGCTTCGGCGACTTGATCGATGGTGCCGTCGCCATCAATTTCAGCGACCTGCGTTTGAGCGGTACGCATCGCGGTCAGTGCCTGCGATACGGCGGGCTGAGCCGCCAGGAGGGGCTGAACGTCGACAGTGCCGTCTACCGGGCGAAAATCGTCGACAGAGATCTGGCCCGCAACTTGGGCGAGTGGAGCGATGCCGTCTTGGGCAAGATCGTTGATCGCGCCGGCCAGTTGGCGAACGACTGCGAGGTTGGGCCCAAGTGCAGGGACCACCTCAAACGCCCTCCACACAGGATCACTGGTTAGCACGGCGGCAGACGCGGCCCGTTCGGTTAGCTTTTCGCCGGTGAGCCGTGCCGCGTCGCCTTCTCCCGCCACTACCTGACGTTGCATGTCGCCTGCCAGGGGAATCGCAGCCTCAAGCTCAGCCCGCGCAAGTCCCGCGCGCACCCCCACCCACGCGACGAGTCCCACGACGATCACGACGAGGGCCAAGATGACGAGGCCAACGGTCTTCCTTCGTCCTCGTCGGGCGCGCCGGCGGCCGCGCGGGCGCGAGGTAGGGGTGGGTTCCATCACCTACTCGCGCAGGCTGTTGGCGTGTTCGCGGTACCACTGGACGGTGCTGCGCAGTCCTTCTTCGAGTCCGATCTTGGCGGTCCAGCCGGCTTGGGCGAGTTTGCTGACGTCGAGGAGTTTCTGCGGGGTGCCGTCGGGCTTGTCGGTGTCCCACTCGGTGGTGCCGGTGAAGCCGACAACGCGGGCGATGGTCTCGGCGATGTCCTTGATGGTGACGTCGCTGCCGGTGCCGACGTTGACCTGTTCCGGACCGTCGTAGTGTTCCATCAGGTGCAGGCAGGCTTCGGCCATATCGTCCACGTGCAGGAACTCCCGGCGTGGTGTGCCGGTGCCCCAGTTCGTGACGCTGGCCGCACCGGACGCGGCGGCTTCGTCGTAGCGGCGGATCAGCGCCGGCAACACGTGCGAGCCCTTCGGCGAGAAGTTATCGCCGGGCCCGTACAGGTTGGTCGGCATCGCGGAGATCCACGGCAACCCGTACTGGCGGCGGACCGCCTGGATCTGCAGGATCCCGGCGATCTTCGCGATCGCGTACGCGTCGTTGGTCGGCTCGAGGTGCCCGGTGAGGAGGGTGTCCTCGTGGATCGGCTGCGGGGCCAGGCGCGGGTAAATACACGAGGAGCCCAGGAACAACAACCGTTCCACCCCGTACTTCAGGGCGGCGTCGAGGACGTTGACCTGGATGCGGAGGTTGTCGCTGAGGAAGTCCACCGGGTAGGTACTGTTGGCCAGGATCCCACCGACCTTCGCCGCCGCCAACACCACATACTTCGGTGTGGTCTCTTTGAAGAAGGCGAACACCGCGTCGCGGTCCTTCAGGTCCAGCTCGGCGGAGCTGCGACCGACGAGGTCGGTGAAGCCTTCCGCTTCCAGGCGCCGCCAGATCGCGGAGCCAACCAGGCCCCGGTGCCCGGCGACGTAGAACCGGGCATCCCGGTCCAAAGCCGCCGGAGTGAACGCGACCTGGTCGCGAGTGTCGGTCGTCGTCATGGTTACTTGGTTCCCCAGCTGGTCAGCTTGACCTCGTCGATCCACGGCCGACCCGAGTGCTCGAGCGCGGCGATGTCGGCGTCGACCATGATGCGGGCCAGCTCGGCGGTGTCGACCTCGGCCTTCCAGCCCAGCTTGTCCTGCGCCTTGGATGCATCGCCGACGAGAGCGTCGACCTCGGTGGGGCGGAGGTAGCGTTCGTCGAACTTGACGTGCTCTTCCCAGTTCAACCCGGCGTGACTGAAGGACGTTTCCACGAAGTCCCGCACGGTGAAGTTACCGCCGGTGGCGAGGACGAAGTCATCCGGTTCGTCGGCCTGCAGCATCCGCCACATGCCCTCGACATACTCCGCGGCGTAACCCCAGTCGCGGATCGAGTCCAGGTTGCCCAGGTACACGTGATCCTGGGTGCCCGCCTTGATCGCTGCGACGGCGCGGGTGATCTTGCGGGTCACGAAGGTCTCACCACGGCGCGGGGACTCGTGGTTGAACAGGATCCCGTTCACGGCGAACATGTCATACGCCTCGCGGTAGTTCTTCGTCACCCAGTAGGAGTAGACCTTCGCGGCGCCGTACGGGGACCGCGGGTAGAACGGGGTCTCCTCGTTCTGCGGCGGCGGCGTCGCGCCGAACATTTCCGAACTAGACGCCTGGTAGAACCGGGTCGTGATGCCCGACATCCGCACGGCTTCCAGCAGACGGATGGTACCCATGCCGGTGGTGTCACCGGTGTGCTCGGGCTCGTCGAAGGACACTCGCACGTGTGACTGCGCGGCCAAGTTGTAGACCTCGTCCGGCTGAATCTCGGCCAGCAGGGTCACCAGGCGGGAGCCGTCGGACAGGTCGCCATAGTGCAAGAACAACTTCGCCTGGGGGTCATGCGGGTCCACATACAGGTGATCAATCCGCGACGTATTAAACGTCGACGCACGACGAATCAAACCATGAACCTCGTACCCCTTAGCGAGCAACAACTCAGCCAAATAAGAACCATCCTGGCCAGTAATACCGGTAATAAGCGCGCGCTTAGTCAATTGGTCCCCCAAGGGTGTCGGGCAACAGCGATCGGACATGGCGTCCGTCGACGATGCCGGGCTGTTTCGTTTCATGGCTGAGCATATGGATTCGGCCGCGGTGACGCAAACGGGGGGCATCCGAGTCTGTCATCAACGGCGTCTGGCGGGCTTCGCCAGCGCGCGAAGCCAACTCGCGAATTTGTCGATAGCGGCTCTTTCGCTCAACACTTCCAAGCGGTAGCGGAATCCGTTCTCTCCCAGGCTGCGGGCGAGTTCGGGGTCACCCCCCAGCACAAGGGCGGAGTCCAGAAGCGCCTGCGGATCACCGGCGAGCACGATCCGGCCGGCGGAAGCGGCGTCGATCTCGCTGGCGGTGAGCCCCTCGGGATCTGTGGCACCGATTACCGGCCTCGCGGCGTTGAAGTAGGAAGTGAGCTTGCTGGGCACGGCCATCTCAGATACGCCCGGCTTTTCATTCACCAGCAGCACGTCCGCCGAAGCGAGGGCGTCCTGGAAGTCTGTGTCGTCGAGCGAACCAACGAACTGCAGTCGGCTCACGCCCGCCCCAAGTGCCTGCAGTTCCTCTCGTTGGCTGCCGTTTCCCAGCAGCACGAATCGCACAGGACTGCCTTGCTCGTCGGCGAGACGCGCGGCGTCAACCACGTTTTCCAGGCCCTGTTTCACACCCATGTTGCCGGCGTGCAGAACCACAGTCTCAATGTCGGACCATCCATAACGGGCCCTGGTCTCCGCGACATCGGTGGCACCCGTGGCGTCCAAGTGCGTCCAGTTCCGCACGACCTCGATGCGCTCAGGGCGGACGCCGAGGTTGCGGCTGAGGTGTTGGCCGAATCTGTCGTGGATAACCACAACCCCGGCCGCGGCCTTGAGCGTGACCTTCTCAATCCAGGTGATTAGTTTGGCCACCGGTCCGTCACCCATGCCCGTTTCGGTGATCCCGAGGCTGTAAATGTCCTGCACCCATACGTTCACCAGAGGCCGTTTCGGGCTCAGCCGGGCACGCACCATGGCAACAGCGGTCGAGAAGAGAGCAGGCGAGACCATCACGATCACATCAGGGCTGCCCCATCGAGCGAAGAACACGCGGACACCGAAGGAAAGCTCCGACACGAGCCGGTTCACTCCCCCCGGGTTGGCGGGCACGTAATGGCGCAACCTCGTGACCGGTACGGCGTTGATGACCTCTGAACTGGTCCATCGACCGTAGCCATCATGGATCTTCCACTCCGGATAATGCGGATGAGCTGTCAATGCGCGCACGGTCATACCATGCTGCGCCAGGCCACCCACGAGAGAACTGGTGTAGGGCGAAATGCCGGTGACCTCTGGCGCGAAGTTCAGCCCGATTACGAGCACGCGGATCGAAGGACGACCGCCTAAACCGGCTAGCGGGTTATCCTCGTCGACACTTGTCAAATTCGTGCTTCTCTCTTTCGTTTAGCCAGCAAGTGAACCAGCTTGAGCCCCCAGGAGGACTGGTCTTGCCCGTTCGGGTGACAAGCGCCCCGTGGTGTCATAGCCTAACCACGACAGTTGCCCTCCCCCAGTTCAGCGCGAAGTCGCAGGAGTAAATTGCGGGTTTCGGTCACGTAAATACTCAACGCCAGGCCACAGAGTGAACCCCTAATGGGGCACAGAGGCATAATAATGACGTGAGCGTGCAATTGCAGGGAGGACTTCATGGGACCAAAGGAAATGCACTCTGCAAACGACGTACGGGTGATCAACCTTTCTTTAGCGCCAGGGGAGAAGGCCGCTTGGGGTAAGACAAAGGCACTGGTGTACTTGTGGGCAGTAGTAGAGCTGCTGTTAGTCACCAACGCTTGGCAGATTAGCTCGACCCTTCGTATCCGTGCTTTGCGATTGTTCGGCGCTGAGATCGGTAATGGCGTCATCTTCCGCCCGCGGACCCGAGTCAAGTTTCCTTGGAAGCTGCACATCGGTGATCGCTCCTGGATCGGAGAGGGCGTCTGGTTTCACAACCAGGACCAAATGTTTGTTGGCAGCGATGTCGTACTTTCGCAGGACACCTTCCTCACTACTGGCAGCCATGCACACCGCCGTGACATGGGGTTGATCACAAGGCCCATAGTGATTGGCGACGGGGCTTGGATAACTTCTCGTTGCGTCGTACTTGGCGGCGCTCACGTTGGCACCTCAGCTCTGGTACAGCCCGGCACTGTTGTGTCGGGCACAGTCCCGCCTAACACTATTTGGGGCTCAGCCGCCACCCCTGGCCCTCTCGGCAAACGGTTCGGCTAGGCTTCTGGTTTCGCGCAGAACGATGCTCCGGTCTAAGACCGGGTTTCTTCACTTGAACGATCGGAGCCGCGTCGACGACCGGACCACCGATCGCGAGTGCTTGACCGCGACCAACTTCGCCTGTTTCCTTGATGGTTTCTTTCTAGGGCGGCGATCTGCGACACGTGCCGCGCATGCCGGATCAGTTGAATCTATCTACCAGATGGACCAAACGGAAGTTCTAAGACTCACAGGTCAATTCTCGGCTCCAAGCCGCGACAAAATGCAAGGTAAAGCATGAAGATACTTCGAACCGTGCCGCTGGTAAGTGCGAGCGGTCGATATGGTGGCCCCTCAGACTCGTCAATCGCCCAGGCTCGTCTTCTGTCTCTCGACGGCAACGACGTGACTCTGGCGGCAGGGTTCTTCATTGGAGACAAACCGGACTATCCCCGGGATCAAGTGACGTATCGCCTCTTTCCGGTCAAATCTTTGTTTCCCGCTCCAGGATTCACCACGGTAGGTTCCGTGGGCGGAGTTCGCGCGCTTCTTCATGAAGTCAGGGCGGCGGAGATCATCCATGTGACCTACAGCAGGGAGTTCCTCCCCCTCGCAACTGTTGTGCTGGCGCTAATGATGCGTAAGCCTCTCGTCCTCCAGCCACATGGCATGCTGACTGCCAGGACTGGTCGACTACACCACATTGTCGACACCGTCACGCGGCCTTTGTTTAGGCGAGCTAGCGCCGTAATCGCGCTCACGTCCCAAGAAGCTGATGCCTTAAGCCGCTGGGTAGGCACTGGTATGCCCGAGTGCTTCCATGTCGGCAATCCACGAATCGATGAGGCACCTACCAACCAAACTGGTTCTTCTCAAGAAAACGAAGCGCTGTTCCTGGCCAGGCTTGAGCCACGCAAAAGGTTGGTTGACTTCGCCGAAGCGGCCGTCCTCGCGGAAGCATCAGGATCTCTCACCTCGTATCGCATCGTTGGCCCGGATCAGGGGGATCTTCAAAACATCGAGGGGATTCTCAACAGTGCGGCGCTCCTCGCATACGAAGGCGCCGTTCCAGCGTCGGAAGTGGCTGGACGGCTAAGTTCCACAGGAGTGTTCGTCTTACCCTCATTTCAGGAACCGTGGGGAAATGTCTTGGTACTCGCGTTGTCTATGGGGATTCCGGTTGTCGTCACGCGTTCCGCAGCCCTGGCAACTGTTATCGAACTTTACGGAGCAGGGAAGATCGTCGACGATGGAGCTCCGTCGCAGATAGCAGCGGCAGTCAGCGCCCTGCTAGATGAGCCAGAGGCTTACAAACAGGCCTCTCGTGCGGCTCTCTCTCTAAGCTCCGATCTCTTTGACGACTCGGCAATCCGGGAGGAACTCGGTCGCGCGTACGCCTTTGCGATCAACACAGCAAAAAAACATCAGCGACCGTAAGCACAAACGAGCACGGGTTGAGAACTTCACCCCCCACCTACCTCAACGAATCGAAACGGACACGCCTTGCTCAGAAGTTGTTCAGTGGTAATTCCCACAACAAACCGGCCTACACTGGGGCGCGCGGTTGCAAGCGCTCTTGCCCAGACGGGGATTGACCTAGAAGTCTTGGTCGTCATGAACGGCTCCGGACCATCCCCAAGATTCGATGATCCCCGTGTGCGAGTGCTGCGCAGCGATCCGATTGGCCGAGGAAATCTTGCCCGGCAAACCGGTATCGACGAAGCTCAGCACGATCTCATTGCTCTTCTGGACGATGACGACTGGTGGGACCCTCGCAAGACTGAACTTCAAATTCAAGCAGCCGAGGCATTGGGCCTCGGAACCGATGACAAATGGTTGTCTATCACTGCGACATACCGCGTCTTCGATGGAACACCCGCTACGGTCGTCTGGCCAACGAGACCATTCGGAGAAATTACAGATGTGGCGCACTACCTCTTTAGGAGGACACGCGCGCGGACGTCTGGTCAGACTGTCCAATCGTCAACGTTCTTAGCTCCTAGGTCCTTTGCAGCGACCAATAGATTTGATCCGTCCATAATCATTCATCAGGACTGGGCATGGGCAATTAGGGCAGTAGCCACAAACAACGCCAAGCTGGTGCCTCTGTCCGCCCCGCTTGCTTACCGGGATGTGTCTACGTCGTCCAGCATGACAAGTCAATCTCGCTGGCGTGACAGTTATGAGTGGGGACAGACGCTTCTCTCCTCTTACCCACGACCTCTTATCGGAGATTTCAACTTGACCGTCCCTCTTCCTCTCGCTGCTTCCGAAAAGGACTGGCGCGGAGTTTTCTGGATACTTTCTCGGAGCATAGGGAGACGATCCCCCTCCTTTTGGGCCTCTGTCAGCGCCATCAAAGCTATCGCCGTACATTTTGCTCGCCCGGCCAGATTGGAGCCGCAAGGATGATTCCAGCGGCCAGAACTCAAAACTTGATCTATGTAATGAACGAATTCCCAGTGCGCAGCCACACATTCGTTACAAACGAGCTGCTCGCGCTGCAAGCGAATGGGATGCGGGTGCAGGTGGTCGCAAGTCGGGCTGGTAGTGTTCCGCCGATCCCTGGTGTTGCTGTGACCGTTGTGTCTCACATCCCTCTCCGTCGAGTAGCGGCTGGGCATATCCGGTTAGCCGCAGACCGTCCGCGGACTTATGCCCGATACATCGCCTGGGCTCTGCGAAACCTTCGAAGTGGCTTGCCCTGGACGTTGTACGCGCCGGCGATCGTGCTGGATGCAAGTCTCTCCATCGACTCTCACAGTCATCTTCACACGCACTTCGCATCACGTGCCGCCATCTTGGCGCGCAGCCTCCAACTATTGACCGGCGCAAGTCGGTCAGTCACGACGCACGCCGCGGATATATACAAGACCAATTCGTCGCTTCCTCGCCAGTTAGAAGGCGCGGTCGTGGCTACGGTAACGGAATACAACAGAGTACTTCTCAAGAGCCGAGGGTTTCAGGAAGTACATCTTGTTCGATGTGGGGTCCCCGTAGGCGAGACAATGCCAAATAGAGACAGTAATTCATCCCCACCACGAATAGTCTCTGTGGGTCGCCTAGTGCCGAAGAAAGGTCATGCGATATTAATCAGAGCCTTCGGCGAGGTCATCAAATCCTGGCCGGATGCAGAGCTATCCATTGTCGGAGACGGCCCTCAACGGCAAGAGCTCGAAGGACTGATTGACGAGCTAGGGCTGAGCCATCAGGTGAAGCTCTTGGGGTCTATGCCCTCCAAGGAAGTCGCAATCCAGATGGGGCTTGCCAACATTTTCGCCCTTGCTTGCGTTGTCGACTCAACCGGCGATGCCGACGGACTCCCGGTCGCCTTTCTCGAGGCGGGCGCATCCGCATTACCCATCGTTGGATGTCTGGTCAGCGGTGTGGGTGAGTTCTTGTCTGAGGAGACCTCGTGGCTAGCGGAGAGTGGAAGCGTTAGAGATCTGGCCGACAAGTTATGTGCCGCAATCTCTGATCCTCTTGCGTCCCGAGAACGAGCACATAGCGCATGGCAGCTCGTCGGACGAGAGTTCAGTATCGAAAGCCAGATAGCCGGCCTCCGTAATGTCATCGAATCCGCGACGGCGGTTCGACAGCAGTGACTATACCCATCCCCCCAGCTGGCCGAAGTAGAGTCCATCCGGAAACAGCCAAGTTGCTCGGCGGCCTGTTTCGGGCGCGACGGACACGTGGCCGTTCAGCGAAAAGCGAGGCGCGGTCAGTGGCGAAGGCGGTAGTTACAAAACGCTCGACCATACGCGACATGGGATCGACAAGCGGTTACCGTCTCCTACAGCTCGCACTTGCCTTCGTCGTGAATTCGTTCACCATTCGGATCCTGACCGATGAGCACGGTCTCAACGGATACGCCTTATACGCACTCATCGGGTCTTTTCTCAGCTTGCTTCCCTTTGCTGACCTCGGGTTGGGAGTCGGACTAGTCAATGCAACTTCGGATCTTCGCTCGGGGAGGATTGTGAAGGATGAATACGACCGCATAGTTCGGAGAACCAGAGATACCCTCCTCATAGTCTCGGTTGTTCTACTCAGCGTCGATGTCGTGATGTTACTCACCGGCACATGGGGCGTAATCCTCGGAAACGCTTCGGACGATTTTGGCGCCCAAGTGGCAAGCTCACTAACCCTCGCCGCACTAGCCCTGACGCTGCCGTTTGGCATTGGTGCCCGCATCCTTCAAGGCCTACACCTTATGCGAGTTGTAACTATGCTCGGTGTGATGCAGCCGTTTATTCAGGCTGCGGGCATTTTGGTTTGCTGGGCCGCAGACTTGCCCGCCTTCATGTTCGCTGTCGTGCCGGCAATTACGTATTTCTCGAGCGGTGTGATTGTCTTCTGTGTTTCGCATCGCAAAGCAAAACTGCGCCTGGGAATGCCCCTCGCACATCTGTTCAGGCCGCTCGGCCTCGTCTACCGTATATCCGCCAGCGCAGTCCCGTTTTTGATTATTTCTATGTCCATGGCAGTTGCATTTCAGACGGCTCGGCTTCTGCTGGCCCAAATTGGTAGCGTTGCACAACTTGCGGAATATTCTTTCATAGCCCAGTATTTTGCGCCGATGCTCGCTCTAGTCACCGTTTCGGCCCAGAACCTTTGGCCACGATATCGAGACAGTCTCAACGCGGGTTCGCTTCGTGTGCCTCACCTCCTTCGACACGTCGCACTCTTCTTAGGTCTTGGGCTCGGCGGCGCTGGAGGTCTGGCCATCGTTGTCCTGGGGATCTCCCGTTTTGTTCTAAAGACTGATCTTCTAGATGTGAATGTTCTTTTTGCGGCTTGTATATTCCTAGTAGTGATGGCTGTTCATCAGCCTTCCGCAATGCTGCTTAGTAGCCCCACCGGACTAGCTCAGCAAGCTGGGGCACTTGTCCTTATGGCGGCCGTGAACGTGTGGCTGACCATCATGTTGATTCCGGTTCTCGGTTCAGCGGCCCCCTACTGGTCAAGCACCGCATCTGTGCTGATTATCGCGGCGCTTCCCACGTTCCTCCTAGCTGTACGACGCATACGTGCCTCCAGCCTCAACGGTTCAAGTCGACGCGACAAGGCTAAGGAGGACCTTTGAGATTTCTGAGCGGGGCCGCTGACGCAGATCTAGCTCGCCTGTACCCAACCATGAAGCCAACCGTGCTGCGTTTTCTTAACGCGGCTTCTCGTAACCCTGGGCTTCTGGCAGTGATTCTGTTCCGGGTACAGACAGATGCACTCGAGAGAGGTAAGCGCGGTCGCGCAGAACGTCTGAGGGGCATGAATCACTTTCTGACCGGCGTTGATTTTGTCGTTGGCGCGAAGGCGGGCCCCGGCCTGCTCATCCATCATCCAAATGGAATCGTCGTCGGTCGCGGTGCCAAGATCGGCGCGAACTGCACCCTTCTTCAACAAGTAACGCTCGGTGAAAGATACCTGGACCAACGTGGCCCATCGGCGTATCCAACCCTAGAAGATGGAGTCACAGTGGGCGCTGGAGCACGCCTTCTAGGTGGAATCGTAATCGGGCAAGGATCGAACATTGGTGCCAACTCCGTTGTCCTGATAGATGTGCCACCTGGCCATTCAGCTGTAGGCTCACCCGCCCGAGTGCTTAAGAATCGGGCCATAGAGGAAAGGGAAGAATGACAATCACCGCAGTGTCAGTCGTTACGATCGCTTGGAACAACCTTGACGGACTCAAACTAACGGTGTCGAGCGTTCTAGAACAGGACTATGCAAACATCGAACTTATTGTTGTCGATGGGGGATCGACAGATGGAACAGCTGAGTATCTCAAAACACTTCCTAGATCGGTGCACTGGGTGAGCGAGCCCGACAAGGGCCGTTACGACGCGATGAACAAAGGTGCGCAACTCTCGACCGGCCAGTTGCTTTGGTTTATGCACTCCGGCGATTGCTTTGGCTCGAAATCCAGTGTTTCGACCGTTGTTGATTCCTGGCTGCCCACCACCCGATGGGGTTTCGGCCTTAGCCGGGTGATGTCTGGGCAGCGAGTCGTCGGAATCTTTGGATCCGTGCGCTTTAGCCTCCGTAGGTTCGCTTTGGGCGGGCGTCCAATCTCGCACCAAGCCGCAGTTATATCTAGGTCGTTGCATGACACGATCGGCGGATACGACATCAAGTTTGGATTGGCTGCCGATCAGTACTACCTGTTGAAAGCGGCTATATTGTCTCCGCCCCAAATCTGGTGCGAATTCCTCTGCAACTTCGACAACTCTGGGGCAGGTTCTGTTCGACCTGCCGTCGAACACTATCGAGATATGACCAAGGGACGACGACTGGCTGGATTTGTTTCGACACGCTCGGCCTACTTGGATACTTTGATTGCTAGCGCCTTCGCGGTTCGTGCATCCATCCAGCGCCGTGTAACCCAAAGACTTGCTCAGTAAATGACACCTCAACAAATTGACCAATCGAGCCTTGGGAATCGAAACATGATCAAAACAAAGCAGGACTATTTAGAGTTTCTTGCCGCGGACGCCCGCTCTCTTGGCAGGAGGCCAACGCTGCGCACACGACTTCGAGACGATGTCTTCCGCTTCCAGCGTTCACTACGACTAGTCGAGTACTTGACTAACACTGGAGCCCCTAAGCCGCAGCTGATGCTCGCGCGTTGGATTTTTCGACGTCAATCGATTCGGCTTGGCTTCTCTATTCCCGTTAACGTATTCGGCCCGGGCTTGGCCATCGCACACTACGGAACCATCGTCATCAACAGCCACACTCGAATCGGTGCCAACTGCCGAATTCATGTCGGTGTGAACATTGGCACGAGCGCGGGATTCGCCGATGCGTGCCCGGTTATTGGGGATAACTGCTACATCGGCCCAGGAGTCAAAATCTTCGGCCCTATCGAGATAGGCCCAGAAACAGCAATTGGGGCGAACGCCGTTGTAACCAAGAGCTTCCCTGAAGGCCACGGTACTTTAGCGGGTGTGCCTGCAAGACAGATCAGCGCAAAGACAACTGAAACGCTCCTGACCAAAGGCTGGTCAAATACTGCGGCCGGGTGAATATACCTCGGCCTCGCTGCGGCCAGCATGACAGTCGTTTCCGATACTGGCCTTCTCGGCGGCATCGAACACCGCCAGCACACTTTTGCGTGACATGCCCTGCGCGAGGGCGATCGAGCCTTGACCCCGGGAAGTGGACACGGGTTGAGCGGCGAGTTGGATCTCTGCGGCCTGTGACGAGTATTGCATCTCGAAGTCCACTGGGGTGACGTGCCCGATCGAGGAGTGGCGTCGGCGGCGGTTGTAGCGGTCCTCGATCCACTCAGCGACGCCTTGGATCGCGCGGGCGCCGGGCGGGCCACACCCGGCGGTAGTAGAACTCGGTTTTCAGGGTCGCGAAGAAGCTCTCGGCCATGGCGTTGTCCCAGCAGATCCCGATGTATCCCATCGACCAGGTGATGCCGTTCTGGGCCGCGAAGAGGGTGATCTGTTCCGACGCGTACTGGGTGCCCCGGTGGGAGTGGAAGATTACCGTCGCCGGGCGGTCCCCGCGGAGCACCAGGGCCATTCTGAGCGCGTCCTCGATGAGGTCGGTGCGCATGTTGTCGGCGATGGCCCCGCCGATGACGCGGCGGCTGTGGGCGTCGATGACGGTCGCCAAATACCCCCCCCCCCCCTCCCAGGCCCTCAGGTAGGTGACATCGCCCACCCAGACCTGGTCCAGAGCCCCGGTATCCCACTCGCGTTTCACGGCGTCGACCGGGTACGCGTCAGCGTGGTCGATGATCGTGGTTGTCTTCGATTTCTTCGGACAGATCCTCGCCAATTCCAGTCGGCGCATGGTCGTGGCGACAGTTTTGCGAGAGACGATCTCCCCGTCCGCGCGGAGATCGGCGAGGATTCTGGGGGCACCGTAGACCTCGTCGGAATCGCCGTGGAAGAACGCGACTTTCTGCTCGACGTGTACCCGTCGAAGCGACGGCAGCGACGGGGCCCGGCCGGCCCGGGCGCAACGGCCCGACCGGAACACCTCGAGAAAGCGGGCCATGCGGGATCGGCCGTGGTGGGCGGCCCGATGTCTCATCAGCGGGGCCCGTGATGAGGCGGCCCACGCCACCACGATTTGCCCACCGCAGAACCGTTCTTACTACCCCAAGAGGCTTGGCATATAGGAGGTCAGATTACGCGTCCATTTCGTCTTGATCATTTATCTGAGTTGCCCCCTCGAAGTTCTGGCTATGTCCAGTTCTCGTGGGGGCAGTTTTTTTGCGTTACGTCTGTCTAGAAATCAGTCAGAGCGCGGCCAAGGGGCACTGTAAGGGTCTGCATGAAACTCGCCGTCGTGTGGTTATTGTCTGCGTAAACAAGGATCGAACCCACCACTGCAGGGCAGTATCCATCGATGCAGAATTCGTCGCTGAGATCGATGAGAGAAACACCAGGAACCATCTCGGCTGCGAGCGGTTGCGGATCAGATGTCTCGAGGCCTTCTCGGAAAGTGCATTGAGATTGGTCATGCGCGAGCACGCAAGCGCCGGGGTCTGTCAGGCCTCCAACTACTGGCTGGGGGGTTTCCGCGAGAGCGATCAGGGACGACCCGTTGGCCGTGACGGACCGCCAGGCGTTGGCGATTCCGTTGGCCTGTGCCCGCAGGTCAACCTCAGCCGTTGGGATGCCGTCCGCTGAGCTCGAACGGCCGGACACGAATACGAGATCGGGGGTATGAGACATGATCCAATCTTGAGCTGACTGGTTCCAGAGAGCGCAGTTGGCGTCTACTGCCAACGTTCCTGCCGGTGCCTGAGTGAGACGGCATCCGGTCTTCAACAGGGTTGTGATTTTCCAGTTTCGGGCTAAAGCAATATTCTCGAGGGCTGGGAGCCACTGGCCAGCGTGCGAGTCACCAGCGAGTACAACCGAAACCGCATTGTCACCCTTCGATCCGAACTCACATGTGAGCAGCTTCGTACGCGCACCTCGCTGCGCACAGTCGACCGTCGCAACGTCTCGTTGGGCGATGATCGGGTCTGGAATTACGGATGAAGTGTTCGCGGCGGGGGCGCATCCTGGCTGCGCTGCGTTCCAGCCAAGGCACAAGAAGTCCGACGCCTGAGCGTCGGCCAGGGCTATCTCGGCCTCAGATGATCGCTGGGTCGTTGCGGCTAGTCCGGGTAGCGCGACGGCCGCGACAGCGATGCTGCCGATCAGCGCGACTCGAAGGCCGACAAGAGCTCGACGGACCGGTTTTGCACCGGCAGCGAAATTCGGCGTCTGCCTGAATCGATCCTCGACGTATCGCTTGGATGCCCAGCCTGCTGCCGCTGAGAGAGCGATCAATCCGAGTCGTTGCGGTCCGGTAAGTGGACTTCCGGCAATCACAGGAATGATCACGATCAGCGGCCAATGCCAGAGATACAGCGAGTAGGAAATGGCCCCAAGCCACTGGGTGATACGGAATCGGATGAGCCACTGGGTGGACCACCATTGCGCGGGCACGCCCGCTGCAATAACGAGCAGAGTAGATGCAACCGGGATGAGTGCGATCCAGCCTGGAAATGGCGTGGCCCCTGAGAGCGTGATGACGCACGCTGCAATCACGGCCAGCCCGCACCAGCTTGCGAGCCCTGCCACGAACCGGTTTCGGATCCGAAGCCCGATGGCAGCGGCGATGCCCCCGGCGGCAAATTCCCAGATCCTCGTAGGGGTTACGAAGTATGCCTCAGCGGCGCTGACGTTCGTGAACCAGATCGAGTACCCGAGCGAAGCGATGAGGGCGATGCCGATCGTCCAGATAGGTTGATTCCTTCGACTGAGGCCGGTCTTCGAAAGAGCCCATAGGCCGAAAACTAGCCAAATGGGCCAGAGCAGGTAGAACTGCTCTTCCAGGCTTAGGGACCAGAAATGCTGGACCGGACTCGCGTTAGCGGATGCAGCCAAGTAATCAGTGGAACTCAGGGCCAGGTACCAGTTCTCGACGTAGAAGAGGCTCGAAACTACTTGCCCGAGCCAGTCTTTCCAGTACGTCATCGGAATGAGAAGTATGGTGACCACGGCGACCACGGCAAGGACTAGAAGTGCCGCAGGCAGCAGGCGACGAACTCGACGCATGTAGAAGCGCCGAAACCGGAATGTGCCCGTGCTCTGGATCTCGCGCTGTATATGCGCAGAAATGAGGTACCCGGAAATCACGAGGAACACGTCGACACCGATATAGCCGCCCGAAAATGTCTTGGGCCACAGATGGTAAAGAAGTACAGCAGTCACGGCCAGCGCGCGGAGCGCTTGAATCTCAGGCCGAAACTTGGAATCTCCACCTGTCTTAGGGGCGAAACGACGTGGTCGGAGCGGCGCGGACGCACCCTGTATCGACTGGATGCTCATGATCCCCATACCTAATACGCTCCATCCCGGGCAACTACGGCCTTCGCAGTGCGCCACAGGATTGTGATGTCCCCGGTCATCGACCAGTTCTCCACGTAGTAGAGGTCTAGGCGGACGGTGTCTTCCCACGACAGGTTGGAGCGCCCACTTACCTGCCAGAGCCCAGTGATACCTGGCTTGACCAAGAATCGGCGGTGCACGTGGTTTTCGTACTCCGATACTTCTCGTTCAAGGGGTGGCCTCGGGCCAACCAACGACATCGTACCGCCAAAAACGTTGAAGAGCTGGGGCAATTCGTCCAGGCTGAACCGCCGCAAGAATCTCCCGATGGGAGTAATTCTTGGGTCGTCCTTCATCTTGAACATGACGGCATTGCCCTCCGAAAGGGCCTGTAATCCGGGCAAGCGGGCCTCGGCGTCTGTGACCATGGAACGGAACTTGAGCATGTTGAAGTGACGCCCATTGATACCGATACGATCCTGCCGAAAGAGCACGGTGCCAGGGGTGCTTAGCCGGATCGCGATCGCGATGATGCCCAGAAACGGCGACAGACACAGGATTAAGGCAGCGCTACCGAGCAAGTCGAAACCTCGCTTCGTGTAGAGCTTCATGCCCTCATAGCGTGGAGTCTCGACGTGGATGAGAGGCAGGCCGGCCACCGGCCGAGTATGAATGCGTGGGCCGCCGATGTCAGTCAAACTTGGAGCCACAACGAGGTGTTGGCGACCTGGTTCCAGGCTCCAGCTCAATTCGCGCATCCTATGCGGCGCGAGTTCGTCACTACTGGTGACTACGACAGTGTCGGCCTGGACGGCAGCCATGGCGGCCTGTAACTTCTCAACATTGCTGAACACCGGAATCTCGGTTCCCGGTAGGTAGTCAGCGACGAGCCCACTCGGTATGCAAGCGCCCACCACGAGATATCCCGCCGACGGTTGACGCGCAAGCTCGCGGGCAAGGTGCGTTGCCGATGCCTCGGAGCCGACCAACAGGACGCGAGACGAAAACCGCCCGTCAAGGCGTTGCACACTCAGCCACTGCCTCCACATCCATCTCGAGAGGATCAGAACGCCGAGCCCGAGAGGAAATGCGATGAGGATATAGCCTCTCGCAATATCGACATGAAACAGAAAGGCAACGATGGCGACAAGGCCAAAAAGTCTCACGGTGCCATCTGCGACTTGCTTGTACTCCTGCGGCCCGGTGCCGAGCACTCGGTAGCCCCTACTTCCGTAGATACCCAACATGAGAGTCCACGCTGCGATAAGGGTGACTGAGAAGATCGTGTAGCTCACAGCGACCTCGTTGAGTCGCCCTCTGAACTGGATGTCGGACGCAGCCAGTCCAAACCAGGCGATCTGCACGCCGAACACGACCCAGATCAGCACCAGCACGTCGGTCACTATCAAGCGGGCAGCGTACGTGTCGCGCCAGTCTCGGTGCAGGATGGGTCTGGCGATATCCGGCCGCCCAGCTGACAAACCTGTCTTGCTCATGTTCCCCCACGTCACACCAAAATGGAACCAAAATTCGTCCTCGTTCGGCGATCGAATCACCTCGTCGCCGCCAGTCCCGTAGGGCGCCGACGGCTTCGGACATGGCGACAGCGCCAGGCAACGGTCTCCGATGGTCCGTGACCTGGAGACAACCCACTGATCGAGGCGTAGACGCTTCTACCGAGCAGGGCGATCAGCTGCACTCCCTCGAAATCTGGAAGACTGACCGTCGATATAACGTACCCCAATTGGGTTACGTCTAGATTAACTTGGACTTTAATCGCAAGCTCATTCGGGTGTCACTCAACGCAACGCGGGGCCTCCCAGTTATTTGCGGCCCGATACGATCGCGAATGCTCGTACAACTGTGCCTACACCTGCATCCACGCGAGCCCCCACACGTTCATACACCTCCCACGGCTGGCGGTAAGGGTCTTCGATGTCATCGTCCATGAGGTTCTCCGGCGGGGGGAAATACCCGCGGGTGGCTGCAACTTCGGCTACGAACGAGCGAAGTCGCCCTGATTCGCCCTCGCTGTTCTCGAGAGCAGCGGATTGAAGAAACCCACTTTCGAGAACTGGATCCACAAGCCGCGCGAATTGATTCAGCGTGAAGCAATATCTCGCCGCGCGTGGATGGAACCCAACGACCGCACCGCGGTGTTCTCTAGTGGCAGTAAGAATCAAATCTGCCGACGCCGCAAGTTCTTGTGTGAGCTGACGCGCCTCGTGATTCTCACCGGCGCCACCGTACCGGTGAGCGACCTTCATCGCCTCGGGGGTCATTCCGCGGCCGACCAAGGCGCCACTTCCGGCGCTGTGCACATTGCACGGCATTCCAAGCGCGTGCAAACGCGAACGGAGTAGATCCTCAGCGATTGGAGAGCGACAGATGTTGCCAGTACACACAGTCAGCACATTGAAGGGCCGCTCGCCCAGAGGCAGGTTCATACTCAGCGCCGGACCTTAGCCTTCTTGGCCCGTACGCGTCTCGGAGCCGATTCCGTACTGGAGATGGCCACAACGTCGTCGCCATACCCGTAGCCGTACCCATAGCGTCCATACCCGTAGGCGTCAGGCCCCTTGGTGGGAAGCATGGTGAGCACGAGGCCGGAAATCGGGGCACCCACGTTGTCGAGAGCGCTGATGGCACCCTTTAGCTGATTCTTGTGAGTACGCCCCGCTGCCACTACGATAATTGCGCCACCGACGTTCTTGGCCAAGATTGCTGCGTCGGTGACGGGCAGAAGAGGGGGCGTGTCATATATGACCACGTCGAACATCCGGTTGAACTCGCCGATGAAATGGCTCATTCTCGCGGAACCGAGCAACTCACTCGGATTCGGCGGGATTTGCCCTGCAGGAAGAACAAACAGCTGGGCCTTTCCCCATGGTTGGATGAGGTCGTCCAATTCGGCGCGGCCGATGAGCAAGTCGGTGAGACCAACCGCGCCTTCCACGCCCATGTACTCGGCGACTTTCGGGCGCCGCAAGTCCGCGTCAATCAGCAATACCCGCGAACCGGCATCCGCCAGGGCAATGGCGAGGTTCGCTCCCGTTGTGCTCTTTCCTTCGCTCTCAATGGATGAGGTGACCACGAAGCTGCGGTCGGTTCGGCCAACGTCAAGGAACTGAAGGTTCGTTCGCAGTGTACGGAAGGACTCGGCGCGGGGGCTGCGAGGGTCGACGTGAACGATCAATGGCCGGTCGCGTGCGCGGGGGTCGAATACGATCCCACCGAGGATGGGCACCTGCGTCACTCCTTCGACGTCGTGCTCATTGCGGACACGGGTCTCGAGTGTCTCCCGGAGGACGGCTAGTCCGACGCCCAGTGCAAGGCCCACCAGCGTGCCCAGCACGATATTCAGCGGGACGTTCGGACTAACTGGCTTTGACGGGACCGTGGCCTCCTGGGCACGAGTGAGCTTCACCGGAGAAATGGCGTCGACGGCGGCCGGCGCTTCGATCTCCTCTACAACGGCGGTAAGGCTTTGCGAGATGGAGTTGGCCGTCTTAGCGGCGCGGACGGGGTCCTCATCGGTCACAGTGATGTCGATGATCGACGTGTCGAGTGGTGCAGATGCGGTTATGCGGCTGGCCAACTGGTCGCTAGTGATTCCGAGTTCGAGCTTCGCTATTACTGGAAGAAGCACAATTGGAGTCGCTACAAGGCTCGAATAAGTCTTCACTCTTTGAATGGTGAAGGTGCTGCCCTGCTGAAGTTCACTCGTCGTCCCGGTTCCCTGCGTGGACACGAACACCTTCGCCGTGGCACTGTACTTGGGCGTCAGCGTAAGCGAATAGGCCGCGGCGAGTCCTGCGCCCACCAACGTGAAGAGGACAATGAGCACCCAGCTCTTGCGCAGGATCCGAATATAGTCGCGAAGTTCCACTCAGCGGCCTTTCTTTGAGGTGCAATTCGAGGCCGTATACCTGCGCCCCCCTTTATGGTGCCATACGATTGCGTCCGGCCTGCCACTGACCCGTTTCCATCGTGAGTCGGCGGAGCCGCTAGCTTTGCCTCATGGACTCTGATCTGCGGGTGACCCGAACACGACGATGGGGCGTGGTCGACGCGGCGTGGGGGGTCCTTGCTTCCCTGATCTTGGTGGTCCTGTTGGGCGCCGCTGCGCTGCGCGGGTGGCCACGCGACCCGGTGCTGGGCGAGCTGTTCAGCTACCTGGTGGTGTGGGTGCCGTTGCTCGCGGCGGTGCTGATCGCGAGCATGGTGCGAGGTCGCCGGTCGCTGGCACGGGACTTCGGATTCACGTTCCGCCCGCTTGACTTACTCTGGGGGCTCACCCTGGGCGTGCTCGCCCGGCTGATCACGGGTTTCATCGAGATTGCGGGGTATGGCCGGCTTGGCTCGGCCGGCGCCACCTTCGGCGAACCGGTGCGGGACCTGTGGTGGGTATTCGCGGCACTGCTGGCACCGGTACTGATCAGCCCGGTCATCGAGGAACTGTTTTTCCGTGGCTTGCTGGCCCGGTCGGTTCTCGCGGCCGGGGAGGCGAGCGGCGGCAGCCGGCGGGCGGCCCTGATCACCGCCATCCTGGTGAGCGGCGCGGTCTTTGCGCTGGTGCATGTGGTGAGCGCGGGCACGCCCACCGCCGTGATGGTGATCGGCCTCTCCACCTTTATCTTCGGGGCGGGCGCGGCCGCTCTGGCGCTGATCACCGGTCGGCTCGGCGGAGCGATCGTGGGGCATGTCACGTTCAATGCCCTCGTGGTGGTGCCGGCGCTGCTCGGCTGAGACCGGCTGCGCTCAGGGGGTGCGTACCGCGCCATCCGGGCCGACGGTGAGGATGCGCTGGGCGCCTGACTCGATCACCAGGGTCGCGATTTCGGGCCGGCCGGCCGGGAGCACCCGCACGGTGACCCGGCCGTGCTGCACGGTGCCGAGCACCTCGGCGACGGTGTGGGCGAGCGCAGCGAGGCCGTCGGGCGGGGTGTCGCCGCTGTCGTCGAGCACGGTGACGTCTACCCCGCGCTGCCGCGCTGCGGTGACCGCCTCGGTGACCTGCGGCACGAACAGGGCGCGGCCGCGAATCGCGTCGCGGAGGCGCGCCTCCACGAGCAGGCATTGGGCGCGCTCGGGCGCGGTGAGCACGTGCGGTGCGGCGAGCATCTGCAGGGTGGGCCGGGCGAGCAGGTTCACCCGTCTCAGTTCAGCTTCGCGTTCGTCCAGCGCGGCCACCGTGGTGGCGTCGCAGCGTGCGCGGGCGATGTCGTCGTGGGTGAGTACCCGCAGGGTTGCCTCGGTGCGGTCCAGTCCCACCACGAACAGGGTGCCGGCCAGCAGAGTGCCGGCGTGCCGGACCACCAGCTCGATGCCTGCGCCCACCGACTGGCCGGTGGCCACGGCCCACGCCACGGCAGAAAGCGCGAGCACGGCGTAGCCGATCCAGGCCGCGCGGATCTGACCTCGTGCGGCCAGCACCACCAGGATCAGGGTGATCGCACCGAGGTGCCAGTGGGCGAACGGAACTCCGCTGTGCGGCGGTAAATAGATGAACATCAGCACCGCGCCGACGCCGCAGAGGCCCAAGACGATGGCGATCTGAGACCGCGGGAACGGCTCGCGGAGGGGACGCATCAGCGAGATGGCCGCGAACACGATCGCCAGGTAAGCGGCAGCCATCTCGGCCAACGGCCGGCCCGGCACAATGGCGATGATGGCGAGCACACCGTGCACGAGCACGAACAGGGCGAGGATCAGCCGGGGCAGAGGCGTAGAGAGGTCGAGCGCCCGGGACAGGGAGTAGGACTTGGCCGCAGCGGGCGGTGGGGTTTCCGGCTGGCGTTCGGCGGTTCGGCGGTCGCGGGGGGAGGTCTCGACAGGCTCGACCAGCGTGGGGGTGGGCTCGACCACCGGGGTGCGCGGTGGGCGGGTTGGGTCGCGGGTCTCGACAGGCTCGACCACCGCAGAGCTGCGCTCGGGCACCCAGGCGATCACGATGTCGGTGCCCCGGCCGGGGTGGGAGCGCACATTGGCCACACCGTTCGGCACCCGCTGCATGCGCCCGACGATGCTCTCGCTGATGCCGAGGCGCTCCGGCGGCACCCGGGCCGGCTCGAAGCCGACGCCGTCGTCGCTCACTGTCACCTGGAAACCGGCGGAGGTGGACAGCACCGTAACGGTGCGATGCACCGCACGGACGGCGCTGCGCCGGGGCCCCGGACCGGCCGACGCGACGGAGTTGCGCAGTGCCTCGCCGACGGCGCCGAGGATCGCCGCCACGGCATCGGACGGCACGGTGCGCTCCACCGGCGCGACGCCGGACGGAGTGCCCGCGTTGTCGACCCGCACAACCGCATCCGGCGCGATCTGGCGGGTCAGCCGGGTGAGCCGGCGCAGGAGGTCCGACACCAGGACGACGGGTTGCACCGGCGGGGAGCGGAGGGCGTCGAGCTGCCACAGGGTCTTCGACGCGTGCTCGGCCACCACGGCCGGTGCGGTGCGGCCGAGCCCGGCCATGAGCAGGGTGGAGATGACACTGTCGTGCACAAGGGCGTCGATGCTCAGACGTTCCTGGCGGCGGGCCACCTTGGCGGCCCGCTCGGCCTCGGCCTGCCGGGTAAGCAGGGTCGCGTCATCGACGCGTGCAGCGGCCCGGCGGGCGGCGAGGGTGAGAGCCACGAAAATGCTCACCAGCAGCAATGAATAGAGCCCGTCGGCCAGGCCGATGAGCGCCGGGTTGGCCTCCGCCGAAGTGTTGAACCGCACCAGACCGCTGAGCGTGCAGGCGAGGATCGTGAATGCCCAGGCCGTTCTGCCGCGGGCGAAGATCGCCACCGCCACGCAGGGCACCCCGGTGAAGGTGATCGCCCAGGGGATGTCGGCGCCGGCCGGCAGCGGGTCGGGCCGCACCAGGAGCCAGAAACCGGTGATGGCGATGAAGCAGAACACCTCGGCGGCCACGATCAGGCGCAGCGCCCGCACCGAGGCCCATCGGGAACAGACGCCCAGCGTCACGGGCAGGCCGAAGGACGCCGCCCATGCCGCGACGGCCAGCCCCGGGCTCGGATGCCAGATCTGCGCGGTGAAGGTGCCGATCGAGAGCACGCCGAAGATCGCGGCCGCACACGCTACGGCGATGCAGAGCAGCCGGATGAGGTTGGCGGTGGCGGTGAGGGGCTTGACGAGGGTCTCGGCCGGCGGGGTCGGCTTGGTCTCGACAGGCTCGACCAGCGAAGGGGGCTCGACCGACGTGGGGGGCTTGGTCTCGACAGGCTCGACCAGCGCAGACGACTCGACCAGCGGATCCTGCGCGCTCATGAGCGTCCGGGCACCGGTAGGATGCCGTCCTCCAGCGCACGCTTGTACAGGTCGATCTTGGTGCTGGCGGGCCGGCCCACCCGTTCATACTTCGAGCGCACCCGGCGGATGTAGTCCACCACCGTGAGTTCTGACAGCCCGGTGTGCGAGGCCACGAGCGGTGCCTTCGCACCCGCGGCGTAGAGGGAGAGCACCTCCCGCTCCCGGGGGCTGAGGCCGGCGTCGGACAGGTCGGGGTCGCCATCAAGAGCCGCCGCCCACTCGGTGGAGGCGATGGTGTCGCCGGCCGCGGCGCGGGTGACGGCGTCGAGGAGCACGTTCGCCGGTTCGGATTTGCGCACGACGCCGAGCACGCCGCTGCGGGCGGCGGCGCGCATGAGCTGGGCGTCGTCACCGCCGGTGAACGCGAGCACGGCCGCACCCGTGGCGCGCAACCGGTCGACGTTGCCGGTGACGGTGGAACCGTCGGAGAGTCGCAGGTCGAGAATGACGAGGTCGATGTGGGTCTCCCCCACCTGATCGAGCAGCTCTGCTACGGTGGCGACAGTCGCCACCACATGGATCTCCGGGATGGTGTCGAAGAGACCGGCGAACCCGCGCGCGACAATCTCGTGGTCGTCGATCATCGCCACCCGGTACCTGTGCATGCTCTTCCTCTCGCTACCCCCGTAACGGGTGCCCTGATAAATGACGGCTTTCACCGGCCGAGCTGGTTGCTTACTGTGGTGAAGGGGAACGCGCCGGGGGGCTGGCTGGGGCGCTCTCGACGAAACTGTCTGCGTTCTGCAGGCTCCCGTCGGTTGAGCGCCCCCGCTCCTGGCCCCCGTGCCCCGCCTCGTGCCGCAGCGCCTCGCGGCGGCGGTTGTTGAGCACGCCGTGGCTTTCCTCGAGGTAGCAGGAACCGCAGAGCGATTCGTAGGTGACCTCCACACCGTCGATGGCGACCTGGTCGCCGTCGAAGACGAAGGCCCCGTCGACCTTGCGGCCGTTGAAGACGGCCTTGCGCCCGCACCGGCAGATGGTCTTGAGCTCCTCTAGGCTGTGCGCCACCTCGAGCAGCCGGCGGCTGCCCGGGAACGCGACGGTCTGGAAATCAGTGCGGATGCCGTACGCCAGCACCGGCACGTTCTCGATGATGGCGATGCGCAGCAGGTCGTCCACCTGCGGTTCGGTGAGGAACTGGGCCTCGTCGACGAGCAGGGCGCTCACGTCGAGGCCGGTGCCGGCGAGCACGGCGGCGCGGTGTTCCTGGAACGCGGTGTACGCATCCGTGTCGGGCGTGAGCAGGAAGTCGACCCCGCGGGTGACGCCCAGGCGAGAGAGGATTCCACGGTCACCCTTGGTATCGATGGAGGGTTTGGTAAGCAGGACGCGGTGGCCGCGCTCCTCATAGTTGTAGGCGGCCTGGAGCATCGAGGTGCTCTTGCCGCTGTTCATCGCCCCGTATCGGAAATACAGTTTCGCCATAACCGCCGGTACCGCCTTTATGCGTTGTCTTTCGTGGACTCACCCCGTTGGGGCATGACCGTTGAGGTTTCAGCGTACTTGGCGGGGCGTGTGGCGCGCGCGCACCCCTGCGGGGGTGGCAGGGGTGGCCGGCGCCTCGTCCGCCTGGTCGGCGGCGTGCGATGCCCGGACGCTGTCGAATTCGATCGTGAGTGAGGGGCGGCGCACGGTGACCCGCACGTTGTCGAAGACCACGCGGATGACTCCGAGGTAGGGCCGCAACACCGCGCGAACTCGGCGGGGAGGGAGGTCGAGCGCGGCCTGAATCGTCATCGTGTCGACCAGCGGCTGCAAGGCGTTGGCGGCGCCGGGTTTGGCGGCGCCGGCGATCTGCACGACGAGGCTGTGCGGGTCGAAGCCCGGTGCGGCGCAGAGGGCCCCGATCAGCGCGGCGGTCGCGGCACGTTGCTCGGCGCGGAAGGCGTTGGCGCGGTGGTCGGGGTCGGCGACCACGAGCAAGCCCGGGGTGCCCCGCTCGGTGAGGGCGGCGCGTTCCCGGGTCGCCACCGAGTCCAGCCAGGTGCGGTCGAACTCGGCAACGAGCGTGCGGCGCACGTCTGCGGCCAGCTGACCGGCGTGGGCGATGTCGACGGCAGAAACGCTGCGGCGCTCGAGCAGCTCGGTGAGGAAAGGGATGACGCCGGACCTCAGGGCCGCGATCTGTTGTTCCACCACGGCGCGGGCCATCTGGCCGCGCGCTTCTTCGGTGCGAGCCACGATGGCACGGCGGGCATCCTCTTGCCAGGCCAGGATGGAGCGCACGATCCGCCGCGAGTACGCCGCTCCGGCAGCGGCGGGCGCAAGAATCTGGGTGGCGGAAACGATCGCATACACCGCGATGGGGACGGTGATCTCGTAGTAAGGCTGCTGCGGAACGGTGATCACGATGGCCACGACACTGGCGGCGGCACCGGAGAGGGCGATCTCCCGCCAGGGCCGGTAGGGCGCCAGCGCGAGCAGCAGGAACCCGATGCAGACCGGCCCGAAGTCGTCTTGCACAAGCAGGTTGCCGCCCCACCGGCTGAACTGTTCGAGGAGGTAGCCGAGCAGCGCGAATCCGAGCATCGCCAGGTGCAGTCGACCGTCGAACGGGGCGTTGGCCGGCTGGGTGGCGAGCACCAGGATGCCGGCCGCGGCGGCCATCGCCAGTACCGCGAGGGTCGCCAAGAGGGGATTCTGGATCTGGCTCTGTTGCAGAACCGTGGCGATGACGGAGTAACAGAGCACGATCGCGGCGATGAGTGGCGCGAGGGGCCAGGCGGCGAGGGTGCCCAGCGGGTCGAGGCGTTGCTGGGTGGCGCGGCGCGGCGTCACGGGGTGGGCTCGATGGCTGGAACGGCGGGCGAGGTGGGAGCTTCGGGGCTGGCGGGCGGCGCGGGCAGAGTGAGCAACACCGAGGTGCCGGCGCCGGGCCGCGACCACACCTGCACGGAGCCGCCGAGCCGTTCGATGCGTTTGCGCACCGACTGGCGCAGCCCGAGCCGGTCGCTGCCGGTTTCGGCTTCCATGAAGCCGCGCCCCGCGTCCAGCACCATGACCGACACGTTCTGCTCGTCGGCATCGATGACGACCTCCGCGGTGACAATGCCGGCGTGCAGCAGCACGTTGACCAGGCATTGCTGAACGGCCAGGCCCAGTTCGCGGTCGCTCTGGGCGTCCAGGCGCGCCAGGGCTTCCTTGTCGCCGGTGATGTCGACGACCAGGCCGCGGTCCCGCATGCGGTCGATGGTGGCGAAGACGGAGCTGGAGAGCCATCCGTCACTGCCCGGCGACGTGGCGGTGCGTTCGTCGACATGGGTGAGCCAGTCGCGTTGTTCGAGAGTTTGCAGAGTCTCGCGCACGGCAGCCTCGAGCGCAGGGGTCATGGGGCCGGGTTTGGCGCGGGCCACCGACACCAGCTGGTTGAGGGTGGTGTCGTGCATGAGCGCCACCGCGCGCAGGTCGAAGTCGTGGCGCAGGCTTCGGGACTCGTCATCCTGCACCGCACGGTGAATCGCCGGCTGCGCGGTGCGCCCGGTGCGGCGGGCCAGCCCGTCGAGCAGCATCACCCCCACCAGGAAGAGGTAGGTGACGATGGTGAAGATGTCGGGGCGGTCAGGCACCGGAGTCTGTGACACGGCGAGCGTGGCTGACACCTCCGCCATCAGAAAGCCGACGGTGCTCCACAGCACCCCGACGAGCGCACCCGACCCGGCACCGCCGACCATGATGAGCGCCATCTTCGGCAGGGAGATAAGGAACATGTCCGATGCCGGGAACACGCCGGGCATGCCCAGCACGGCGCCAGTAAAGAGGTACGTGCAGACGGCGCCGATCACCAAGTAGGCGATCGTGAGCGGCACCGTGCGCCACTTGGCGAGGAGCGCCAGCAGACCTCCCATGCCCAGTATCGCGGCAACCGTGACCAGCAGCCGGTCGGTGGGCGGGAACACGCTCAGCGCGATCACCGAGAGCAGGGCGCCACCCAGGCAAATCAAGCCAAACCAGTGCGAGGCACGCGCGAGGGCACGGCTCAGCGTGGCCTGAACCAGGTGGCCGGGTAACCCTAGTGACATCGCGCCCTCTCCGCCTCTGATTATCTCAGGAGTGCACCGGAGTGGGCGGCGGCGCCCCCGACCTTGATCGACTTCGCCGAGATCCCATCCAGTGTGCACCTCCGCGGATGAACGCCTCGTTCGGCTCTTGCGCCATGCCGTTGAAAGCAGCGGTGCGCTTGCATCTTCCGCGACCAAACACGATGGACCCAGCCACCGGCTCGCTAACGGCTTGACATGTCTGCGGGATCAACGTCCACGGGAGTCGTTCATCTCACTTGCTTCAGTGTGGCAATGCAATCTGGGTCAATCTGTAACGGTTGTGCGAAAGGTGCCAAAAACCACTGGGGTAGGCTCTGGGCCATGGGAGCAGGCAAATCAGTGTTCGAGTGGACGCGCGGTGGGGGCATTGGCAGGCTGTTCGGCACCGAGCCGCCGGCAGAAGGCAGCACGCTTCCCCGCATGCTCGATGTGGAGCCAGCGTGGGCAATCATCGGTCCTGCCATCGTGGTCATCGCGGCCGGTATCGAGCTTGTCGCGCAGTCCGGATGGCTGTGGCTCGTCGTCGCAGTCGGGGTCGTGTATTCAGTCCAAGGAATCGTTAGCGCCAGGCAGTACTGGGGGAAGCGCTGATGCAGGGAATCATCAACAGGCTAGGCAATGACTTCCCCACGCTCGCTCTTCTCTTGCTGCTGGCAATCGTTGCGGCTTGGCTGGCCTGGCGGCACCCGAAAGTACTGCCGTCTGTCCTAGTAATTGTTGCGGGCTTACTCTCTGAGCCGAATGCCTGGGGCGCAGATTACTCGTCCTTTGCGGCACCGATCATGGTGGCGGCCGCTGTCTTGGCAGTCATCGCCGACAGCAAGGTCACCGTATTAAAGAGGCAGTTTGCTTCCTACCGCAGCACCATCGTGTGGGTGAGCCTTGCGCTGCTGTGGCTCGTTGTTGGTGACCTCGCATTTAATCTTGGTGTCGACGCTCAGGGGTACCTGAATCTCACCATCCGTACCGTGATCTTCCTCTTTGCCCTAGCTGTCGTTCTCACCGATCAGGAACGCCGAATAATGGTCGCTCGGCTCTTCGCGCTCGTGATCCTGCTAGTGGCTGGCTCCTACGCGGTGACGCTGGGCATTTGGCTCGTCGCAGGTTTCGGTACAAGCCAGGTAGGCGAGATCGTCGTCGGGTCATGGACACTCCCGCAGCCCGTCTACTTCCCCTTTACGATCACGGGTACGTCGAGCCTGCAGGTCTTCGGGTTCTCGGTTCCGCGCCTTAGTGGCATCGGCCGGGAGCCGGGCTGGATGGCGATGTACGCAGCGTTTGTGTTCTTCCTCCTGCCCAAGATCGGGTGGAAAAACTGGTCACTCCGGGCGCTCGTAGCTCTATGTCTTCTCGGCACCGTATCGACAGCAGGCTTTGGCGTATTCGCCGGAGTCCTGGCGCTCTACCTCTACGGGCTGAGCAAGCCAGCAACGCCGGCTGGAAAGATGCTCCGAGTGGTTTCATTCCTCTTCTTCGGCTCGGTCGCACTATGGGCAGCTGCGTTCACGCCTGTGTTGGGGTTCGCCGTGAAGGGCGACCTGAACGCAGTCTCACTAAACGAGCGAACGGCTGCAACTACTGCGGGTTTGCAGGCACTCTTGCTGGACCCGTTCACCGGCGGTCAGGGTGCTGAAGCCGTTGGTTCGGTCAACCTGATCGCATCAATCGCTACCCTCGGCCTACCGTTCGCGCTCTTCACTCTGTTCGCGCTGCTCATGCCGCTACGCACCCACCCGCGAAAGCTGGATCTGCTCATTCTCGCGAGCATCCCGATGCTGACTTTGCTGACTTCACAGCCGGCGCTTTACAGCACATGGGTTTACGCAATGGTGATGATCGCCTCTGCAGCCACGATGCCAGCGAGCGAGTGGGAGCCGGGTGGACCCAAGCTCGCCACTCGCCCGATCCAGCAGCGTGCGCAAATCCCGGCATTGGACTAGGGCAGCAGCGAGAACTTGTTGAAGAAGCGCGTCGCAGCGTCCGCCCAGACCGATGATCCGGTCACGCCCGCGTTGTCATAGGCGGTCGTCGGGTGGATGCCCCGGTCGGTAGAGCCGTTGTCCCGCACCATGGCTTTGCCACCGTCCGAGCGTGGCACGAACGCTTCGAGCGCCGCGATGTACCCCCACCCGAGAACAGCCGCCAGCTTTCGCAGCGCCGCCAGTCGTGAGAGGTGGTCTGCCCCGTTTGTGGCCGGGCTAAACCGTGGGTTCCGCGAGGTGACCACCACCCCCGCGGCGGGGAACTGCGCCCGGTTCTTCGTCACGAATGCCTCGTAGACGGCGAGGTAATCGGCAGGCGTGCGTGCGAGGTAGTTATGTCCGGAGTTGAACACAAGCAGGTCGAGTCCCGCGGGCACGGGTGACCACAGGGCGGCGATTCTCCCGTCGAGGTACTCGAACGTGGAGCCGGGGATCGAGCCGTTCCAGATCGTGAGCGTGCGCTGCACGAATCCCTCGACTGCCACGTTCACGTCCACGTTGAAGTCGGTGAGCCGGAACCCCGGACTGACGCTGAGCCACCCCGCATTCACGGATGCCGCTAGAGCAGTTGCATCGGCTGACGTAATGGCGGTGACAAGCGTTGTGCCGTTGATGACGGCGGTGACCACTGTGCCCTGCACGGAAAGCGAAGCAACCACCGTTTGCACGCCCGTCCCCGTGATTGGGTATGGCACGTCAAAGAGCGCGAGGGACGTATTGACGCCCGCAATGCGCTTGTAGACCTGCGCGACCCCGGTGCCCCCTCCGTTTGCGTTCGGAACGAATTGAACGTAGACGTAGTTGCTGGTGTCTAAGCACTTCGCGTAGATGCGGGTGTACTCACCGACGACGCGGGACATATCCAGCGTGCCGGTTGCGGTGACCGTCTGACCGCCTTGCTGCGACGATGTGCCAGCAAGCAGAGGTGCAGGGGTTCCGGTTACGTACCCGGCCGTGGCCCCGTCTGTCGTGATTACGCCGCTGGCAATTGTGCCGGCAGCCGTCCACGCGTTCCCTACCTCGGGGAGTGCGCCGACGAGCGTTGTGCGTGCGCCGTAGGAGAAGGTGTCGTGAAAAGCATTCACCAGCCCGGAGGGGGCAACGCCCGACTGCAAGGTGGTTACCGTGCCAGACCAGGCCGTGAGCCCGTCTGAGAAGCTGCGGGAAAGAATCTTGAGCGATGGGTAGCGCTGGCCCAGTTGAATCGCCCAGAGGGTAACCCACTCGCTGCCTTCGGGGTTCGTAGTGGGAATTCCGTTGCCGGTCGAATCGCCCAGCACGAATACCGAGCAGTCCGCTGCGTTCATGTCTAGCTTGGCGATCAGGTTCTGACCCTGGTCGAGGATCGGACGGTACTTGGCGGCAGCATCTGCGGCGGCTTCGTCAATTGCGAGGATGTCCATTAGACCGTTGCCCATCCCGAGACGCGGCCGGAGGCGTCCCGTGTGTAAGTGGTGACTTTGCCAACGCGTGTCTCGGTGGCGATGCGCCCCGCGGCGTCACGGGTGTAGGTGACGGTCACGCCGTTCTCTACCGCTGAGGCGATGCGCCCGGCTGCGTCACGGGTGAGCACTGCCGCCTGCACGATGGGAACAAACGTGGCGATTTGTACCAAACAAAGACGCGAGTCACTCCCGCAAAAGCGCAGGTACCGGCAAGTTGGGTCGATCGCGCCTAGTCTCGTGAGCGCCGAGGCCTCGTACGCTCCCCCACCCCACCATTTGACGTGCGCTCCATCCGGCGACGATCTGAAGGACGATCTGAAGTTTGCGCTCACGCCGTGCGCGTCACCCCACCACGCCATTCCAAGTTCCTGCTCGAAAAAGCAGTCAGCTGGCCACGACACCGTCGGCCAGACGCACTGTTCGATCAGCGGAGGACAGCACCAGTGGGTCGTGGGACACGCAGACCACCGCGACGCCACGCTCGGATTCGGCGCGCATGATCTCGCGGATCCGGTCGGCGCTATCGCTGTCCAGGCCCGTCGTGGGTTCGTCGAGCAGGAGGAGGTCGGCGCCGCTGGCGAGCCCTTGCGCGAGCAGCGTGCGTTGGCGTTGACCGCCGGAGAGGGTGGCGAAGGGGAGGTTGGCGAGGTCCTGAATCTGCAGGCGCTCCAGGGCATCATCGATGGCCATCCGGGCGCGGGCGTCCAGTCGACGCCATCGGCCGAGCCGTCCCCACGCCCCCACCGTCACCACGTCGCGAGCCGTCACCGGCAACCGGTCCGTCTCGGTGGTCCGTTGGGGCACGAGGGCGACGGTGCCCGTCACCGCGCGGGTTCCCGCTGTCGGCGGCCGGGTTCCGGCCAAGACCTCCAACAACGTGGTCTTGCCTGCCCCGTTGGGGCCCGCGAGCACGGTGAGCTCTCCCGGCAGCACGTCGAGGTCGATGCCCCGCAGGGCTGCCTGTCCGGCGAAGTCGACACCGAGCCCGCGGAGGCTGGCCACGGGGGCGGCGTGGGGGTCACGGGGTTGGCTCACCCGCACAGTCTACACAGTTGAGAACCGTTCTCATTTAGAGTACGGTCAAGCACCATGCCCTCCCCCACTGCTGCGCTTCTCGAGCCGTTCACGCTCGATTTCTTCCAGCGCGCCCTCGTCGGCGGCAGCCTCGTCGCGATCCTTTGTGGTGTCGTCGGCACGTGGGTGGTCATCCGCGGCATGGCCTTTCTCGGCGAGGCGCTCGCCCACGGGATGCTGCCCGGCGTGGCCCTGTCCACCCTTCTCGGAGTCCCCGTGCTGGTCGGCGGCGCACTGAGCGCCGTGGCGATGAGCCTCGGCATCGGGGTGCTGCAGCGCCGCGGCAAGTTGTCGTACGACACGAGCATCGGGATGCTGTTCGTCGCGATGCTCGCGCTCGGAGTCGTGATCATCTCCCACTCCGGCAGCTTCGCCACCGACGCCACCTCGATCCTGTTCGGCGACATCCTCGCCATCGCCTCGACCGACCTCGTCTTCTTGGCGATCGCCGCCGGGGTCGGCCTGTTCGTCGCCGCCGCCGCGCACCGCCCGCTCGTCGCCCTGGCGCTGGATGCTCGGGTCGCGGCAACCCTCGGCCTGGGCCCCCGATCGGCGCAGGCCGCCCTGGTGGGGTTGGTCTCCCTCGCCGTGGTCGCCTCCTATCAGGCCGTGGGCTCCCTCCTTGTCGTCGGCTTGTTGCTCGCCCCGGCGGTGGCTGCCGGACACTGGACCACCCGCATCCCCACCCGGATGGCGCTCGCCGCCGTTCTGGGCGTCGCCGCCGTACTCGTGGGCCTGCTCGTCTCGTGGTTCGCCGCCACGGCGGCGGGCGCCTCGGTCGCGGCGACCGCCATCGGGTTCGCCTGCCTGTCGTGGATGGTGCACTCGACCGTTACGGGTCTGCGGTCAGCCACCGCACGGCCGGCCGGCCCCCGATCGAGAACGAGGCTCACCGCAGCCCGATAACCCCCGCGACGCGCGGCACTCCGCGCGCGTCTCACAGCTGCCAACTCGCCCCACACCCTCCCTTGTCCCGAAAGGACTCCGTGCGCTCTCGCATCACCCCGCTCGCCCTCGCCGGCATCCTCACCCTCATCCTCGCGGCCTGCTCCGGCACGCCGGCAACGGCTCCCGGCACCGACACGGCGACCGCCCCCACCGGGGCGGGCCATGGTGCCGTCACGGGCGCCGTGGAACTCGCCGAACCTCGGCTCGGCCTCACGACCATTGACCAGACCGGCGCCGTCTCACACCTCGACCTGCTGGACGAGAGCGTGAGCGATCTCGGTACGGTCGGCGAGCCGACCGCGATGACCACTGACGGCCGGTACCTCTTTGCCCAGACGGCCTCCGGCGTCGAGATCATTGACAGCGGCGTCTGGACCTGGGACCACGTGGACCACTTCCACTACTACCGCGCAGACCCCCGACTCCTGGGCACGGTAACCGGAGCGGGAGCGGCCACGATCGCCACCACGAACCTGTCCACCACGGGCAGTACCGGGCTGTTCTTCGCCGAGTCCGGTGAGGCCGTCCTACTGAACACCGAGGCGCTGTCGAAGGGCGAGATCACCGAGAGATTCCGGCTCACCCTGGCTCCGGGCGCCGGCTTGGTCGTGCCCGTCGGCTCCTTCGCGCTCGTTGCCGACGGTGCCGCGGCATCCGTTGCCGGTTACACCGCGGACGGCACGCCGACCGGCTTGGACGAACCTTGCGTGGCGCCGGCGGGCACCATCACCACCCGGGTCCGCGCGGTGATCGGCTGCGCGGACGGCGCGCTGCTCGCCTCGGTGAAGGACGACGAGCTCACCGTCGAGAGGATCCCCTACCCGGCCGACGTGTCCGTGCCGGCAGCGACCGCGTTCCACAACCGCGAGGGCCGGCCGACTGTGGCCGCCCTGGCCGGCACCGAGGGCATCTGGCTGCTCGACACCCGCGCACGATCGTGGACGCTCCTGCCCGCTCCCGCCCCGCTCGTGCAGGTGACCGCCGTCGACGACGCCGACCAGCACCTCCTTGCCCTCACCGCTGACGGTCGCCTGCTCGTGTTGAACGGCGCGGATGGGTCAACGATCGCCGAGACTGCACCGCTCGTCGCGGATTCCCTGGCTGCCGGCGATACCCCGGTTCTTCTCGCCGACCAGCAACGCGCCTACCTCAGCGCGCCGACCGAACGACGGCTCTACGAGATCGACTTCGCCGACGGTGCCCGGCTGGCCCGCAGCTTCGATACGACAACCGAACCCGCCTTCGTGGCAGAGACGGGACGCTGACCATGAGACGCTCCCGCCGGGCGCTGATCGCGCTCGCCCTCACCTCGGCCGTCGTCCTGAGCGGATGCAGCCGCGCCGCCGACGATCGCCCGCTCGTCATCGTCTCCACCAACATCCTCGGCGACGTGGTGGGCGAGCTCGTCGGTGACCAGGCGGAGGTGGTGACGCTCATGAAGCCCAACGCCGATCCGCACTCGTTCGAGATCTCCGCTCAGGCGGCGGCCCGACTGCGCTCGGCCGACCTCGTCGTGTCGAACGGCCTGGGCCTGGAGGAAGGACTCCAGCAGCACCTGGACGCGGCCGACGCCGCCGGGGTGCGTGCGTTCGTCGCCGGCGACGTCATCGATGTGTTGGATTACCGGGCGGGCGACGCCGCCGGCCTGCCTGACTCCCATTTCTGGACCGATCCGGGTCGGATGCTCGACGTCGTCGACGCTCTCGAACCTCTCCTCGGCGCCATGACCGGCGTCGACCCAGCGGAGGTGACCGCGAACACCGGCGCCTACCGCGCCGAGCTGGAACGACTCGACGACGAGATGACGGAGGCGTTCGGCGGCATCCCGGCCGAGCGTCGCGCGCTCGTGACCAACCATCACGTGTTCGGCTACCTCGCCCAACGCTTCGACTTCGCCGTCGTCGGGGCCATCATTCCCGGCGGCACCACCCTGGCCGCGCCCTCGGCCTCCGACCTGGCCGACCTCGTCACCGCCGTCGAGGAGACGGGGGTGCCCACGATCTTCGCGGAGTCCTCCTCCCCGGATCGTCTCGTGCAGGCTCTCGCCAGCGAGGCCAACGTGCACGTTCGCGTTGTCGAGCTGTTCACCGAGTCCCTGACCGAGCCGGATGGCGGCGCCCCCGACTACCTCAGCATGATGCGCGTCAACACCGAGCGCATCACCACCGGGCTCTCCTCGTGAGCGCCCCATCCGCTCCACAGATCACAGCACCAACCACCCCATAGAAAAGGAACCACCCATGCGTACCCCATATCTCCGCCGAGTCGGCGCCACGGCGCTCACCCTCGGACTGGCCGCATCCCTCGCTGCCTGTTCCACCGGCACGACACCGGGCGACAGCACCTCCTCACCCGCCGCGGACGCCGGCGCCCGGGTCGCCGTCTCCTACCCCGGCGGCATCCTCGTGCTCGCAGGTGACACCCTCGAGCCCGTCGCAGACTTCGACGCCGAGGAATTCACCCGACTCAACCCCGCCGGCGACAGCAGGCACGTCATGGTGACGATGAGCGCCGGCTTCCAGGTGCTCGACACCGGAGCCGGCACGGCCGACGACGCCGCGCTCACCGACCGCATCTTCCCCGCCGACACCGCCGGTCACGTGGTGCGGCATGCGGGCAGGACCATCCTCTACGCCGACGGCACCAGTGATACCACGGTGTTCGACACCGCGGACCTCGCCACGACCGACGGCCTGCCCGAGGTCGAAACCATCCCCGGCGTCGAGGCGCACCACGGGGTGTCGGTCGTGCTCGAAGACGGCACCTTCCTCACCACTGTCGGCAACGCCGACGGCCGCAACGGCATCCAGGTGCGCGACGCCGACGGCGCGGTACTCGCCGAGAGCGACCAGTGCCCCGGCGTGCACGGCGAGGGCACGGCCGCCAACGAGGCTGTGGTGTTCGGATGCGAGAACGGTGCGCTGGTCGTGAAGGACGCCGTGATCACCAAGCTCGACGCCCGCGACCAGCCGTACGGCCGCATGGGCAACGCCTACGTGAGCGAAACCAGCCCGATCATCGTGGGCGACTACAAGAGCGACCCCGATGCTGAAGGCTACTTCCTGCACGCCGTCAACCTGATCGACACCGCGGCCCTGACCTCGGAGGTCGTCGACCTACCCGAGGGCGTCGAATACACCTTCCGCGGCGTCGCGCGCGGCCCGGATGACCTCGCGTACATCATCGGCTCGGACGGCGCGATCCACGTGCTCAACCCGGAGACCGGCGAGATCACCGACTCCTTCCCCGTCATTGACGCCTGGGCGAGCCCGGTCGAGTGGCAGGATGCCCACCCCGCGATCGTGGTCTCCGGCACCATCGCCTACGTCACCGAGCCGGCGGCGAACAGCATCCACGCGGTCGACCTGACCACCGGTGAGGTCGTGTCCACCGGCAAGCTCGACGTCACGCCCAACGAACTCGCGGTCGCCGCGGGTTAAGGGGCTGTTCCGGAGGGGCGCGGCCGATCGTTGGCCGCGCCCCTCTCGCGTGGGCGGGCGGGCGCCGGCGGCATCCGCTGCACCCCGTATGGCTGGATGCGCCAGGTATAGGGGGCGCATCCTGCCACAGGGGGTGCAGCGACGGGCGCTACGCGTTGGTGGCGTGCGGCCCCCGTCGGCGAAGGTACGGCCCGCCGATGACTCCGGCCAGACCGAGAAGCAGCATCCCGAGGCCGATTGCCGGCGTTGTCCCTGTCTCCGCGCCCGTAGCCGCCAGGGTGCCCGTAGCCGCTGGGGTGCCGCGCTGAACCGTGACATCGGAAACGATCGTCACGCCCAGATCGGCGTAGTTGAGGATGAGGTGGTGCTCACCGTTGGGAACCGCGGTCAGGTCGAAGTCGCCGGTCACCGCGCCGTTGTCCCACTGCACGGTGCCGAGGGCGACCGGCTCAGAACGCATGCTGCCAAGGATGCTGGAGCGGGACTCCTGCATCTTCTTCATGAAGTTGGTCATGACGTCGAAGGACTCGTTGCGCTTGTTGCTCAACGACTGCAGGCGGAGCATGTCCATTTGCTGGCTGTACGACGAAGAGTCAATGAGGCCCCTCAGCGTGGCGCTCAATGCCCGCCCTACCCCGCTCGCATCGGTGGGAGATGCAGTCAGGAACGGATCGGTCAGTAATCCGGCGGCGCGAACTGCCGCCGCAGCCTCAGCAAATCGGGTGGGGTTCGGACTGGCCAGGTAGCCGTTCACCCCCGCCAGGGCGTTGTTGAGACGCGATATGTCCGCATTTCTGGACTGGACTGTCTCGATTTGGGCTCGGAGCTGCGCTTCCAACAAATTGGCACGGTTCGACTGGACCACCATCATTGCCGATTCGAGGTCATAGGCGACAAGGGACACGTTGGTCACAGTGACGCCGGGCATGGCGCGGGTGGAATTGTTAATCAGGGTCTGCAGCTGCGGCTGGTCGGTGGTCTGCGGCTGTGTAGCCAGACCAAGCACCTGGCCGGCCTCGTTGGTGAGTCCGACGGTGTTGCCGCGGCCGGCTTGTGCGGTCGCTGCCAGCAGCTGGGCGAGCCGCGCCTCGGACACCGCGTTCAGGGCGGCGCTCAGTCCGGTTGTGCCGGGGAACACTGTGGTGCTTGCGCCGGGAGCCGGGGTGGGCGTCGGGGTGGTCGTCGGAGCCGGGGTCGGCGTCGGGGTGGGCGTCGGGGTGGCCGTCGGCGTGGTCGTCGGAACCGGGGTCGGCGTCGGCGTGGTCGTCGGAGCCGGGGTGGGCGTCGGGGTTTCCGTGGGCGCCGGGGTGGGGGTGTTCGTGGGCGTCGGGGTGGCGGTAGCCGTGGGCGACGGTGTCGGCGTATCCGTCGGGGGCGCCGTTGGCGCGGGCGTCCGGACTACGGAAAACTCACGCGACACGTCGAAAGTGGTGGCGCCGGCGGGGTCGACCGGCAGAGAGAACGCCGCATTTCCCCCATCCTGCACCGAGCTGAGTGTGTACATCGGCGGGGGTGTGAAGCTCAGCCGGTACTGCTCGCCGTCGACGGTCGGCACGGCGGGGCTACTGAAGGAGCCGTCGGCGGCCAGCGGGATCGTCTGCCGGATGGAGCCCCCGCGGCTGAGCACAGCGGAGCCACCTGTCAGATCCGACACCGCTTTGGTGCCATTCGTCGCGGTGATACGCCCGGACAGGTACCGGTAGGGGTGCTGGACATTGACGGACACCACGTCCGCGGTTGTGGCGCGGAACTCCGTCCGTGTCCCCCACAGTGCAACATCGTCCTCGTCGCCGGGCCATTGCGGGTCAGCGGAGTACTGCGACGAGGCGTCCGTATCCACGTCGAACGTGACGCGGCCGTCGGATCCCGTCGTGCCTGTGCCCGCTTTGGCACCGCTCGTCGCATTTCGCAGCGTCACGACGCTCCCGACCAGCGGAACGGGGACATCCTGGTCGACGATCATCACTTCGATCGTGACGCTGTTCATCGTCGCCCCCGAAGGGTCTGCTGCTGCGACGAGTGGCACGGCGGTGAGGCTCATGCCGGCTATGGCGAGCACGGCTCCGCTCAGACGGGTCCATCTAGCCACATGATTACGGGTCACCGTCGACATTAGGATCCATCTTTCAGCGCCGTGCCCAGCAGGCTGTCTCGTCGCCGACGCCAGTGCGATCGAGAGCCTATCGATCGACGTTGGTGCCCGCAACAAAAACTGCGATTCCCGTGGCGCCGCACCAGTTGGGTCGGGCGCCGAGCGGGGTGGGCGCCGCTGTGCGGCCAGCACACGACGGCCGGCGGAGGCTCAGAACAGCGTGGGCGTCAGGTCGAGGGGCAACTCGGCGGCGATGAGCGAGGGTGGCACCAATCCGGCGGGCTGTGGTCCACTCCCACTACCAGTCCCTCCTGGGCTCGTGGCCGATCCGGTGAGGGCCGTCGAGCGGATGCCGCCTGTTGCCGGGTCCTCGCGGCGCCGCTCGAGACCGTGCGCGCGCAACAGCGGGTGGATGCGTTCGGCCAGCCACTGACGGTACTCCTTGGGCGCGTAGGCGCCCCGCTTGTAAAGCTCGCGGTACCGGGGCATCAGCTCCGGGTGGTCCTCCTCGAGCCAGTGGAAGTACCACTCCTTGACACCAGGCTTGAGGTAGAGGGCGCTGTAGAGCACCCCGGTGGCGCCGGCGGCCTTGGCTTGCCGCATCGCCTCGTCCAGGTGGGCGCGGGTGTCGGTGAGGAACGGCAGGATCGGCATCATGAACACCGAGCAATCCATGCCCTTCTCGCGGATCGCGGTGACCGTGGCCAGCCGGGCCTTCGTGCTCGGGGTTCCCGGTTCAACGGCCTGCTGCAGCGCATCGTCGTAGATCGCGATCGACAACGCCAGGTCCACGGGCACCTGACGGCTGGCCTCAGCAAGCAGGTCGAGGTCGCGGCGCAGCAGGGTGCCCTTGGTGAGGATCGAGAACGGGGTGCCGGAGTCGGCGAGCGCCGCGATGATGCCCGGCATCAGCCGGTAGCGGCCCTCGGCGCGCTGGTACGGGTCGGTGTTGGTGCCGAGCGCCACCGGATGCTTGCCCCAGGTGGGCTTGGCGAGTTCCTTTCGCAGCACCTCGGCCACGTTCACCTTCACGATGATCTCGTTGTCGAAATCCTTGCCGGCGTCGAGGTCGAGGTAGTTGTGGGTGGGGCGAGCAAAGCAATTGTGACTGACGATGCCATTGGCGATGAAGTCTCCGGTGCCCGTGGTGATGTCGATCATGTCCATGGTGGCGCCGAGGTCTTCAATCGACACGATCTGAAGCTTGGCATCCGATTTGACGGCTCTGCCAGCGATGGAGAGCTTACGGTCGATGGCAGGGCCGCTCAGGTTAAAGAACTTCGACCGCATCGCCAGCCCACCGGTCACTCGAACGCAGCGGACACCATTCGGTCTCGCGTCCTCGAGCACGTGATCGATTCCCAGCACCTCCATGGACCTCTGAATGTTGGCGAGAATCGCATCGTCTTTGTTGCTGATGCGCAGAACTCCCTGCGAACACGATCCCTCGGCGTCGAACACGCCCGCAAGATACCCAGCATGCCAATCCACATCCGGCGACTCGGGCCACGCAATCAGTGTGGTGATCTGGGCGTAGTTCGCCGCCTTTCCCGAGTAGATCGAGTTGATCGCCCGCCGCGTTTCGGAGGCGGCTGAAAAGGGCCGCGTGAGCGTGTGGATGTCTTCCTGGTCGAGAAACAGGCGGGTGCGGTTGAGCGCTTCAGGATCGGCCAATGCGAGCCTGAACAGCCGCACCTTGCTACCGCCTCCCGTCCGACGCGGATAATCACGGGAGATCATCATGCCGTCGCCTCGTATCATCCCCGTCAGGTAACCCCGCCTATAACTGGGCGCAAAGTACTGGGGCTGAGTTGTCTCAGTGAGTCCATTGAGCCCGAAGCCCATCAACTTATTGTTCGTGGTGAGATACGGACGTTGCCCGTCGCCGCTCATCGAGCCGGTGACGAACTTCCAGCCTCGCTCGGTCAGAAAGCGGTGGTCGCCGCTCGCCACAATCTCCGTACCGTCGCCCAGAGTGATCCGGTGGCCCCGCTTGCGCGTGTTCCAAGCCGCAAGCACGGTGGTCTGCACGAAGCGACGATAAGACCCCTCCACTCGTGTGCCGATGATGGCCTCGCCGACTTTGACGTCCCACAGGGGCTTTTGCCGCCCGTCTGCCATCAGGATGAGGGTTTCAGGGCTCAGGCAATAGGTGCACGCATGGGAACAGCCCCGGTACGGGTTGATCGTCCAGCCGAAGGGCATCGCGCTCTGGCCGGGCACCCTGTTGAGGGCGGACTTGGCGAGCACCTCGTGGAAGGTGATGCCGTCGAACTCGGGCGTGCGCACGCTGCGCACCAGGTTGTTCAGCCGGGCGAGGCCGGGCAGGGCCCCGGCCTGCTCGGTCGTCAGTTCCTGTCCACTCCAGCGCATGCCACTAGTCGAACACACGTTCGATTCGGATGCAAGCGCAGGCGGACCGTTCATCCGCCCACGCCGTAAGGGGCGCGGTCATGGCATAACCTCCTGCAATCCTCGCGAAAACCAGCTCACACGGCCAGTTTCGGGCCATTTCAAGAAAGCTGCAGGAGTTATGCACAGTGTTTGCGCTGGGCCAGCTCGCCCCGTCGGGCTCGCGGCTAGGGGGTGGCCGGCTCGGGATCGAAGCCGAGCGGCTTGGTGCGGGGCATGTAGAAGGCCGCCGCCACGGTGGCTACCGCGGTGATCGCGAGGGCCACGAACACAGCGGATGACGCGGACGTGATGGCCGCGGGGCCGTGGTCGGTGTTGCCGGGCAGGGCGTAGATCGCGTTGGCGAGGGCGCCGAAGATCGCCACGCCCACGGCGCTGCCGATGGAGCGGGAGAACATATTTGTTCCGGTGACGACCCCGCGCTCGTCCCACTCGACGCTCGACTGGGCGGCGATCATCGACGGCGTGGCCACCAGACCCAGCCCGAGGCCGATCACGAAGCAGGAGACGGCCACGGTGACGACGGCCGGGGTGGCGGCCGTGAGCGCCAGGGTCACCGTGCCGAGCACGGTGATGGCCAGGCCGATCAGAACGGTGGCGCGGAAGCCGATCCGCAGGTAGAGCCGCCCGGACTGGGATGCCGAGATCGGCCAGCCGATGGTCAGGGCCGCGACGGCCAGACCGCCGAGGATGGGGGTGACGCCGAGCGAGCCCTCCAGGTAGGTGGGCACGAACGAGGTAAGTCCCAGCATGATGGCGCCGACGCCCAGCCCGATCAGGGAACTGGTCAGCACCACCCGCCGCGAGAACACCCACATCGGCAGCACTGGTTCGGCCGCCCGGCGTTCGGCGAACACGAAGGCGATCAGCAGCAGGGCCCCGGCGGAGAAGATGCCGATGCTCTGCAGTGAGCCCCACGCCCACGCCTGGCCGCCTTCGAGCACCGCCAGCAGCAGAGCGCTCAGCGCGAGCATCAGCAGCGTGGCGCCGAGGTAGTCCACCTTGTGCTTGCGGTGCTGGATGGTTTCGTGGAAGGTGCGCATGAGCATCCCGGCGGCCAGGAGACACAGAGGGATGTTGATGAAGAAGATCCAGCGCCACGACGAGAATTCGGCGAACACGCCGCCGAGGGTCGGCCCGACGACGGAGGACACCGCCCACACGCTGGCGAGGTAGCCCTGGGTCTTGGCGCGCTCGGCCACGGTGTAGATGTCACCGGCGATGGTGACCGACATCGGCAGGATGGCGCCGGCTCCGAGGCCCTGCACGGCCCGGAACGCGATCAGGGCGGGCATGCTCCAGGCGAATCCGCACAGGATCGAGCCGAGCAGGAAGATGCCGATGCCGAACAGGAGGATCGGCTTGCGACCGATGACATCGGAGAGCTTCGCGTAGACCGGCACCGACACGGCTTGGGCGAGCAGGTAGATGGAGAACAGCCACGGGAACTGTGAGAAGCCACCGATGTCCTTGACGATAGAAGGCACCGCCGTGGCGAGGATGGTCGACTCGATGGCGACGAGCCCGGTCGTCAGCATCAGGGCGATGAGGATGGGCCCGCGTTCGGACCGGAAGCCGACGTCCCGTCTATCCACGCTCATCGGTTGGACGTTGCCCGGGTGTCGTTTCTAGTGCTCACTGTGGACCCAAGCTTCGAGCTGGGCGAAGTATTCCGGCCACTCGCAGATCGAGCGCGTCGAGATCGGGTCGCGAGGTCTCGACAAGCTCGACCGACGTACCGGTCGCGGACGCTCGCCGGCGTGGCAGTCTCGACCACACGGTGATCGAGCTTGTCGAGATCGGGTCGCCAGGTCTCGACAGGCTCGACCGACGCACCGGTCGCGGACGCTCGCCGGCGTGGCAGTCGCGACCACACGGTGATCGAGCTTGTCGAGATCCCGTCGCGAGGTCTCGACAAGCTCGACCGACGCACCGGTCGCGGACGCTCGCCGGCGTGGCAGTCGCGACCACACGGTGATCGAGCTTGTCGAGATCCCGTCGCGAGGTCTCGGCAAGCTCGACCATCGGCTGGGTCGCGCCGACCGGCGCGGGCTACGCGGTGAGGTGCAGGGTCTTGGCGGTGGCGGCCAGGGATGCTGCCGCGGCCGCGGGGTCGTCGGAGAGCTTGGTGCCCAGGCTCGGGATCATCTCCCGCAGCTGCGGCTCCCAGCGGGAGTAGTCGCTGGGGAAGCAACGCTTGAGCAGGTCGACCATGATGGGCGCGGCCGTGGATGCGCCGGGCGACGCCCCGAGCAGGCCCGCGATGCTGCCGTCGGCGGAGGTGATGACCTCGGTGCCGAACTGCAGGATTCCGCCGAGCTTGGCATCCTTCTTCATCACCTGCACGCGCTGCCCGGCGGTGATGAGTTCCCAGTCCTTGGCCTGGGCCGTGGGCATGAACTCCCGCAGCGCCTCGAGCTTGGCCTTCCGGGAGGCGAAGACCTCACCGATCAGGTACTTCATCAGGCCGAAGTTGTTCTTGGCCACGGCGAGCATGGGCACGAGGTTGTGCGGGCGTACGGAGAAGGGCAAGTCGAACCAGGTGCTGCGCTTGAGGAACTTGGGGCTGAACCCGGCGAACGGGCCGAAGAGCAGCGAGGTCTCGCCATCCACGACCCGGGTGTCGAGGTGCGGCACCGACATCGGCGGCGCGCCCACGGCGGCCTTGCCGTAGACCTTCGCCTGGTGCTGCGCCACGATGGCGGGGTTGCTGGTGCGCAGGAACTGGCCGCTGATGGGGAACCCGCCGAAGCCCTTGATCTCGGGGATGCCGCTCTTCTGCAGCAGCGCGAGCGCTCCCCCGCCGGCGCCGACGAAGACGAACTTGGCGTCGACAGTGTTGGTGTACCGGCCCACGAGGCTGAGCAGTTTGAGCTTCCAGGAGCCGTCGTCCTGCTGCTTGAGGGTGGTGACCTGCTGGTTGAGGTGCACCTTCACGCCGCGCTTCTTGAGCGAGTCGAAGAGGTAGCGGGTGACCGCGCCGAAGTCCACGTCGGTGCCGGAGTCGATGCGGGTCGCGGCGATCTTCTGGGAGGGGTCGCGCTTCTTGGTCAGCAGCGGCGTCCACTGGCCGATGACGGCGGGGTCCTCGCTGTACTCCAGGCCGGCGAACAGCGGCTGGTCGGCGAGCGCGTCGCGGCGCTTGCGCAGGTAGTCCACGCTGGAGGAGCCGTGCACGAAGGTCATGTGCGGGGTGGAGTTGATGAACTTCTCGGGCTCGGGCAGCACGCCCGTCTCGACGAGGTGCGACCAGAGCTGGCGGCTGATCTGGAACTGCTCGTTGATCACCACGGCCTTCTCGGCGGTGACGGTGCCGTCGGCGGCCTGCGGCATGTAGTTGAGCTCGCAGAGCGCGGCGTGGCCGGTGCCGGCGTTGTTCCAGGGGTTGGAGCTCTCCTGGGCAAGCTCGCCAAGGCGCTCGTAGACCTGGATGTTCCAGTCGGGCTGCAGTTCGGCGAGCAGGGTGGCCAGGGTGGCACTCATGATGCCCCCGCCAATCAGGGCGACATCGACCTTTTCTGAATTCACGCTCTAACTCTAACCCGCCGGTTGGGCGGGTCAGCCGGAGCTCGCGGCAGGCTCGGGCTCCCCCAGCCGGTCCATACGTACGCCGGGGCTCACGTCGACGTATAGGGTTGCCAAATGGAATCCACCGGAAGCCGTCTCGGCCTCTCCTTGGGCATCATCGCCCTCGCCGCTCCGATCGTTGCGCTGGGCCTGTTCATCGGCACCTTCGCGATCACCGCCGTCGAGGCGGCGCGCAGCAATCCCCTCGCCGGTGCGACCTTCTATACCAACCCGGAGTCGACGGCGCGGGTGGCCGCCGCGGCCGCGGCGGAGGCCGACCCCGACTCCGCCGACACCTTTACTCTCGCCCGCCTGGCCGATCAGCCCGCCGCGACTTGGTTGGTGCCGGAACGGAACCCGATGGACACCGTGCGCTCCGACGTCGCCGGCATCGCGGATGCCGCCGCGGCCGCCGGTCAACTGCCCGTCTTCGTGATCTACGGCATCCCCGACCGCGACTGCGGCAACTTCTCGAGCGGCGGCCTCTCGGAGACCGACTACCCGATTTGGGTCGAGTCGATCGCCACGGCCCTCGACACCCGCGCGGCCGTCGTCATCCTCGAGCCGGATGCGCTCGCCCTCGCCCAGCAGTGCGGCAACGTGCCCCAGCGGGTGGCGCAGATCCAGCAGGGCGTCGCCGCCCTGCAGGGCACCCTCGCCACGGTGTACCTCGACGCGGGCCACTCCGACTGGCTCGACGCGGCCACCACCGCCAACCTGCTCAACCAGGCCGGCGTGCAGAACGTGCGCGGCTTCGCCACCAACGTCTCGAACTACAACGACTCGGCCGCCGAGCAGGCCTTCGGCGAGGCCGTGTCCGCGCTCACCAACGGCGCCCACTTCATTGTGGACACCTCCCGCAACGGCGTGGGCAGCAACGGCGAGTGGTGCAACCCCACCGGCCGCGCGCTCGGCGCGACCCCCGAAGCCACGACGGACGACGGACTGCGCGACGCCAACCTCTGGGTGAAGGAGCCCGGCGAGAGCGACGGCACCTGCAACAACGGTCCCGCCGCCGGCGAGTGGTGGCCGGAGCGGGCACTGGAGCTCGCCGCCGCCGCGGGCTGGTGACACCCAGGTAGGTGCTGATGGAGGCGCAGGGCGAGTAAGATCCTCAGGTATGTCATCGTCTGGAGAAACACGCAGGGTAGCGGTGATCATCGAGGATGACGCGGATATCCGCCATCTGCTCGAAGCGGTCCTCACCCAGGCTGGATTCGACGCCATCGCAACGAGCAACGGCCTCGACGGCGTGCGTGCCGTTCGCGCCTACGACCCCATTGTGACGACGCTCGATGTGAGCATGCCCGGCATGGACGGATTCGAAACCGCCAAGCGCATCCGGGCGTTCAGCTCGACGTACCTGGTGATGCTCACCGCCCGCGACGAAGAGATCGACACGCTGCAGGGCCTCGAGGCCGGCGCCGACGATTACCTCACCAAGCCGTTCCGTCCTCGCGAGCTGCGCGCTCGCATCGACGCCATGCTGCGCCGCCCCCGCCTGGCCGCAGCCCAGGCCACGGCCGACGAACCGGCGGATGCGCCGGCAGCGCCCGCCGCTCCGGTCGTTGTCCAGCAGGCTGCGCCCACCGAGGTCCCCTACACGCCCGCCTACGTGCCGCCGGCACCGGTGGCCGCTCCCCCGGCCCAGACCGTCCCGACGCTGGCCCCGGTGCCCGTGTCGGTGGAGTACGTGCCCGCCGCCGCGCCCACGATCACCACGCCGAGCGAGACCGCCGTGTCCGACGAGCGTGCCGACGACTGGATCGAGCACAACGGGCTGCGGTTGAGCAACGACATGCGCCTGGCGATGCTCGGCTCGGCCGAGCTGGACCTCACCCGTACCGAGTTCGACCTGCTCGCCGCACTGCTCGAGTCCAAGCGCCGGGTGCGCAGCAAGGCCGACCTCGCGCTGCTGCTGCGCGGCGAGAGCTACGTCACCTCGTACTACGTCAACGAGGCCGACAAGCGGGCCGTCGAGGCGCACCTGAGCAACCTGCGCCGCAAGCTCGGGGACAGCCTCACCGCGCCGCGCTGGCTGGAGACCGTGCGCGGGGTGGGCTACCGGCTCGCCGCCTCAGACGAGGCCGGACGCGAGGCGTACTAGCGCGGGTTCACGCGATGGCTCGCGGGGTCTCGACAGGCTCGACCGACGTACTGGGCGCGACCCATAAGACGGTCGCAACCCACACGCTGGTTGAGCTTGTCGAAACCACGATGACATCCGTGCAGAGGCCGGGTCGCGGGGTCTCGACAGGCTCGACCGACGTACTGGGCGCGACCCATAAGACGATCGCAACCCACACGCTGGTTGAGCTTGTCGAAACCACGACGACATCCGCTCGCAGGCCGGGTCACCGGGTCTCGACAGGCTCGACCGACGTACTGGGCGCCACCCATAAGACGATCGCAACCCACACGCTGGTTGAGCTTGTCGAAACCACGATGACATCCGTGCAGAGGCCGGGTCGCGGGGTCTCGACAGGCTCGACCGACGTACTGGGCGCGACCCACTAGACGGTCGCAACCGCACGCTGGTTGAGCTTGTCGAAACCACGACGACACAAGCACACAGGCCGGGTCACCGGGTCTCGACAGGCTCGACCGACGTACTGGGCGCGACCCACTAGACGGTCGCAACCACACGCTGGTTGAGCTTGTCGAAACCACGACGACACAAGCACACAGGCCGGGTCACCGGGTCTCGACAAGCTCGACCGACGGGGTGGGCGACCGACGTAGTTTTGCTAGCGCTGCAGGGCGAACATCGTGGCGAGGTCGTGGCAAGCCTGCTCGCCCACCTCGTTGAGCCGGTCGATGTGCCGCGCCGAGCCGGCGAGGTCGCCGTCGCGAAGGGCGTCGTGCATCATCGCGGCGGTGGCTTCCACTGTCACGGCGCCCACCATGGTGCTGCTCGAGCGGATGCTCAGCAGCACGACGTGAGCCTCCTCGGCATCCGGGAAGGACAGGGCCGTGGCGAGGCGCTGCGAGCGACTACGCCACAGGTGCACGAAGTCGTGCACGAAACGGCGCTGCATCTCCCGGTCCCCGCCCATCTGGGTGAGCAGAGCCCGTAACGCCGTGGCTTCGATGTGGGCACTCACGCCTTGTAGCCGTGGTGGCGCTTGATCAGGGTGAAGAACATCGTGAGGGTCTGCAGCACGGTGGTGACACCGAGGATCGGCCAGCCGATCCAGAGGATGGTCGACTGGATGACGACGGGCAGCTGCAGCCAGATGAACACCATCGCGGCGGCGGCAGCGACGCCGACGAGCAGCGGCACGAGGTAGGCGTTACCGGAGCCGCGCTCGGCCTTGGCCTGCTCTGCCCAGTTGTCGACCTGCTTGTTGCTGGCGAACTTGGTCCAGGCGCGCACGAAGTGGCCGATACGCACCCACATGTAGATCTCCGCGGGCAAGAAGGCGATGGCGAAGAAGATGTCCTTGCCGTTGCGATTCTTCATCGACATCGCCGTACGAAGGTTGAGCAGCAGCGCCACGGCCGGCGGGATCAACCAGATCGGGCTGAACACGAACGCGCCGATCGACAGGGAGGCGAACAGCAAGACGAAGAACATCACCCGGGTGAGCACGTTGACCACCATCGAGAAGTTCTCGATCCAGCGCAGCCGGAGGTTGGGGTGGAAGGGCTGGCCCTTCGTGTCGCCGCGCTGACCGGGCCACATGAGTTCGATGGCGCCGAAGTTCCACTTGACCTGCTGGGCATCCAGGCCGCGCAGGGTGGTCATGCCGCCCACGTTGGCGCGGGCCTGGGCGCTGATCTTGGTGAGGTAGCCGGCGCTCTTGATCTGCAGGGAGAGCAGGGAGTCTTCCACCTCGCTGTCCTTCACCCACGGGGTGGCCTGGTGACTATCCACCATCACCTCGCGCAGCGCCTTGGTGGAGAAGATCGAGAACTGGCCGCCGAGCACGGCCATGTTGCGGCCGCGCAGCATGTTCTGCATGTTGAAGGCAGCGAACTGGGCGCGCTGGCCGGCGATGAGGAAGCTCGGCACGATGCCCTTGATGATGGTGTCGTCGATGCTGTAGATCGCCGAGATACCGCCGACGCGGGTGTCCGACGCGATCTCGGCCTCGAGCTGCTCCACGGCGTTCGTTGCCGCGGTGGTGTCGCCGTCGACGCCGAGCAGGAAGTCACAGCCTTCGATGAGCGAGTAGCCGTAGTTGAGGGCGCCGACCTTCTTGTCGGGGTTCTCGCCGATGTCGTGCACGAACACCTCGGTGAACTGCATGACGCCGTCCGTGACGACCTCGTGCGGGCCGGCGTACTGGCTGGCGATCTTGACGGTGTCGTCGGTGGTGTTGTTCACCACCACGTGGATCACGTCGGGCAGTCGGGTCTGAGCGAGCAGGGAGTCAAGCACGAGGCCGATGGTTTCGGCTTCGTTGTACGCCGGCACGATGCATCCGATGGTGGGGCGGAAGGCGGGCAGGCCCTCGACCATCTCGTTGAATTCGTTGGCGTAGGCAGCGAGCACCGGGTCGACGGGCGCGGGCTTGGCGTAGCGGTTTCTCTCGTTCACATTGGCAACTCTGTCAGGCGAACTGCCGTTTTGTCCCGTGGACGTGTCAAGGTTTTCTCAAGATAAGCTCAAGAACGGCGCAGCATCAGCGCGCCCACACGATCACCGGGGGACCACATGCCGACGACGACCCGCACGCGCCTCTCGGCGCTCACTCTGGCCGCCATCCTCACGCTCAGCCTCGCCGCCTGCGGGCAGGCACCGTGGGCCGGCCTGGATACCGCGGGCAGCACCCCCACGCCCACCGCGAAGGCCACCATCACCCCGATCGTCAACGATCTGTCGGCCGGCTCTGCCCGGCACGAGCTCGTCGCGGGCGATGCGGCCCTCACGGTGGACTACTCGTCGTCGCTGAGCATGGACCAGTGGACCGCCGCGGCCAACAAGCCCGTGAGCTTCTCGGTCAGCGCCGCCCTGGGCACCGACGACGGGCAGGGGGTCTACCTGTCCAAGGTGAGCATCGTTACGGCCGTCAGCGGGCCCACCGGAGCGCTGGATGCCCCGGCAACGTTCGTCGACCAGTCCTCCCTGCCCACCGGGTACGTCATGAAGGCGCCGTACAGCTACGGGCAGACCTACGTGCTCTCGGCCATCGATCCCGCCGCCACGAGTGTCACCCTGTCGTTCACCTACGAACTTCTCATCCAGACCACGCCCACGTCGACGACGTTCGCCAAGCAGACCGCGAGCGACCAGCTCACCATCGCCATCGCGAAGTAACCGCCCGCCCCCTCGCGAACCGCGAGTAAGCGGGCAAAACTCGCGTTTTGTGGGGCTTAGCTCACAGCTCGCGGATGCTTGTGGGCGCGCTTGGGCGTGGGTCAGAGGTCGCGGGGGGCCGCATCCACGGCCACGGCGATGTCGTTGCCGCCGCCGTGCTTGACGATGTCGATCGCCCGGTTGACCGCCTCGCTGAGCTTGTCGAGGTCGTAGCCGTGATCGAAGGTGTCGGCGATGCCGAAGCTCGCCGTGAGCCGGATCTGGTACGACTCCCCCAGTGGGCCGTCGACCAGGGCGTTCTGCACCCGTTCGGTGATCGCGCGCGCCTCGGTGGCCGAGGACACCCCGGCCAGGATGAAGAACCGGCCGGCGGCCAGGTGTCCGATCTGGGCCATCATCGGGGCACTGCCGCGGAGCGTGTCGGCGAACCGGGAAATGGCCTCATCACCCGCGGTGCGGCCGAACGCCGTGTTGATCTCGGGCAGGTTGTCGATGTCCGCGCCGATCACGGCAAGGCCGCGCTCGGACATCTCGGCGCGCTGCAGGTGGTCGGCGGCGGCCTGGCGGAACGAGGGCCCGGAGAGCACTCCGGCCGCCGAGTGGATGCCCACCGCGATGTCCCCGACGGCGTTGCTGCCCACCCGCTCGGCGCGCAGGATCGACACCGCGATGCTCGCCGTGACGATGAGCGCCATGTTGAAGATCGACGTGGTGCCGGTACCGAAGTAGGTGGTGAAGGTGATGCTGTCCGGGCCATCCACCAGGAAGGTGACCGCGCGGCCCAGGTAAAAGGCCCCGGCCAGGAACAGGACGATCGCGAGGATGCGTCCGTTCACGTTGCGGCGCAGCCGCCACCGCATCGCTTCGGCTCCGCCGAGGGCACCGAGGGCGGAGACGATGAACCAGAGCAGCGCCGCGCCGGCCCATTCGCCGCCCTCCTCGCCGGGAAGAATCGTGACGACGCCGACGAGAAGGGCCAGGCCGCCGACGATGATGAAGGCGGAGGGACGGCCGTTGTAGACCCGGCTGCCCGACCAGAGCGCGCCGATGGAGATGACCAGCGCCGTGTTGGCGAGGGCGATGGCCCACCACGCGGTGTCGCTGATGACGTAGACGCCGTAGCCGACGGCCACCATGATGCCCGCCACGAAGGCCAGGCTCCACAGCCGCCCGGGCGGGTCGTTGCGATTGAGCGCGGTGTTGAGGATGAAGGAGGCCCCGCAGAGCACCACCATCAGGCCGCTGATCATCTGCAGTGTTGGTGCGTCTAGTTCCATGTTGTCCCCCGGTGGGCGTGGCAGGCCACGCTCACCCTCTGTTCACCGGGAGCGTGGCGATCGCCGTGGTCCCCTTGCCTTTGACGGATTCAAGTCTGAGGTCGCCGCCATGCTCCCGCATGATCTCCCGGCTGATGCTGAGGCCCAGGCCGGTGCCGTGCACGCTGGAGCCGCGCACCGAGTCGGCCCGGTAGAACCTGTCGAACAGGTTGCCCTGTTCGTCCTCGCTCATGCCGCGGCCGGTGTCGGCGACGCGCACCTCGATGCCGCAGTCCACTTCGTGCGCCGAGACGGTGACCTTGCCGGACTCCACGTTGTATTTGATCGCGTTGGAGAAGATGTTGTCCACAACCTGACGCAGCCGGAAGGCGTCGGCGATCACGATGATCTCGGGCAGGTCGGCGAGTTCGAACCGGATGCCGCGTTGCGAGGCCAACGGCTCGGCGGACTCGGCGGCATCCGTGATGATGGCGGTCAGATCGCACGGTGCCACGTTGAGGGCCAGACCCTCCTTGGATGCGCTGGCCGCGGTGAGCAACCCGGAGACGATCTCGAGCAGCCGATCGGCGTTCTTCGACGCGATTTCCAGCATCCGCCGGGTGTCGGGGTCGACCCGTTCATCGTCGAGCGCCAGCTCGAGGTAGCCGAGGATCGAGGTGAGCGGGGTGCGCAGTTCGTGGGAGACGGAGGCGACGAGGTCGTCCCTGGCCTGCACCGCCCGGACCTCTGCGGTGACGTCGCGGGTCACGAGAACACCTCCGTCGAACCGGCCGGCCGGGTCGAGGATGGGCCGGGCGGACACGAGCACAGCGGCCTGCTGCTGGTCGGGCGAGCCGAGCCACACCGTGACGCGGTCGACGGTTTCGCCCCGCATCGCGCGATGGGTGGGCCGATCCGGTCCGTCGAAGAGGGTGACGCCGTCTTCTTTGTACACAATGTCGGACAGGCCGACGCCGTCGCTCACTCCGAAGCGGGCGAGTAGGGAGCGTTGCGCCCGGTTGATGAAGTTCACGGTGGCGTCGCTGTCGTACCCGACCACCCCGAAGTCGACGGTGTTGAAGATCTCGTCGAGGGTCTGCTCCTGGCGTCGGGACCGCTGCAGCGCCGCCTCGAACAGCCCAGCCTGTTGGGTGAGCAGCACGCGTTGCGCCTGCGCGCGACGGTTGGAGGTGTAGGTGACCGAGGCGACGAACGCGAGCATGATCGTCACGACCGCGAGCAGCGGCGCCTGGGTGGAGGCGTAGCCCGTGGCGTTCAACGGATCGGTGAAAAATTTCAGCGGCAACCCGGCCCACAGGAGCACGGCTGAAAAGAGCACGCTACCGGTGGCGCCGATGTAGCCGAAGTGGGTGGACATCCAGATCACCGGGAAGACGAGCAGGAAGCTGACACCCAGTTGCGGTTGGGCCTCCCTGGCCAGGCTAAGCCCGACGATGTCGAGCAGCGGGAGGATCACGATCCACGATTTGGGGAACAGGCGCCACGGCACGGCCGCGGCCAGACCCGTCGCGGCGAAGATGATCATCACGCCGAGGAAGTACAGCGGTGCCGCGAACATGGCGGGGTTGTTCACCACGGTGACCGCCACCAGGAGCAGGGTCGCTGCGGCCAGGAGCAGCTGGGAGAGGAAGACGCTGCGTTCCACGCGCTCCCGCACGCCGACGCGCGGCATCCTCAATATCTGCTCGACCATACTGCGACCCTAACGTTTACAGCGACAGCCCAGACACGGCGCGCACGGGCAGCACGGCGGCCGCTCCGAATTCCTCCAGGCGGGCGAGGGTCTTCTCAAAACTGCGCGGCACACCGTAGTGGAATCCCTGGGCGCTGCGGATGCCGAGCGACGACAGGTGCGCGGCCATCGCCTCGTTCTCGACGCCCTCCACGATCATCGAGTACTCGAGGTTGTCGCCGAAGCCCTGCAGCGCCGTGAGCACCTCGCGCTGGCGCACATCGTCGAGGTCGTCGACGAGGCTCTTGTCGATCTTGAGGATGTCCATGGGCATCCGCACGAGGGCGTCGACCGAGGAGTCCTGGGAACCGTAGTCGTCGAGGGCGATCATGATGCCGATGTCGCGCAGGTGGTCGGCCTGGGCACGCACGGCGGTGGATACGCGGGCCACGGACCGCTCGTTCAGCTCCAGGCAGAGCGAGATGCCGGGGTAGCGTTCGGCCAGGTCTTCGACGAACGAGCCGACGCGTTGCGGCAGGATCTGGCCGGCCTCGACGTTGATGGTCATGCAGACGATGCGCGGTTCGATGAGCCGGAAGTCGGCCGCCGCGGCCATGGCCTTGACCGCGACCTGCCGGGTGAGGGCGTCGAGCCGGCCGAGGCTCTTGGCCTTCTCCACCAGGGAGGGCGGCGACAGCGGGCCGAGCTCCGGGTCGGTGTACCGCACGAGGGCTTCGAACGCCCAGATCTGGCCGGTGACGAGGCTCACGATGGGCTGGAAGGCCAGTTCGAGGAGGTCTTCGTCGATGGCGCGGGCGACGATGTCGTTCATCTGCGAGGAGCGGTGCCCGGAGATGTTGATGCTGCTCTCGTTGGCGGGGCCGCCGCGGCGGCGGGACTTCTTGATGGCGAGCATGCTGCGGTCGGCGTCGCGGAGTAGCTGGTTGACATCCGTCTCCCGGTGCGCCGAGTAGGCCAGGCCGATGCTGAGGATGGGGTTGATGCTGGAGCCGCCCACCGCGAGCGGTTCGCCGGTGGCCTCCATGATGCGTTCGGCGAGCAGCTTGGCCTCGGCGAGGGAGGACAGCCGGGTGAGGATCACGACGAACTCGTCGCCGCCGACCCGGGCGACAACGTCGTACGGGCGCACCACACCACTGAGCCGGCGGCCGAGTTCGCTGAGGATCTCGTCGCCGGATTGGTGGCCGTAGCGGTCGTTCATCCGTTTGAAGTCGTCGAGGTCGATGAACAGCACCGCGAGGGCCTCGGAGTAGTCGCGGTGGTCGTTGATGTTCGCGAGGGCGTCCTGGAAGGCGCCGTAGTTGGGCAGGCCGGTGAGCGGGTCGGTGTTGGCGCGGATGGTGAGGCCGCCGATGCTCTCCCGGGCGCTGAAGACCACGTCGGCGGTGTGCGCGAGAGCGGCGAGGGCGCGCCGGTCGTCGTTGGTGAACGGGAAGTCCATCACATCGCGCCGGGCAACCAGATACTGGCCGCCGAGCGCGGTGATGGCCACCGGCACGTCGATCTCACCACGGCCGGCGGGCTCGTGTCGGATGCTCGCGGATTCGACGCCGATGGTGTCGTGCACGGCGCGCAGCAGCACGGTGGCGAGGTCGGCGGTGGGGTTGACCGGGCTGAGGGTGATGGGCGTGATCTGCCCGCCGGTCTTGGTGAAGTGATTGGTGGTGTTGAGGTCGATGACGCCCGCGACCACGCCGGCCAGCCGGCGGCGCATCGCGGTTCCCCGCTGGATGAGAACGGTGCCCATCGCGGCGACGCTGAGGGGCACGAGGGTGACGGCCACGGCGAGGGTGTCGGTGCGCAGGTCGAAGAACGGATGCGTCCACATGGCGATGAGGGCGCAGGACACCGCGTACCCACCGGCGACGAGCACCAGGCGCACAGCCGAGTAGGCGTGTTCGGTGGTGGGCTGGGGCGGGGCGCCGGAGAATCGGCGGCGGAGCGCTTCGAGCACAATCACCGTAACGATGTAGGCGATCGCCCCACCGGCGGCCACGACGGGCTCGGACGAGCCGACGGCGTGCAGCAGGGCGAGCGTAGCCAGGAAGGCGACGCCGCCGACTCCCGCGAGACCGGCGGCATAGACGGCCACTTCAATCCGCCGTGCCGTGAACGCCACCACCAGCAGCACCCCGAGGCAGACCAGGCCCATGGCGACGCGGGGGGCGAGGGCGGGCTCCAGGGCGAGTACCACCAGGATCGGCAGGGCGATCACCGGGCTGCGGAACCTCAGCGCGCCCAGGCGGAAGCGTGGGATCTCGAACAGGCCCGCGCACACCACCGCGCACGCGGCGATGAAGAGGTGCTCGACGTTGCCGTCGAGGATCAGTTCGACCAGCGAGAAGGAGATGAAAAAGAGCGCTGTGGCCGCGATCAGGCCGAAAACCAGCCGGCCGGCCGCCGCTGCTCCTTTGATTGTCTCCACAAGGTCTGACACTACTGGAGCGCCGCCGCGGAACGTGCCCGCGACGGACTATCCGACGGTGAGTTTCGCGGCCAGGAGCTCGGCGATCTGCACGGCGTTGAGTGCCGCGCCCTTGCGCAGGTTGTCGTTGCTGATGAACAGGGCCAGACCGCGGCCGTTCGGCACCCCGGGGTCCTGGCGGATCCGGCCGACGAAGCTGGGGTCGGCGCCCGCGGCCTGCAGCGGCGTGGGGATGTCGGTGAGCTGCACACCGGGCGCGTCGCTGAGCAGCTCGGTGGCGCGGGCGACCGAGAGCGGCCGGGCGAACTCCACGTTGATGGAGAGCGAGTGGCCGGTGAACACCGGCACGCGCACGCAGGTGCCGGAGACGAGCAGCTCGGGCAGCTCGAGGATCTTGCGGCTCTCGTTGCGGAGCTTCTTTTCCTCGTCGGTCTCGAACAGGCCGTCGTCGACGATCGACCCGGCGAGCGGGATGACGTCGAATGCGATGGGCCGCTTGTAGACGGTGGGTTCGGGCATGCTCACCGAGGAACCGTCGTGCACGAGCTGGAAGAGGTTGTCGTCACTGGCGGCGGCGCGGATCTGGGTGGCCAGTTCCTGCGCGCCGGCCAGACCGCTGCCGGAGACCGCCTGGTAGGTGCTCACGATGAGGCGTTCGAGTCCGGCCTCGTCGTGCAGAACCTTGAGCACCGGCATGGCGGCCATGGTGGTGCAGTTGGGGTTGGCGATGATGCCCTTGACGGCCTGGTCGATGGCCTCCGGGTTGACCTCGCTGACGACCAAAGGCACGTCGGGGTCCATCCGCCAGCCCGACGAGTTGTCTACCACGGTCACGCCGGCAGCGGCGAAGCGCGGTGCCTGGCTCTTGGACAGCGTGGCGCCGGCGGAGAAGATGGCCACGTCCAGGCCGGTGGGGTCGGCCGTCGCCGCGTCTTCCACCACGATCTGTTCCTGCTTCCAGGGCAGCGTGGTGCCCGCGGAGCGCGCCGAGGCGAAGTAACGGATGCTGGCGACCGGGAAGTCGCGCTCCTCGAGCAGGCGACGCACCACGGCGCCGACCTGGCCCGTGGCGCCCACGACGCCGATGTTGATGCCGGCGCGGGTGCTGCTGGGTGCGGTGCTGGTGGCTACGGTGCTGGTCACTGTGTGGTCCTTACTCAGTCAAATCTCGTGCGGGGCTCAGAAGCGGGGTGGGTATGCACAACTCCTGCAATTCTCCCCGAACCAACCCGAATCGGGCCGGTTGGGCTGTTTTTGGCAGAAATTGCAGGAGTTATGCCGGAGTGCGGGCGGCGGCCGACGGGGTTAGCGGCCGGTGCCGCCGTGCACCACGGCCTCGTCGTCGGCGTCCAGGCCGAAGGCCGTGTGCACCACGCGCAGGGCCTGGTTGATGGTGTCGGCGCGGGTGACGACCGAGATGCGGATCTCGCTGGTGGAAATCATCTCGATGTTGATGCCGGCCTCGAATAGGGCCTCGAACAGCTTGGCGGAGACACCCGTGTTGGTGCGCATGCCGGCGCCGACCAGGGCGAGCTTGCCGATCTGGTCGTCGTACTGCAGCCCGGCGAAGCCGACGTTCTGCTGTTCGTTGGTGAGCGCGGTCAGCACCTGCTGGCCCTCGGACTTGGGCAGGGTGAACGAGATGTCGGTCAGTCCGGTGGACGCGGCCGAGACGTTCTGCACGATCATGTCGACGTTGGCGTTGGTCTTGGCGACGATCTTGAAGATCTGCGCGGCCTTGCCGGGGATGTCGGGAACACCGACGACGGTGACCTTGGCCTCACTGAGGTCGGCGGCGACCCCCGCGATGATGGGCTCTTCCACTGTCTCTCCATTCAATACTGCTGCGGCGTACGGGCTGATGGCGCCCGGGTTGTAGACGATGGTGCCGGTGTTGTTGTTGAACGACGACCGCACGTGCAGGGTCACACCGTGGCGGCGGGCGTATTCCACCGCGCGGATATAGAGCACCTTGGCGCCGGCGGCGGCCAGCTCGAGCATCTCCTCGCTGGAGACGCGTTCGAGCTTGTGCGCGCGGGGAACGACGCGGGGGTCGGCGCTGAAGATGCCGTCGACATCCGTGTAGATCTCGCAGATGTCGGCGCCAAGCGCGGCGGCCAGCGCCACGGCCGTGGTGTCGGAACCTCCGCGGCCGAGAGTGGTGATGTCCTTGGTGTCGCGGTTGAAGCCCTGGAACCCGGCGACGATGGCGATGGCGCCCTCGTCGAGGGCGTCGCGCAGCCGGCCGGGGGTGACGTCGACGATGCGGGCGGCACCGTGCTGGGCATCCGTGATCATGCCGGCCTGGCTGCCGGTGAAGGAGCGGGCGTCGTAGCCCATGCTCTTGATCGCCATGGCCAGCAGCGCCATGGAGATGCGCTCCCCCGCGGTGAGCAGCATGTCGAGCTCGCGCGGCGCCGGGATCGGCGTGACCTGGTGGGCCAGGTCGAGCAGCTCGTCGGTGGAGTCGCCCATGGCGGACACGGCCACGACGATGTCGTTGCCGGCCTTCTTGGTGTCGACGATGCGCTTGGCAACGCGTTTGATGCTCTCGGCGTCGGCGACGGATGATCCGCCGAACTTCTGCACGATCAGGCTCACGTGGGCACTCCTGGCTTCCGGGTACGCGGAGACAACCCGCGCTCCCATCCTAAATGCGTTCGTATTCTCGGACGTTCATGTGACGCCCCGCTCCCCCGCCCTAGCAAATACGGGCGAGTCACGCGGATGCCCCGCGTCCGGAGACATGGGTGGCCCATTTTCGCTAGTTGCGGGCGCACCGGACTAGCGAATCCGGGCGAGTCATGGGAGCGCGGGTGGTCAGAGGGTGGTGACGGCTACGAGGCCGAGGATCACGGCCGCGCCGAAGCTTGCGCCGACGGTGCGGCGGATGCGTTTGGCCGGGTCCTTGAGCGGTGGCAGGCTCCGCCAGCGGAGCACCGCGCCCACAACGGCGGCCGCGAGGAGCAGTACCAGGGCGTACCAGGCGAAGACCGTCGCCGTGCTCCAGTCCACGAGCACCCGGCCGGCGAAGAGGATGCCGGCGGCGGCCAAGCCATCCGTGGCCAGGGCCAGCCGGTCGCGGGCGGCGCCGAAGCGCGGTGACCAGGCGGACACGGCGAAGCCGCCGACGAAGGCCACCACCACGATGAGCGGGATCCAGGCGATCACGAGTTCTCCTCCAGAATCGACATGGCGACGGCATCGACGCTGGTGGCGGTGTTGCCCAGCACGATCACCGCCCGGTTGGCGGCCCGGTCGAGCGCCATCATGCTCGCGAAGCCGCCGGTGCCGCCGTTGTGCCAGGTGGCGCTACCGTCTTCGGGCGCCTGGGTGAACCAGGCCAGGCCGATGAGCGGGCCGGCGCCCGAGGTGCCTTGCGGGTCGAGCACCTTCGCCGGGTCCACGCCGAGAGCCGGGTCGGCCGAGAGCAGCGCCTGGGCGTAGAGCGTCATATCGGCGACGGTGGAGCGGATGGCGCCTGCCGGGGCGTAGGCGCCCATGGTCCAGGCTGCGGCCGGGCGGCCCGCGACGGTATGGCCGGTGCGGGCGCCCGCCGGCAGGGCATCCGCCGTGACGGCGATCGACGTGCCGGTCATGCCGAGGGGATCGAGGATGCGGGTCTGCAGCAGCTCGGGGTAGTCGGTGCCGGCCGCGGCGGCGAGGGCCTGGCCGAGTAGGGCGACGCCGAGGTTGGAATAGGCGACGGTGCCCGGGTTGGTGAGCTCGGCCGCCCTGCCGTGCTCTTCGAGGGTGGCGAGGTCGTACGGATACGGGTCGTTGCCGCGGTAGCTGCTCCAGACCGACGTGAGGAGCGCCGACGGGGTCGTCGCGATGCGCGGCAGGCCGGACCGGTGGGTGCTCAGCTCGACGAGGGTGATGTCGGCCGCCGCGCTGTCACCGAGGTCGAGGTAGTCACCGACCGGGTCGGTGAGGGTGACCTCGCCGCGCTCGACGGCCTGGGCCAGCAGCAGCGCGGTGAAGGTCTTGGTGATCGAGCCGATCTCGAATTCGGTGGTCTCGTCGGCGCCGAGGCCCGCGTACGTGACGCCGTCGGCGTCGATGACGGCGGTGGCGAGGGTGTCTCGGGCGCCCTGCTCGAGGGCGGCCTTGTCAGCGAGGCGCTGGGCGAGGGCGGCGTCACCGCTTGCCGACGTCGACAGGGTGGGCGGCCGGGGTGCGGCCAGCACTCCCCCGGCGAGCACCGCGAGGGCGGCGCCGGCGGCGATGAGGCTGATGCGGGTAGGGCGTTTCATGAGTGACCTCCGTCAAGTGGCGGGCGGGCGGATTGTACGGGCGGAGCGGGCGGGCCGTGCGGGCGGGCTGTACGGACAGGCAGGGCCCAACTGTTACCGCTCCGAACATCTGCACTCGGCGTACCGGGACCATCTGCCCGCACGGGCGAGAGCTGCCTTCGAGCCTGCGTGGCGGGTGGGGCGGTGGCGGTGGCGGGCATCAGACGCCGCCGGCCGCGAGGATCACGGTGAGCAGCGGCACCACGCGTTCGGGCGGGATGCCGTAGTGGCCTCGGGAGGGGGAGTACACCCAGCCGGCCGCGATCAGCTGGTTGACGTGGTGATAGACCTGCCCGGTGGTGCCCACGCCCTCGAGAGCGGCGAGCTCGGCTACCGCGACGGTGCCGGTGGCGATGGCCTGCAGCAGTCGCAGCCGCACCGGGTGGCCGAGGGCGGCCAGGGCGGATGTGGAGGCCGGCCGGCTCCAGTCGCGGGCGAGGATCTCGTCGGTGGTGAGGGCGTACTGCCAGTCGACCGGTCCCCCGCCGGGCAGGGTGACGTTGCCGGTGTAGAGCACGGCGCCGGGTGCCGGGGCCATCGCCTTGAGGCCGTTCAGCGCCCAGAAAACGTCGCTCACCGCGCGAGGAGTGGTGGTCTGGGTTTCGGGCGATCGTTCCCCGCCCTCTGGCGAGACATCCGCGCCGGTCGGACCGGGGGCAACCGCGCCCAGGGTGGCGTGCACGGCCCGTTCGAGCGCCTCGACCCGCTCGCGCAACTCGGCGAGTTCGTGCGTGTGATCACCGTGGGACGTCATGCATCCAGTATTACGTACTTGTTAAACGAACGTCTACGTAATTCCGTAAATGGAACCGACGGGACGGGCGCAGCTGGTGCCGATCCGGGCAACTGTTGCCGGCACACCGGGTGCACCTGTCCAGAGGAGCACCAGGCGCGGCGGGGTGGCCCCAGGCTAGGAGGTGACGGTGCGGCGGCCCTCGAAGGCACGGCCGAGGGTGACCTCGTCGGCGTACTCGAGGTCGCCGCCCACGGGCAGGCCGGAGGCCAGCCGGCTGACCTTGATGTCGAGGGTGGTGAGCAAGCGCGACAAGTACGTGGCGGTGGCCTCGCCCTCGAGGTTGGGGTCGGTGGCGATGATCACCTCTTGCACGGTGTTGTCGGCCAGGCGCGTCATCAGTTGACGGATGCGTAGGTCGTCGGGTCCGATGCCGTCGATGGGGCTGATCGCCCCGCCGAGCACGTGGTACAGGCCCTTGAACTCACGGGTTCGCTCGATGGCGACGACGTCCTTGGCCTCTTCGACCACACAGATCGAGGTGGGGTTGCGGCGCGGGTCGCGGCAGATCATGCAGGTCTCCTGTTCGGAGACGTTGCCGCAGATCTCGCAGAACTTCACCTTGTCGCGCACCTCGAGCAGCACGTTCGCCAGGTGCGACACGTCGAAGTTCTTGGTCTGCAGGATGTGGAACGCGATGCGCTGCGCGGACTTCGGGCCGATGCCGGGCAGACGACCGAGCTCGTCGATGAGTTCCTGAACGATGCCTTCGTACATTTAGTTGTCGTTCCTCTGTCGCGAGATCGGGTCGTGCGGCTGCTCCTCGATGAAGGTGGCGCCGAGAATTTCGCGCACCACGGCCTCGCCGTAGCGCTGCTTCTCCGCGAATGCGGGCGAGCGCCGGGCTGGAGCCCCGCGCTGGCTGGCGGGCGCGGATGCGGCGGGCGCGCTGGGCGCGGACGCCCCGGCTGCCGGCGCCTGCTGGGCCCTCGCCTGCTGTGGCTCCGTGGGGTGCTGAACGTTCGGCCAGGCGCCGCGAGCGGGATCCGCGGGTGCGGCGAATTGCTGGGGGTCGGGCGGGAGGTCGTCGTAGGGCGGCGGCTCTTCGTCGAACGGCGGCTCGAAGTCGGGCTCGGGTGCGAAGTCGTAGCCCGGCGCCGACGGGGCCGATGCCTGCGGAGCAGCGGTGGGCGCTGACGACGCCGGGACGCCGGCCGGCGCGCTGGCGGCGGCATCGGCAGTGGCGCCAACGCTGGCGGTCGGGGCCGGAGCGCTGACGGAGGCGGATGCACCGTGGCTGGGCGGGGCCAGCACGGGTTCGTCGGCCAGGGTTTCCGCGGCAGCCAGGGCGGCGGCGGAGCCGGGGATGACGACGGTGGCCCAGCCCGTGGACGTGGTCGGCGGCGCGAGGGTTGCGGTGGCCGCGCGGGTAGCTGTTGCGGTGGCCGCTCCGGCTGTGCCTGCTCCCGAGCCGGTGCCGGTGCCGGTGCCGAATGTGGCGTCGCTCGAGGACTCGCCGGTCGATGGTCCGCCGAAGGCCGACGACCCGGCGGATGCAACCGGTGTCGCCGCAGCCGCACTGGGCGCGGAAGTGGGCGCGGTTGCGCTCGACGCAGCCGAAGGAGCGGAGCCGGCGGGGCCGGCGCCGCGTGCTGCGGCGGGAGCCGACGTGGAGGCACCGGAGCCTGCAGCGGGAGCGGAGGGTGCCGAACCCGTGCCGGCGGTTGGGCCGGCGGGTGTCGCACCGGCCGGGTGGCCGGCGCCCGCCGCGGCGAAGGTCTCGGAGTCGGCGCGGGCGATGAACTTCACTCGCAGGCCGAGCACCTTGACGATGGCGCCGCGCAGGAACTCGCTCACGCCCTGGCCGGGCGCTTGCTGAGCCTTGAAACCCTGCATGTCCTGCTCGCTGGGGAACGACAGCACGAGAACGTCTTCGCCACGCAGGTCCAGCACGCGGGCGGTGTAGACCACGAGCCAGGCGCTGAGCTTGACCTCCTTGACGGCGTCGAGGATCTGCGGCCAGGCGTCCTTGATCTGGGCCAGCGTCACCGGTCCGACGGGAACAACCGGGGCCGGGGCGGGCGTCGGCTCCACGGCAGGTTCGGTCGCACGGACGGCGGGCGATGCCGGTTCGGCGGCGGGCGTGCTCACCTCGGCGTCGTCGGAGAGCGGGCGGGGGGCGGCCTCTGCGGGCGGGGTCGAGTCGGTGGCCGGGGTGGCGCCGGTTGCTGCACGGGCAGCGGCGGCGGTCTCGGCCGGGGTGGCGGCCGGGGATCCTGGCACGCGCGTGGCCCAGCCCGAGCCGGCCGCTGCGGGCGTGGCCGGCGCTGCTGCTGCTGCTGCCGGAGACTCGGCCGCAGGGCTGCCAGCAGAGGCGGCGGCGGGCCGGCCGGACGACGGCGCTGCGGCGGACGGGGCTGCGGCGGGAGCACGCGACGCCGAGCCGACGGGAGCGGAAGCGGCGGATTCGGGCGCGGCGGCCGCATCCGTGCTGCCACCGTCGACGCCGATGCGCCGTTCGAGGCGCTCGACGCGGGCGAGGGCGCCGCGGGTGGTGTCGTCGGCGGCGGGGATGAGCACGCGCGCGATCATGAGCTCGAGGTGCAGGCGCGGCGAGGTGGCGCCGGTCATCTCGGTGAGGGCGGCGTTGAGGATGTCGGCGGTGCGGCTCAGTTCGGCCGGGCCGAACTTGGCGGCCTGCACCTGCATGCGGTCGAGTTCGTCCTGCGGCACACCGCGGAGCACCGCGGCGGCGCCGGCGGCGCTGGTGGCGGCCACGATGATGAGGTCGCGCATGCGCTCGAGCAGGTCTTCGACGAAGCGGCGCGGGTCCTGGCCGGTCTGGATGACCCTGTCGACGGCGTCGAACGCGGCGGAGGAGTTGCGGGCGGCGATGGCGTCGACGGCGTCGTCGAGCAGGGTCGCGTGGGTGTAGCCGAGCAGGGCAACGGCGCGTTCGTACTCGATGGCCTCGGTGTCGGAGCCGGCCATGAGCTGGTCGAGCAGCGAGAGGGTGTCGCGGGGCGACCCGCCACCGGCGCGCACGACGAGCGGGAGCACGCCGGGAGCGACGGTCATGTGTTCGCTGTCGCAGAGCTGCTGCACGTAGTCGAGCATGGGCGCCGGCGGCACCAGCCGGAACGGATAGTGGTGGGTGCGCGAGCGGATGGTGCCGATGACCTTCTCGGGCTCGGTGGTGGCGAAGATGAACTTCACGTGTTCCGGCGGCTCTTCCACGATCTTGAGCAGCGCGTTGAAGCCCTGCGGCGTGACCATGTGCGCCTCGTCGAGGATGAAGATCTTGTAGCGGTCGCGGGCCGGCGCGAAGATGGCGCGTTCGCGGATGTCGCGGGCGTCGTCGACACCGTTGTGGCTGGCCGCGTCGATCTCGACCACGTCGAGCGAGCCACTGCCGTCGCGGGAAAGCTCGACACAGCTGGGACAGACACCGCACGGAGTGTCGGTAGGGCCCTCTGCGCAGTTGAGGCAACGAGCGAGGATGCGCGCGGAGGTGGTCTTGCCACAGCCGCGGGGCCCACTGAAGAGATAGGCATGATTGACCCGGTTGGTGCGCAGGGCGGTCATGAGCGGATCGGTCACCTGAGACTGACCGATCATTTCGGCAAAAGTCTCTGGCCGGTAACGGCGATACAGGGCGGTAACCACGAGTTCAATCGTACTTGGTGCCACTGACACGCCGGTCGGTCCATGCACAGGCGACGGATGCCCGCCCGCCGCGCCCCGGGCCGTCATCCGGGCATCCGTCGCCGGGCCGGGCCCTCGAAGTGGGCACAGAAACGTCCCGAATGGTTGACAGGGTGCCCGCGGGTTCGTCATACTCGCAACCATGTTTGCGTAAACATGTGCGTTCGTACAGGGTTGTTTACGCTAACAGCCCTCGTGGACGGCAGTATTCGCCGACCGCATTTCCAATGGAGGAAAGGTCCACCCATGACAAAGTCGTCAGGGCGCAGACGCGCACTTGCCACGACCGTAGTGCTGGCGCTCGGTGCCACCGGTATCGGAACGGGGGCCGTAGCGGCCCCGGCCGTCGCCGCACCCGCCGCCACCCCGCTCACCATCACCCCCAACGCCGCGTACCAGAACGAGGAGTTCGAGGGCTGGGGTACCAGCCTGGTCTGGTTCGCCAATGCCACCGGCGGCTACCCCGAGGACGTGCGCCAGGACCTCTTCGACAAGGTCTTCGGCGAGGACGGCCTCAACCTCAACATCGCCCGCTACAACATCGGCGGCGGCAACGCCAGCGACGTTCCGCCGTACCTGCGTGCCGGCGGCGCCGTGGACGGCTGGTGGAACCCCGACCTGGTCGCGAGCGACACGAACGGTGTGATCAGCTCGGACTACGCGGACCGCGACCGGTACGCCGCCGCCTGGGACCCCGACGACCCCGCGTCGTACAACTTCGACGCCGACGAGACCCAGCGCTGGTGGGTGAACGCGCTTAAGGACAAGATCACCAAGTGGGAGGCGTTCAACAACTCGCCGCCGTACTTCATGACCGAGAGCGGTTACGTCTCCGGCGGCTTCAACTCGAGCACCGACCAGCTCAAGAAGTCCAGCGTGGCTGACTACGTGGCCTACCTGAAGACCGTGGCCCAGTCGGTGGAGGAGCAGGAGGGCATCAGCTTCGACACCATCGCCCCGTTCAACGAGCCCAACACCAACTACTGGGGCACGAACATCGACCCGAACACCGGCTGGCCCAAGAAGGGCGGCCAGGAGGGCGCCCACATCGGCCCGGCCCTGCAGGACACTGTGATCAAGGCGTTGGCCGCCGAACTGGCCGAGTCCGACACCACCACCGAGGCCACCATCTCGGCGATGGACGAGACCAACCCGGGCACCTTCGTGACCAACTGGAACGGCTGGAGCCCCGAGGCCAAGGCCGAGGTGAAGCAGCTGAACGTGCACACCTACGGCACCAGCGACCGGCTCAAGGTGCGCGACATCGCCAAGTCCGCCGAGAAGCCGCTCTGGATGAGCGAGATCGAGGGCAACTGGGACAGCTCCGGCGTGCACAACCAGACCAACATGGACAACGGCATCGGCATCGCCACCCGCGTGATGGACGACCTGCGCGAGCTCGAACCATCCGCCTGGGTGCTGTGGCAGCCGGTGGAGGACCGCTACAACATGGAAAAGGTGGAGAAGCTCAACTGGGGCAGCGTGCTCATCGACTTCGACTGCAACGCCGACGGCGACTCGGTGCGCCGCCTCAAGGACGGCGACGCCGACCCGTCCTGCCGGGTGCTCACCAACGCGAAGTACAACACCCTGCGCAACTTCACCCACTACATCCACCCGGGCGACCACATCATCCCCTCGACCAACGCGCAGACCACCTCGGCCGTCACGGCCGACGGAACCGGCCTGACCATGGTGCACGCCAACAGTGAGACCACGGCCCGCACCATCACCGTCGACCTGGCCAAGTTCGGCGCCATCGACGCCGCGGCCACCCTCACCCCGGTCGTCACCACCGAATCCCCCGCCGACGACGTCACCCAGAACGCCCTGGTGACCGGAACGCCCGTGGCCATCGACGCGAACACGAAGACCGCCGTGGTCACCGTGCCCGCGAAGTCGGTGACCACCTTCGTGATCGACGGCGTGAGCGGCGTCGCCGACACCGCCGCCCCGCTCACGGATGCCCACACCTACCGGGTCGTGGGAGCGCAGAGCGGCAAGGCACTCACCGCCAAGGCCACCACCGGCAGCAACCCGGCCGCGGCCATCACCACCCTGGCCACCTCCACCGGAACGGTCGGCGCACAGCTGTGGACCGCCGAGAAGGTGACCGGCGGCGACAGCAACACGGAACGCTTCGTGCTGCGGAGCGCGTCCGGAACGGCGCTGGCCGCCAACGGTTCCGGCACCCTGCTGGTCGAGTCCACCCGGGAGGCCGCCGCCGCGGACCCCGCCCAACAGTGGATCCCGACCACGACTGACGGCTCCAACTGGAGCCTGGTGAACGGCGCCCTGCCGGTGGCCCTTGAGGTTCCCGGCCAGTCGACCACAGAAGGCGCGGCGGTGAACGTCTACGCCTCCAACGGGGGTGCGAACCAGACCTGGTCGTTCCAGGACACCGCGCTGGTCTCGTTCGAGCCGGTGCTGGCCAACTCCGTCGCGGGGGTGCCGGCGACCTTGCCGGCCACCGTCGTGCCGCGCTACAGCACGGGCCTCGGCGCCCCGATCCCGGTCACCTGGAACACCGAGGGAGCCGACTGGGACAGCCTGGGCACCCTCACGGTGACGGGCTCGGGCACGGATGTGTTCGGCACGGCCTTCGACTCGGCGAGCGCGACGATCGAAATCGGTGGATTCGCATCCACTGACCCGGTCTCGCTCACCACCTACGCAGGCATCACGGTCGACGATCTCGTCGCCGCGGCGCCCTCCACGGTGCCGGCCCAGATCGGCGCCAGCACGAACCGGTTCGACGCCGCCGTCACGTGGGACTGGGACGGAGTGGACGCGGACGCGTTGGCCGACCCCGGTGTGCTGACGGTCCCCGGCAGCGCCACCTCGAACGACCCCGGGGCGGCTGCGCTCGACGCGACCCTGTCGGTCATCCTCACGGTTGCCGGCGAGCAGAACCTGTCCGTGCTCGGCACCACCTCGGCGTCGGCGACATCCACCGAGTCCGGCTACCCGGTGGACCGCACCCGCAACGGGGTGACCAACGACAAGGGCTGGTCGAACTGGTGCAGCGCGAACAAGCCGACCGCAGACACGCTGACCTACAACTTCGGTTCGACCCAGCCGCTGACGCGGGCGAAGCTGTACTTCTACAAGGACGGCACCACAAGCTGGCCGAGCTCGGTCACCGTGCAGGCCCTGGACGGGTCCGGCGTGTGGCAGGACGTGCCCGGCGGCCCGATCGCCGTCGCCACGCCCACGGACAATTTCGGCCCGGTGATCGACGTGCCGCTGACCGGTGTGAGTACCAGCCAGCTGCGCGTAGTGATGACCGCCTACCCGAACACCCACATGGTCGTCTCCGAGGTGCAGGTGTTCGGTAAGACGGCGGGCGTCGCCGACGTGTCCGGGCTCGCCCGGCTCACGGTGAACGGCACTCCGGTGCAGGACTTCGACGCCGACACCACCGCGTACACCGTGCCGCTGACGGGTTCTGCGCCCGCCGTGGTCACCGCATCCGCCATCGACACGTCGGCCACGGTCGAGGTCGTACCCAACGGCCTGTCCGGCGCCACAGTGACCGTGACCGCTGCGGATGGGTCCACCACCTCGGTGTACGAGCTCACCTTCGAGCGCACCGCGGCGCTGACCGTTCCCGTGGTCACCGGCACGCCCAAGGTGGGGCTGGCCCTGAACGCCAGCACCAACGCCGACCCCGCGGATGCCGCACTCGGCTACAGCTGGACCCGGAACGGAACCGCCATCGACGGCGCCACCTCGGCGAGCTACACGCCGGTCGCGGCCGACCTCGGGGCGTCCCTCGCGGTCACCGTGACGGCCAGCGCGCCCGGTTACGCCTCGGCTATGGCCGACTCCGCACCAGTGGTTGTGCTGGCGGCCGATGTGGTGCCTGGGCCGGGCACCCCCGGTGGCGAGACTCCGGGAACTCCGGGGACTCCGGGTGGCGAGACGCCGGGGACTCCCGGCGGCGAGACTCCCGGCACACCGAGTGGTGAAACTCCGGGCACGCCCGGTGGCGAGACGCCTGGCACGCCGGGCACGGGCACTCCTGGAACGGGGCCCGGCACCGGGACTCCCGGTGGCCAGGTGCCCGGCCTGCCGAACCCGGGGCTACCGCTGCCCGGCACCGGCGAGGGATCGAAGAACGTCGAGTTCTCCAACGCCTCCGGCGGGGTCTACTCGGCCGGCGCCGTGCTTGCCCGCGGGCAGCGTCTCACGGCGTCGCTGACCGACGCCACCCCGGGAGCCAGCGTCAGCTTCGAGCTCCACTCCACGGTGGCGGTCCTCGCCGCCGGCGTCGTGCCCGCCAGTGGCTCGCTCACCCTGACCGGTAGCATCCCCGCGGATGCAGCGCTCGGGCAGCACCACCTGATGCTGTTGGTGGACGGCACCGAGCTGTCGAGCATCGCGGTCACCCTGGTGGCCGATCAGGCCGCCGCCAGAGCCGCAGCCGGCCAGCTGTCGAACACCGGCGTCGAGCTTCCGCTGGGGCTGCTGCTCTCGCTGTCACTCGCGCTGATGCTCGGCGGGGCTGTGTTGCTGAAGGTGCGGCAGCGCCGCAGCTAGTGCACGAACGGAGGGGCAGGTCGCGCACCGCGCGGCCTGCCCCTCCGTCGTGCGCAGGCCACATCACCCTCTGGTTTCGACAAGCCCAACCACCGCGCCGGGTGAGCGGATCTCGAGGAACGTCACGAGGTCTCGACAAGCTCGACCAGCGACGGGGGCGCGACATGCACGCACGTCACGAGGTCCCTAAGGACGTGCACTCCCTTAGGAGACCCGACAGGCTCATCCACCGCGACGGGCGCGACCCTTACGTCGGTCGAGCTTGTCGAGACCCGGCGAGGTGACCTCTAGAAGTCGGTGTGGCCGAGCTCGGGGCGGGCCACGAAGCTGATCCGGGTGCTCTCAGTGCCGTGCAGGCACAGGATGACCAGCTCGTTCTCGGCGCGGAGCACCGGGCCGGGCACGTACAGCGTGGTCTGCGGACCGCGGTCCCAGAACCGGCCCAGGTTGAACCCGTTGATCCAGACCTGGCCCTTGCCCCACCCGGCGGTCCTGAGGAACAGGTCGATGCCGGGCTCGGCGCCGAACCGGCCGCGCGCGAACGCCGGACCGCTGAGCGAACCGGCCACCTCTGCATTCGGGACCAGCGACAGGGTCGCCGGTGATGCGGGCGCGATCGCCGTCGACCCGGACGAGGTTGCGAGCGACATCGGCACGGTGGCAGCCGACGCGGGTGTGGTCGCCGCCGACGCGGGTGTGGTCGCCGCCGACAGCGTCGCCGGGGAGCTCAACCGCGGAGTCGGCGTGAGGTTGAGTGCCAGGTCGAGCTCCACGTCGAGGTCGAGGTCGACCGCACCGGCCGGAGCATGGTGCGCAGACGGAGCGGCCGGGACACCGTGGTGCCCGTTCTTCGGGGCGAAGAGGGCGCTGCCCGAGCGCACGAACCCGTCCACATCGAGCGGAAGCACCTGCCAGTGGGCGAGGTCGACGCCGTCGAGGGTGGCCGGGCCGATCAGGCCCTTGTCCTCGCCGATGCGGGGGCCGTAGTTGACCCGGCCCTGATCCTCCACGAGCAGGTCGAGCCGGTCCCCCGGCGGCAGGCTGAGCGACCGGTCATGGTGGTCGCGCTGCAACACACCGACGGCGGTGCCGTCGACGAAGACCTGCGCGCGGTCACGCACCTCGCCGAAGGAGAGCACCCGGGTGCCGGGCGTGAGCCGGCTGCGGTACAGGGCGAACCCGGTGTACTGGCCGAGCGCATCCATGCTGGGCAGCTCAGCGGCCCAGGCGGCACTGGTGTCGGCCAGCTCCGGCAGGGCGTCCCAAAGCGACACCGACTCGTCAACCACCACGTCGAAGGCCGGGGCGGGGGTCGCTGGTTCGGGCAGCGGCGGCAGCGCGGCATCCGCGGCAACCGGCGCGTACCGCGTCAGCACCTCACGGAAGGCGAGGTACTTGGCCGTGACCTCGCCGCTCTCCGAGAGCGGGGCGTCATAGTCGTAGGAGGTGACGGTGGGCTGGAACACACCCTTGTCGTTGGCACCGTTGGTAAAGCCGAAGTTGGTGCCGCCGGTGAACATGTACAGCGACACGGATGCTCCGGTGGCGAGCAGGTCGTCCAGCTCGCGCGCGGAATCCTCCGCCGAGGTGGTGTGGTGGTGCGCGCCCCAGTGGTCGAACCAGCCGTTCCAGAACTCGGCGCACATCAGCGGTCCGGTGGGCTGGTGCCGGCGGAGCACGGCCAGGCGTTCGGTGGCGCGGGAGCCGAAGGAGCCGGTCTTGTGCAGCTCGGGCAGGCTGCCGTCGTCGAGCATCTGGTCGGTGGGCTGGTCGATCGTGGTGAGCGGCACGGTGATGCCGCCGGCCCGGTTGAGCTCTACGAGCGCGCGCAGGTAGTCCTTGTCGTCGCCATAGGCGCCGTATTCGTTCTCGATCTGCACCAGGATCACGGGCCCGCCTCGGTCGATCTGCCGGGATGCCACGATGGGCAGCAGCCGGTCGAAGTACTCGGCTACGGCCGTCATGTAGAGCGGTTCGTTGCGGCGCACACCCACGGCGGGGTCGGCGAACAGCCAGCCGGGCAGTCCCCCGTTGTCCCACTCGGCGCAGATGAACGGTCCGGGCCGCACGATGGCGTACATGCCCTCGGCGGCGATCAGGTCGAGGAACCGGGCCAGGTCGAGCTGCCCGACGGTGTCGAAGGTGCCGCGCACGGGCGAGTGCGCGTTCCAGGCCACGTAGGTCTCGATGGTGTTCAGGCCCATCAGCTTCGCCTTGCGGATGCGGTCGGCCCAGTGATCCGGGTGCACCCGGAAATAGTGGATGGCGCCGGCCAGGATCCGGAATGGTTCCCCGTTCAGCAGGAAGTCGGTGTCGCCGATCGCGAAATCGCCCGGGGTGGGGGCCGCGGGTGCGGTCAGAGTGAGGTCACCCATGATCAGGTCTCCGTTCGGGCTCGGCTCAGCACGGCAACGCCGGTGGCCGGGAGGGTGAGGGAATCGGCGGCCAGGGTGCTGCCGCCGAGGTCCACCGCGGTGAGGTCGCCGTCGGCCGCGCCGAGCGGCACGGTCACGGCCAGCGCCGAGTGGTTGATATAGAAGAGGTACTCCCGGGTGTCGCTCTGACGCAGGGCGAGCTGCACGGTGCCGTGCACCTCTTCCGGCAGCGGGGAGTGGATGCCGGCATCCGTGGCGAACCGGCCGACGAGTGCCACCAGGGCGGCGCGGTCGGGCACCGTGGCGACGAAGCTCGCGCGGCCGGCGCCGGCGGTGCGCCCGGTGATGGCGGGCACGCCGGGGAACGGGCCGTCGTCGAAGCGGGCGAGCACGTCGACATCCGCGGCAACCGACACGTCGTGGGTGAGCAGCGATCCGGTGGAGCCGACCGGCAGGTCGCCGGACAGGGCCACGGTCTGGCCGGCGAGCAGCCCACCGAATTCCTCGGCGCGCACGCCGAGCAGGTCGCGGAACGCGCCCGGGTAGCCGCCGGGGTGGATGTGGTCGTCAGCGTCGGCGATGCCGGAGAACACGCCGACCACGAGGTGGCCGCCGGCGCGGGCGTAGCCGGCGAGGGCATCCGCCAGCTCGTCGGGCACCACGTAGAGCATGGGGGCGATGACCAGGTCGTAGTCGGCCAGGCCGGGCCCGGCGAGCACCGAGCGGGCCGGCACGATGTCCGCCTGCAGGCCGTTGGCCAGCGCGGCGGTGTACCAGGCCATGGCCTCGGCCTTGTAGCGGAGCAGCTCGGTGGGGTGCGAGTCGAGCTCGGACGCCCACCAGGAGTCCCAGTCGAAGAGGATGCCGATGCGCGCCTGCTTCGTGCGGCTGCCCGCCACCTCGGCCAACCGCGCGAGCTCGCCGCCGAAGCGGGCGACGCTGCGGAACACCGAGCTGTTTTCGCCGGCGTGCGGCAGCATCGCGGAGTGGAACTTCTCGGCGCCGGCCAGCGACTGGCGCCACTGGAAGAAGCAGATCGCGTCGGCGCCGTGCGCCAGGTGGGTGAGGCTGTCGCGGCGGAGCTGGCCGGGGGTCTTGGCCTGGTTCACCGGCTGCCAGTTGACGGCGCTGGTGGAGTGCTCCATGAGGAACCACGGCGCCCGCCCGGCGATCTGACCGGTGAGGTTGGCCGAGAAGGACAGTTCTTCGAACGCGGCCGGGTCGGCCACGAGCAGGTAGTGGTCGTTGGAAACCAGGTCCACCTCGGCGGCCCAGTCGGCGTAGTCCATGCCGCGGGTCTCGCCCATCACCATGAAGTTCGTGGTGATCGGCACCTCCGGGGTCGCCCGGCGCAGGATCTCGCGCTCGGCGACGAGGTAGTCCTTGAGCGCGTCGCTGGAGAACCGGGCGAAGTCGAGCTGCTGGGTGGGGTTGGGATGGGTGGCGGCCAGGCGCGGCGGCAGGATCTGGCTCCACGACGAGTAGTTCTGCGACCAGAACGCCGTTCCCCAGGCCCGGTTGAGTTCGGTGAGCGTGCCGTAGCGGGCCTCGAGCCAGGTGCGGAAAGCGCGCGCGGCGTCATCGGAGTAGTCGTAGACGTTGTGGCAGCCGAGCTCGTTGCTGATGTGCCACATCGACAGGGCGGGATGCTGGGCGTAGCGCTCGGCCATCTTCTCGACCAGCGCGAGCGCGTAACGGCGAAAGGCGGGCGAGGTGGGGCGCCACTGCTGGCGGCCGCCGGGCCAGATGGTCTCGCCGAGGCGGTTGACCGGCAGCACCTCGGGGTGCAGCTCGGTGAGCCACGGCGGCGGGCTGGCGGTGGCGGTGGCCAGGTCGACAGCGATGCCGTTGGCGTGCAGCAGGTCGATGGCGCGGTCGAGCCAGCCGAAGTCCCAGGTGTCGGGCGTGGGCTGCAGCAGCGCCCAGGAGAAGATGCCGACGGAGACGATGTTCACGCCGGCCTCGCGCATGAGGCGCATGTCGTCGGCCCAGACCTCTTCGGGCCACTGCTCGGGGTTGTAGTCGGCGCCGTAGCCGATGCGGGCGGCGTCCGCGGGCAGGCTCTCGGTGCCGTCGGCGAGGGTGTGCGCGGCGGGCCAGCGCACCCAGCGTACCCCGCTGGTCGAGCCTGTCGAGACCACGGCGCTCATGCTGCGCTCCGGGCGGTCAGGCGCACGATGGACCAGGACAACGCCGGCAGCACGACCGTGGCGAGCTCGCCGTCGTCCGAGAGCGTCACCTCCGTCAGGGGCACCGGATGCACCGTGTCCTGGTGGTCCACGGCGTTGGTGCTGAACCGGTCACCGCCCTCGGGCGCGAACAGGCTCTCGGCTGAGAGCACCGAGCCGGCGGGCGCGCCGGCCAGGTCCACCTCGAGGGTGAGCGGGTCGGTGGCGGACCGGTTGACCAGGAACAACACGATCTCGTCGTCGGTGGCGGTCACCGCGGCATCCACCAAATCGACGGTGCCGTACTGGGCGCTCTCGTAGCTGTCGGAGTGGATCGTGGCGGCCAGCACCTCGCCGCGCGCGGCGGCGGCGGTGCGGGCGAAGGGGAAGAAAGTGGTTTGCCGCCAGGCCGGACCGTTCGGCTCGGAGCGGATGGGCGCGATCACGTTCACGAGCTGGGCGAGGTTGGCCATCGAGACGCGGTCGCTGTTGCGCAGCAGCGAGATAAGCAGCGAGCCCACCACCACGGCGTCGCTCACGTTGTACTCGTCCTCGATCAGGCGCGGATGCGTGTTCCACTCGCCGCTGAACAGGGGCGCCTTGTCGACCTCGTTGAACCGGGTCTGGTACCAGACGTTCCATTCGTCGACGCTGATGCCGATGAACCTGTCGACGCCCTGGCTCACGGCCACCTCGTCGATGACCGCGGCGACGTCGCCGATGAACCGGTCCAGTCCCACGCCGGAGGCGAGGAAGCTGCCCAGGTCGCCGGGCTTCTCCTCGTAGTAGGCGTGCAGCGAGATGTGGTCGACGAGCTCGATGGTGTGCTCGAGTACGGTGCGTTCCCAGCTGCCGAAGGTGGGCATCTCGGCGTTGGAGCTGCCGGCCACGACGAGCTCGATGGTGGGGTCGACCCACTTCATCACGCGGGCGGTCTCGGCGGCGAGCCGGCCGTACTCCTCGGCGGTCTTGTGGCCGATCTGCCACGGGCCGTCCATCTCGTTGCCCAGGCACCAGACCTGGATGCCGAACGGCTCGGTCTGCCCGTTGGCCCGGCGCTGGTCGCTGAGCGCGGTGCCGGTCGAGTGGTTGCTGTATTCGAGCAGGGCCGCGGCATCCGCGATGCCCCGCGTGCCCAGGTTGACGGCCTGCATCACCTCGACGTTGGCCTTCTCGGCCCAGCCGGCGAATTCGTGCAGGCCGACCTCGTTGGTCTCCACGGAGTGCCAGGCCACGTCGAGCCGGGTGGGGCGTTCCTCGCGCGGGCCGACGCTGTCTTCCCAGCGGAAGCCGGAGACGAAGTTGCCGCCCGGGTAGCGGATCAGGCTGGGGTTCAGCTCGCGCACGAGGTCGAGCACGTCTTGGCGGAAGCCGTCCGCGTCGGCGGTGGGGTGTCCGGGTTCGTAGATCCCGGTGTACACGGCGCGGCCCATGTGCTCGACGAACGAGCCGAAGAGCCGGGGCGAGACGGGGGCGACCACGTCGTCGCGGGAGATGCTGAGCCGGGCGTGCAACACGGGAGAGATCCTCTTCAAGTAGGTAGGTACAGCAGGAGGGTGGGTCTGTCTAGACCCACCCTCCTCAGATGGTGGTGCGGATGTTTACTTCTCGGTGACGGTGAAGCCCTGCTCGTTGCCGTAGCTGGCGGTGGCCTTCTGCCACGCGGTCAGGCCCTCGTTGATGTCGCCCTTGCTGGCGTACGCCTGGCCGACGGTGTCGGAGAAGATGCTGTTCGAGTAGACCTGGAACGGCAGGTAGCTCCAGCCGGGAACGACGTCCTTGGCCGACTGCACGAGCACCTCGTTGATCTTCTGGCCGCCGAAGTACTCGCTCTCGTAGCCGAGGAATTCGTCGGAGTCGAGGTCGGCGACGGTGGACGGGAAGCCGCCGGCGTCGATGGAGATCTGGGTGCCTTCGCCCTCGTTCATGTACTGCAGGAAGCCGGCAGCGACGAGCTTGTTCTTGCTCTGCTTGAGGATGGCGTCGCCACCACCACCGTTCTCGGCGCTGGCGGTGTCGCCGGCCGTGTAGGTGGGCAGCGGCGCTACACGCCAGTCACCGGAGGCTTCCGGCACACCGGACTCCAGGTTGCCGGGCATCCAGGCGCCGATGTTGAGGGTGGCGATGGTGCCGTCGCCCAGGCCCTTGTACCATTCGTCGCTCCAGCTCGGGGTGGGGGCGAGGAGGTCGTTGTCGAGCAGCTGGTTCCAGGTGTCGGCGAACTTCTTCGAGCCCTCGTCCTGCAGGTTCAGCGTGACGTCGGTCGAGTCCTTGGTGGTGTACGGCTGGCCGCCGGCCTGCCAGATCATGCTCGTGGTGAAGCCCGCGTCGCCGGTGTCGTTGGTGATGTAGGCGTTCGGGTTGGCGGCGTGCAGCTTCTCGGCGGCGGCGATGTACTCGTCCCACGTGGTCGGCACCTCGATGCCGTACTGGTCGAAGACGGCCTTGTTGTAGAACATGGCCATGGGGCCGGAGTCCTGCGGGAGGGCGTAGATGCCGTCGCCGAGGTTGACGGAACCCCAGGTGCTGTCGGTGTACTCGGAGGCGTACTGGTCGAACCCGAAGTCGGTGAGGTCGGCGAGTGCGTCGGAGAGCGCGAACTGCGGGAGGGCGTAGTACTCGATCTGGGCGATGTCCGGAGCGCCGGAGCCTGCCTTGATCGCGTTCTGCAGCTTGATGTACTGGTCGTTGCCGGTTCCGGCGTTGACGACCTTGACGGTCACGTTCGGGTTTTCCTTCTCGAACGCCTTGGCGATGTCTTCAACCGCAGGGGCCCAGGCCCAGACGGTGATTGTCGACTTCTCCTTGAGCGCTGCCGCGATGTCGTCGGCGGTGCCGGACTCGGCCGAGCCGCCGCCGGCCGCCGAGCACGCGGCGAGGGACAGGCTGAGGGCGAGGCCGGTGGCCACGGCGACCGCGGTGCGGCGCAGGGTGCTGTGTGTTGCTTTCATGGGATGCCTTTCACTTCCTTGTAAATGGTTATTCGGTGATGCGGGAACGGATGGTGCGGGTGATGGAGCAGGTCGTGCGGGTCACGCGGGTCGTACGGGTCGTGCGGGTCGTGCGGGTAAGCGGGTAAGCGGTGATGCGGTCGGAGAAGTCTGGGGCTACGCCTTGACGCTGCCGGACGCGAGTCCGGACTGCCAGTAGCGCTGCAGGAAGAGGAACGCCACGATGATCGGCACGATCGTGAGCAGCGAGCCGGTGATGACGAGGTTGTAGATGACGTCGCCGCCCACGGTCTGGGCCTGCGCGCTCCACTGCTTGAGCCCCACGGTGAGCGGGTACCAGGTGGGTTCGCTGAGCATGATCAGGGGCAGGAAGTAGTTGTTCCAGGTCGCCACGAGTGTGAAGAGCAGCACCGTGACGAGGCCGGGGGCCAACAGCTTGAGCGAGATGGTGAAGAAGGTGCGAAACTCGCCCGCGCCATCCATCCGGGCGGCCTCGAGAACCTCGGTGGGCACGGCGTCGAGCGCGTAGGTCCAGATCAGGTAGAGACCGAACGGGCTGATCAGCGACGGCAGGATGACCGCCCACGGGGTGTTCGTGAGGCCCATCTGGCTGAACATGAGGAAGGTCGGCACCGCGAGGGCCGTGCCGGGGATGGCGACGGCGCCGAGGACGACCGCGAAGACGGCCTTCTTACCCGGGAAGTTGAACTTGGCCAGGCCGTAACCGCCGAGCGCCGCGAGGAAGGTGGCTCCGCCGGCGCCGACGACGACGTAGAGCAGCGTGTTGCCGAACCAGCGCACGAAGACACCGTCGTTGTAGGTGACGGTGGCGACGATGTTGTCCCACAGCGCATTCGGGCCGGAGAACCAAAGGCCGAACGAGTTCAGCAGCTCGGCCTGGGTCTTGGTGGAGTTCACGAACAGCCAGAACAGCGGCAGCAGGCTGTAGATGAGCAGCGCGCCCATGATCACGGTGAGCAGGATCGACTTCTTCGTGTGCAGGCCCTGGTTGGACTTGCCGGCCTTCTTCTCGCTCGTGTAGCGCGACATCCGCGGGGCTTTCGCCTTGTCGACGGGTGCGTGGGTCTGGTCAGTCGTCGACATCTCAGGCCTCCTTCCTGGAACCGGAGTTCTGCACGATGTAGGCGATGACGGCGGTGATGAGGCCGACGATGATCGCGATGGTTGCCGAGTAGTTGTACTGCTGGCCGGAGAACGACAGGTTGTACGCGTACATGTTCGGCGAGAAGTAGGTGGAGATGGTGTTGGGGGCCAGCGACTGCAGGATGCTCGGCTCGTTGAAGAGCTGGAAGCTGCCGATGACCGAGAAGATGCCGCCGATCACGATTGCGGGGCGCAGGGCCGGCATCTTGATGCTGCGGATGATGCGGAACGCGTTGGCGCCGTCGAGCGACGCGGCCTCGTAGAGGTCGGTGGGGATCACCCGGAGGGCCGCATAGAACAGGATCATGTTGTAGCCGATGAACTCCCACGTGACGATGTTGCCGATCGACGCGAGCACCCAGCTGCCGGACAGCGGGTCGGGGATGGACAGGCTGAAGAAGTCGTTGAGGTTGCCGACCAGGCCGAACTTGGTGCCGTACATGAAGCCCCACATGAGGGTGGCGACCACGGCGGGAACCGCATAGGGCAGGAAGATCGCGATGCGGAAGAAGCTGGAGAGGTGCAGGCGCGCGCTGTCGATGGCGAGGGCGGCGAACAGGGCGATGCCGAGCATGATCGGCACCTGCACGACGAAGAACAGGGTGACCCGGCCCATGGACTCCCAGAACTTGGGGTCGGAAAGCGCTTGGCCGTAGTTCTCGAAGCCGACGAAGGAGTTTCCGCCGACGAGCTGGTCCTTGAAGAAGCTGAGGTAGATCGAGTAGAGCACCGGGGCGATGAGCACTAGGGCGAAGACGATCATGAACGGGCCGATGAACTTCCAGCCGGTCCAGTCGCGCTTCTGAACGTGCTTGCGGGAACTCTGCAGTGTCTGGCCACTAGGGGGGAGTGTTGACAGCGTCGTCATGCCTGTTTCTCTGACTCGGGAGGTGATGCGGTGGATGGTGAAACTCGGGAATCATGTTTACGTAAACATGACGTGTAAGCACGCTAGCATGTTTACGTAAACATACGGAAACTTTTCCGGGACTCTGGAGAGCACGTGGCAACGATCCGCCCCACCGACGGCACGGGTTCCGACGACGCGCGCCAGGCCTCGCCCGCGCGGGCGGTGCGGTTGCCGTCGATGGCGGATGTGGCGGCGCTCGCCGGCGTCTCCTCGCAAACGGTCTCCCGGGTGGTCAACGCCCGCAGCAACGTCGACGCTGATACCCGGGACCGGGTGCTCGCGGCCATGGAAGACATCGGCTACCGGCCCAACAGCGCCGCCCGCGCGCTCAAGTCGGGCAAGTTCAGCACTATCGGCGTGATCATGTTCACCCTGTCCAGCTTCGGCAACATGCGCACCCTCGACGCCGTCGCCACGGCCGCCGCCCAGGCCGGCTACTCGATCACCCTGATCCCCGTGGCGCTGCCCACCCAGGGCGCGGTCGCCGGTGCGGTGAACCGGCTCGCCGAGCAGGCCGTCGACGGCATCGTGATCATCATGGAAGCGCACATCCTGGATCGCATCGACGTGACTGTGCCCACCGGGCTGCCGGTCGTGATCGTCGACTCCGACGCGGGCGAGCGCTATACGGTGGTCGACACCGACCAGACCGAGGGCGCCCGGCTGGCCACCCAGCATCTGCTCGACCTCGGGCACAAGACGGTCTGGCACATCGCCGGACCCGAGTCGTCATTCTCGGCCGGGCGACGCACGGCATCCTGGCGCGCCACGCTCAAGGCAGCCGACGCACCGGTGCCGCCCGTGCTCGAGGGCGACTGGAACGCCGAGAGCGGCTACCGGCACGGCGTCACCCTTGCCGCCGACCCGTCGGTCACCGCGATCTTCGCCTCGAACGACCAAATGGCCCTCGGGGTCATGCGCGCCATGCACGAGGCCGGGCGCTCGGTGCCGGCCGACGTGAGCGTGGTCGGCTTCGACGACATGCGCGAGGCGGATGCCTTCTGGCCGCCGCTGACCACCGTGCACCAGGACTTCGGCCAGGTGGGACGGCTCTGCATCGAGAAACTGCTGCGCCAGATCGACTCCCCCGCCGCCGTGGGCCCCGGCACCACCATCGTGCCCACCCACCTCGTGGTGCGCGCCAGCACCGCTCCCCCGCCCGCGCGCTGACCGACGACCCCGGCACCCCGGTCGCCCGCCCTCGAAAGCGGCCATAAGACTGCTACAACCCTCGCGAAGCAACCATTTCCCCGCTCTCACGCACGCGGAACGCGGCGTCTAGTCCAGGAGCACGTTCTTGAGGTGGGTCAGCGCCCGGATGGTCGTGAGAGCGATGACGGTCTCCGGTGAGCCACTGAACCGGTACGAGAATGAACGCACCCCACAGCGGGTACCGACGCTGATGAACACAGTGCCGGCCGGCTGCCCCTCTTCGGCTCCCGGTCCGCCGACACCTGTCACCGCCACGCTCGCATCCGCCCCGACGCTTTCGAGCACACCCTTGGCCATTTGCTCCGCGCATTCCGCGGACACCACCGGTCCCGGCTGCACGCCGAGCAGCCGGTACGTGGTGAACGGCTGGTACGCGATGACGCCACCACCGAACCACGTCGAGGAGTCCGGCGCCGCCCCGAGCGCCTGGGAGATCCGACCGGCGGTCAGGGACTCCGCGACGACGACGGTCATGCGGTCCGCCGAGGCCAACTGCCCGATCCGGCGCGCCAACTCGGCTATCTGGGCCTGTTGTTGCTCCACACCACTGGGCATGCTTGCTTGCAGAATGGATGTCATCTCGCGGCCGTGACGCTCGGCCCGCGCACGAATGGTCTAGGCACTTGTCCTCCACACTGAGAAACGATCGAAGCCGCCCGAACTGCTCCGTACCTCTAAGACGGGTCGTGACCGGGATTCGTCACGCCGGCATGCGTTATCGACCCCGGGCGGCGCCTGAGCGCCCTGCACCGCTCCGGGGGTTGGGTGCGGAGATGCGGTCTCCCGGCCGGCCGTTTCAGCCGGACGGGTTCTCGACGGGCTTGCCCTCAGGATCGGTCCCCGTCTCCGGGTCGACCTCGTCGGGCTTCACAGGGTCGGAGCTCGGGGATACGGGCGGAGGAGTGTTGCTCTGACTGGTCATGTATCCTCCTCGGGATGCCGGCCGACCGGGAGCTGGACGTTGGCCGGTGCCGCCAGGGGCGGCTCTCATGCAAAAGCGGGTTACCTGTCAGACGGGGTGAACCGCGGATGTGTCACGCTTTCGGACGGAAAGAACTCGGGCGGACTGAGTCACGCCTGGCGGGCGCGGGCCCGATCGAACTCGCCGGTGCCGACCGGCACGATCTCCTTGCCGAGCGGCGCGAGCGAGACCGGCACGAGCTTGAAGTCGGCGATACCCATCGGGATGCCGATGATCGTGACGCAGAGCGCGATACCCGAGACGATGTGCGCCAGGGCCAGCCACCAGCCGGCAAGAATGACCCAGATCACGTTGCCGAGGAACGAGAAGGCGCCGCTGGTGGGCTTGGCGACCACGGTGCGGCCGAATGGCCAGAGCGCGTAGGCGCCGATGCGGAACGAGGCGATGCCCCACGGGATCGTAATGATCAGGATGCAGAGCACAACACCGGCGGCCACGTAGCCGAGGAACAGCCAGAAGCCGCTCAGCACGAGCCAGATGATGTTCAGAAGGGTGCGCACGCCGGAATTCTACTCGCGGCGATCGGGGTAACCCTGTGTTCACGTACCTGGTCTCGACAAGCTCGACCACCGTGAGGGCACGACACACACGCAACCACCCGAACCCGACAGTGCGACTCAACCCAACCGCCGGTCGAGCCTGTCGAGACCCCGCAAGCCGAACCAGGTCTCGACAAGCTCGACCACCGTGGGGGCACGACACACACTCACGTCACCTGGTCTCGACAAGCTCGACCACCGTGAGGGCACGACACACACGCATCCGCCCGAACCCGACAGCGCGACTCAACCCAACCGCCGGTCGAGCCTGTCGAGACCCCGCAAGCCGAACCGGGTCTCGACAAGCTCGACCACCGTGAGGGCACGACACACACTCACGTCACCTGGTCTCGACAAGCTCGACCACCGCGGGGGCACGACACACACGCAACCACCCGAACCCGACAGTGCGACTCAACCCAACCGCCGGTCGAGCCTGTCGAGACCCCGCAAGCCGAACCGGGTCTCGACAAGCTCGACCACCGTGGGGGCACGACACACACTCACGTCACCTGGTCTCGACAAGCTCGACCACCGTGAGGGCACGACACACACGCATCCGCCCGAACCCGACAGCGCGACTCAACCCAACCGCCGGTCGAGCCTGTCGAGACCCCGCAAGCCGAACCGGGTCTCGACAAGCTCGACCACCGTGAGGGCACGACACACACTCACGTCACCTGGTCTCGACAAGCTCGACCACCGCGGGGGCACGACACACACTCACGTCACCTGGTCTCGACAAGCTCGACCACCGCGGGGGCACGACACACACGCAACCACCCGAACCCGACAGTGCGACTCAACCCAACCGCCGGTCGAGCCTGTCGAGACCCCGCAATCCGAACCGGGTCTCGACAAGCTCGACCACCGTGGGGGCACGACACACACGCATCCGCCCGAACCCGACAGCGCGACGCAGCCCAACCGCCGGTCGAGCCTGTCGAGACCCCGCGGGACGATCCGTGGACGCCGCTCGCGACCGCGGTCACGACCGGCGTGGGGGTGCGACACACACGGCGGTCGGGGTACTGAAATGCGGACATCCCGCCTTCGTTAGGGCAACGAAGGCGGGATGTCCGCACATGAGGTGGTGCTGCGAAGGAGTTAGATGACCGCGCGGGTTTCGCGGGCGATCTCGAGCTCCTCGTTGGTGGGGATGACGAGCACGGTGACGCGGGAAGCATCCGTCGATACGACGCGGGCGACGCGGGAGAACGGGTCGTTCTTGGCCGGGTCGATCTCGATGCCGAGGCCCTCGAGGCCGCGCAGGGCGCCCTCGCGGATGATGCCGGAGTTCTCGCCGACGCCGGCGGTGAAGACGATCACGTCGAGGCCGCCGAGCTGGGCGATGTAGTTGCCCACGTAGCCCTTGATGCGGTGGTAGTACACGTCGAGCGCGGCCTGGGCCACGGCGTCGCCGGCCACGGCGGCGTCTTCGACGTCGCGCATGTCACCGTTGCCGGTGAGGCCGAGCATGCCGCTCTCCTTGTTGAGCATGGTGTCGAGCTGTTCGATCGACATGCCGGCCTTGCGGTGCAGGTGGAACAGCACCGCGGGGTCGATGTCGCCGGAGCGGGTGCCCATGACGAGCCCCTGCAGCGGGGTGAGGCCCATCGACGTGTCGATGGACTTGCCGCCGTCGACGGCGCAGACCGACGCACCGTTGCCGAGGTGCAGCACGATCGTCTTCAGCTCGGCGAGCGGGCGGCCGACGAACTCGGCTGCGGCCTCGGAGACGAACTTGTGCGAGCTGCCGTGGAAGCCGTACCGGCGGATGCTGTGCTCCGCGGCGAGGGCCGTGTTGATCGCGTAGGTGTACGCGGCGGCCGGCATGCTCTGGTGGAACGAGGTGTCGAAGACGGCCACGTGCGGCACGTCGGGGAAGTTCGAGCGGGCCGCGATGATGCCCTGCACGTGCGCCGGGTTGTGCAGCGGGGCGAGGTCGGCCAGGTCGGTGATCTGCTGCTGAACGGCATCGTCGATCACGGTGGGACCGGTGAAGATGCTGCCGCCCTGCACGACGCGGTGACCCACGGCGATGAGGTTGGCGTCGGCCAGCTGCGGGCCGTGCTCGGCGAACGCGGCGACCATGAGCGCGAAGCCCGCGGTGTGGTCGGGGATCGGCAGGTTCTGCTCCTGGCGGCCCGCGTCCGAGGCGGTGTTGGTGTGGCGGGCGTGCCCGGTGCCCTCGCCGATGCGCTCGACGAGTCCGCCGGCCAGTTCGGTCTCGGTGTCGATGTCGATCAGCTGGTACTTGAACGAGGACGAACCGCTGTTGATGACGAGGATGGCGGTCATACGGCTGCCACCACCGCTGCGAGCGATGCGGCCTGGATGGCGGTGATCGCCACGGTGTTCACGATGTCCTGCACGAGGGCTCCTCTGGAAAGGTCGTTGATGGGTTTGCGCAGGCCCTGCAGGACGGGGCCGATCGCCACGGCGCCAGCACTGCGCTGGACTGCCTTGTAGGTGTTGTTGCCGGTGTTGAGGTCGGGGAAGATGAACACGGTGGCCTTACCAGCCACGTCGGAGTCCGGCATCTTCGCCGCGGCCACCGCCGCGTCAGCGGCGGCGTCGTACTGGATCGGGCCCTCGACGGCCAGGTCGGGGCGGCGTTCGCGCACGATGGCGGTGGCCTCCCGCACCTTTTCGACATCCGCGCCGTTGCCCGAGATGCCGGTGGAGTACGACAGCATCGCGATGCGCGGCTCGATGCCGAACTCGAGCGCCGTCTCCGACGCCGAGATGGCGATGTCGGCGAGCTGGGCGGCGGTGGGGTCGGGGTTGACCGCGCAGTCGCCGTAGACGAGCACCCGGTCGGCCAGGGCCATCAGGAACACGCTCGAGACCACGGACACGCCGGGGCGGGTCTTGATGATCTCGAAGCTCGGGCGGATGGTGTGCGCCGTGGTGTGCGACGCGCCGGAGACCATGCCGTCGGCCAGGCCCAGCTGCACCATCATCGTGCCGAAGTACGAGACGTCGGTGACGACGTCGCGGGCCTGGTCGATGGTGACGCCCTTGTGGGCGCGGAGGCGCGCGTATTCCTCGGCGAAGCGCATCCGCAGCACGTCGTCGAACGGGCTGACGACGGTGGCCTTGGCAAGGTCCAGGCCGAGGCCGATGGCGCGCGAACGCACCTCGAACTCCTCGCCGAGGATGATCAGGTCGGCCACGTCGCGGGCCAGCAGGGTGGCGGCGGCGCGGAGCACGCGGTCGTCGTCTCCCTCGGGCAGCACGATGCGCATGCGGTTCTGGCGGGCGCGCTCGAGCAGGGTGTACTCGAACATGAGCGGGGTGACCACGTCGGCGCGGCTCACCTTGAGCCGGTCGAGCAGGGCGCCGCCGTCGACGTGCTGCTCGAACAGCGCCAGGGCGGTGTCGTGCTTGCGCTGCGAGTCGGCGGCCAGGCGGCCGCGGGTGTGCGTGATGCGCAGCGCCGCCTCGTAGGAGGCCAGGTCGGTGCGGATGATGGGCACCGACGGGGCGAGGCCCTTCATGAGCTGTTCGATCGACTCGGGCAGCGGGAAACCGCCGACGAGCACGACACCGGCCAGCGACGGGAAGGTCGCGGAGGAGTTGGCCATCAGGGCGGCCAGCAGCACCTCGGGGCGGTCGCTGGGGATCACGACGACGGCGCCCTCGGTGAGGCGGGGCAGCACGTTGACCATCGACATGGCGGCAACGACCACGCTGAGCGCCTCGCGGGAGAGCAGTTCGGGGTCGCCCTGCACCAGGGTGCCGTGGGTGGCTTCGAGGATGGTCTTCATGCTGGGGGCCACGAGGAACGCGTCTTCGGGGATCGCCCAGACGGGCACGACGGCGGCGTGCATCGCATCCGGTGTGTCGGGCAGGTTGTCGACACCCTCCCGCACCGCGGCGATGAGGCCGTTGAGGTTCTCGGGGTCGGCGCGGTTGACCACGACGCCGAGCAGCGACACGTGCTCGGACTGCAGTTCGGTGAGCGCCACATCGGTGAGCTGACGTATGTCGTCACTGGTGCGCGGTTCGCTCTGGCCGAGCTGGTCGCTCTGGCTGAGGCCTTCGCCCTGGCCGAAGCCCACCCGGCCGGCGAGCACCAGCAGCACCGGAACACCGAGGTTCGCGGCGATGCGGGCGTTGTAGGCCAGTTCGGTGGGGCTGCCGACGTCGGTGAAGTCGCTGCCGATCACCACGACGGCGTCGCACTGCGCTTCGACGGCCTTGTAGCGGGCCACGATGCGGGCGAGTGCGGCATCCGGGTCGGCGTGCACGTCGTCGTAGGTGACGCCGACGCACTCGTCATAGGTGAGCGCCGGCTGGGTGGCCGGGTTGGTGCCTGCGGGCTTGCCGGCCTGCAGGTGGTTCAGCAGCAGCTCGAGAACGTAGTCGGGCTTGTGCTTGGACCGGGCGATGGGGCGGAAGACGCCCACGCGCTCGATGGAGTGCAACAGGGTGTCGAGAACGCCGAGCGCGATAGTAGATTTGCCGGTATTTCCCTCGGCGGAGGTGATGTAAATGCTTCGAGCCACGGTTATACGTTATCCCCGCCGGTGGTGTCTAGTGCGCGCGCGGCGGCTGCCGCGGCATCGTTCCCAGCCCATACCCAGTCGGTGACCTCGGGAATGTCTTCCCCGTGGTCGCGGGTGTACTGCCGGGCACGCAGGCGGGCATCCTGCATCTGCTGGCGAAGCAGTCCGGCACGGGCTCCGAGTCCGGGCACCCGGTCGATGACATCCATCACCAGGTGGTACCGGTCGAGGTCGTTGAGCATGACCATGTCGAACGGCGTCGTCGTCGTCCCGTTCTCCTTGTACCCGCGAGCGTGCAGGTTGGAGTGGCCGTGGCGCTTGTAGGTGAGCCGGTGGATCAGCCACGGGTACCCGTGGTACGCGAACACGATGGGCTTGTCGGCGGTGAAGTAAGCGTCGAACTCGCGGTCGCTCAGGCCGTGCGGGTGGTCGTCCTCCGACTGCAGGCGCATCAGGTCGACCACGTTGACCACGCGCACGCTGAGGTCGGGCATGGCCTCGCGCAGGATCTTGGCGGCGGCGAGCACCTCGAGGGTGGGCACCTCGCCGGCGGCGGCGAGCACCACATCGGGTTCAGTGCCGGGCTCTTCGGTGCCGGCCCACTCGAAGATGCCCAGGCCCCGCTCGCAGTGCGCGACGGCCTGGTCCATGGTGAGCCAGTTCGGTGCCGGCTGCTTGCCGGCCACGACCACGTTCACGTAGTCGACGCTGCGCAGGCAGTGGTCGTAGATCGACAGCAGCGTGTTCGCGTCGAACGGCAGGTAGACGCGCACGACATCCGCGCTCTTGTTCACGACGTGGTCGATGAAGCCCGGGTCCTGGTGGCTGAAGCCGTTGTGGTCCTGGCGCCACACGTGGGAGGAGAGCAGATAGTTCAGGCTCGAGATCGAACGGCGCCACGGGATCTCCCGGGTGACCTTGAGCCACTTGGCGTGCTGGTTGAACATCGAGTCGATGATGTGGATGAACGCCTCGTAGCAGTTGAACAGGCCGTGGCGCCCGGTGAGCAGGTAGCCCTCCAGCCAGCCTTGGCACTGGTGCTCGCTGAGCATCTCCATGACCCGTCCGGCGCGGGCGAGGTTGGTGTCTTCGGGGATGTATTCGGCGTTCCACTGCTTGTCGGTGGCGGCGTAGACGGCCGGCGCGAGCCGGTTGGATGCGGTCTCGTCGGGTCCGAAGATGCGGAAGTTGTCGGGGTTGTCGCGGATGACGTCGGCCAGCCAGGTGCCGAGCACCTTGGTGGCCTCGTCGACGGTGGCGCCGGGGGACGGCACATCCACCGCGTACTCGCGGAAGTTGGGCAGCTTGAGGTCGCGGCGCAGCAGCCCGCCGTTGGCGACGGGGTTGGCGCTCATGCGCAGGTCGCCGTGCGGGGCGAGGGCGGAGATGATGCCCACCGGGGCACCGGCCTCGTCGAAGAGCTCTTCAGGCCGGTACGACTTGAGCCAGGACTCGAGCACATCGGTGTGCGACTGGGTGTCGCGGGCGTTCACGAGCGGCACCTGGTGCGAGCGCCAGGAGTCCTCCACCTGTACACCGTCGATGACCGGCGGGCAGGTCCACCCCTTGGGGGTCTTCAGGATGATCATCGGCCAGCGCGGCCGGTCGGTGCTGCCGGCGAGGGCGGCGCGCTTGATCGCGGCGATCTCGTTGAGCACCTCGTCGAGGGTCTGCGCCATGCGCTGGTGCACGGCCAGGGGGTCTTCGCCGTCGAAACCGCCGGAGACGATGTGCGGGTTGTGACCGTAGCCGCGCATGAGGTCGAGCAGTTCGTGCTCGGGGATGCGGGCGAGCACGGTGGGGTTGGCGATCTTGTAGCCGTTGAGGTGCAGGATCGGCAGCACGACGCCGTCTTCGAGCGGGTTGACGAACTTGTTGGAGTGCCAGCTGGTGGCCAGCGGGCCGGTCTCGGCCTCGCCGTCGCCGATCACGGCGGCGACGAGCAGGTCGGGGTTGTCGAACGCGGCGCCGTAGGCGTGGCTGAGCGCGTAGCCGAGCTCGCCGCCCTCGTGGATGGACCCGGGGGTTTCGGGTGACGCGTGGCTGGGGATGCCGCCCGGGAAGGAGAACTGGCGGAACAGGCCCTTGACGCCGTCGACGGACTGGTCGATGCCGGAGTAGATCTCGGAGTAGGTGCCGTCGAGGTAGGCGTTGGCGACCATGCCGGGCCCGCCGTGGCCGGGTCCGGTGATGTAGAGGGTGCTGATCTCGCGTTCGCGGATGACCCGGTTCAGGTGCGCGTAGAGGAAGTTGAGGCCCGGGGTGGTGCCCCAGTGGCCGAGGAGGCGCGGCTTGATGTGCTCCCGGGTGAGGGGTTCGCGCAGCAGCGGGTTGTCGAGCAGGTAGATCTGCCCGACAGAGAGGTAGTTGGCAGCGCGCCACCAGGCATCCACACTGGCGAGAGCTTCGGCGCTCAGGCTGTGCGGAAGGCGGCTGGGCCAGGTGAATGATGAGGTGGCGTTGGACGACTGAACCATCACGGACTCCAGGTGCTCTATGGGCGCCACTGGCGCTGTTCAAGTCTAGGAAGTGCCCGGATGCAGCGCAGGGGACGTTAGTCCCGCATGAGGACGTTGGAGAGGGCTAGGCTGAGCGATTCGCCTGCGGCCTGCGCGCCGGGCCGGCTGCGGTGCTCGCCGCGGGCAAAGTAAAACTCCTCGCGCACCCACCAGAGCCCAGTTACCCTTGCTACGTTTCCGTCCTGGGGGAGTTGGCTGAGATAGCGCCACGCGAGGAGCCATTGTCAGTTTAGGGCGTCTCGGGCCAGCCCCCAAACCCGGCTGCCGATCGACGTGTCACCGGGAGCGCTCAGAAGCAGGTAAGATTTTCCCTGGTCGTTGTCTTGACGAATCGACCGGTTCAGGAGAATTCGCCTAGTGGCCTATGGCGCACGCTTGGAAAGCGTGTTGGGTGAAAGCCCTCGGGGGTTCGAATCCCCCATTCTCCGCCAGTGAAACGCCCGCCATCGCGCGGGCGTTTCCGTTTAAGAGAGCGGCGTGTTGGGTGAAAGCACAATGCCCACATCCGGGGTTCGAATCCCCCATTCTCCGCCAATGAAACGCCCGCCATCGCGCGGGCGTTTCCGTTTAAGAGAGCGGCGTGCTGGGTGAAAGCACAATGCCCACATCCGGGGTTCGAATCCCCCATTCTCCGCCAGTGAATCGCCCGCCATCGCGCGGGCGTTTCCGTTTAAGGCCGCTCGGCCCTACCGCAGGTCGAAGCGCACGACGCCGGCAGGCGCGACGCGGCCGAGCATGTCGACGAAATCGGCGTAGTCCTCGAACACCGGCACGCCCACCACACTGGCACCAGGGCCGAGCGAATACGAGGTTCGCGTGCCGCCGTTCTCGACGACCGTGAGCCGGCGAGTTCGGCCGCTATAGCTCGGCGGGGTGAGCTCGATGCTCGCGAGTTGCGAGTAATACAGGACCTGGTCGCCAACCTGCAGAGTCGATGTCGTCACGGAGATCGATCGGGGGATGCCCGCCGCGCGCCGGCGGCCCACGGCGACAACGATGAGCACCACCAGGGCGACGAGAATGCCGACCGCCGCCACGAAAACCAGCGCCACCGGGTCGGCGAACGGGTCAGTGACGAGAAAGAAAGCCACGGCACCGAGCGAGAGGAGGAAACCGGCGAGCACCACGATCACAACGGATCGGCGGGTACCCTGCAGCCTCGAAGCGCTCGGATCGAGCTCGAATGTGTGTGACCGTTCGCCGAGGGTCATACTCGGCGCCTCGGCAGAGAGCGGGGCAAGATCGGCCATCAGGTCGTTGAATCGCGCTGTGCCGAACCAGCGAGCCGGCACCTCGACGCGCTCGTGCGCGGTCGTCGCATAGATGGTGCGCGTCGAGCCGCTCGGGATGCCGTTCGTGCTCTGGCGGGTCACGAGGGATGCGAACTCGGTGCTCGCCCGCTGCCACTCATTGGTGATCCGCAAGCCACGCCGCAAACGCACGCTCTGAGCGTCGGTTTCGAACCGAATCGGCCCGGTCACAAAGACGTGCAGGAGCACCCACAGTCCGCCGATCACGAGGATGCTCACGCAGACGGCAATCAGGACTTGTGAGTTTCTGATGTTGAGCATCTGCTGCAACACGATGAGGGGAATCGCGACCGCGGCGAGGGGAACTGCAATCACGCCACCGACAAGGGCGGCAAGGCGACCGGCGACGCCGCTCGAATATACCCTCTCGGTCACGGTGCGCCCATTGCGTTCTCGTGCGCAGCGACCATTGAACTCGATTGTGTCGCGGCTGCGTTTGCGGCCGAACGGGCGGAACTGCACATGCGGGTCACGGATCTTTCTCGTCTGCGTCACTCGCCCCTCGGCCGGGGTGGCAATCCGCATTCTAGCGATTCCGGGATCGACTCTGATCAGGAGAAATTGATCACCTTGACCTCAAGTGCCGTTGAGGTCGTACGATCACTGTCGTGCCGCATTCGACGAGCCCGACCCAGGCCCAGCCCCGCCAACCGTCGATCTTCGCGAAGGAGTACGTCTGGGTCACCGTCGGGATCCTCGCGCTGATCTTCCTGGCCGCGTTCGAGGCCTTGGCCGTGACCACCGTGATGCCCACCATCAGCGCGGCGCTGAACGGCGCGTCTCTCTACGCCCTGGCGTTCTCCGGCCCGCTCGCCGTGGGGGTCGTGGGCATGGTCGCCGCGGGCAACTGGGCGGACCGCTCCGGGCCGGTTCCCGTGGTGATCACGGCCGTGGCGCTGTTCGTCGTGGGCCTGGTTATCGCCGGCACCGCCGCATCCATGCCCGCCCTCATCGTGGGCCGTCTGGTGCACGGCCTCGGCGGCGGCGCTCTGAGCGTGTCGCTGTACGTCGTCGTGGCGCGGGTCTACCCGCAGCGGATGCATCCGGCCATCTTCGGCGCCTTCGCCGGGGCCTGGGTGATTCCGTCGCTGATCGGCCCGTTCATTGCGGGCGTGGTGGTCGAGCTCACCAGTTGGCGCTGGGTGTTCCTGGGCGTGGTGGTGCTCGTGCTGGCCGCCCTGGTGATGCTGCGGCCCGGCCTGGTCTCCGTCGCGAAGGCCGAACGGGAGCGGCCGGCGACGGTGCGGGCGCCTTGGCGCCTGTCGCGCACGCTGTGGTCGCTCGGCGCCGCGGCGGCGGTGCTCTGCGCATCCCTGGCGGCTCAGCTGCCCGGCGCCCTGCTCTGGGCGGGAACCGGGCTCGCGTTCGTTCTCGCCGGGGTGGCGCTTCGGCCCCTGCTGCCCGCTGGAACTCTGAGCGGTCGGCGCGGCCTGCCCGTCGTGATGAGCATCCGGGGCCTGGTGTCGGGGGCGTTCCTCTCCACCGAGGTGTACCTGCCGGCGCTGTTGACCGGGGAGTACCGGCTCTCCCCCGTGCTGGCCGGGCTCGCGCTGACCTGCGCGGGCATCACCTGGGCCACCGCGTCGTGGCTGCAGGGCCGCTATGCCACGGTGCTGAGCGACCAGGGCAGCATGCGCCTGGGTAGTGCTTTGCTGCTTGTGGCGATCGTCGCATCCGCGCTGACCGCGGCGTGCGGCCTGCCGGCGGCGCTGGCCATCGGCGGCTGGGCCGTCGCCGGAGCGGGCATGGGCACGCTTGTTCCCCGGCAGAGCGGGCGGGTGCTGCGGCTCTCGGCACCCGACCAGCAGGGGTTCAACTCCTCCGCGCTGCTCATCGCGGACTCGATCGGCGCCGCGTTGGCGCTCGCGGCCACCGCCGTGGTGTTCGTGGCGGTCACCCCGCTGGGCGGCACGGCCACCTACACGGCCTCGTTCACCCTCTCCGCGCTGCTGGCGATCGGCGGACTGCTCCTGGCCGGCCGGGTCGGCCGCGACACCCCCGCCCTCGACGCTCCCGCCACCGAGGCCACGCCCGCCTGACCCCACGCCCAACATCTCCGCATGGGCTGCAGTTGCGGCGCGGATGTCGATCGGGGGCTGGCTCAGTCGTCACAGGGGTGTCAGTATCAATCACGCTTGGAAGGGACATCTCATGCAGTATTCACTCCTCGTCATCAGCCAGGAATCCGGCGACGCCGGCATCACCGAAGAAGACATGGAATGGGGTCGGGCCGCGTTCGACGCCTACGCCAAGGCCCTCGACGCGGCCGGGGTGCTCGTGTCGGCCGACATCCTGCAGCCGGTCGCCTCGTCGACGACGGTGTCGCAGCGGGATGGTGCGCTACAGATCCAGGATGGACCGTTCGCCGACACCAAGGAGCGCCTGAACGGCACCTTCGTCATCGACGTGCCCGATCTGGACGCCGCCCTCGACTGGGCCGGCAAATGCCCGGCAGCGCAGTACGGTGCCGTCGAGGTGCGGCCCTCGGCGATCATCTTCACCGCAGGCGAATGGCACCAGGTCGCCTGACCGCCCGGGCGCGGGCGGAGCTCGCCGCCCGCGCCTCCTACGGCCGTCTGGTCGCCGTGCTCGCTGCGCCCACAGGGGACCTCGCCGCGGCCGAAGACGCGCTCGCCGATGCGTTCGAACGCGCCCTCATCACCTGGCCGCGCGACGGCGTGCCGGACAACCCGGAGGGATGGTTGCTCACCGTGGCCCGCAACCGGCTCAAGGATCTGTGGAAATCGGCCGCGGTGCGGCTGCGGGCCCCCCTGGATGACAGCACTCTGGAGCGCACCGCGCCGACCGGGAACGGTCCGCTCGCCCCCGCCGACCATCTGAGCCCGGGTGCCCCGTCCCTCGCTGCCCTCGAGGCGCTGGACGCCGACGCGATCCCCGACAAGCGCATCGAGCTGCTCTGCGTCTGCGCCCATCCAGCCATCGACCCCGGCATCCGCACACCCCTGATGCTGAACACCGTGCTCGGGCTCACCGCGGCGGACATCGCCGCCGCCTACGCCCTGCCGGAGCAGACCATGGCGCAGCGGCTGGTGCGGGCCAAACGCCGCATCCGCAACACCCGCATCCCGTTCGTGCTGCCGTCGATGACCGACTTGCCGAAGCGCCTGCCCGCGCTGCTCGAGGCCGTGTACGGTGCGTATGCGATCGACTGGCCGACGGCCGGGGCGGATGCCCGCCACACGCCCGATTCGCTGGCCGGCGAGGCGCTGTACCTGGCCGAGACCCTCGCCGCGCTGCTCCCCGACGAGCCGGAGGTGCTCGGGCTGGCCGCCCTGGTGGCCCTGTCGATCGCCCGGATGCCGGCCCGCGCCGGGTCCGCGGGTGAGCTGGTCGCCCTCGACGACCAGGATCCGGGCCGCTGGGATGCCGCCCTCATCGCGCGCGGCGAGCGCTATCTCCGGCGCGCGCAGGCCCTGCACCAGGTCGGTCGATTCCAGCTCGAGGCGGCTATCCAGTCGGCGCACTGCGACCGGGCCCGTTCCGGGGTGACCAACTGGGCGGCGCTGAAAACCCTGCACACGGCGCTCGTGCGCCTCTCCCCCACCGTGGGCGCCCGGGTGGCGCTGGCCGCGGTGCTCGGAGAGGCCGACGGCCCGGCCGCGGGCCTCGTTGTACTCGACGTGCTGGCCCTGGACCGTCCGGAGGCGGGGACGTTCCAGCCGCTCTGGGCCACCCGCGCGCACCTGCTGGCCGAGGCGGGGCGGGTGGCGGATGCTCGCGCCGCATACGAGCGCGCCGTGGACCTGGCCGGTGACGAAAGGCTGCGCGCGGCCTTGCGGCAGCGGGCCGGGGCCCTGCCGCCCGGCTGAGCCGCGGTCAGTCTGCGGTGCGCGACCCGTGCGCTGGTCGCGACCTCTCCGTCGGTCGAGCTTGTCGAGACCCGGTGAGCAGATCTCGAGGCACGTCACGAGGTCTCGACAGGCTCGACCAGCGAGTGGGCGCGACATGCACGCACGTCACGAGGTCTCGACAGGCTCGAGCAGCGACGGGGCTCGCTCTGCACGCATGTCGGGAACGCGGCCGACTCTCGCAGACACGTCACCGGGTTTCGACAAGCTCGGCCAACGAGGTGGACGCGGACCAGAGCGGCGCTAGTCGCCGACGTGGCGGCGCGGGCGGGGCGGGGGCGGCGGCGGAACCTCTTTGGCCGCGACGACCTCGGCGAGCGCGAGCGACACCGTGCCCCGCTTGGTCTCCACGGAGCAGTGGGTGAGATCGCAGGAGCGCAGGTAGCCGAGCGCATCCGTGTACCCGCCCTCGATGCGCGTGCGCACGACGACGCGGGTGCCGAGCTCCGCGCCGGCCAGGAAGTCGCGGGCGGGGTTCGTCATCGCAACCGGCTGAACGACTCGACCCGCTCGGTGGACCCGGCGACCAGGATGATGTCGCCCTCCTCGATCACGGTCTCCATGGTGGTGTAGCTCCAGCCCTGACCCTGGCGGTGATAAGCGGTGACGGTGACCCCGTGCACGGTGCGCACCTTGGTCTGGCTCAGCGGCAGCCCGAGGATCTCCCGCGGCGGAGCCGTTTTCACCAGAGCGAAATCCTCGCCGATATCGATGTAGTCCTGCATCACCCCACGCACCAGGTGCGCGACCCGCTTGCCCATGTCCTTCTCCGGGTAGATCACGTGGTTCACCCCCAGCTGGCGCAGGATCTCGCCGTGCGGCTCGCTCACCGCCTTGGCCCAGATGTTGGGGATGCCGAGCTTGAGCAGCAGCGACGCCGTGAGGATGTTCGCCTGGATATCGCCGCCGATGGCGACCACCACGCTGCTGAACTCAGGCACGGAGAGCTGCCGCAGCGTCTCTTCCTTGGTGGAGTCGGCACGCACCACGTGGGTGAGGAGGCGGTTGTGCGCCTGCACGATCTCCTCGTCGCCGTCGATGCCGAGCACCTCGGTGCCGCTCTCCATCAGCTCGAGGGCGAGGGCGCTGCCGAACCGGCCCAGGCCGATCACCACGACGGAGTCTTCCTCAGCCATCCGCGCCGGTTGGCGCTGGTTGAACAATGAGAACGCTGACGACCTGAAACTAGCCAATGATCGGCCTCTCCTTGGGGAACTCGTATGCGGGAGGGCGCTCACGCAGGGCGAGCGCCGAAGCGAAGGTGATGGGGCCGAGCCGGCCGATGAACATCAGCAGGATCAGGATCGCCTGGCCTGCCGGCGGCAACCCCGCTGTGATCCCCGTGGACATACCGACGGTGCCGAAAGCCGAAATGGTCTCGAACAGCAGGGCGTCCAGGCCGATGTCGGTGATCAGCATCAGGGCCGCCGTGGATGCCGTGACGACAAAAACGGCCAGGAGCACCAGGGTGATGGCCTGCCGGTGCACGGCCCGGGAGAGCCGCTTGCCGAACACGTTCACGACTCCATCGCCGCGGATCTCGGCAACCAGGATGAAGTACAGCACGGCGAACGTCGTCACCTTGATACCGCCCGCGGTGCCGGCGGGGCCGCCTCCGATGAACATGAGCACGTCCATGCCGAGCAGACTGGCCGAGTCCATCGCTCCGACGTCAATGCTGTTGAATCCGGCTGTGCGGGTCTGCACCGACTGGAAGAACCCGACCAACACCTTCGCCGGCCAGTCCAGCGGACCGAGCGTGGCGGGGTTCGACCATTCCACGGCCGTGATGTACACGGTTCCGGCGACCAGCAGGGTCACCGTGCCGGCCAGCACGATGCGGGTGTTCATGGTCCACTGCCGCGGAGACCGGAGATGCTTGCGCAGCTGCACGATGACAGGGAATCCCAGCCCGCCGAGGATCACAGCGGCTGCGATCGGCAGACAGATAAACGGATCGACGGCATAGCCCATCAGGTTGTCGGTGAACAGCGCGAACCCGGCGTTGTTGAACGACGACACCGCGTGGAACACCCCGAGCCAGATCGCCCGGCCAACCGGCTCACCGTACCCGACGAGGAACCGCAGACTGAGGAGAAGCGCAACGATCATCTCGACCGCCAGGGAGATCGTGACCACACCGAGAACCAGGCCCTTCACGTCCTCCAGGCCCACACTGCGCACCTCGGATGCCGCGGTCACCCGGGAGCGCAGGGACAGCCGGCGCACCACGGCCAGTCCGATCACCGACGCGAACGTCATCACGCCGAACCCGCCCACCTGGATGAGCAGCAGGATCACAACCTGACCGAATGGCGTCCAGTAGGTCGCGGTGTCCACGACGGTGAGGCCCGTCACGCACACAGCGGATGTCGCGGTGAAGATCGCTTCGGCGAAGGAGGCACCGCCCGGACCGGCCTTGGCCACGGGCAACGACAGCAGCCCGGTCCCGATGAGAACGGTGAGCGCGAACCCGGTTGCCACGGCTTGAGCCGGATGCAGGCGGAATTTCGGCCCGGCTGGGCGCCGGCCATTCGTCATCCGCGGGTTCACTCTGACACTCTACGGGCCGCACCGCACGGCCGGGAGCCCGGCCGTACGCGGCCTGTCGCGACGCCGAATGGCCCCCGAACGGTGTCTACTGGGGTGCCGGGTCATGGGGCATACTCAACAAGACACCGGCGAGGGGGAACAAGGGTGGGGAAAATCACGGGCCGGCCTGTGCGCGCGCAGGTGCTGCGGCCGCACGGGCATCTGCTGCGCCAGACGACCCTCTCGATCGTCGCCTTCTTCGCGCCCGTCTTCGCGGTTCTCTACTGGCTCACGATCCCCATCGGAGAATGGCTCCCCGTGGCCGCCGCCCAGCTGGCGGTCATGCTTGCCGCCGCAATCGGCATCCTCGGATTCCTCCGCACCTGCATCTGGGTCGACGACACCGGCGTCTCCGAGCGCGGCTTCTTCGGCCGGCACACCAGCTTTCCCTCCGAGCAGATCTCCAGCGTGGTGCTGCTCGAGCTGTACCAGAGCGGCACGGTCGACAGCCAACCACAGCTCTTCGTCACCGGCCAGAGCGGTGAGCTGCTGGTGCGGATGCGCGGCCAGTTCTACTCCCGCGGCGCCATGGACACCGTCGCCGACGAGCTGGGCGTACCGGTCGTGCGCGTGCCGGACCCGATGACGCTGTCCGAGCTCAACCGGCTGCGCCCCGAGCTGCTGTACTGGTTCGAGCGCCGGCTCACCGGGCGCACTCGGCCCGATACGGATCTGGGCGCTGACCTGGGTAGTTAGTCGCTCGCGTCAGACGGATGCGTCACCGTCGCGGTGCCCGGCGCCCGCGTCGGTCGGCTCCGGGTCGCCTGGCTCCCGGTCGCCCGGATCCGCCGTGAACACGTAGTCGTTGTGGCCGGTCACCTCCGGCCGGAGCCCCCGCCGGAACGCGTCAGCGAACACGGCCCGGGACTCCTCGCGGCGCACCGCGGCCGCGGCCGGATCATCGGCGCGCAACCGTTCGAAGTCCGCGTCGAGAGCCCAGGAGCCCTCGGCCCGCCAGTGCGGCGCCGGTCGCCCGTCGAGCGCGCGCCGCACCCGCGCGGAGCCCAGCGCCCACCGTGCCTCGAACCTGTCGCTGTGGTCGGCGCCCGAGATGACGTCGTCGAGCCGGCCGTAGAAGTCCGGCAGGAACCCGGTCACCTCGGCGCCGAGCTTGACCAGGTTGAAGTGCGCGTTGCGGCGAATGAGCGGGTCGAAGGTCCAGCGCATCTCGGTGATGCCCTGCTCCAGGCAGACGGCGCGCTGGAAGAGTTTGAGCGCGAAGCCCACCCCGCCGCCGCGATGCCACGGCACCACCGCGGCCATGTGGGAGTGCAGGTGCACGCCGTCGGTCCAGCCCAGGAACCCCAGTGTCGCGCCCACCGTCTTGCCCTTCTCGGTGGCCAGTAGCACGGTGTTGCCCGCGTAGTCGAGCGCGAGCAGCATGGCCCGGTCCGGGCTGCGGCCGACACCCCAGGTGCGTTCGAACAGCCCGATGATGCTGGCCAGGTCGCGTGGTTCGGCCATCCGCACGCTCACGCCGGCCGCCCGGGCGGCCTCGTCATACCGCCGGTAGGCCTCGGCCACGGCCGCTGGATCAACGCTCATGGGACGAGTGAACCACACCGCGGGCCCGAGATCGAGAGTGGGACCCGGCCACCCGGATGCTGCGCCGTCGCGCCCGGCCGGCGCCCGCGCGTGCGGTCGACCGCGCTCGCCGGGTAGAGAGGAAAAAGTGAGATTGCAAGGATGGAATTGCGCCTCGGGTCCTCATTTGCGGCCTTTTTCCTCACAAACGTGCGTCGCGCCGGCCACGGGTGGACCTAGTGGCCCCGTCCGGAGACGCGGTCGGCGAGGGTCGCCAGCGGCGAGGTGCTCTCGCGGCGGGTGAGCTCGGCGCGGTCGGCGCGGGTGTACGCCTGGTACAGGGCGGTCACGGCCAGCCAGCGCAGCGGCTCCGGCTCCCAGTTGCGCACCCGGTGGTTCACCCAGGGCAGCTCCGTGAGCGTGCTCGCCCGGCCGAGGATCAGGTCGGTCAGGGTGCGGCCGGCCAGGTTGGTGGTCGCCACCCCGGTGCCCACGTACCCGCCGGCCCAGGCGAGGCCGGTTCGCCGGTCGAGGCCCACGGTTGCGGCCCAGTCGCGGGGCACGCCCAGCACGCCGCTCCAGGCGTGCGCGATGGCGGCATCCGTCGTGCCCGGAAAGAACCGGTGCAGGATGCCGCGGAGCGCCTCGACCGTGCTCGCCGGGGTGTGCCCGTCGGAGTCGGTCTTGGACCCGAACCGGTACGGCACCCCGCGGCCGCCGATGGCGATGCGGTCGTCGGCGGTGCGCTGCGCGTACATGTAGGCGTGCGCCATATCGCCCAGGGTGGCACGATTGGCCCAGCCGATGCCGGCCCATGCGTCGGCACCGAGCGGTTCGGTGACGATCAGCGACGAGTTCATCGGCAGCCAGGCCCGGTGCAGCCCGGCCAGGCCCGCGGTGAAACCCTCGGTGGCGCGCACGATGAACTCGGCCTCCACCGTGCCTCGGGCGGTGCGGGCGGCGTGCGGGGTGATCTCGGTCACCCGGGTGTCGTCGTAGATCTCCACGCCGAGCGCCAGCACCGCCCGGGTGAGCCCGGCCACGAGCTTGGCCGGCTGGATGCGCGCACAGTGCGGGTGCCACATGGCTCCGGTGCTGCCGGCCACGTTGATCTGCGCGGTGGCGTCTTCGGCGCTCAGCAGCTCCACATCCGTGTGCGGCCAGGCCTGCTCGGCGCGCACCGCGGCCTCGAGCCGGCGCTGCTGCGGCCGGTCGTAGGCCACGGTGAACTCGCCGCCCTTGACGATGTCGGCGTCGATGCCCTCGAACGCCGCCACCCGGATGACCTCGTCGACGGTGTCGTTCATGGCCAGCTGGAAGGCGCTGGCGGCGTCGCGGCCGTGGCTCTGGACGTACTGGTCACGCCCGCCGGTGACCGAGTTGGTGAGCCAGCCGCCGTTGCGCCCGGAGGCGCCGTAGCCGGCGAACCGCTGCTCGAGGATGACCACGCGCAGCTGAGGCGCCGCCTTCTTGACGTAGTACGCGACCCACAGCCCGGTGTAGCCCGCGCCCACGATGCAGACGTCGGCGCGAGTGGAGCCGGGCAGCGGGGCGCGCGGAGCGGGACGGCCGACTTGGCTCCACCAGAAGGAGACGTCCCCGTTGATCATGCCCGCACCGCTTCCCATGTCGATCGTCGTATCGCGATCATGGCGCATCCGGGCCCGGGTTGCGAAGCACTCAGCCCAGGTTGGATCCCTGGAATGACAGACCGGGCGCCTTCGGCAGCCGGGCGACGTCGAATCGGGCGCCCGCGGGGTTGCTCGGCAGCAGCGTGAAGACGAACAGGATGATCGCACCCACGCCCGGGATCAGGGCGAGGAAGACGAACCAGCCGGAGAAGTTCGCGTCGTGCAGACGCCGCACGAGCACCGCGAGGCTGGGCAGCAGCACGCCGATCGCGAAGAGCGGGGCCACGATCATCGTGACGAGCGAGAAGTTGTACGAGGTGTAGCCGTAGCTTGTTGTTCCGGTCGGGATCAGCTGCAGGAGCTGGAGCCCCCCGAGCACCACCCAGAGCAGCAGGGCGAACCACCAGTACTCGCTGCGCTGTGCGCGGCCGGTGAAGTCGGCGTATTTGCGAAAAACGGATGCGATGGCCGCGGTGGGGGGCAGCATGGGGGTCTCTTTCGTCGGCTCTGGTGAGTCGGCGCAGGCCGACGGAGGCCTTGCACCCCCGCGTTTAGGTTAGCGGTCCGGGTGCGGCGCGGTCCGGCGGCGCGGCGCGGGCGGCACGATCCGGTGCGGCGATTCCGGCGCGGCTCCTAGCTCTGGAAGAGGAACAGCAGGGTCGTGGCACCGACGGTGATGGCGACCAACGACAGGATCAGGATCCAGGTGAGCCCCTTCATCCCGCGGAGCTTGCCCATGAATCCCACTGGGCGGCCGTCGTAGTCGTCGTAGTCATGCATGGGGCGACTCTATCGAAGCGGCTCGGGAGCGGGCTGTGCGTGCCAGTCGCGCACAGTGGTCGAGCCGGTCGAGACCGCGCGAGACGACCGACGAACGCGCGCCGCACCGACACACCCGCGCGTCAGCCGGTCTCGACAGGCTCGACCACCGCGTGGGCACGAACCCAAAGCCGGCCCACCCGGTCTCGACAGGCTCGACCGCCGTGGGGGCGCGAACCCGAGACCTGCCCACCGGGTCTCGACTGGATCGACCGACGTGCGGGGCGCAACCAACACGCTGGTCGAGCCTGTCGAGACCCCGTCAGGCGGCCTGCGGATGCGCGGCAGCCAGCACCCGCGAGAGAGCGTCAGGCAGCGGGGGTGCGCTCCTCGAGGCCCCAGGGCTGGCCGTAGCCGGCGGGCTCGGGGGCGGCCATCAGGTCGAGGTACGGTTTGGCGTCGAAGGCCTCCGGGCCGAGCACCCCGGTTCCGGTCCACACGCCGGTCGCGAGCAGCTCCAGCGCGATCGCCGGGTTCAGCGCGGTCTGCCAGACCACGCACTGGGCGTCGTACTCGGCCATCGTCCACTCGTTGTCGCTCACGTGATACAGGTAGACCTCCCTCGGCGCGCCATCCGTGCCGGTACCGGTCACCCACACGCCCGCGCAGGTCTTGCCCGTCATGCGCGGCCCGATCGTGGCCGGGTCGGGCAGGCTGGCCGCCACCACATCGCGGGGCGCGACCATCGCCGGGCCGTCCGCGGTGCGCACCTTCACCGGGTCGACGCTGTCCAGGCCAAGCAGGTGCAGGGTCTTCAGCACCCCGATGAACTCCTCGCCGAGCCCGTACTTGAAGGTGACCCGCTTCGCATCCAGCCAGCGCGGCATCAGCAGCACCTCTTCGTGTTCCACGTTGACGCACTCCACCGGGCCGATGCCCTCGGGGAAGTCGAACACCTCCGGCTCGCTGAACGGCGGCGTCGTGAACCAGCCGCGATCCTTCTCGAAGATCACCGGCGGATTCAGGCACTCCTCGATGGTGGTCCAAATACTGAACGACGGCGCGAAGATCTCGTTGCCGGCCTCGTCGCGCACGACCAGGTTGGCGCCGTCGCGGGTGCCCAGCTCGTCGATCTCACTGAACAGGTGGTCGGCGGCGTAGCGGGCGAAAACGTCGGAGAGCCCGGGCTCCACACCCATCCCCACGAGAGCCAGGCTTCCACTGGTCTCCCAATCGGGCGCCTGCTCGAACTGGTCGTCACCGAGCTTGATGCCGGTCTTCGAGTGCGGGTCGGTCGGATGCGGCTCGCTCAGGCTCATCGCCATGTCGAGGTAGTCGGCGCCCGCGGCGAGCGCGCCCGCGAAGATGCTCTGCACGAACTTGGGCTCCACGGCGTTCATCACGTGGCTGGCACCGTGCTCGCGCGCGACCCGGGCCACCACTTCCGGGTCGGATGCGTCGATCTGCGCCGCCGTGAACCGGTCGGCGGTCTCGGCGCCATGCCGGGCCTTGATCGCCTCGATGGTGCGCTCCGCCCGGCTCAGGTCGTAGTCACTCACCACCACGTGCTCGTAGAACGAACGGCGGGCAACGATCTTCGCGAAGGCGTCACCGACGCCACCGGCACCTACGAGGAGAATTCTCATGCCCCTGACGCTAGCGCGCCGCCGCCTGGAATGTCAGTACGCGGTCGACATCCGTTTGCGCGGTCCCTCCGGCCCGTATGGCCAGGATGGCACTCGGGCCACGGGCAGCTCAGATCGTTCGACCCTCCGCGCGGAATACACCAACGGCGTCGTTTCGAGGACGTCCACCGCGCTGCGATTGAGGTAGACCTGGGCCGTCTCGTCGTTGCAGCCCTCGACCGCGTAGGTCTCGCCTCGCCAGGTGGTGGTCGCGGACACCTGCGTGAGGTCGGTGACCTCGTTCGCGTCGAGGTGGGCACGCCACTCCCAGTACGAGTCGTGTCCCGAGGTGCGCGGAAACAGGAAGAAATCGTCGGTCACGGACTCACCCTGGTCCTTGTCGGCCACGAACCCCGTGCCCGCAGCGGCGACAGGGGCTTCCCCCGGCTTCGGGCGCGGTACGGCGGGCCGGCTGACCAGCGCATACCGACCGCGCACGCGGCCGACGAACCCGGCCATGGTGCCGGAGCCCAGTGGGCGGTCCACGCGTGTCCACGACTGCAGGCTCAGCTGCTCCACCGGCACCAGCGCCGACCAGCCGCTGGTCAGATTGTCCTCGACGATCGTGATCTCGGGCACGTCGAACTCCGGCACTCCGCCTGTGCCCACATAGACCAGTGCCCGACCCTCACGGATGCCGGCAACGGTCACCGTGAAGTCCCGCCACACTGCCTGCCACGCCACCTGCCGCACCACCGAGGCCCGACTCCGGTCCACCAGCGCCGTGAACGCGCCGTAGTCGTCAGGCGTCCAGTCGGCTCCCGCCAGGTCGGCGGTGGGTTCGCCGGCACCGGGCCAGATCAGCTGGAGCTGCGGCACCCCGGCCTCGCTCACGGTGCCGCAGGTGTCGGCCACGGCGAAGTCCCGGCCGTCGACCCTGGTCGTGACGCCGGGCTGCGGGGTGCTCTCGTCGATCACGTCGTAGGTCGTTGTGCGGGTCAGCCAGAACCGGTCCAGCGCCCTGAAGTCCACCATTCCCGTCACCCCTTCCAGCCGGGGGTCGTCGTCGCGGCGGTAGACGCCCTTCTTCGGCAGGTCCCCGCCGATGTACACCCGACCGTCATAATTCACGAGGTAGACGTCAACGCGCACTCCCCGGAAGGTCGCGTGACCGCGGACTTCAGTGTGGCCGCCCGGGATCGGCCGGGCTCGGAGCACCTCCACGCTGGCGGGGTTCGTCAGCGAACCGTCGAAGGGGTCCGGCAGCGCGGCGGCGGATGCGGGCATGTCAGGTTCCCTATCGTCGGTGGTGGTGATGCTGGGGCTAGTGGAGCGACAAGACCTTGGAGTCGACGGGCAGCGCACTCCGATCGATGGGCTGCACAGTATAGATGAAGGGAGTCGTGTCCGCGATGTCCACCGTGGAGTGACTCAGGTACACGAGTCCCGCACCGTCATCACGCCACTGGACGGGATGGGTCAGCCCGTTCACGGTGGTGGTGGCGGTCACCTGCCGGAGGTCGGACACCTCGCTTTCGTCGACGGTCACCCGCCACGTCCAGTAGTGCTGGGACGACGCGACCAGGACGAACTCGTCGGTCACGGTGTCACCCCGGTTCTTCTCGACGACGACGGCGCTGCCCGGGGCAGCCACCCGCTCCTCGCCGGCCACGTGCGGCTCCGCCACGCGAACCATCGACGCCGTGCGGCCACGCAACGTTCCCACGCATGCGTCCACGACTCCGACGCCCAACGGGCTCTCGGTGAGGGTCCAACCGCGCAGACTCAGCTGCGCCAACGGCACCACGGCAGACCAGCCGTTGCTGCGACGGCCTCCTCCCAGCACGACCTCTGGTGCGTTCAACGGTGGCTCCCCGCCTCCCCCGGCGAAGATCATCGCCCGTCCGTCACGGATCGCGGCGATCTGCACGGTGAAATCCCGCCAGATCGCGGTCCACTCCACCCGGCGCACCACCGAGACGAGACTCCGGTCGACGATCTTCGTGAATAAGCCGTAGCCATCCGGTGCCCAGCCCTCGCCCTCAGGCTCGGCCGTACTCAGCCAGATCAGCTGCAGCTGAGGCACCCCCGCCTTACTGACGGTGCCGTCGGTGTTGACCAGGCCCACCGTCAGCCCGCCGATGGATGCCATCAGCCCGGGCTGCGGCGTGGTCTCGTCGATCAGGTCGAAGGTGGTCGTGCGGGTCAGCCAGAACCGGCTCAGCCACCCGAAGTCCACCCGGCCGAACGCCACTCCCACCTGGGGGTCTTCTTCGCGCCCGAACACCCCGTACAGCGGAAGGTCACCGGCGACCGATACCCGGCCGTCCCGGCCGACACCGCGCACTCGCAGCCGCACGCCCTGGAAGGTGGCGTGCCCGGAGACCTCCATGCGGCCGCCGGGTACGTTCCGTTCGCGTAAGACATAGATGCCCGAGGGATTGGTGAGCGAGTCGTCGAACTCGTCGGACGGATCGGTGCAAGGTTCGGTCATCGGTTGGACCGGGTGGATGCTCGACGGTCGCGGCGGGTCATCGCGGCGCCGGGCGCCCTGACGCATTCGACCCTGCCGCCCGGCGTCTGGCGAGAGTATTCTCGCCGTCGAGCTTGGCCGCCAGCGGCGCCCACAAGACCACGGCCACCCCCACACCGAGCAGCAGGCCACCGATGGTGTCGGTGAGCCAGTGCGCGCCGAGATAGGTGCGGCTGACCATCATCGCCACCGTGTACACCGCGCCGGCGATCCATACCCACAGCCGGGGGAAGATGACGCCCAGCAGCACGGCCATGGTTGCCGCGTTCGCCACGTGGCCGGATGGGAACGACCCGAAGTCGGAGGTGACCAGCATGTCTTCGGGGCGGGCCCGACCGAACAGGGTCTTCAGCAGCTGCACCAGGCCGGCGCTGGCGACGGTGGCGAGCACGAAGTACAGCGCCGCCCACGGGCGCCTCAGCACGAACAGGGTCACGACGATCGCGATCGGGATCACGAACACCCCGGCGATCCCCGCGCCGAGGAAGTTCATCACGAGGGCAGGCACCTCCCAGACCGGCGACCGGTGCTCGAGGATCTCTTCCATCCACTCCAGATCGGCCTCGATCGGGCGCCCGCTGCCGCGGGTGAGGATCAGGGCGCCGAGTAGGAAGGCGAAGAGAACGGCAATCGCCCCGCTGATCAGCGGCCAGCGGCGGGCGATGCGGCGGGACGGTGCATCCGCCGCGGCGTCGGCCGTGGCCGGGGTGGGCGAATCGGGTCTGGTGGGCTCAGTCTCGTCTGATCGGGAGGGGTCCATCAGGCAATCGTAGATCGGCGCAGGTGGGAACCCGCTTGGACCCGCGGGGTACCAGCCGGGCCGAGTGCACCGGCTCAGGCAGTGAGCAGGGTGTCACGGCCCTTGCCGGCCCGCTTGGAGGTGAGCATGGCCTCGTCGGCGAGGGCGATCAGGTCGTCCGGGCTCAGCGGGGTGGTGATGCCCGGGGTGTAAACGCTGATGCCGATGCTGGCCGAGACTCGTTGGCCCTGCGCGAGGCCGTCGAGCGGTTCCCGCACGGCTTGGCGGATGCGCTGGGCCACCTCGAGCGCGCTCGTCTGGTCGATGCGGTCCGACGCGATCACGAACTCGTCGCCGCCGAACCGGCTCGGGGTGTCATCCTCCCGCAGCACCCGTCGGAGCCGCAGGGCGACCTGCTCCAACACCTGGTCGCCGGCCTCGTGGCCGAAGTCGTCGTTGATCGCCTTGAAACCATCGAGGTCGAGGAACAGTACCGCGACCGCTCGCCCGTGGCGCTCCGCGTCGCCGAGCAGTCGCCGCAGCCGGTTCTGCAGCGCACGCCGGTTGGGCAGGCCGGTGAGGGAATCGTGCAGGGACTGGTGCTCGATCTGGTGCTGCAGGTGGATGCGTTCGAGCACCGGCGCCGCCTGCGTGGCCAGCGCACCGAGCAGGTCGAGCAGGTTCTCGTCGAGCACCCGCTGCCGCTGGAACCAGCAGGCGATGGCTCCGCTGACGGTGCCGTTGTCGATGATGGGCACGACGCAGAGCGCCTCGACGCCCTCCGCATCGAGAGCGGCCGCCAGCCCGGGAAAACTCTCCGCGATGTCGGCGGCGCTCCGGCACAGCACCGGCAGGCCGGAGGCCAGCGCCGCGCCCACGGGCAGCAGGTCTGCCAGGTCGACGGTTTCCGCGAGCGGCCGGGCCCCCGAGACCAGCTCGAGGGTGCCGTCTGCGCCGGTGACGATCACCGAGACGTGCGCGGCATCCGTGGCCATCTCGGCCGAGACCCGTAAGGCCGAACCGAACGCGGCGAGGGTGGATGCGGGCGCGAGGCCCGCCGCGGCGGCCTGCAGGATGCGCACCCGGGCCACGGCGGTCTCGGCCGCGCGCCGGGCCTCCAACAGGTCGCGCTCGTACTTAAGCCGGATCCCGGCGTCGAAGACGGCAGCGTAGACCAGCGCCTCGGCGCCGGAGTCGTCCAGCACCGAGCTGACCAGCACGTTGCGGGTGCCGCCGACGTTGGTGGAGAGGGTGAGCATCATCTCGTTCAGCCGGCTCTGCGTCTGCAGCAGCGGCATGTAGCGGGTCTCGAAGATGAGCTTGCTGCCGCGGGAGAGCAGGGCCAGGAAGTACCGGCCCACCACGTCCTCACGGGGGTAGCCGGTCCACTCGCAGAATGTGTCGTTGGCCGAGCGGATGACCCCGTCTGCCGTCATGGCGAACAGGCCGGCCGGAGCGTGGTGGAAGAGGGCGCGGGCGACGTCGTCGGGCGGGCCACCCGCATCAGTCACAGAAAGCGCCGGATCTGGCGCTCGATCTCGCCGGGATCGGACAGGTGCGCGTAGTGCCCGGCGGCGTTGAGCACCACGAGTTCGCTGCCGACGATGTGCTCGTGCAGGTACGCGCCCACCTCGAGCGGGGCGATCAGGTCGTCGGAGGACTGCAGGATCAGCGTGGGCGTGGTGATGTTCTTGAGCAGCCGGCGCCAGTCCGAGAGGAAGGTGACCCGGGCGAAGTGCTGCGCGACCATGGTGTTCGTGCGGGCCATGCTCTCGGCCAGCTCCGCGGCCAGCTCGGGGCGGTCGGCGTTCTTCATCAGCGCCGGCGCCATCTCGGCCGCCCAGCTCACGTGGTTGACCTCGAGCGCGTCGAGGAGAGCGTCGACGTCGGCGCGTTCGAAGCCGCCCAGGTAGCCCTCGTCGTTGAGGTAGCGCGGTGAGGGCCCGAGCATGATCAGCCGGGCGAAACGCTCCGGCTCCTCCACGGCGGCCAGGGCGCCGATCATGGCGCTCACCGAGTGGCCCACAAACACCACATCATGCAGGTCGAGAGCGCGCAGGATCTCGAGCAGGTCGGCCGCGTAGCCGCGCAGCGAATCGTATTTGCGCCGGTCGTAGGCCGAGACGTCGGAGTCACCCGAGCCGACGTGGTCGAAGCGCACCACCCGGCGTTCGTCCGCGAATTGCGGCGCCACCAGGCGCCACATGTTCTGGCTGGTGCCGTAGCCGGGTCCGAAGACCACGGGCTGCCCGGCCGGGTCGCCCAGCACCGTGACGCCGTTGCGCGTGAGCACGTCGACCGTTGCACTCTCGGGGAGGTTCGCACCGGCGGGCTGAGTGAAGGTCACGTTCGAGATTCTTCCATACCGAGGCGTCGCTCCGGTGACGGCCCGGTGCGGTGGCGACGGGGCGTGGCTCGTGAGGTCAGTGGCCCAGCGCAGCCACCGTGCGCGGGCGCACGATCAGCCACAGGCTCAGCACGGAGATGATCGCGCACACGCCCATCACCGAGGCCATCGGAACGGCGGTACCCACGCCGAGCAGGCCCACGACCGGGGAGATCAGGCCGGCGATACCGAAGTTGGCCGCGCCCAGGAGGGATGCGGCGGTGCCGGCCTCGCTGCCGTGCGAGTTGAGGGCGATGACCTGCACTGTGGGGAAGGTGAATCCACAGCCGGCGATGAAGAACCAGAGCGGGATGAGCGTGCCCCACAGGCCGGCACCCAGCAGGTCGAGGGTGAAGATGGCCGCCGAGGTGAGCACCAGCACGGCCGTGGCCCCGATCAGGATGTTCTGCGGGCCCACGTTGTAGCGGTGCATCAGCCGGGAGCTGGTCTGCACCCCCACGACGATGCCGAGGGAGTTGATCGCGAAGAGCACGCCGTACTGCTGGGCGCTGAAGTCGTAGACCTGCTGGAACAGGAACGGCGATGAGGAGAGGTAGGAGAACAGCCCGGTGAAGGTCATGGCGCCGATGATGGCGACACCCACGAAGGTGCGGTCGCCCAGGACCGCGCGGTAGCGCTGGCCGAGGCTGGAGTGGCCGGGAACCGTGCGGCGGTCCTTGGGCAGGGTTTCCACGATCCAGATGGCGACGGCGATCATGACGACGATGCCGTAGCCGGCGAGCACCCAGAAGATGCCACGCCAGGGCATCACGAGCAGCAGCTGCGAGCCGATCACCGGCGCGAGCACCGGCGCGAGCCCGCTGACCAGGGCGAGCCGGGAGAGCATCTTCACAAGCGGCTTGCCGCCGAACAGGTCGCGCACCATGGCCATGGCCACGACGGCACCGGCCGCGGCGCCGAAGCCCTGCAGTACCCGGAAGATCCCGAGCGTGACGATGTCGCTGGACAAGGCCGCACCCACGCAGGCCAGCACGTGGAACCCGGTGGCCAGCAGCAACGGCAGCCGGCGGCCGATCTTGTCGCTCCACGGCCCGACGATGAGCTGGCCGAAGCCGAAGCCGATCATGGTTCCGGTGAGGGTGAGCTGGATAGCCGCGGCCGAGACCCCGAGTTCGCTTTCGAGGATGGGGAACGCCGGCAGGTACAGGTCGATCGTGAACGGGCCGAGCGCGGTCAGCGCGCCCAGGATGATGATGTAGACGATGCGCTGTCCCCGGGAGAGCGCGTCACCCGGGTGCCGGGCGGTCGAGTGCAACTGTGCATCGGTGATGACGGGGATGACGGCGGTAGTCACGTGAGAGAGTCCTCGGTCGGGATCGTACGGTGGGGAGGGTGGGCGCGCGGGCCCAATGGCGAAAAGCGTGCCCGACCCGGTTCTATTCCCCCGCCGGGGCATCCGGGCAAAGATTGCGCGGATGCGTGATTTCCTGCAATTTGCCGCCCATCCCGGTACGGTCCCGGTGCCGGCAGCGGCCCGTCAGAGCGGCAGTTCCATGAACACATCCGCCCGGGCGTAGGGCATCGGGCCGATCCGGTCGGCCGGCACGTGGGTGAACCCCACCGACTCGTAAAGATGCACGGCGTTGGGCAGCTTGGTGCTGCTGCCGAGGAAGAGGGAGCGGGCGCCGAGCCCTGTGGCGGCGTCGATAGCGGCCAGGATCAGTTGACGGCCGGCTCCGTGGCCCCGCAGGGCCGGTCTGACCGCCATCTTGGACAGTTCGAACACGCCGTTTCCGGTGGGCACCAGGGCGACGCAACCCACCCTCTCGACGCCCAGCCGGGCGATCAGCACGGTGCCGCCGGGGCCGACGATGCGGGCGCCGGGGTTGTTCAGCTGGGCACGGTCGGCCTCCTCGAGGGTGAACAGCCGGCTGATCCACTCTTCGTTGAGTTCCCGGAACGCCTGCGCGTCCTCGGCCGAGCTTATCGGCTCGATGACGAGTGACAGCGGGTGGGTGGGTGTCATGATCTGCTCCTTCTTCTCCTCCATCTTCCGATGCAGGCATCCAGACGTCCAATATCAAATGTGGGCCGTTCCAGACTTCTGGCGTCTTGATAGGGTCGGGGCATGACGGCGAACCTGGAGCTGAGACACCTGCGCTACTTCGTGGCGGTGGCCGAGGAACTCCACTTCGGCAGGGCGGCGGAGCGCCTGCACATGGCGCAACCGCCGCTCTCCCAACAGGTGCGGCGGTTGGAGGAGCTGATCGGCACACCGCTGTTCGACCGCACCTCACGCCGCGTCGCCCTCACCGAGGCCGGAACGGCCTTCCTCGAGCGCAGCCGCCGGATCCTCGACCAGGTCAGCGCAGACGTCGACGAGGCCTCCCGCATCGGTCGGGGCCAGCAGGGGCGGCTCGATATCGGCTTCATCACCTCGGCCATCCCCCTGGGCATCACCGAACGCATCCACGCCTTCCGCTCGCTCTATCCCACCGTTCACGTGCAACTTCACGAGGGCTACACCTCGCTGATCCTGGACCGGCTGCTGGCCCGGGAGATCGACATGGGCGTTGTTCGCGATTCCGGGCCCGACGCGGCGCTCACCACGACCACCCTGGCGACCGAGCCGTTCGTCGCCGTGGTGCCGGTCGAGCATCCGGCGGCCGGTCACGCGGTGCTCGACGCCGGGCTGCTGCGCGACGACCCGTTCGTGTTCTACCCACGGGCCGCCGGCGAGCGGGCCTATCTGCGCAATCTCGAGCCGTGCCGGCAGGCCGGGTACGAGCCCCGGGTGGTGCAGGAGGCCTCGTCCTGGGTCACCATCCTGCACCTGATCGGGGCGGGCCTGGGTGTGAGCATCGCCCCGGCCAGTGCCACCCTCACCGTGCCGGCCGGGGTGCGCATCCTTCCGCTGGCCGGCACGCATCCGCGCAGCGAGGTGCAGCTGGTGCGGCGCGCCGACGACGCCCGCGCGGTCCTGACGAACTTCCTGCGGGTGCCAGGGTCGCTCACCCCCACCCTCACGCCGGGGGCGCTGCCGGCGTCAGACTGACGGGCCGTCCACCCCGGTGGGCAGTGCGGCCGGGTCGTCGAGCAGGCCCTCGAAGGCCAGTTCGGCGGCACCGATCATGAGCAGGTTGGAGCCCAGTTCGGCGGCACTGAGCCGCACGCTGCCGAACGCGGCCCCGAGCGACAGCGCGGCGACGGCCGAACGCAACCGTTCGGCATCCACCGCCAGCAACGCCGCGAGAAAACCGCCGAGCACCACCACCTGGGGGTTCAAGATGTTGATGGCCCCGGCCAGCGCCACCGCGAGATGGTCGATTTGGCGGTCCACCTCCGCGCGCACGGCCGGTGACGTGGAGGCCAGCAGCGCCTGCTCAAGCTCGTCGGCATCCGCCCCGGCCAAGGCGAGCACCTCGAGCAGTTCGCGCCGGGTCACCTCGGCCTCGAGGGTGCCGCGGATGCCCGCGGAGTCGACTCGGTCGCTGTCGCTGACCCGGGTGTGGCCGAACTCGCCCGCGTAGCCGGCGATCCCTCCGGCGGGCGCTCCGCCCACGATCATGCCGCCGCCGATGCCGCTGGCCCCGCCGTTGAGGTAGATGAGGTCGGTGATGCCCTTGCCGGCACCGAAGAAGCGCTCGGCCATGGCGCCGAGGCTGGCGTCGTTGGCGGCCAGGACCGGGTAGCCGGTGGCCGCCTCGAGCATCTCGGCCAGGGGTTCGTCGACCCAGCCGAGGTGCGGCGCGTGCCGCACCAGGCCGTCGTGCGCGCGCACGAGTCCGGGCACGGCCACGCCGATGCCCACGACGGTGAACTTGGCATCCAGTTCGCCGCGCATGCCGTCGATCACGGCGGCGGCGATGTTGACGGCCTCGAGCACGCTCGGGGACTGGTCGGTGGGGTAGCGCACCCGGCGGTGCACCTGGCCGTCCAGGCCCACGATGCCGATCGTCACGGCGTCGATCTCGGGGTTCACGGCGAGCGCCACGACCCGCTCGCTCACGCTCACGATGGGGCTGGGCCGGCCGACCTGGTTGGTCGCGCTCGGTTCGCTCTCGACGACGAGTCCGCGCTCGGCCAGTTCGGACACGAGGGCGGCGATGGTGGAACGGTTGAGCCCGGTCACCTTGGTGAGCTGCGACCGGGAGGCGGCGCCGCTGCGGTGCACGAGTCGCAGCACCACCGACAGGTTGTGTCGGCGCACATCGTCATGGCTGCTGCCCTGCACGGTTCCTCCGTCTGACTGGTGCCCAGTCGATGCCCCGCGGGCGACCGACTGGCTGCGGCAGGGGCTCCCCCGCGCGCCGGGCGTCCTTCGCCGTGGACCTCAGAATACCCGGCAGAACTCCCGGGGCGGCGTGATACGTTGCACCACGCCACAAATCGCCCGGAGTGCTTCTCGACACGGGCACAATTAAGCGTAGAAACCCGGGAGCGCAACCAGGCTCAGCCACGGTCGCTTCCGGCACATACGATCGACGACAAGGATGTCCATGGAATCCCCCAGCATGAGAATCGCCCTCACCGGCGGCAGCGGCAAACTCGGCAAGACCGTCCTCGCCCGGCTCCGGGCCGAGGGCCACCAGGTGATCAACTTCGACCTGGCCGGCAGTCGCGCACCGGGCTTTGTGCGCATCGACCTCACCGATTATGGTCAGGTGGCGGATGCGTTCACGGGCGTCAACGACCAGATCGACGGCTTCGACGCCGTCGTGCACCTCGGTGCGATCCCCGCGCCGGGCATGGCGCCCGATGTCGCTACCTTCCACAACAACATGCTCTCCAGCTACAACGTGTTCCAGGCTGCCCGCCGTGCGGGCATCCGTCGCATCGTCTACGCATCGAGCGAGACCGTGCTCGGTCTGCCGTTCGACACCGACCCGCCCTATATCCCGGTCGACGAGGAGTACCCGGCCCGGCCGGAGAGCACCTACTCGTTGGTGAAGCACCTCGAGGAGCAGATGGCTATCGAGCTGGTGCGCTGGGACCCGACGCTGTCGATCACGGCGCTGCGCTTCTCCAATGTGATGGACCCGGAAGACTACGACGGTTTCGAGGCGTTCCAGGCCGATGCGACGCTGCGCAAGTGGAACCTCTGGGGGTACATCGACGCCCGTGACGGCGCCCAGGCGGTGCTCAAGGCCCTGCAGACCGCTCCGCCGGGCTTCGAGCGCTTCATCATCGCCGCCGCCGACACCGTGATGCGCCGGCCAAGCGCCGAGCTCGCCGCCGAGGTGTTCCCGGCGGTGCAGCTCACCCGCGAGGTCACCGGAACCGAGACGCTCCTCGGCATCGACAAGGCCCGCCGTCTCCTGGGCTTCTCCCCCGCCCACTCCTGGCAAGACCCCCGCTGACCTCCCGCGAACCGTGAGAAAAGCCCCAAAATCCGGAGATTTTTGGGGCTTAACTCACAGTTCGCGAAGGGTTAGGCGGGGAGGGTGTGGGTGGCGACCAGGGCGGCGTACCAGTGCGCGCTGTCCTTGGGGGTGCGCACCAGGGTGTCGTAGTCCACGTGGATGATGCCGAACCGCTTGGAGTAGCCGTAGCCCCACTCGAAGTTGTCCATCAGCGACCACACCTGGTAGCCGCGCAGGTCCACGCCGCGGGCCATCGCCCGGTGCGCGGCGGTGAAGTGCCGGCGCAGGTAGTCGGTGCGCTCCACGTCGTGCACGCGGGGGCCGTCCTCGGTCTGTACAACCTCGTCCGCGAACGCGGCACCGTTCTCGGTGACCATCAGCGGCTGGTTCGGGAACTCCTCGTGCAGGGCCACGAGCAGTTCCTCGAGGCCGGCCGGTTCGATGTTCCAACCCATCTCGGTGTACGGGCCGGGCTGGGCGAGGAACTCGACCTGGTCGGCGCCGGGCCACGGTGATGCGCCGACGTCCTTGTGACCGTCGGAGTTCTCGCGGGGCGAGACGCCGTCCCACATCCGCACCAGGGTGGTGGAGTAGTAGTTGACCCCGAGCACGTCCAGCGGCTGGTGGATGATCTCCGTGTCGCCGGGCAGGATGAACGCCCAGTCGGTGATGCCCTTAGTGTCTTCGAAGACATCCGCCGGGTATGCGCCGGTCAGCAGCGGGCCGAGGAACACCCGGTTGGCCAGCGCGTCGATCTGCCGCACGGCCTCCGGCCCGGTCTCGCCCTCGCCACGGATGACGTGCAGGTTGAGCGTGATCGAGAAGTCGGGGTCGTTGGTGACCAGGGGCTTCAGCGCCTGGATGGCCAGGCCGTGGGCCAGGTTGAGGTGGTGGACCGCGGTGAGGGCCTCGGCGCCGTCGGTACGGCCGGGCGCGTGCGCGCCGGAGCCATAGCCCAGGTAGGCGGAGCACCACGGCTCGTTCAGGGTGGTCCAGGTGTCGACCCGGTCACCGAACTCGCGCCCGAGGATCGCCGCGTAGTCGGCGAACGCGTAGGCCGTGGCCCGGTTGGTCCAACCGCCCTCGTCCTCCAGCGCCTGGGGCAGGTCCCAGTGGTACATGGTGACGATCGGGCGGATGCCGCGGGCGATCAGACCGTCGATCAGGCGCCCGTAGAAGTCGAGTCCGGCCTGGTTGGCCGGGCCACGACCGGTGGGCTGGATGCGCGACCAGGCGATCGAGAAGCGGTACGCGGCCAGGCCCAGCGACGTCATCAGGTCGAGGTCGGCCTCGAGCCGGTGGTAGTGGTCGGCGGCGACATCGCCCGTGTCACCGTTCCAGACCTTGCCCGGGGTGTGGCTGAAGGTGTCCCAGATGGAAGGCCCGCGACCGTCTTCGTCGAAGGCGCCCTCGATCTGGTAGCTGGCGGTGGCGGAACCGAAGAGGAACGACTCGGGGAACACGAGGCCGGAGTCGCGGTAGTCGGGGTTGCCCGCGGACGCGGTGGGGGCGGTGGTGCTGGTCATCGGAGAAGTGCCTTTCGGTCGGTAGCGACCACGGTAGTGCCACCGGCCAGGCGGGCGCGGAACGGCACCGCCGAATCGCCGGTAACGACAGTCTGGTCGAGTTCGGTGCTGATGTGGACGGTGCGGTGGCTGCCGTCCAGCGGGTTGTCGATGATGACGACCCGGTCCGCTCCGTCGCCGCCCGGATAGACGGTGATGAGGGGCTCGTCGGTGTAGTCGTAGTCGGGCCGGTCGTCGCGGGATCCGGTGACGAGCACAGCGCCTTCGCGCACCCACAGCGGGATGCTGTCGAACGCATGGGTCTCCCGGCGCCAGACCGGGCCCTCCACGACCTCGTCGGTCAGGTAGTTGGTCCAGGTGCCGGCGGGCAGGTAGTACTGCACGTCGCCGGACTCGCTGAACACCGGTGCCACCAGCAGGTCGCCGCCCAGCAGGTACTGCTTGTCGAGGTAGTCCACGGCGGGGTCGCCGGGGAACTCGAGTTGCATGGGCCGCATGAACGGGGTGCCGGTGGCGTGCGCCTCCAGGCCCACCCGGTAGAGGTAGGGCATCAGGGCGAGCTTGAGCTTGGTGAAGAACCGGGTCACGTCCACGGCGCTCTGGCCGGGTTCCTCGGTGCCGTCGTCGAAGAGCCACGGCACCCGGTAACTGGTGGAGCCGTGCAGCCGGGAGTGGCTGGAGAGCAGACCGAAGGCCAGCCAGCGCTTGAACACGGCGGCATCCGGCATCCCCTCGAAGCCGCCGATGTCGTGGCTCCAGTAGCCGAAGCCGCTGAAGGCCAGCGAGAGCCCGCCCCGCAGGGTCTCGGCCATCGACTCGAACGACGAGGAGTTGTCTCCGCCCCAGTGCACGGGCTGCATCTGCCCGCCCACGGTGGCCGACCGGGCGAAGAGCACGGCGTCGCCCTCGCCGCGGTGCTCCTGGAGCACCTCGAAGACGGCCTTGTTGTAGAGCTGGGTGTACCAGTTGTGCATCACGTCGGGCGAGGAGCCGTCGTGCCAGACCACATCCGTGGGGATGCGTTCGCCGAAGTCGGTCTTGATGGCGTCGACCCCCTGAGCGAAGAGGCCGCGCAGCTTGTCCTGGAACCAGCGGGTGGCCGCCGGGTTGGTGAAGTCGACCAGGGCCATGCCGGCCTGCCAGAGGTCCCACTGCCAGACGTCGCCGTTGGCCTTCTTCACCAGGTAGCCGGCCTCCTTCGCCTCGGCGAAGATGCCGGCGCGCTGGCCGATGTACGGGTTGATCCAGGCGCTCACGTGCAGGTTCTTCTCGTGCAGCCGGGCGAGCATGCCCTCGGGGTCGGGGAATACCCGCGGGTCCCACTCGAAGTCGGTCCAGTTGAATTCGCGCATCCAGAAGCAGTCGAAATGGAAGACGGACAGCGGCAGGTCGCGCTCGGCCATGCCGTCGATGAAGCTGTTCACCGTGGCCTCGTCGTACTGGGTAGTGAACGAGGTCGACAGCCACAGGCCGTACGACCAGGCTGGCACCTTGGCGGGGCGGCCGGTGAGCCGGGTGTAGCGCTCGAGCACGTCCTTGGGGGTGGGCCCGTAGATCACCAGGTATTCGATCGCCGGCCCGGCGACGGAGAACTGCACCCGCTCCACGGCCTCGGTGCCCACCTCGAAGGAGACGTGTTCGGGGTGGTTGACGAGCACGCCGTAGCCGCGGTTGGTGAGGTAGAACGGCACGTTCTTGTAGGACTGCTCGCTGGACGTGCCGCCGTCGGCGTTCCAGATGTCGACGGTCTGGCCGTTCTTGGTCAGCGGGCCGAAGCGCTCGCCGAGCCCGTAGACGAGTTCGCCCACCCCGAGCGAGAGCTGCGCGTGTGTGTAGGCGGATGCCGGTGCCAGGCCCGTGGTCGTGACCCCGGCCACCCCGGCCGGTTCGGCGGCGATCGGCGCGTGCGGGGCGAGGTCCATGTGCCCGATCGACTTGTGCCCGCTCGAGGTGAGGGTGTGTCCGTCGGCCTCGAAGGAGAGGTTCCACGGGCTGCCCTGTTCGATCCGGGCGGTGAGCGGGCCGGCCGTGAGGGTGCCGCCGGTCTCGTCGATCACGATCGTGCCGGCATCCGGCTCGGCACCGACCAGGTCGAAGCCCGGGTTGGCCGTGCCGCCGGTGTGCTGTTCGACCCGCACCCGGATGATGCCCTCCAGCGGCGAGGACAGCGTGACCGTGAGCAGGGCCCGGTTGAGCACGTCGCCGCGGCGTTCGATCGTCTTGGTCGGCGCCGACACCCGCAGGGCGGAGCCGACCTGCTCGATGTCGTACGCCTCCTGCGCGTAGAGCGCGGTGACGCCGGGGCGGGTGTGCCAAAAACCGTCGGTGAATTTCATGACTACTTGACTGCTCCTGCGGTGATGCCTCTGGTGAGGGTGCGTTGGAAGATGAGGAAGAAGATCAGGGTGGGCAGCAGGCCCAGCAGGGCCGACGCGCTCGTGGTCGTGACGTCCATGAGCCGGTCACCCTGCAGCACCGCGATGGAGACTGGCACGGTCTGGCTGGCGTTGCTGACCAGGAAGGTCAGCGGGATGAGGAACTCGTTCCAGGTCCAGATGAAGAAGAAGATCACCAGAACACTCAGCGTGGGCTTGGTGATCGGGTAGACCACCCGGTAGAGGATCGTCCAGCGGCTCGCGCCGTCGAGCGACGCGGCCTCGAGGATCTCCTTGGGGAAGGTGCCCAGCACGCTGGCCAGCAGGTAGGTGCCGAAGGCGCTCTGGATCACCACGAAGATGATGATGACGGCCCACTGGTTGTCGTACAGGCCCACCGACTTGAACATGAAGTAGAGCGGGTAGAGCAGCACTTCCTGCGGCAGCATGTTGGCGAGCAGGATCAACAGCACGATCCAGGTGCGGCCGCGCACCCGCCCGATGCCCAGCGCGAACGCGTTGAGCAGGGAGATCACCACGGCGAGGATGGCCACGATGCTGGAGATGAAGAAGCTGTTCCAGAGCTTCTCCGGAAAGTTCACCCGCTCCCAGAAGTTGACCATGCCGTCGAAGTACAGATTGGTGGGCAAGGTGAGGGGGCCCGCGGCGTTGTAGTCGGCCGGCGACTTGAACGAGTTGATCAGGATCAGGAAGAACGGCACGGCGATGAGCAGGCCGATCAGGATGGCGACGAGCAGGATCATCCAGTCGCCGAAGGTCTTGCGGGTGGTGCTGCTGCGGTTCTTCCGCTTGGCCGGGGGTCGGGTGCCCTGTGTGCCGGGGGCGCCGGCGGGACCGGTGGGCTCCTCGAGAATGGTGGTCTGCGACATTAGCGTTCCTCTTCTTTACGCTCGAGTCGGGTCTGGGCGAGGAGGAAGACGACCGAGACGGCGGCGATGACGATGGTGAGGGCGGTCGCGATGGTCGCGCCGTAGCCCACCTGCTGGGACTGGAAGAACTCGCTGTACGCGTAGTACGCGGGCACGATGGTGGAGGTTCCGGGCCCGCCGCCGGTGAGGGTGTAGATCGGGCCGAAGACCTTGAGTGCCGCGATCGTGCAGGTGAGGGTGACCACGAAGATCTCGGGGCGGATGATGCTGACCGTGATGGCACGGAACCGTTGGATCCAGTTGGCGCCGTCGAGTTCCGCCGCCTCGTAGAGCTCGGGGTCGACCCGCTGCAGGGCGGCCATGAAGATGACGATCGGGTAGCCCAACTGCACCCAGATCATGATGACCATGATGCTCGGCAGCGCGGTGTCGGGACTGCCGAGCCAGTTGTGGGTGAGACCTCCCAGGCCCACTCCCTCGAGCACCTGGTTGAGGGCGCCGTTCTGCGGGCGCAGGATCCAGCCGATCACAATCGCGGCGACGACGCCGGGCAGGATCTGCGGAAGGTAGTAGGTGGCGCGCAGGAAGCTGGCGATCTTGCCGCCGAACTTCTTGCCGATCAGGTCGAAGAGCATGGCGGCAAGCACCAGGCCGAGCAGGGTGGGCACGACGACCATGGCGACGATCATCGCGATCGAGTTGCCGAACGAGGTCCAGAAGGTGGTGTCGCCGGCGAGCTTGGCCCAGTTCTTCAGGCCCACCCATTCCGGCGGCTTGATGCCGCGGTAGTCGGTGAAGGTGAGGTACACGTTCCACACCAGCGGGATCACGATGATCAGCGTGAGCAGCGCCAGTCCCGGAATGAGATAGATCCAGAATTTCTGGGGGTTGCTTCCCGGGATGAGGCTCTGCCGGACAGGACGGTTGCCTGTCGACGGAGCATCGCCGGGTGCATCGTCGGGTGCATGGAGCACGGATGCTGTCGTCATGCGCTTTCCTTCTCTTCTGTCTCTTCTTCTGTCAGTGGCGGCCGGGGACCGTGAGGCCCCCGGCCGGGTACTGCGAGGTGGTACCCGGGGGTGGGTACCGGTCGAGCCGGGCTCGGTGGAGGGTTAGCCGACGATGTCGTCGACGCCGGACTGGTACTGGCCGCCGAGCTGTTCGTTGACGTCGGCCGGCGACTTGGTGCCGTTGATGAGCTCCTGCAGGCCGGCGTTGAGCTGGTCGTAGAAGGTGGCGGTGGGCCAGTCGGGGTAGAACGCGATGCCGTCCTTCTCGGTCAGCGCGTTGAAGTTGCCGATCAGTTCCTGGCTCTTCGGGTCGGTGATGTCGGCGGTGTTCGCCGCGACGGGGATGCCGCCGTTGTTGCCGATGAGGGCCTGGATCTCCGGGCGCATCGTGATGTCGATGAACTGGGTGGCGAGGTCCTTGTTCTTGGCCTTCTCCGGGATGACCCACATGTTGCCGGCGGAGCCGGGCGACATGTCGGCCTCGGGGAAGAGGAACGTGCCCCAGTCGAAGCCGGTGGCCTCGGTGGTGAACCGGTTGTGCCACCACGAACCCGAGAAGAAGATCGGGTAGGTGCCGTTGATGAACGCGGTGCCGGCATCCTCTGCCTTGAAGCCGCTGGCGTCGGTGGAGATGTAGCCGGCGTCGGTCCAGTCCTTGATGGTCTCGGTCGCGTAGCTCAGCTCGGGGCCGCTCCAGTCGACGTCGCCGGTGTAGAGCTGGTAGTCGTCGACGAAGCTGCGGTCGGCCTTGGTCAGCGCGAGCTGGTACCAGAGCTGGCCGAGCGGGTACTCCGCGGCCGACTCGGCCAGCGGGGTGATGCCCTGGTCGGTGAACGCCTTCATGACGCTCTCGAGTTCGGCCACCGTGGTGGGCACCTCGAGGCCGGCGGCCGCGAACATGTCCTTGTTGTAGTACATCTCCACGAACTCGCCGTAGTTCGGTACCCCGTAGAACGCGCCGGAGCCCATGATGCCGTCTTCGTCATACCGGGCGGTGGTCTGCAGCGACGGGGCGAGCGCGTCGTCCCAGCCGTATTCGGCGTAGGCGTCGTCGAGGTCGGTCAGCAGACCCTGGCTCGCGAGCAGGCCGGCGGTGGCGTTGCCCTTGTTGTACTCGAGGATGTCGGGTGCCTGGTCGGAGTTGAGCACCTGGCTGGCCGTTGAGCGGATCTGTTCGAAGCTCTTCTCCTCGAACTCGACCGTGGCGCCGGTTTCTTCCTCGAAGACCTTGATGGCTTCGTCCCAGGCGATGCCCATGGCGCTGGTGTCGCTCTCGAAGTGCCAGAGCTTGAGGGTGTTGCCGTCGCCTTCGCTGGATCCGCTGGCCGAGCAGCCGGAGAGGAGGAGGGCGCTGACGCCCAGCACGGCAATGCCGGCGAGGCTTCTCTTGGTTTTCTTCACTGTTCTACTTCCTTGTAGTGATGCGCTGGTGATGATGCACGGGTGATTGGGCTGTGCTGCGGTGGAACGTCGGGGCGGGATGCTTTCGAAACGTTTCGATAGTTGGCCCGCGAAAAAGCTTCCTTTCCGGGTCCTAGTGGCGGCGGTGGGCGGTCGTCGAGCCGAGCTCGACGTACGTCGGTTCGATGAACTCGACGTGCGGCTCGACGTTCCCGCTCAGCTGGGCCATCGTGAGCTCGATTGCGCGAGTACAGGACTGGTCAGCGGGCAGGGGGATCACGTCGAGGGGCGGATTGAGATGGTCGGTGGAGAAGCTGGAGCAGGCCGAGACGACCGACAGATCGTTCGGCACGCTGATGCCGCGCTGGGCGAGTAGGTCGAGCACCATGGACTGCACGGGTTCGTTACAGTGCAGCACCAGGCCGGTCATGCCGGGAAGTGACGCGGTGAGGCCGTCGAGCGCGGCGCGTACCCCGGCCGAGTCCTCGGCAGCGGGGGTGAAGGCCGTGGTGATGCCCAGGCGGGCGGCCTCGGCCAGGAAGGCGTCGCGGAAGCGCGGCGGGAAGTTCGATCCGCGCTCGTAGATCAGCGGGGCCTGGCCGATCAGGCCGATCTCGCGGTGGCCGAGGTCGACCAGCCGGCGCACGGCCATCACGGCGGCCTGTTCGAAGTCGAGGTCGACGCAGGTGAGGCCGTCGGTGTCGTTGGGGATGCCGATGACCGTGGCCGGCAGGCCGAGCTCGCGCACCAGGTCGGTGCGGGGATCGGCTGTGGAGACGTCCAGCAGCACGATGCCGTCCACCAGGGAGCTGCGCACGACACGGCGCAGGCCGCTGGTGGCTTCGTCCTGAGTGAGCAACAGCACGTCGTAGTCGTACTTGCGGGCAGCCGTGACCACCGAGAGCACGAAGGTCATGTGCGCCGGAGCGTGGGTGCCGGCGTGCAGCGGGGCGCTCAACGCGAGGATGTTGGTGCGTGCGCCCTTGAGCATCCGTGCGCCGGCGTTGGCCCGGTAGTCGAGCTCGAGAACGGCCTCGTCGATGCGCTGCTTCGTGGAGGCCGCGATGGAGCGCTTGCCGCTCAGGGCGTAGGAGACCGTGCTGATGGACACCCCGGCGACGCGGGCAACGTCGTGAATGTTGGCCATCGGGACTCCATCGTCGTATCGGTTCAAGCGCGGTGGGATGCGGTGGTGCACCCATTCAGCGGCCGTTCGGCTAAACGTTTCGACTGCTGCGCTAGGAGCCTACGACACGCATCCACGGTTCCGCAAGCAATTTGTGGTGATTGTCTACAAATGCCCGATCAGGGGCGCGCCGGGGCTCCGGTGAGTATCGTCGACGCTTCGGGAGCCGATCTGCACACCGCGACCCGAACGCCGGTCGAGCCTGTCGAGACCCCGCGAGCCGACCTGCGGACGTCAGCCGCGTCCCCGCGCACCTCACCCGGCCTCGACAAGCTCGACCACCGAGACGGGAACGACACACACGCATCCGCCGGAACACGACCTACGAGACGCGACCCCAACGCCGGTCGAGGCTGTCGAGACCCCGCGAGCCGACCTGCGGACGTCAGCCGCGTCCCCGCGCACCTCACCCCGGTCTCGACAAGCTCGACCACCGAGACGGGAACGACACACACGCATCCGCCGGAACACGACCTACGAAACGCGACCCCAACGCCGGTCGAGCCTGTCGAGACCCCGCGAGCCGACCTGCGGACGTCAGCCGCGTCCCCGCGCACCTCACCCGGTCTCGACAAGCTCGACCACCGAGACGGGAACGACACACACGCATCCGCCGGAACACAACCTACGAAACGCGACCCCAACGCCGGTCGAGCCTGTCGAGACCCCGCGAGCCGACCTACGCACGTCAGCCGCATCCCCGCGCACCTCACCCGGCCTCGACAAGCTCGACCACCGAGACGGGAACGACACACACGCATCCGCCGGAACACGACCTACGAAACGCGACCCCAACGCCGGTCGAGCCTGTCGAGACCCCGCGAGCCGACATACGGACGTCAGCCGCGTCCCCGCGCACGTCACCGGGTCTCGACAAGCTCGACCACCGTGGCGGGGTCAGCGGCGGCCGGCGCGGCCGCGCACGAAGCCGGCGGGGTCGTCGAGCAGGCCGGCGAACGCCAGCTCGGCCGCGCCCACCATCATCAGGCGCGAGCCCAGGCTGGCGCGTTCGATGGCCACGGTGTGGCCGATGCTGCTCATCGAGCGCACGATCATGGCCGCGGTGAGCTGCTCGCGGCCCACCGAGAGCAGGGAGCCGAGGAACCCGCCGAGCACGACCATCTCGGGGTCGAACATGTTCACGAAGTTGGAGATGGCCTCGGAGAGCAGCTCGATCTGCCGGCGCACCTCGGCCAGCACGGCCGGGTCTCGGGAGACGCCGAGGGCGATGTCGAGGTCGTCCTGGTCGGCGCGGGGCAGCCCCAGCACCGCGAGCAGCCGGCCCATGCTCACCTCGGTCTCCAGGCAGCCGATGCGGCCGCAGTGGCAGCGCACCCCCTGGCTGTTCACCAGGGTGTGGCCGAGCTCCCCCGCGTAGCCGCTCGTGCCGCGCAGCGGCGAGCCGCCGATGATGAGGCCGCCGCCGATACCGCTGGCGCTGCCGTTGAGGTAGACGAGGTCATTGATGCCGCGGGCCGCGCCGAACATGCTTTCGGCGATGGCGCCGAGGCTCGCGTCGTTGCCGGCGAAGACCGGGTAGTCCAGCACCCGGGCCAGGTCGCGGGCCAGGTTGGCGTCGCGCCAGCCCAGGTGCGGGGCGATCAGCACCCGGCCGTCGGCCGAGTTCACCAGCGCGGGCACCGCCACGCCCACCCCCGCGATGCTGTAGCTCTGGTCGATCTCGCCGCGCATGCCGTCCACGATCGCCTTGACCGCGTTGATGGCCTCGGCCACGGTGGGCACCCGGGTGGTGTCGAACCGGATGCGCCGGATCACCTCGCCGCCGAGCCCCACCAGACCCACCGTGATGGCGTCGATGTCGGGGTTGACCGCGATCGCGGCCAGCCCCGGGTTCGGCACCACCTGCGGGCTCGGCCGGCCCACCCGGCCCACCACGCTCTCCGGCTCGACCTCGAACGCCATGCCCAGCTCCACGAGCTCGGCCACGAGGGCCGCGATCGTGGAGCGGTTCAGGCCCGTGCGCTTGGTCAGCTCGGCCCGGGAGCATCCGCCGGCGTGGTGCAACATCGTCATCACCATCGACAGGTTGTACCGCCGAAGCTGGTCGTTGCTGGTGCCACCCCGAGAGCCGAGGGTGGGTGGCGCGTAGGTCACGGGTGGGTCACTGTCCTCTCGGGTGGAAGCCTGCCGGGTGGCTGCGTCGACAGGCACTCCCGACGGGTTCAGTTCTATCGTCCCCCAGCGCGCCGCTTGTTGAAGATATCAAACGCCACGGCCAGCAGCAGCACCAGCCCCTTGATCGTCATCTGCCAGGCGGCGTCGACCGAGAGGATGGACAGTCCCATGTTGAGCACACCCATCACCAGGCCACCGACCACGGCCCCGACCACGGTGCCCACGCCGCCCTGCACTGCCGCGCCACCGATGAAGACGGCCGCGATGGCGTCGAGCTCGTAGTTCTGTCCGGCCGAGGCGACGGCGCCGCCGGCCCGGGCGGTCGAGACCACGCCGGCCAGGCCCGCGAGCACGCCCATGTTGACGAAGATGTAGAAGTTGACCCACTTGGTCTTCACACCGCTCATCACGGCGGCGAAGAGGTTGCCACCCATGGCGTATACGTGACGGCCGAACACCGTGCGGTTGAGCACGAAGTTGTAGATCAGGATGAGCGCGGCCAGCACGATCAGGATGATCGGGGTGCCGCTGTAGTCGCTGAGCAGCCAGGCGAACCAGATGATCGCCACGGCGGCGATGCCGTTCTTGGTCCACATCGATGCGGCGGGTTCGCGCGGCAGGTCGAGCCGGGCCAGGGTGGCCCGGGTGCGCAGCTGGAAGACGATCAGGGCCACGGCGGTGAGGATGCCCAGCGCCAGGGTGAGCACGTCGCGCCCGCCCAGTTCGCCCAGGTACGACGGCAGCCAGCCGGCGCCGATCGCGGTGAACTCCGGCGGCAGGCCGCTGATGGTGCCACCGGTGAGCAGCACGAGGGTGAGCCCGCGGAAGATGAGCATGCCGGCCAGGGTGACGATGAACGCCGGGATGCCCACGAAGGCCACCCAGTAGCCCTGCCAGGCGCCGACCAGGGCGCCGACCAGCAGCGACACGATGACCGCGGCCCACCAGGGCAGGCCCCAGTTGTTCATGCTGATCGCGGCGACGGCGCCGACCATGGCCACGACCGAGCCGACCGAGAGGTCGATGTGCCCGGCGATGATCACGATGACCATGCCGATCGCGAGGATCAGCACGTAGGCGTTCTGCTGGATGAGGTTGTTCACGTTGCCGGGCAACAGCAGGCGCCCGTCGGTGAGGATCTGGAACAGGATGACGATCACGGCCAGGGCCGCGACGATGCCGTACTGGCGAAGGTTGATCGAGAGCTTGGGCATCCGTCGCTTCACGGGTGGTTCTGTGGGCGCCTTGCTGCTCGCTGGCGTGGTGGTGGTCATCGCGCTCAGTCCTTTCCTGCGGTCATGTAGTGCATGAGGGTTTCCTGCGAGGCGTCGGCCTTGGCGACCTCGCCGGTGAGTTTTCCTTCCGAGATCGCGTAGATGCGATCGCAGATGCCGATCAGCTCGGGCAGCTCGGAGGAGATCACGATGACCGCCTTACCCTGCGCCGCGAGTTCGTTGATGATGCCGTAGATCTCGTACTTGGCGCCCACGTCGATGCCGCGGGTGGGCTCGTCGAGGATCAGCACGTCGGGGCCGGAGAAGATCCACTTCGACAGCACTACCTTCTGCTGGTTTCCGCCGGAGAGCTTGCCGGTGATGGATCCGACCGACGGGGCCTTGATGTTCATTTTCCGGCGGTACGAGTCGGCGACCTTGTACTCGCGGTGCCGGTCGATCACGCCGTACTTGGCGAGCTTGGCCAGGGCCGCAGCCGACACGTTCACGGTGATGTCGCCGATGAGGTTGAGGCCGTAGCGCTTGCGGTCTTCGGTGGCGTACGCGAAGCCGTGCTCGATGGCCTCCCCCACCGTGCGCATGTGGATCTCCGTGCCGTCCTTGAAGACCGTGCCGGAGATGTTGGTGCCGTAGGAGTGGCCGAACAGGCTCATCGCCAGTTCGGTGCGCCCGGCACCCATGAGGCCGGCGAAGCCGACGATCTCGCCGGCGTTGACGGTGAAGGATGCGCCGTCGACGACCTTGCGGGCCACGTCGACCGGGTGGTGCACGGTCCAGTTCTCCACCCGCAGCACCTCGGCGCCGATGGCGGGTTCCCGCGGCGGGAACAGGTTGTTGAGGTCGCGGCCGACCATGGCGCGGATGATGTGCGCCTCGGTCGCATCCGGGCCGTCCATCGGGATGGTCTCGATGGTCTTGCCGTCCCGGATCACCGTGACGGTGTCGGCGATGCGTTTGATCTCCTTGAGCTTGTGGGAAATGATGATGCACGTGATGCCCTGCGTGCGCAGGTGATCGATCAGGCCCAGCAGATGCGTGGAGTCTTCGTCGTTCAGAGCAGCGGTGGGCTCATCGAGGATGAGCAGCTTGACCCGCTTGGAGAGCGCCTTGGCGATCTCCACGAGTTGTTGCTTGCCCACGCCGAGCTCGAGGATCTTGGTGGCCGGGTTCTCGTCCAGGCCCACCCGGGCCAGCAGCAGGGCGGCCTCGCGGTTGGTCTTGTTCCAGTCGATCACCCCGCGGGTGGCGTTCTCGTTGCCGAGGAAGATGTTCTCGGCGATGGACAGGTACGGGCTCAGCGCCAGCTCCTGGTGGATGATGACGATGCCGTCGTGCTCGCTGTCGTTGATCGACTTGTAGGCCACCTCGTGGTCCTCGAACTCGATGGTCCCGTCGAAGCTCCCGACCGGGTACACCCCGCTGAGCACCTTCATCAGCGTGGACTTGCCCGCGCCGTTTTCCCCGCAGATGCCGTGCACCTGCCCCCTCGTGACCTCGAGGGACACGCCGTCGAGGGCCTTCACCCCGTTGAAGTCCTTCACGATGTTGTTCATCCTGAGGATGATCGAATGCTCCACTACCGTCTCCTGGTTTGCTGATGGACCGGGCACCCGGTTTCCCGGGTGCCCGTCGAATGGGCCGGCCCGCTCAGCGAGCGAGCCGGCCCGGTTCGGCTCGTTAGAGTCCGACGTCCGATGCCTTGATGAAACCGGAGTCGATGAGCTTGGACTGCACGTCGTCCTTGACGACGACCTCGGGGTCGAGCAGGTACGACGGCACCACGTGGTCGCCGTTGTCGTAGGTCTCGGTGTCGTTGACGGTGACGTCATCGCCGGCCACGATCTCCTGGATCATGTCGAAGACCTGCTTGCCGAGCGTGCGGGTGTCCTTCCACACGGTCATGGACTGCTCGCCGTCGAGGATCGCCTTGACGTTGGCCTTGTCGGCGTCCTGTCCGGTGATGACCGGGTAGTCGGCGCCCGGTGCGTATCCGGCGGACTTCAGCGATGCCTCGATGCCGATGGCCAGGCTGTCGTTCGGGGAGAGCACCACGTCGACCTTGTCGCCGCCGGTGTAGAAGGACGACAGACGGTTGTCCATCTCGGACTGTGCCTTGTCGCTGGCCCAGCCCTGGATGCCGATCGAGGCCCAGTCATCGTCGGAGGCGGGCGACTGGCCGCTCGGAACCACGAGCACGCCACTCTCGACGTAGGGCAACAGAACATCCCACGCGCCGGAGAAGAAGAACTTGGCGTTGTTGTCGTCGGGGCTGCCGGCGAACGGTTCGAGGTTGATCGGCCCGGTCGCGTTGGCGAGGTCGAGTTCCTTCTCGATGAACTCGCCCTGAAGCTGGCCCACCTTGTAGTTGTCGAAGGTCGCGTAGTAGTCGACATCCGGCGTGCCGTTGATCAGGCGGTCGTAGGCGATGACGGTGGCGTCCTGCTTCTTGGCCTCGGCGAGCACCGGTGCGAGCACCTTGCCGTCGACGGCGGCCACGACGAGGATCTTCGATCCGCCGGCGACCTGGTTCTGGATCTGGCTGATCTGCTGGTCGGTCTTGTTGTCTGCATACTGCAGGTCGACCGTGCAGCCGGCGTCTTCGAGCAGCTTCTTCAGCTGGTCGCCGTCGTTGATCCAGCGCTCGAGTGAACGGGTGGGCATGGAGATACCCACGTTGCAGTCGGCACCGGCGGCAGCGCCACCGTCGGAGCTTCCCGACGTGGATCCGCTGCTGGAACAGGACGCGAGCGTCAGCGCGAAGACGCCGGCCGCCGCGAGGGCGAGAATTTTCTTGGTTTTGGACATTGTTGGAGCTTTCCTCTCTGAGAGCTGCCAGTCACCACAGGCACCGGTGGACCGGGACCTGCCAGAGGAGGAAATCTTGTCCCGCGCTCCCCCGGCATTGGGAGAAACGCGCGTCAGGGTTACCTCCTTGTAACGGGACATCGCTGTGATTGACCCACCGCTAAAGCGGCCTTTGTTGACGGACAGAACTTATCTCAGGCCATCGCCGTTTCACAAGGGGCAAATCTGAAATGCCCACCTTTGGGGGGTTCACAACACTGCTTCCGTGGCCTCCCGGTCTATTTGTGGAGGGAATCGTCGAAACCGTTCGACGGCGCGAGGGCCATTCCTGAGGCACACTCGGCGTCTGGGCGAATAAGTTGTGGCCGGGCATTTTCCAACGATGCAGAGCAGCGTCTGTACGAATGCCCTCGTCGTGTGTAATATGTTGGTAATTGCAACAAATCGCCAATGAAGCTGAATCGGAGCACCGAACATGTCCCTCACCCCCACCCCCGCCGACAAGTTCTCTTTCGGCCTGTGGACCATCGGCTACAACGGGGCTGACCCGTTCGGCGGGCCGACCCGGCCGCAGCTCGACACCGTCGAGGCCGTCACCCGACTGGCCGAGCTGGGCGCTTATGGCCTCACCTTCCACGACGACGACCTCTTCGCCTTCGGCTCCACGGATGCCGCCCGCCAGAAGGAGATCGACCGCCTCAAGCAGGTGCTCGCCGACACCGGCGTGATCGTTCCGATGATCACCACCAACCTCTTCAGCGCTCCCGTCTTCAAGGACGGCGGCTTCACCTCGAACGACCGCTCCGTGCGCCGGTTCGCCCTCCGCAAGGTGCTGCGCAACCTCGACCTCGCCGCCGAGCTCGGCGCCAAGACCTTCGTCATGTGGGGCGGCCGCGAGGGCGCCGAGTACGACGCGGCCAAGGACATCCGTTCGGCCCTCGACCGTTACCGCGAGGCCGTCAACCTGCTCGGCGACTACGTCACCGACAAGGGCTACGACATCCGCTTCGCCATCGAGCCCAAGCCCAACGAACCCCGCGGCGACATCCTGCTGCCCACCGTCGGTCACGCCATGGCGTTCATCACCACCCTCGAGCGCCCCGAACTCGTCGGCGTCAACCCCGAGGTCGGCCACGAGCAGATGGCCGGGCTGAACTTCACCGCCGGCATCGCCCAGGCGCTCTACCAGGGCAAGCTGTTCCACATCGACCTCAACGGCCAGCGCGGCATCAAGTACGACCAGGACCTGGTCTTCGGCCACGGCGACCTGCAGAACGCGTTCTCCCTCGTCGACCTGCTCGAAAACGGCGGCCCGAACGGTGGACCGTCCTACGACGGCCCGCGCCACTTCGACTACAAGCCGAGCCGCACCGAGGACATCACGGGCGTCTGGGACTCCGCCGCCGCGAACATGCGTACGTACCTGCTGCTCAAGGAGCGCGCCGCGGCCTTCCGCGCCGACCCCGAGGTGCAGGAGCAGCTCGCTGCCTCGCGCGTTCCGGAGCTGTCGGTGCCGACCCTGTCCGAGGGCGAGAGCTACGACGACTTCCTGGCCGACACCTCGGCCTACGAGGACTTCGCCCCGGAGGAGTACTTCGGCGGCAAGGGCTTCGGCTTCGTCCGCCTGCAGCAGCTGGCCCTCGAGCACCTGCTCGGCGCCCGCTAACCGCATCCGCTAGTTCACTCGCACCATCGCCCCGGCCAGGGAAACCTGGCCGGGGTTCTGCGTGTGCGGCGCCGGTGGGTGGGCTCGGTGCCCGTGGGCGGGCTCGCCGGCCGCCGCATCCGACGGATGCCGCATCCCCTAGGCTCGGGCACCGCGCCTCTCCGCGGGTGTTCCGGATGCCGTATCCCCGACGCGCGGGCTCCGCGCCGGAACGCGGGTGGCACGCCACGGGCGCAGCGGCGCCTGACCCGCGCCAAGAGTCTTACCGGTCACAATGCGGACGCCAGGGCGGGCAAGACGCCGCTTCGCGGGAGAAGCGCCGCTTCGCGGGAGAAGCGCCACTTCGCGGGCAAGCTGCCGCTCCGCGGGCGATCCGGATGCCCCGTCCCCGACGCGCGGGCTCCGCGCCGGAACGCGGGCGGCACGCCACGGGCGCAGCGGCGCCTGACCCGCGCGAGGGCGGAGGGCAGCTACGCGGCGGGGCGCGCGCCGTCGTCGAGCGCGGACGTCACCGCCGTGAGCAGCACCACAATCCGCTTGGCCTCGCGCAGCGACATCCCGGACACCAGCAGGCTGAGCACGGACTGGCTGTCATCCAGGGTGTGGCTCACGGCACTCGTGGCCGCGGGGCTGAGGTGCAGCAGCTTGCCCCGCCCGTCCCGCGGATTGGCCGTGCGGGTGAGATAGCCCAGCTTCACCAGGTGCGACAGGATGACCGACGTGGCACCACTCGTCACACCCAGACTGTGCGCCACGTCCAGGGCGCGCACGTCCCGGCCGAGAATCGCCAGGCGGGAGATGAACTGCAGGGCGCCGAGCTCATTGGCGCCGATGTTGAGCCGCTCACGCAGTCGGGACTGGTGCAGCGCCTCGGCGTTCTGCAGCAGGTAGAACGCGTCGATGACACCGTTGGGCACGGGAGCCGACGGGATATCACCGGATTCGACGGCGGAAGCAGAGCCGCTCATGAGGACCTTTCGAGTGGGTCCGCGAGCATCCGACATAAACGATGAACATCCGCAGGGTATTCATAGAAGCACACCGGGGCCGCCCGCGTCGCGTGTTGGACGCAACTCGTCTCACGGCACTCCAGCACGGGAGCGGATGCGGGTGCCGCCGCGAGACGACGGCACCCGGTGCGCTACTGGTTGTTCGTGCGTGCGTGGCGGCGACGCAGGCCCACGAATGTCACCAAGGCGATGCCGGCCAGAACGACCAGTGCGCCGACCACGAGAACCGGGGTGGCATTGGTGCCGGTCTCGGCCAGCATGCCCTGGCCGGCACCACGGCCGCCCCCGCCGGGGGCGGCACTGTTGGTGGGCGTGGGCACCAGCGGCGCGGGCTGAGTGCTGGTGGGTGTCGGCGTGGCAGTCGGAGTAGGAGTAGGAGTCGCCGTGGGCGTGGCTGTCGGAGTCGGAGTCGGAGTCGGCGTCGGCGTGACCACGGCGGCCGGCGTGGTCGTCACGGTGTAGTCGGCCGTCGCATCCGGGGCCGTGCCGTTGCCGGCCGAGACGGTGAAGGTCGTCGAACCCGGCGTCGTGGGGGTGCCGGAGATGGTGCCGGAGGTTTCGTCCAGCGTGAGGCCGGCCGGCAGCGTGCCGGCGGTCACGGTGAAGGTGGGCGTCGGGGTGCCCGTCGCGGTGACGGTGTGTGAGTAGGGCGTGCCTTCCGTCGCGTCCGCCGGTGCGCCCGAGGTGATGGTGGGTGCGGTCGTACCGACCGGCGTGCCCGGCGCGGCGCAGCCCATGGGAGCGGTGATGGTGTTGGTGTCGAGGGTGACCGCGGCGGACCGGGCGAGCAACCGGCCCACGATGGTGGCGCTCGTGGTGGCGGTGATGGACTGCTGCGCCAGGATGGTGCCCTGGAAGGCCGCGCCGGTGCCGATCGACGCGGAGCTGCCGACCTGCCAGAACACGTTGCAGGCGCTCGCGCCGCCGGTGATGATGATCTGCGTCGCCGACCCGATGGTGAGGGTCGAGGCTGCCTGGAAGACCCAGACGGAGTTCGCGGCGCCCGCGAGGGTGAGGGAGCCGTTGTTCGACAAAGCCAGTGCGCCGCCGGTGTAGACGCCGGGGGTCAGGGAGAGGCCGGTCAGCTCGCTGATGCCCGTGGTCGTGGGCGTGAGCGCGGCGGCGACGTTGTAGGCCGTGGTCGTGTCGCGTTGGGCCTGGAGGGCCGCGGCATCGGTGGCGTGCACGGTGCCGTTGACGATGCCGTTGGGCGCGGCGCCGAACCCGGTGATCGCGGTGCCGGGCGAGATGCCGAGGTCACCGTTGACGACCGTCGGGCCGGTGTTGGTGACGGCACTGGCGGCGAGGACGCCGTAGCTTGCCGCGGTGCCCAGGTTGATCGGGCCGTCGGTGGTGACGGCCGCGGACGCTGACGAAGCGGCGCCGAAGACGAGGGCTGCGGTGAGGCCGAGGCCGCTCACCGTTCGTACCAGGGAGCGTCGAGGGGACGTTGTGGCCATTGCGGTGCCTGACTGCGAGGGAGAGCCACTCGCTGGGACGTCGATGACCCCCCGTGTTCCCCGTTACGCAAAGCTACCCCAGAACGGGCGGGAAAAGAAGAAAGTAGCTCATAAATTAAACGACAATCGGCCAGCGGGCCCTCACACCATGCGGGAGCGGTACCGCTGGAGTCCCGGGCGCAGCGTCTGCGGACCAGCCAATGCGGCAGCCGGGGGCGCCGTCGGGCCGGCCCCGCCGCACCGGAAATCCGCGGCGAAACGGCGACCGGAAGGTTTGAACATCCGCCCCCGACCGAATATGTTTAGACCCAGAACATTTTATTGTGAATCACCCCGGGCACCGGCGGCGAAGACGCCGCCCAGCCCGTGGGTGGTGGCATAACTCCTGCAATTTTCTCCTCCCGCGCCGCCCACCCCCGCAAAACCGGGGCAGGCATCCGGCCCCGACAGGAATTGCAGGAGTTGTGCTCACCCACCGCTGCTTTTTCTAGTTTGGAGTTCATCATGCTGGTTGCCGGAGTCGACTCGTCGACACAGAGTTGCAAGGTGGTCGTTCGGGACGCCGAGACGGGAGCGCTCGTGCGCACCGGCAAGGCCAGCCACCCGGCCGGCACCGAGGTCGACCCGGCCGCCTGGTGGGATGCGTTGCTCCTGGCGATCCGTGAGGCGGGCGGCCTTGGCGATGTGTCCGCCGTCTCGGTGGCCGCGCAGCAGCACGGCATGGTCGTCCTCGACGAGGACGGCCGGGTCATCCGCCCCGCCCTGCTCTGGAACGACACCCGCAGCGCCCAGGCCGCGACCGACCTGATCAACGAGGTCGGCGCCGCCGAATACGCCCGTCGCACCGGCGTGGTGCCGGTGGCCTCCTTTACCGTCACCAAGCTGCGCTGGCTGCGCGACGCCGAACCGGCCAACGCCGCCCGGGTCGCCGCGGTGGCCCTCCCCCACGACTGGCTCAGCTGGCGCCTGCGCGGCTACGGCCCCGCCGGCGAAACCGAGCTGGGCCCGGTGCTGACCGAACTCAGCACCGACCGGTCGGATGCCAGTGGCACCGGCTATTACTCGGCCGCGCTCGGCGCATACGACCGTGAGCTGCTCGCCCTGGGGCTCGGCCACGACGCCGCGCTCCCCCGGGTGCTCGGCCCGGGCGACACCGCCGGCACCACGGCGGCGCTGCCCGGGGTTCCCGCCGGGCTCGTCGTGGGCGTGGGCGCCGGCGACAACGCCGGTGCGGCCCTCGGCCTCGGCGCCGCGGCCGGCGACGTCATCGTCTCCATCGGCACCAGCGGCACGGTGTTCGCCGTGACCGAGCAGCCCAGCGAGGATGCCTCGGGCACCGTGGCCGGGTTCGCCGATGCCAGCGGGCTGCACCTGCCGCTGATCGCCACCCTCAACGCCGCGCGCATCCTGGACTCGATCGCGGGCCTGCTCGGTGTGGACCACACCGAGCTCGGCAAGCTGGCGCTGGAGGCACAGCCGGGCGCCGACGGTCTCGTACTCCAGCCGTACTTCGAGGGTGAACGCACCCCCAACCTGCCGGATGCCACCGCCTCGCTGTTCGGGATGACCCTCGGTTCGACCACCCGGCCCAACCTCGCCCGCGCCGCGATCGAGGGGCTGCTCTGCGGCCTGGCCGACGGCCTGGACGCGGTGCGCGCCCAGGGCGTCACGGTCGAGCGGATCCTGCTGATCGGCGGGGCCGCACAGAATGAGGCCGTGCAGCTCATCGCCGCGCAGGTGTTCGAGGTGCCCGTGGCCGTGCCCACGCCGGGCGAATACGTGGCCGACGGCGGAGCGACGCAGGCCGCCTGGTCGCTCACGGGCACCCGCCCGACCTGGTCGGTGGCCATCGCCTCGCAGCCCACGCCGGACTTCCACCCGGTGATCCGCGCCCAGTACGCCGCGCACCGCGCCTGACCCGGGCCGGGCGCGGTCGGTGCGCGTGCCCGGGTCGCGGCTCGCGGCACGCGGCACGCGGCACGCGGCACGCGGCACGCGGCACGCGAAAGTGCTCGCAGCGTGTGAAAGTGCTCACGGCGTGCGATATGTCGCGCACTAACGCACGCTACGAGCGTTGACGCACGCTGCGAGCACTAATGCACGCTGCGAGCGCACCGCGTGTTCCAGACCGTTGCAGGCCACACGCCAAGGTCGCACCCGCAGGGTGCCGATCGACGGGGCGGAGAACCTCAGAACCTGCCCGCCAACCGGGCCCCGGCCGCCTCGAGCCACACCAGCGGATCGGCCAGGGCTGCCGCGGTTCCGCCGGCGAGGTCGGTGAGCGCCACGGCCTGGGCGAACGGCTCGGCGGCGGCCGCCAGGGCCCCGGCATCGATGGCGCCGGCCACGAGCAGTGCCGGGGCACCGGCGGCCGCCGCGAGCCCGGCCAGATACGACGGCACCTTGCCGGCAGCGGACTGCCTGTCGTAGCGTCCCTCGCCGGTGATGACGACGGATGCGGCGCCCACCGCCGCCGGCACCCCGAGCGCCTGGCCCACCGCGGCCGAGCCCGCCTCGAGGTGGGCGCCCCAGGCCAGCAGACCGAACGCGGTCCCCCCGGCCGCGCCCGCCCCCGGCGTCTGCGGGTCCACGGGCAGCAGCGCCGCCAATCGGGCCAGTCCGGCGTCGAGCCGGCCGATCTCCGCCGCATCCGCCCCCTTCTGCGGACCGAACACCGCCGCCGCGCCCGCCGGCCCCAGTAGCGGGTTGGTGACATCGCTGAGGATCACTGCGCCACCCGGCGGCAGGGCGGGCAGCCCGCTCAGGTCGACGGCGGCCAGGTCGACCAAGCCGCGGCCGCCGGGCCGGATCGGCTTCCCCGCGGCGTCGAGGAACACCGCACCCAGCGCCGTGAGCGCCCCGGCTCCCCCGTCGGTGGAGGAGCTGCCGCCGAGCGCCAGGTAGAGCCGGGAGACGCCGTGCGCCAGGGCGGCCGCGAGGGCTGTGCCGAAGCCTGCCGAGTGGGCGTCGAGTGGACGCAGCGGATCGAGCAGGGTGATGCCGCTGGTGCAGGCCAGCTCCACCACACCGGTGCCGTCCGGCAGCAGCAGCCAGGAGGCCGCAACCGGCCGGTCGTCGGGGCCGGGAACGGTCACGGGCATCCGTCGGGCACCGGGCACGGCCAGTTCGAAGGCGTCGAGGGTGCCCTCCCCACCGTCGGCCATGGGCAGCAGCACCAGCTCGTCGTCCGGCCGCACCGAGGACCAGCCCGCGGCGAGCGCCCGCGCCGCCTCGGCGGCGCCGGCAGTGCCCTTGAAGGAGTCCGGCGCTATCACCAGCCGCGTGCGTGTCATCGTCGAAGCCTCTCCCCCGCCAGCCTGACCGCCGCCCGGCCCGGCTGTCAAGCACGGCCGTCCTGGCCGGTCCGGAACACCCAGGCAGGGCTTGGGGGGCCTGACTAGGCTTGAATCGTGAATGCCTACACGTCTGTGCCCATCGACCCCGATTCCGCCGCCACCCTGCAGGAGCAGGGCCTCCGCCTGGCCGTGCTCGACGCCGCCGACGAGGCGGGCCTCAAGCGCTGGTTGCTGGCGGATGCCCGCGGCTTCCACGAGATCACCCCCTCGGAGAGCACCCTCGAGGTGCAGGTCGAAGACATCGCCACCGACCGGGTCACCGGCGTCTGGGATGCCTCCCAGGCCGACCCCGACACCCCGGTCGCCACGGTGCGGTCCTGGCAGATGGACCTCACCGTGCCCGGCGGCGCCGCCGTGGGCACCTACGCGATCAGCTCGGTGACGGTCTCGCCCACCCACCGGCGCCAGGGCATCGCGCGGGCCATGCTCACGGCGGAACTGCGCACGGCCGTGCGCCTTGGGCTGCCGATGGCGATGCTCACCGTGTCGGAGGCCACCATCTACGGCCGGTACGGCTTCGGTCCGTCCGCGCGGCAGTCCACCTACAGCGTCGACACCGCCCGGGCGCGCTGGACCGGCCCCACCCCGACCGGCCGGGTGCAGTTCGTCAGCCCAGAGTCGCTCCTGACCGACGGCCCCGCCGTGTTCGAACGCACCCGCGACCGCTCCCCCGGCGAGGTCGACCGCCGCGAGATCTGGTGGAAGCGCACCCTGGGCCTGCTCCCCAACGAGCCGGAGGCACACAAGCGCGGCATCCGCGCAGTGCGCTACGACGACGCCGACGGCGCCATGGCCGGCTTCGCGCTCTACGAGATCGCCCTGCAGAACGTCAGCCACCCCGGCAAGCTCACCCTGGTCGACCTCGTCGCCGCCACCGACGACGCCTATGCGGCGCTCTGGCGCTTCCTGATCGAGATGGACATGGTCGACGAGATCGCCGCGCCGCTCCGCAGCGTCTCCGAGCCCGTGGCCTGGCAGGTGGCCGACCACCGCGCCGTGCGCAAGACCGGCGAGCGCGACCACCTCTGGCTGCGAATCCTCGACGTGCCGGCCGCCCTGGCCGCACGCCGGTACACGGCCCCCGGCCACTACCTGCTCGACGTCACCGACGACCTCGGCTTCGCCACCGGCCGGTTCCTGCTCACGGTGGCGGCCGACGGGTCGGGGCAGGCGCATCCGCTCACCGACAGCACGGCACCCGAGGGCACCGTGGAGGTGTCGCTCTCCACGGCCGACCTCGCCTCGCTGTACCTGGGCGGCACGAGCGCGGTCGACCTCGCTCGCGCCGGCCGCATCACCGAGCGCACCCCGGATGCCGCCATCCGGCTGGACACGGCGCTGCATTCTGCCTACGCGCCGCACCTGAGCACCTGGTTCTAGGCCCGTACGGGGGCGGCCGGACCGGCCCGATGGCGGTCCGGCCGCCCCCGGAGTGCGAATAGGCTCGTCCCGGGCAAACGGCACGGCAGCCCTGCCGTTCTTACTCTTCCCAGCAGCCTCACAGCACCCGGCAATCGACTTCATAGGCGCGGTCGCTAGCGTCGGGCTCGAATCACTCCCGACGAAACGGCACACAGTCAATGAACGCTAGAACCCCCGGTCAGCCGCTCCCACCTAAGAAGGATCGACGCGAGGTGGCACGCGAGAGCGCCCGCCTGATGCGCGAGGAGCAGAAGAAGCGCGACGCCCGCCGGCGCTGGTACTGGCGTGGCGGCATCGGGGTGGGGCTGATCGCCGTGGCCGCCATCGTGGCGATGGTCGTGGTGGGCAGCGTCAAGCCGCCGTCTCCCGGCCCGTTGAACATGGCCAGCGACGGCGTGCTGATGCAGGGTGACGGCACGAGCATCACCGCCGTGCCGACCGCTGCCACCGCGGCGGATGCCGACCCCACACCCACCGACGTGAGCGCGCTCACCAGCACGGTGAACATCACGGTCTACCTGGACTACCTGTGCCCGTACTGCGGTCAGTTCGAGACCACCAACGGCGCCCAGCTGAGCAGCTGGCTCACAGCAGGCAACATCACGCTCGAGACGCACCCGATCTCGATTCTCGACCAGTCCTCGAACGGCACCAAGTACTCCACCCGCTCGGCCAACGCCGCGGCTTGCGTGGCGAACTACCAGCCGGACAGTTTCGTCGACGTGAACGCCGCACTGTTCGCGAACCAGCCCACCGAGGGCACCGACGGCCTCACCAATGCCGAATTGGTGAGCCTGGTCGAAAAGGCCGGCGTCACCGACGCCTCTGTGTCCAGCTGCATCACCGACCAGGAGTTCGGCTCCTGGGTGGGCGACGCCACCGACCGCGCCCTGGCCGGCCCGCTGCCCAACACCGACGTGAAGAACGTGGCCGGCACGCCGACCGTGCTCGTGCAGGGTGTGCAGTACACCGGTGCGCTCGACGACGCCGCGGCCTTCGAGGCCTTCGTCATGGAGCAGGCCACCGCGACCGGCGACACCGGAACCGACACCGGCGAGTAACCGGCCCCGCAGCGCATCCGGCTCGGCTACTGTTGCCGGTGCGGACACATGGTCCCGGTACGCCGGGTGCACGTGTGCGCATTGGCAGTTATGTGGACACCCCGGTCCCCGAAGGAGAACCCATGCGGCACGATGAGCGGGCCGGAGACCAGCGCATGGAGCGTCCGCACGTGTACGGCGCCGTGGTCGACGACGCCACCCGGTGCGTGCACTACAACGGGCCCACCGACATCGTGGCGATCGAGTTCCGCTGCTGCGAACGCTTCTACCCCTGCTTCCAGTGCCATGCCGACGCCGAAACGCATCCGCTCGAGCGGTGGGCGCCCGAGCAGTGGTCGGAGCGGGCGATCCTCTGCGGCGCCTGCGGGCACGCGCTCGCGATCGACGAGTACCGGTCGGTCTCGGGTTGCCCGAGCTGCGGGGCGGCCTTCAACGACGGATGCCGTCTGCACGCCCACCTGTACTTCCAGGTTCCGCCGCCCACCGCCTGAGGCGGCGGCCGGGCTGCGCCGAACGGCTACATCGGCCCCGCGTGCTGGACCAACCAGGCGTAGGGGTCGATCGCGGTGACACCGTCGAGGTGCAACTCCAGGTGCATGTGCGGACCGGTGCTCTGGCCGGTGCTCCCCACGTTGCCCAGCCGCTGACCGGCCGAGACGGACTGTCCCTCGCTCACGGCGGCGGAGCCGGCCTGCATGTGCCCGTAGGTGCTGGTGACGTTCTGGCCGTCCACGACGTGATCGACCATTACGTGCACGCCCAAGCCGCCGTCGTCGTAGGGGGTAACCGAGCTCACGACGCCGGCGGCGATGGAGCCGATCGGGGTTCCCTCGCCGGGGTTCATGTCGAGGCCGTCGTGGAAGGTCGAGCATCCGCTGCAGGGCGCGCTGCGTGGGCCGTAGCCGTCGGAGATGCGGGTGACGCCGGGGAACGGCCAGACCACATCGGCGGAGACGGAAGCGGGCGCCGCCACCGGGGTGGGCGCGGCCGCGGCCGCGGGGGCGACCACCACGGGCGGCGGCGGCACCTCGGCAGAGTACGTGTCGACCTCGACGGCGATGGGCGCCTGGGCGGTCACCGTGACGCTCTGCTCGGCCGCGAGTCGGGTACCGGCAGCGGCCGACCCCACTGAGCGCGCCGGAACACCGTCGGCGTCGACGTACGCGGCCTGGGCGGGCAGGGCGCCCATGGTCGTGAGCAGGGCGACGAAGGTCATGGCCGTCACGGCGGTCACTCCACGGCCGGCGGATGCCGAGCGGCGGGCGGGCGGGGCGATGAATCCGGTGCGCCTACGCATGGGCCTCCCCGATGGGGTGGTGGGCTCGGGTCTGCGGGGGAGAAATGGGCATGGCAGAACTTTCTGTCGGAGCAAGATCGGGACGTGGATCCACACAACCTTCAGGGTTCAATCGCAGGCGGCACGATGCATGACGGCACGGCGCACCACCCGGCAGAGCGGGGCACGGGCAGGATCGCTGACGACCCCGCCGAAGGGCGGATCCAGCACCACGGCGACGCCTTCGGCTCCGGGTACAAGAAAGTGACGTTACGTCATTTTTCTGGGTATCCCGTGTGTATCCATGCATATGCACGCATCCGGGCGCGCCACCGGCGTCACCGGTCACCCCGCGGTGCGAGTCGGCAGCAACCGTCGACCGACAGGACCGCCGGCCGTGAGGTCAGGGCAGCGTTACGACCGTCGGGCGCGAAGGGCCAGTCCGCCGAGCGGCAGGATCACCAGGCCGGCCGCACAGAGCAGAGCGATCCACTCGCCCGTCGCCACACTCACCCACACGCCAAGGCCGAGGACGACCACTGACCACACCCAGCCGACGAGCGTCGTCCAGCGGGGCGGGCGGGCAGATCCGTCGGCAACCATGCCTCCACCCTAGGGGCACCCGCTCACAGCACGCCTGGAAGGCTTCAGACCGTGACGACGGAGTGCGCCAGGGCATCAAGCGCCCCGGGCACCAGGCGGTAGTACGCCCAGGTGCCGCGCTTGTCGCGCGACAGGATTCCCGCATCCACCAGCACCTTGAGATGGTGCGACACCGTGGGCTGGCTGAGGCCGAGCGGCTCGGTGAGATCGCATACGCACGCCTCCGCGTCGTCGTGCGAGGCCACCATCGAGATCAGTCGCAGTCTGGCCGGATCCGCGATGGCCTTGAGGGTCTTGGCCAGCTTCTCCGCGCCATCGGCGGCGAGCGCCTCGCGCACCGGCGGCGCACAGCATTCCGCGTCGGCGTCGACGGCCGCGTTCGCGGGGTGCTGCAGAAGTTTGACGTTCGCCATGGCTCCAGTCTGCCACGTGAATTGACACCGATCGATGTGATCGACACACTCAATATCGACGTTCATCTATTTCTCGGCGCATTCTGATGGGGCTCCATGACCACCGACGACCAGCCTGTATCCGCCCCCGCGCGGCTCGGCAGCACCGACCGACTGTTGCCGGTCTGGATCCTCCTCGCGATGGGTGTCGGGCTGTTGCTCGCCGTCGTCGCACCCGGCGTGGGCGACGTGCTGCACGCGTTCTCCATCGGCTCCGTGAGCGTTCCGATCGCCGTCGGCCTGCTGGTGATGATGTACCCGGTGCTGGCCAAGGTGCGTTACTCGGATGCGCGCGCCGTCGCCGGCGACCGTCGCCTGCTGGTCTCTTCCCTCGTGCTCAACTGGCTGGTCGGTCCGGCGCTGATGTTCGCCCTGGCCTGGGTGTTCCTGCCGGACCTGCCCGAATACCGCACCGGTCTGATCATCGTGGGCCTGGCCCGCTGCATCGCCATGGTGCTGATCTGGAACGACCTCGCCTGCGGTGACCGGGAGGCGGCCGCGTTCCTGGTGGCGGTCAACTCGGTCTTCCAGGTACTCGCGTTCGCCGCCCTCGGCTGGTTCTACCTGCAGGTGCTGCCCGCGTGGCTCGGCCTGGCCACCACGAGCGCCGAGTTCTCGGTCGGGGCGATCACCGCCAGCGTTCTGGTGTTCCTCGGCATCCCGCTCGTGGCCGGCTACCTCTCCCGCCGCATCGGCGAAGCCACCCGCGGCCGAGCCTGGTACGAGGGCCGATTCCTCCCCCGGGTCGGTCCGTTCGCCCTCTACGGCCTGCTGTTCACGATCGTGCTGCTCTTCGCCCTGCAGGGCCGCCAAGTCATCGACCAGCCTCTCGACGTGCTGCGCTTCGCGCTGCCGCTGCTCGTCTACTTCGCGTTGATGTTCGGGGCGGGGATGCTGACCGGCCGCCTGGTGGGCCTGCCCTATGCCCGTACCGCCACGCTGGCCTTCACGGCGGCGGGCAACAACTTCGAGCTGGCCATCGCCGTGGCCATCGGCACCTTCGGCGCCACCAGCGGCCAGGCCCTGGCCGGCATCGTCGGCCCGCTCATCGAGGTGCCGGCGCTCGTCGCCCTCGTCTACGTGGCGCTGTGGTTGCGGCCCCGGTTGTTCGGCCCGATGACACTGGAACGCTCCGAGAACTTGCCGAACGAGCCAGACTTGGCGCTCGACGCATCCTCGCAGGCTCCGGGCCGCCGACCCGCATAGCCCCCGGCGCGGATGAACCGGAGCTGAACGACGAATGACGGGTCGGTGACAAATCCCCCGGAAACGCCGGTGGCCGCCAGCGTCGATTCCGATCAGCGTGCGCGTCGCACTATATTGACAGGTATCGATCAATCTCCACGCGAAGGACGCATCCATGCCTGACACCGACACGACGCCCGCCGCCAAGCCCACGGTCCTGTTCGTCTGCGTGCACAACGCCGGCCGCTCCCAGATGGCCGCGGGCTACCTGGCCGCGCTCTCCAACGGTCAGGTCGAGGTGCTCTCCGCAGGCTCCGAGCCCAAGGATCAGATCAACCCCGTCGCCATCGCGGCCATGGCCGAGGATGGCATCGACATCGCCGACAACGTGCCGAAGATCCTCACCGTCGAGGCCGTCAAGGACTCCGACGTCGTGATCACAATGGGCTGCGGCGACGCCTGCCCGATCTTCCCCGGCAAGCGCTACGAGGACTGGGAACTGGCCGACCCGGCCGGCCAGGGCATCGACGCGGTGCGCCCGATCCGTGACGACATCAAGGCGCGCATCGAGAAGCTCCTCGCCGAGATCCTCCCGGCCACCGTCTGACCCAGCGCCGGCATGCTGCCACCGGTCAGCCGCGGGTGACCGGGATCTTCGCCTTGGTGGCGGGCTGCTCGGCCACGGGCACCCGCACCTCGAGCACTCCGTCGCGGTAGCTCGCCGAGACATCCGAGTCCTTGCTCCCGCTGGGCAACGGCACATCGCGGGCGAACGAGCCGTACCGGAATTCGGTGCGGTAGCCGCCCTTCTCCTTGTGCTCGGTGGTCTCCTGGCGTTCTGCCTGGATGTGCAGCACCCCGTCGGACACCGTGATGTCCACGTCCTTCTCCGGATCGATGCCCGGCATCTCGGCCTTCACCACGAGGGTGCTGCCCTCCTGGTACTCCTCCACGCGCATCGCGGCAGCGTCCCAGTCGCCCTCGAAAAAGCGTCGCACCGAGTCGGGCAATTCGAATCGATCGCGCCGCGCTACTCCACCAGCCATGATGCATCTCCTTGGGTCGGGTCCGGTTGTCGCTGCACACAGTACCCCCGCCCTCCGGCCCCCGCAGGGCGCAGCTCAGAGCAGATGCGCCTCGCGCAGGTCGGCCTTCAGCCGCGGAGTGACCGGGTCGACGATGTCGTCGTACTCGCGGTGGCCGCGCAGGTATGCGGCCGTGAACGGGCAGATCGCCACCACACGCAGCCCGCGTGCGCGCACGTCCGCGAGCGCGCCGGACACCAACGTCGAACCCAAGCCCTTGCCCGACTGATTCATGTCGATCTCGGTGTGCACGAAGACCCGCTGAGCGCCGTGGTCCACGTACGCCGTGGTGCCCACCCGCTCGCCGTCGATCAGCAACACGTAACGCCGCTCGTCCTCGGCAAGTTCCACCGTGCGCACGTCGCCGCTGCCGGTACCGTCCTCGGGATTCGATGGGATACTCATCCCCCCAGTGTGCCCATCGCGGGCGAGGATGCAAGTACCGCCGTCAGGTCGGGCGGTTCCGGCCGGGCTCAGCCGACGGCATCCGCCCCGGACGCGCCGCTGACAGCCGGGGCGGTCTTGCGCGACGCCCGCCGGAACGTGGAGCGCTTGGGCTGCTCCTTGAGCTGCTTCCTCACGTCATCGAGGATCTCGGTGACGGTCATCAGGTCGGCATGGCTGAGCCGATCGAAGAGCATCTCCCGCACCAGGCTCACATACCCGGGGACGCCCGCCCGCAACAGGTCCAGTCCGGCCGGCGTGATCTGGGCGATCACCGACCGCTCATCGTCGGGGGCCGGTTCGCGCCGCACCAGTCCCTTCTTCTCGAGCTGGCCCACCTGATAGGTGAGGCCACTGCGGGAGACCGTGAGGGCGTCGGCGACATCCGTCATGCGCCGGCCATCCGTGCCGGCTTCGCCGATGCGCAGCAGGATCTCGAACTGTGCCAGCGTCAACCCCACCGAGTCGCGCAGGTTCCGGTCCGCCGCGTACTGCACGATGTTCGAGGTCTCGAAGAGGGCCGCCCAGGCACGCATCTCATCGGCGGAGATGGAGGGTTCGGGAGTTCCCATGGTCGGTCCTTCGGCTGGCGGGCGTATAGTTGTTTCGAATACGAAGCACTTTGGAGAGGTGCTCGATTCGAGCACTGACTCCAGTGTCCTCCGATCAACCCGAAAGAAGACAATCATGACCACCGCCATTTACACCGCCTCCGCCACTTCCTGGGGCGGACGCACCGGCAAGGTCGTCACCAGCGACAACAAGCTCGACCTCGACCTGTCGATCCCCAAGGACATGGGCGGCGACGGCGGGCCGGGCACCAACCCCGAGCAGCTCTTCGCCAGCGGCTGGGCCGCCTGCTTCCACAACGCACTCAAGGCCACCGCCCGCCAGAGCAAGATCGACGTCTCCGAGTCGGCCGTGACCCTCACGGTGAACCTGGTCGGCAGCATGGCCGCCGGCCTCGACTTCGAGGTCACCATCGAAGCGCAGATCCCGGGCGCCGACCCGGCCACCGCCCAGGCCGCCATGGAGGCAGCACACGCCGTGTGCCCGTACTCGCGCGCCACCCGCGGCAACATCAACGTGGTGCTGAGCGTCGTCACCGACGAGGACTAACCCTCCCCATCTGGTCCCCATCCGGACACGTGCACCCGGTTCGCCGCGGGTGCATGTGTCCGTTGCGGCACCAGATATCCCGGGGCAGCGGATGCCGGTGGCCCGGAGCGCCGGTTGGCACGCCGGCCGCGAAGGGCCTAGCGTCACAGGCATGACAGTGAGCCCGTCCGGCACCACGAGCACCCCCGAGCACCCGAGCTCCGCCGGCACCACGGGCGGCGCGGCACCCGGCAGCGGCGGCGCCGACCGCCGTGAGCGACTGCTGGACCGCGTGGTCGACTACGTGCTCGAGAACGGCATCGCCGACCTCACCCTGCGCCGCCTGGCCGACGCCGTGAGCTCGAACAACCGGATGCTGCTCTACTACTTCGGCAGCCGGGAGGAGATCATCGTCGCCGCGCTCACCGCGGCCGAGGCCCGCTTTCCCGGCATGCAGCAGATCCTGGTGCGCCTCGACGACCCGGTCGCGCCGCTCGGCGAGCGCCTCCCCGCCGCCTGGGCCACCATCGCCGACCCGGCAAACCTGCCCTTCCACCGGCTCTTCTTCCAGGTCTTCGGCCTGGCCGGGTTCGAACGCGACCGCTACGCCGACCTACTCGGCACCATCGGCACCGAGTGGGTCGACCACGTTGCCGCTGCGATCACGGCGGAGGGCGTGCCCGCCGCCGAGGCACTGTCGTTCGCCCACGAGACCGTCGCCCTCTGGCGCGGGCTGCAGGCCACCCTCATCGGCGGCGGCGACAGAACCGCGGTCAACCAGGCCGCGCAGGCCGGCACGCTCGCGCTGCTCGACCGCATCCGCCTCGCTGCAGCGCACTGAGCAGCACCCACACACCAGCCCCTCGCCGGCAGCCGGCACCCGCGCAGCGAGCCGCGGCGACTGCTCCCCCGGCCTATGTTAAGAGTCTGTTTCGTGGCTGGACAGCGCTGTGAACCATTTGGTTCAATCGGTGCAGCGGGTCACACGGGCCCGGACGAGACGGGATCCCACCATGAAGCAAATGCACCTGGGCGTCTTCGAGGTCGCCGGGCCGCAGGTCGGCGGCACCCTGAGCTGGCCGCACCCGCGCAGCGACTCGCTGCGCTTCCACGAACTGGAGCACTGGATCCACATCGCGCAGGTGCTCGACCGGGCCGGGTTCGACTTCCTGTTCTTCGCCGACGGGTACGGCTTCCCGTCCATCGATGGCGACCTGCCCGACCTCGCGGTGCGCGGCGGCATCAACTTCCCGGCCCTCGACCCGGCACTGATCATCCCCACCCTCGCCCACCTCACCGAACGGCTCGGCTTCGTCGTCACCTCCTCCACAGGCCTCGACCACCCCGTGCAGACGGCCCGCCGCTTCGCCACCCTCGACCACCTCACCGGCGGGCGTATCGGCTGGAACATCGTCACCGGCGCATCGCAGAACACCGTCGCGGAGCTCTTCGGGCACAGGGAAATGACCGGGCACGACGCCCGCTACGACCAGGCCGACGAGTACGTCGACCTGGCGCTCACCCTCTGGGAGGGCTGCTGGGAAGACGACGCCCTGATCGGCGACAAGGCGGGCGGCGTCTTCGCCGACCCGGCCAAGCTGCACCGCATCAGTTACGAGGGCACGCATTTCCGGTCTTCCGGCTACTTCACCGTCGATCCCTCACCACAACGCACCCCGGTGCTCTTCCAGGCCGGCACCTCGGCCCGCGGCCGGGCCTACGCCGCCCGCAACGCCGAGTGCGTGTTCGTGCAGGGCACCACGGTCGAGCAGACCCGGGCGAACGTCGCCGACATCCGCGCCCGCGCGGCCGAGAACGGCCGCGACCCGCAGGGCATCCGGGTGATGGTCGGGGTCACCGTCACGGTGGCCGCCACGCACGAGGCGGCCGTAGCGCTCCGCCGCGAGTTCGACGAGCTGCAGACCGACGAGGTCGTGGCCGTGCTCTACGCCGGCAACACGGGCATCGACCTGCTCTCCCTCGACCCGACCCTGCCACTCAGCCAGCTGCAGGATGGCGCGGGGCCGGCCGGCCAGATGGGCCAGAGCAACATCGACAGGTTCCTCGGCACCGACGGACGCCCGGCACCCACCGTGCGGGAGATCCTCGACCAGCTCAAGGGCCGCGGCACCCGCGGTTTCCAGGTGGTCGGCAGTGCCACCGAGGTCGCCGACCAGCTCGAGCAGCTGATGGACGACACCGATCTCGACGGCTTCCTCCTCGAGCCGATCTTCGACCCCGCCGACCTGGAGGACTTCGCGACGCTCGTGGTGCCGGAGCTCCGCCGCCGGGGCCGGATGCCCGCGGCGCCGGGCACGGGCACCCTGCGCGAGCAACTCACCGGCACCGACGACCCGCACCTGGCCGGCGAGCACCCGGGCGCCCGGTTCCGGGTCACCCCGCCACTGCCGGCATCCATCCCGTAGCACTCACGGCCGGCTTCAGCGCTCCCATCGGGCATTTCCCCAGGAAGGGGATGCTAGCCTCCGGGTTCGGGAAAAGAGGGGGGCCGACCATGGCCAGACCACGGCAGCAGCACACCGGGATCGCGCGACACGGCCGATTGGCACCCGCTCGACCGGTGCGCACCGCGCTCGCGTTCGTCGCCTTGAGCCTGGCCGTGATCCTGGTCAGCGGCGTGGCGGTGGCCGGGCTGGCCTTCTGGCAGTTCAGCAGCACCGTCACCGCGAACTCCATCGACCTCAACGGCACGGATGTGCCCGACGCCGCCCCGTCCATCGGCAGCTACGAGACCGGCTTCAACATCCTTATCGTCGGGGTCGACAACGACACCGAGCAGGGCGGCGCCTACGGCGAACGTGACTCCACCCTCAACGACGTCAACATCCTGGTGCACGTCTCGGCCGACCACACCAACGCCGTCGTCGTGAGCATCCCGCGCGACCTCATCGTGGCGCACCCCAGCTGCACCGATATGAGCACTGGCGAGGAATACAGCTCGATGTCGGCCCGACCCGTCAACGAGGCCATGTCCCGCGGCGGACTGCCCTGCGTCGTGAGCACGATCGAGAACCTCACCGGGCTGGAGATCCCCTTCGCGGGTCTGGCCTCATTCGACGGGGTCGTGCGCATGAGCGACGCCGTCGGCGGCGTGCCGATCTGCCTCTCCGAAGCCATCGACGACCCGCTCGCCGACCTCAACCTGCCCGCCGGCACGAGCGTCGTCTCGGGCTCCACCGCCCTGGCCTTCCTCCGCAGCCGCCACGGAGTGGGCGACGGCAGCGACCTGTCGCGCATCTCGTCGCAGCAGATCTACCTGGCCTCCCTCATGCGCACCGTGCAGGGCGACGGCACCTTCACCGATCTGCCCAAGCTGTTCTCTCTCGCCACCGCGGCGGCCACCAACATCAAGCTCTCCACAAACCTGGCGCACACCGACACCATGGTGTCGATGGCCCTGGCGCTCAAGGACATCGACCTGTCTCGCCTGGTCTTTGTGCAGTACCCGGGCACCACCGAGGACCCGAACTTCCCGAACAAGGTGGTTCCCCTGCAGGACCTTGCCGACACCATGTTCGCCAAGATCCTCGCCGACGAACCGTTCGCCCTCGCCACCGATGAGCCGGAGCCCGCCGAGGAACCGACGGCAGAGACCGAGACTCCCGTGGAATCCGACGCACCGGTCGTGGAGGCCGCCCCCGAGGTGCTGAGCGGGCTCACCGGCCGCACTGCCGAGGACCAGTCCTGCGCCCAGGCCTTCAGCGGCTGATCCTCCGAAGCCTCACCGGCCCCAGCGGTCGGCCATCTCCTGGGCCAGGGGGCGCAACTGCTCCCAGCGCTCGGGCACGACCAGGCTCGGCAGCAGGAACGACCACATCTCCACCAGCCGCTGCATGAGGTCGGCGCGTCCGGTGAGCACACCGGAGACCACTTGAACCCCGGTGAACGCCGGGCTGATGAAGTGCGCGGCGGCAGCCACGTCGAGGTCGGCGCGCACGTCACCATCGAGAATTGCCCGGCGCAGCAGCAGCTCGCAGGCGGCCATCCAGTCCTCGTAGGGCGTCACGACCGGCGTCGACAGACTGCTCGACTCCAGGGTCAGCCGGATGCCCGCACGCGAGACCGCGTCCTCGCGCACCTGCTTGCCCAGTTCGAAGGTCAGGCGCATCAAGACATGCAATCCGGGCTGGTCACTGTGCAGCAGGTCGGTGCCCAGCGCGAGTGCCCTCTCGTGTTGGGCGTCGATGACCCCCCAGGCCAGCGCCTCTTTGGAGTCGAAGTGGAAGTACAGCGCGCCCTTGGTCAGGCCGGCGGCCTCACAGATGTCGGCCATCGAGGCGCCACCGTAGCCGTGCACACCGAAGACGTCGGCGGCGGCACGGATGATGACCGCACGGGTTTCCACGGCGCGGGCCTGCCTGGTCATGATGCTCCTCGCGTCGGGACGGGCATCCGGGGGGAGACGCCAGGACCGATAGCGTCATCGTCCGACATTGAATCATACCGTTTGGTATGCTTTCGGAAGGCCGGGCGAATATTCCGGGGGGAACCTGTTCTCCCGGCCGACAGCATCCATCACCGCACGAATGCAGCACCGCACGACCGCCCCGCGATGACGCCGGGCACCATCTGCCGGGATCGAGGGGAAACCGACGAATGACAGTGACCAAGACGTTTATCGAAACCGCGGGGGCGCTCACCGAGCGGGAGAACGTGCTCGACGGCGCTGGGGTCGATGGGGCCCAGCTCGGAGCACTGATCGGCCTCACCCTCCTGGTTCTGGCCGCGCTGGGCGCGATCGTGCTCGTCGTGGCCGCGCTCGTGCAGGTGGCTCAGGCCGTGCACCTCAGCGAACCGGCCCGCTCACGCTGGGTGCTCGCCGTGGTCTTCGCCCCCGTTTTCGGCGCGTTGGCCTGGTTCGCCGTGGGCAACCGCCTGCAGATGGGCTGAGAGCCGCTCGGGCGTCACACCCGCGGGCGCACCACCAGTACCGGGCAGTCCGCGTGCCGCACGCACTGCTCGCTCACCGAGCCCAGCAGCATCCCGGCCAGCCCGCCGCGCCCCCGCGAGCCCACCACGAGCATCCGCGACCCCCTGGACACCTCGATGAGCGTCTTGGCCGGCGCGCCCAACGCCACCCGGTACTCCACGTCGAGGCCTGGATGCGCCGCTACGGCCGCGCGGGTGTCCGCCGTTAGCCGGCTCCGCACCGCGGCCTCGTAGTCGGAGTACGACGACACGTAGCCGAATTCCCAGTTGGCCGGCCGGGGCGCGGTGTCGATCGACCAGGCGCGCACGATCGTCACGGGTACCGAGAGCCCGGCGGCGAGGTCGAGGGCCACAGCCAGGGAACGGTCGGCATCGGCTGAGCCGTCGTGCCCGACCACTATGCCCGCGCGAGGACCGGGCTCCTGGGGCGGTTGCGCCGCGGCCTCGGCGTGCACATCGGCCGCGTCGCCCGTTGCCGCCTGCGCCCGTGGCTCTCGCTCGGCGGCGCTGTCGTTCATACCCGTGTCAGCATCCATGATGACCTCCCGCACGCAGAAGGCGGTCGCTCCGACTTCCGGTGGTGTCCCCATTCAACCGCTCGGCGCCGGGCGCTGGAAGAGGCCGGCGCAATTCCGGCCGCAGTTTTCCGCCCCGACCGGCATAGCCGGTCCCGCCGCCCGGGCGACGGAGCGTCGCGGTCAGCCGTCGGCGCGGTCAGCCCCGCAGCGAGCGGCCGTTGAGAAGGGCCTGGCGGCTGTCCAGCCGCAACTCGAGTTCGCTCATCACCATCGCCGCGAGATCCGCCAGGGTGGCCTGCTCGGCGGGCGAGAACTCGCGCGGCACGAAGTCGATGAGGCAGAGTGCGCCGAGGTTGTGGCCATCCCTGGAGGTCAGCGGCACACCGGCGTAGAACTGTAGGCCCATCTCCCCGGCCACCAGCGGGTTCGCCAGAGCTCGTGCGTCGCTCCGGGCGTCGGTGACCACCCACGGTTCGGCCTGCAGGATCGCCGAGGCGCAGAGGCCCGCGTCGCGGTCGATCTGTTCCACGGTGAGTCCGTGCCGGGACTTGAACCAGATCCGGTCGTAGTCCACCACGCTCACGAGCGCGATCGGCACCTGGAAGATCCGGGCCGCCAGGGCGGTGATGCGGTCGAAGGCACCGTCCGGTGGAGTGTCCAGCAGGTCGTACCGCCGCACCGCCGTCATCCGCCCCTCCTCGTCGGAGGATTCGGGGGCGCCGGGCCGCACGATGGGCCGGGTGGCTGCCAACTGCACGGGGGCGCCGGCGCGGTGGCGCCCCGAGGCGCCGATGATCAGCTGACGCATGGCCAGCACCAGGTCGTGCACGAGCGGGCGGTCGCGCGGGTCGCGGGCCGTCATGGCTCCGATCAGGCCGGCCCAGGCGGCGGGCACTGTGGCGGGGATCTCCGGGTCGTTCATCAACCGGGCCAGCGCGGAGGGCACGGCGGCACCGGGAAACGCGACCACACCGGTGAAGCACTCCAGCAGCACGAGGCCCAGGGCGTACACATCGCTGGCCGGGCCGACCGGGTCGCCCTTGGCCTGCTCCGGGCTCATGTAGTGGGCACTGCCCGTGGCGGAACCCTCCGCGGTGAACCGCTCGGACTCGGCGAGCAGCGCGATGCCGAAGTCGGTGAGTTTCGCGCGGGTGCGGGAGTTGTCGCCGTTGTAGTCCACGAGCAGCACGTTGGCCGGCTTGATGTCGCGGTGCACGACTCCGCGGGAGTGGATGTACTCGAGGCCCTCGGCCAGGTCGTAAGCAAGTTGGGCGATCTGCCGCACGGGGAGTGGGCCGCGGGCCAGCTTGCGCTGCAGGTCGGCGCCCTCGACGAGCTCCATGACGAGGTAGATGCGCGGCCGGGCGGGATCGCTGCGGTCGACGGCCGCGTCGAGCAGCGTGACGAGACTGTGGTGGCTGAGTGAGGCGAGGATATTGACCTCGTCTTCCTGGCGCCGCACGTCGGCCGGGGCCGTGGCGTTGGCGAGAAAGATCTTGATGGCCACGTTGCGGCCCAGGAACTCATCGGTGGCCTTGTAGACCGCACCCATCCCACCCTGGCCGATCAACTCCAGCAGCCGGTAACGCCCACGCAGGAGGCCTGTCGATGTACCATTCGGCACGGTTTCCGCCTTTCCTGACGAGTAATCATATCCAAGCGGATGCGCCGCCCAGCACACCCCTACGGGTGCCCTCGCGCATTGTTAGACGCCCGTAATGCACGTGCTGACAGCCCAGCTGCACCCGCCTCGCAGGCTCCTCTCATCACGCGTCCGTGCGCCTTCGATAGTGTGGCGGGATGAGCTTCTTCGAGCGCCACCGTTTGACCGCGCTCGCCACCGCCGCGCTTCTCGTCGTGACCCTCGGCGGTGCCGCGCTGATCACCGCGGCCGTCCGCGCCGAGCCGGCCACCGCCGACGCCGCCGCACCGGTGGTCCCGGTCGCCACAGACACGATCGACCTCGCCGGTTTTGAACCGGGACGCATCCTCAGCGACTTCAGCTTCTACAACGCCGCGGCCATGACCGAAGCCGAGATCCAGACCTTCCTGCAATCGCGCAGCTGCGTCCGCACCGATTCCTCCCCCTGCCTGTGGGAGTATCGCGAGACCACCACCGACGAGCCCGCCGCCGGGGCCGGCCACTGCGCCGCGTACTCCGGCGCCGCCCATGAACACGCCAGCCGCATCCTCAGCAAGGTCGCCGAGGCCTGCGGCATCAGCCCCCGTGTGCTGCTGGTTTTGCTGCAGAAGGAGCAGTCGCTGCTCAGCCGCCCCACCGAGTCCGGGTACCTGCGTGCCACGGGTTACGGCTGCCCCGACACCGCCGATTGCAACGCGGACTACTTCGGCTTCTTCAACCAGGTCTACAACGCGGCCTGGCAGTTCCGGCAGTACACCCAGGAGCCCGATCGGGCCTACAAGATCGGCGCCGTCGAGGTGGGCTACAACCCCGACGCCGAGTGCGGCGCCAGCACCGTCGACATCCAGAATCAGGCCACCGCCAACCTGTACAACTACACGCCGTACCAGCCGAACGAGGCCGCCCTGGCCGACCCCGACAGTGACGGCGACGGATGCTCCACCCACGGCAACCTCAACTTCTGGCTGTTCTACACGGCCTGGTTCGGCCCCGGCGGAACCGACCCGTACCCCGACGTCTTCGACGCCTGCCTGAACCTTGCCCACGGCCAGCCCTGCCGGGTGCCCGAACTGATTCCCTCGCTCTAAGCAGCGGACCCGCACAGGAGGAACCATCGTGGACGCATCTGCCGGCCGCCATCTCGTCTACCAGACCAGCCTGATGAGCGCTCTGCTCGACGGCATCTACGACGGCGAGACCACCGTGGCCACGCTGCTCGAACACGGTGATTTCGGGCTCGGCACCTTCAACGCGCTCGACGGCGAGATGCTGATCCTCGACGGCGTCTGTTACCGGATGCGCGCCGACGGCACTGTGACACCGGCCGAGGGCGATGAACGCACGCCGTTCGCCGTCGTCACCGAGTTCCGTCCAACGGTGAGCATCCCGGTCACTACGCCGGCGACCCGTGATGAGGCCGTCAGCCTGATCACCGACACCCTGCAGAGCTCCAACTACCTCTATGCCGTGCGTCTCACCGGCGAGTTCGAGTGGGTGCGGGTGCGGGCCGTCGAGCGGCAGGAGAAGCCGTACCAGCCCATGTCGGAGGCCATCCGCGGCGAGAAGACGATCGAGTTCGGCCGCTCGGCCGGGGTCGTGGCGGGTTTCCGCACCCCGCTCTACGGTCAGGGCATCGGGGTCCCCGGCGGGCACGTGCACTACATCGACGCCGACCGTCGGCACGGCGGCCACGTGCTGGACTTCAAGTTGCTCTCCGGCACCATCGACATCTGCATCGGCACCGACCTGCACCTCGAGCTGCCGCTCACCGCCGAGTTCAAGAACGCGGAGCTGAGCCCCGACGACCTCGCCGACCAGGTCGAGCAGACCGAGAACCACCGCTAACGGATCTCGACAAGCTCGATCACCGCATGGTCGCGCCCATCCCACCGGTCGAGGGGGCGAGACCCCGCGGGCCGACCTCACGGGCGCAACCACTTCGCCGGTCGAGCTTGTCGAGGCCCCGCGGGCCGACCTCACGGGCGCAACCACCTCGCCGGTCGAGCTTGTCGAGACCCCGCGGGCCGACCTCACGGGCGCAACCACCTCGCCGGTCGAGCTTGTCGAGACCCCGTGACCCGACCTCACGGCGCAACCGGTTAGGAGAGGGTGCCGTGGCCGGGCCAGAGCGCCACATCCAGCCCGCGCTCGAGCTTGGCGATGGTCTCCATGTCCGGCCAGGCACGGCCCTCCAGGATCCCGATCAGGGTCGCGTGGTTCATCCCGCAGGCCTCCGCGGCGCTTCGAATGCTTCTCTCCCCGATAGACCGGCGCAGATTGGCCGCAAACACCCGGGCCACCTCTCCGATCGGGTCGCTGGCGGGCCCATCCGGCCACGCCGTGACCAGCTCATTGGGCTTCAAGCGCATGGTGCGGGACATTTCACCAGCGTAGGCCGCCGCCCGCCCCTGCCGGAACGAAATGGGGCCAACACGCTGCATCACGGGCTGGTCGCTTTAGGGTGTCCACCACGGCCGCAGCGGTAGCTCCCCGACACCGCTCTGATTGCCCGGCCTGGTCATCAGGATCTGGTGCAACTGAATGCCGTTGCTCTCGAACCCGAGCCGAGAGCCAGCCATGTACAGACCCCACACTTTCGCGGTGGGGAGCCCGACCTCGGCGACCGCCTCATCCCAGTGGTCGACGAGGTTGGCGCACCAATCGCGCAGCGTCATCGCGTAGTGCGGTCTCAGGTTCTCGTCGTGCAGCACCTCCAGGCCGATGTTCTGGGCATCGCTGATGATCCGGCCCGATCCGGTGAGCTCCCCATCGGGGAAGACGTAGCGATCGATGAAACCGCGCGCCTCGGGCAGGTGGTGGTTCTCGGGCCTGGTGATGCTGTGATTGAGCAGCAGCCCGCCGGGGCGCAGCCGGGACTGCAGAAAGCGGAAGTACGACGGATAGTTTCGCCGGCCGATGTGCTCGAGCAGCCCGATCGACGACACCGCGTCGAATCCGGTTTCCCTGACGTCGCGATAGTCGCCGTACCGAACCTCGGCCAGGTCGCTCAAGCCCTCGTCGCTGATGGCGCGCCGTGCCCACCCGGCCTGCTCGGTCGACAGCGTCACACCGGTGGCTCGCACGCCGCGGCGTGCGGCGTAGCGCACCATGCCGCCCCAGCCGCATCCGACGTCGAGCAGTCGGTCGCCCGGTGTCAGCCGCAGCTTCTCGAAGACAAGCCGGTACTTGTTCTCCTGCGCCTCCTCGAGCGAGGCGCTCCCGTGCGGGTAACACGCGCAGGTGTAGGTCATAGACGGCCCGAGCACCAGCTCGTAGAAGGTGTTCGAGACGTCGTAGTGGTGGTGCACCGCGTCCGCGTCACGGGTCTTGCTGTGCCGTAGTCCCCCGGCGATCCTGCGCCATCGGGGCTGAGCTTCCTGGGGCGGCGGCGCTATCGGGCGCAGGTGTTCGACACCTATGGAGCGGATGATGTCGACCATCGTCCGCACCGGCGGGTGGATGAAGACGAGGCTGTCGGCGAGGGCTTTGAGCAGTTCATAGGGGTCCCCAGGGTGCACACCGCGGATATCGAGGTCGCCGGCGATGTAGGCGCGGGCGAGACCGAGGTCACCGCGGCCGGTGGCGAGGTAGCTCGTACCGCGCGGGGTCTTCAGGTCCAGCCCGAACGACGCGTCGGGCGGTCCTGCGGAACTCCCGTCGTAGGCGGTGAACCGCAGCGGAAGCCGACCACCGGCCAAGATCTCCAGCACCTCGGCGAGGGAGTACCTCCCCGCCGTTCTCGCTTTCCCCGTCGCTACCGCCGGCGACGGCGACTTGGTCGCGCGATCCTTGAATGTGGTCATCGTCGTTGCACCGCCTTGGCATAGAGGTCGAGGAGCCGGGAATCAGGGTCGTAGGTGTTCTTCACGGTCCGGTAGCTGTCCGCGCCGTAGAGTTCATCGAACTCTTCCCGGGAGTAGTAGGAGTCGGAGTACAGCGACTTGTGCCCGTCAAGCTCGCGGACCCTGCGTTCGATGAGGCGGTTCGTCGCCCCTTCGGTGGCGCCGACCGGCACCGTGGACCAGAAGCCGACGTTCACGTAGCTCTGATGGGGCCGGATCGGGTAGAGCGGCCAGCTGTTCTCGCCCTGCAACCGCAGAGGGCACAGCCAGATCGGCGTGATCGGCACGGTGTCCAGGAACCACTGCAGGAACTCAGCGCATCGCCCTATCGGCACCTCGATGTCCTGCACGACGCGTTCACGTGGTGGTCGTCCGCGAATCTTCTCGATGCGATCGCCGATGTGGAACCGTTGTTCGTATTTCATCAGATTCCCGTAGACGCTGCTGCGCCGGTAGCGTCGTGGCCAGAGCCTGCGGATCTGCGGATTCTGTGCACCGAACGCCTCCGAACACCAGAACCAGTCGGTGTCCCACCGCCAGAGGTAGTCGTGGACAGTGAGGCGGTCATCCGTCACCCCGTTGTCGTGCCGGATGGAGCGATAGTAGATCTGCTGGCCGGTGTAGTCGCTGACGGGGCCGGGCGCACTGGTCTTCCGGCCGAGGCAGAGATAGCTTTCCGCCGCGCTGAACACCACGCCGTCGAGGTAGTCGACCCGGTCCCCGTCGAACCTCCCGGTCTCGAGGATGTCCTGCATGGCCCCGACCAGGTCGAGGAGCGAGTGGAAGCGCACGTGACTGAGCGCGACGAACGGTTGTACGGGTTCGAGGTCGATGCGCAATCGCACCGCGTAGCCGAGAGTCCCATACGAGTTGGGGAAGGCTCGGAACAGATCGGCGTGTTCGTGCGGGGATGCGGTGAGCACCTCGCCGGCGCCGGTCAGGATGTCCATCTCCAGCACCGATTCGTGCGGCAGGCCGTTGCGGAACGACGTCGACTCGATGCCGAGGCCGGTGACTGCGCCGCCCAGCGTGATGGTCTTCAATTGAGGTACCACCAGCGGCGCCAGTCCAGACTGAAGGGTCGCGGCGACCAGGTTCTCGTAGGTGCACATGCCGGCCACGTCAGCCGTTCGTGTCTCTGCGTCAACCGCGATGACGCCGGTCAGCCCGGAGGTGTCCAGGCCCGTGACGGTGTTGTCGGCGCGGGCCCGGAACAGATTCGACGTCGGTTTGGCCAGCCGAATCGGGGCACCCGCGGGGACGGCCCGATAGCTCTCGAGAAGGCGCTGCACGCCAACGGCGTGAGCGCGCTTCGCGTCGACTGGAGCGGGCACGCCCACACGATAGCCCGCGGTCGCCCCGGGCGCGATGGGGATCCACCCTCCCCGTGGCATAACTCCTGCAGTTTCGGTACCGGACCAACCGTGCCCGCGGCATCCCGCGGGCACCGGATGGGTGCGCGGGCGAATTGCAGGAGCTATGCACCGATCGGCACGGCTCAGCCCTGTCGGGCCTTCAGGCGCGGGTTCTTCTTGTTGATCACGAACACCCGGCCGCGGCGGTGCACGATCTGGGCGCCGGGGAGTTGTTTGAGGGCTTTGAGCGAATTGCGAACTTTCATGGCCGCCTCTTCCTTATTGAGAATGAATATCAATTAGAGTAACAGGCATGACACCGACTTCATTCCTCACCGTGGACCTCGTCAGCGGACTCCCCGGCGCCGGCAAATCTTCCATGGCCCGGGCAAGCGGGCGAGCGAGCATCGGCCTGCAGGGCTCGGATCCCGAGGCCGTGAGCCTGGCCATCGCGAGCGCCAGCAGCACGGCCGACGTGATGCTCGAGGTGCACCCGTCGGCCGTTCCGGTCGAGGTGGCCATCTCGGTGATCGCGGCCGGCGGCGACCTGGCGCCCGCGCCCGGCACCGGTGCCATCCGTCTGGGCAATTTCGTCAGCGTTCTCGACGCCTCCAGTTTCTGGCGGGACATCCGCAGCGACACCCTCGCACCCGAGCCCCCGGCGACCTGCGTCACACACGGTGAGCATGACCGAACCGTAGCGGATGCGCTCGTGCAGCAGATCGAGTGGGCCAGTGTGGTGGTGATCAACAAGACCGACCTCGCCAGCGCGGTCGACTGCGCAGACCTGCGCGACTTCGTGCGCCTGCTCAACCCGTCCAGCCACGTCGTCTTCGCCCGGCATGGACGCAGTTCCGTCAGCCCCTGGCTGCCGCCGCGGGACGACATGCTGCGCTGGCTCCAGCAGAGCCCCGGATGGATCCGGCAGCTGAACGGCGAAGGCCTGCTGGCGTCCAGCCGCACCGGTCTCGGCTGCTTCGTCTACCGCGATCCCCGGCCGTTCCATCCGGGCCGACTGGCCGACTTCCTCAGCGACAGGTCCGCCCAGGCGGGTGAGATTCTGCGTTCACGCGGGCTCTTCCGCCTCGCGACCCGCCCCCACGTCGTCGGCTCCTGGAACAGCGCCGGCCCGACCATCGAGTTCGAGCCGACCGGCATGGGCAGTCACGACCCCGACTCGCCGTGGGGCCAGGAGATCGCCTTCTTCGGCAAGGACCTCGACGCTGCCACGCTCACCGCCAACCTCGACGCCTGCCTGCTCGACGACCACGAGTTCGTCGGCGGGCCCCTGGAGTGGACGAGCCTGGCCGACCCATTCCCGGCCTGGGAGCTCGACAGGGACGACGCCTAGGCCCGCACCGCCGTCGAGCCAACCTGAGAGGACTGAGCCATGACGAGCCACCACGCAGAACCTCCTCCCCCTACCGGAGCGAGCGGCCCCCTCATCGCGCTGTGCGCGGGCCACCGCTGCGAGGCCCTGCACCGCCTGGCGGACGACCGGACCGGCGCAGACCGGGTGCGCTCTACTGTCGCGAACCGTCGCGGCGCCGTTCTCGTGTCGACGCCCTGCGTGGGAGCCTGCGTCACCGGGGCCGTCGCCGCCGTTGCCTGCCGGGACGGAGCCACCGGCACTACCGGGGCATCCGTCTGGCTGGGCGGTGTCGACCAACCGGCGATCCTGCACGCCCTGCTCGCCTGGATCCGCTCTGGCGGGCCCGCGAGCACAGACCGACCGGTCAGCGACGTACCTGCCGCGCTGCAGGATGCCGTCCTCGGCGTCGGTCGGCCCATCCACGCCCGAAGCCAAGGTCGCTAGAGCATCCGCCACTCATTTCGGCAAAAAGCACCCTCGATCACGTGATCGAGGGTGCTTTCTTCGGAAATGGATACGCTCAGACGAGAGCAGCCGGGGGCTAGAAGTCCCAGTCGTCGTCTTCGGTGTTGACGGCCTTGCCGATGACGTACGAGGAACCCGACCCGGAGAAGAAGTCGTGGTTCTCGTCGGCGTTCGGCGACAGGGCCGAGAGGATCGCCGGGTTCACGTCGGTGACGGCCTTGGGGAACATCGGCTCGTAGCCGAGGTTCATCAGGGCCTTGTTGGCGTTGTAGTGCAGGAACTTCTTGACGTCTTCGGTCAGGCCGACTTCGTCGTAGAGGTCCTGCGTGTACTGGATCTCGTTCTCGTAGAGCTCGAACATCAAGTTGAAGGTGTAGTCCTTGATCTCGTCGCGACGCTCCTGGGTCTCCTTCTCGAGGCCCTTCTGGAACTTGTAGCCGATGTAGTAGCCGTGCACGGCTTCATCCCGGATGATCAGACGGATGAGGTCGGCCGTGTTCGTGAGCTTGGCGCGGCTGGACCAGTACATGGGCAGGTAGAAGCCGGAGTAGAACAGGAACGACTCGAGCAGGGTCGAGGCGACCTTGCGCTTGAGCGGGTCGTCGCCCTGGTAGTAGTCCATCACGATGGACGCCTTCTTCTGCAGGTTGACGTTTTCGGTCGACCAGCGGAACGCTTCGTCGATCTCCTTCGTCGAGCACAGGGTTGAGAAGATCGACGAGTAGCTCTTGGCGTGCACTGACTCCATGAACGCGATGTTCGTGTAGACGGCCTCTTCGTGCGGGGTGATCGCATCCGGGATCAGCGACACGGCGCCGACGGTGCCCTGGATGGTGTCCAGCAGGGTCAGGCCGGTGAACACGCGCATGGTGAGCTGCTGCTCCACCGGGGTGAGGGTGTTCCAGGACTGCACGTCGTTGGAGAGCGGGATCTTCTCGGGCAGCCAGAAGTTGTTGACGAGGCGGTTCCAGACCTCGACGTCTTTCTCGTCTTCGATCTTGTTCCAGTTGATCGCGTCAACGTGGGAGACGAGCTTGAGCTTGTCAATCATTTCTTGTCCTTTTGTGGTGGTGCACCGTTGGTCGAGCTTGTCGAGATCTGCTTGCGTGGTCTCGACAAGCTCGACCACCGATTATGCCTCTGTTACATCACAGCGCGCAGCTGACGCAGCCCTCAACCTCGGTGCCCTCGAGGGCCATCTGGCGCAGACGGATGTAGTAGATCGTCTTGATGCCCTTTTTCCACGCGTAGATCTGCGCGCGGTTGATGTCGCGGGTCGTGGCGGTGTCCTTGAAGAACAGGGTCAGCGAGAGGCCCTGGTCCACGTGCTGCGTCGCCGCGGCGTAGGTGTCGATGACCTTCTCGTAGCCGATTTCATAGGCATCCTGGTAGAACTCGGTGTTGTCGTTCGTCATGAACGGCGCCGGGTAGTACACGCGGCCGAGCTTGCCTTCCTTGCGGATCTCGATCTTCGAGGCGATCGGGTGGATCGACGCGGTCGAGTTGTTGATGTAGGAGATCGACCCGGTCGGCGGCACGGCCTGCAGGTTCTGGTTGTAGATGCCGTGTTCCATGACGGATGCCTTGAGCTCGGCCCAGTCGGCCTGCGTGGGGATCTCGACGTTGGAGTTCGCGAACAGCTCGGCGCCGCGGGCGGTGGCCGGCTCCCACACCTGGTCGGTGTACTTGTCGAAGAAGGTGCCGGAGGCGTAGGTGGAATCGGCGAAGCCCTCGAAGGTGATGCCCCGCTCGATGGCGATCTTGTTCGAGGCGCGCAGGGCGTGGAACAGCACCGTGTAGAAGTAGATGTTGGTGAAGTCGATGCCTTCTTCGCTGCCGTAGTACACCCGCTCACGGGCGAGGTAGCCGTGCAGGTTCATCTGGCCGAGGCCGATGGCGTGCGACTTGTCGTTACCGCTCTCGATCGAACGCACCGACGCGATGTGGCTCTGGTCGGAGACGGCGCTGAGGCCGCGGATGGCGGTGTCGACGACCCGGCCGAAGTCGGGCGCATCCATGGCCAGGGCGATGTTCATCGAGCCCAGGTTGCAGGAGATGTCCTTGCCGATGGTGTCGTAGGAGAGGTCCTCGTTGTACGTGGTCGGGGTGTTGACCTGGAGGATCTCCGAGCACAGGTTTGACATGTTGACGCGGCCCTTGATGGGGTTCGCCTCGTTCACGGTGTCTTCGAACATGATGTACGGGTAGCCGGACTCGAACTGGATCTCGGCGAGCGTCTGGAAGAAGTCGCGGGCCTTCATCTTGGACTTCTTGATGCGCGGGTCGTCGACCATCTCGTGGTACTTCTCGGTGACCGAGATGTCGGCGAACGGCACACCGTAGACGCGCTCGACGTCGTACGGGGAGAACAGGTACATGTCCTCGTTGTTCTTGGCCAGCTCGAAGGTGATGTCGGGGATGACCACACCGAGCGAGAGGGTCTTGATGCGGATCTTCTCGTCGGCGTTCTCGCGCTTGGTGTCGAGGAAGCGCATGATGTCGGGGTGGTGCGCCTGCAGGTACACCGCGCCGGCACCCTGACGGGCACCGAGCTGGTTGGCGTAGCTGAAGGAGTCTTCGAGCAGCTTCATTACGGGGATGATTCCGCTGGACTGGTTCTCGATCTGCTTGATCGGCGCACCGGACTCACGGATGTTGGAGAGCAGCAGGGCCACGCCGCCGCCGCGCTTGGACAGCTGCAGCGACGAGTTGATGCCGCGGGAGATGGACTCCATGTTGTCTTCGATGCGGAGCAGGAAGCAGGAGACGAGCTCGCCGCGCTGGGCCTTACCGGAGTTGAGGAAGGTGGGGGTGGCCGGCTGGAAGCGGCCGGCGATGATCTCTTCGACGAGGGCCACCGCGAGGTTTTCGTCGCCCTGGGCCAGGCCGAGGGCGGTCATCACGACGCGGTCCTCGAAGCGCTCGAGGTAACGCTTGCCGTCGAAAGTCTTCAGCGTGTAGGAGGTGTAGTACTTGAACGCGCCGAGGAAGGTCTGGAAACGGAACTTCTTCGAGTACGCCAGGTCGTTCAGACGGGTGATGAACTCGAAGCTGTACATGTCGAGCACGGCCTGCTCGTAGTACTCCTTCTCCACCAGGTAGTCGAGGCGCTCGCGCAGCGAGTGGAAGAACACCGTGTTCTGGTTCACGTGCTGCAGGAAGAACTCCCGGGCAGCCTCGCGGTCCTTGTCGAACTGGATCTCCCCGCTCGGACCGTACAGGTTGAGCATGGCGTTCAGGGAGTGATAGTCCATGTCCAGGCCTGACGGCGGGCTGATCGGGGTGACCTTCACGGCTGTTGCTTCCAAAATTCTTCCAATCCCTCGTGAACGGTGGCTACGTCGTCCGGTGTGCCGAATACTTCAAAGCGATACAGATGGGGCACACCGCACTTCTGCGCGATGATGTCCCCGGCGAGGCAGTAGGCCTCACCGAAATTTGTGTTCCCGGCGCCGATGACGCCGCGGATGAGCGAGCGGTTCCGCTCGTCATTCAGAAAACGGATGACCTGCTTGGGTACCGCAGACCCCTCGATGCCGCCGCCATAGGTGGGCACGACGAGCACGTAGGGCCGCTCGGCGACGAGCGGCGCATCCTTGGGGTAGAGCGGGATGCGGGCGGCCGGCCGCCCGAGCTTCTCGACGAACCGTTTGGTGTTGCCGGAGAGGCTCGAGAAATAGATGATGTCGACCGCGGCGGAGCCGGCGCTTTCGGCGGTGGACTCGCGAGTGGAATCAGCCTGAAGCAGCATGGGTCCCCTTTTCGTGCGAGTTGTGCGAGTACCCTCATCGGGCATTCGGCGGGCGGCGCCCCCCAGGCGCGGTGATCGCTACGCCAGGCGGGCGGCGAGCTCGTTGATCTTGTCGGGGCGGAAGCCCGACCAGTGGTCCTCGTCGGTGATGACGACGGGCGCCTGCAGGTAACCGAGCGCCTTGACGGCTTCGAGTGCGTTCTCGTCGGCCGACAGGTCGAGGATGTTGTACTCGATGCCCTTGTTGTCCAGGGCGCGGTAGGTGGCGGTGCACTGCACGCAGGACGGCTTGGTGTAAACGGTGATTGCCATGGAGAGGCCTCTCGTATCGTTCTCGTCGTTCAGGACCGTGGGCAAAGCTGAGCAAAAACCGTGGTGAAGACGTGATGGAAATGTGGTGGAAATGCACCCGTGAGGTGCGAAGTTCAGTTTCAGGCGTTGTGCGATTGCTTGGACTTCAATACTACATCTAGTGATCCACAATGGGAACGGCCACTACATGCGGGAATTACAATTATGTACTTATCCACCGACATTCCACCGGTTGTCAACAGGGCGCTGCCCTGAAACGCCGCAGGATTACGCGGCAGACGGCCAAGTTATCCACAGGTTGGGGGAAGTCGGGATTTCACCCAGTGGAATCCGGCCTCCCGCGCGCCGGGCGCGTCGCCGGCAGATCCGTCCCCCGCCCTGGGGTACAACTCGAACGCCTCTGCCGCCCCGGCAACGACAGAGGCCCCGCGGGCCCTCCGGTGGTGTCCACCGCGAGGGCCCGCAGGGCCTCGTCACAACGCCCGGCTACCCGCGCGTGCTCGCCGGGCGACGCCGCCGCACGACTCCGCGCCGCACCAGCAGCAGGAGCGTTCCCGCCGCCAGGAGCAGCAGGGCGAGAGACGCCGGCCACCCCGCATCCGCACCGGTGGCCGCGAGGGGCGCGCCGTTGCCGGCGGCCTTGACGGTCACGGCGAAGGTCGCGATCGTGCCCGAGGTTGCGCCCACCGCTCGCAGGGTGTGGCTGCCCGGTTCCACCCCTGCCGGGATGCTGAGCGTCGCGGTGAAGGATCCGGCCGCGTCGCTCTGCACGCCGCCGAGGTAGCGCGGTGTGGAGAACAGGGTGAACTCCACCCGCTCACCGGGAGTGAACCCGCTGCCGCTGACCGTGACCGTTCCGCCGGCTTCCAGCACGGATGACGTGAGCGTCAGCGTGCTCGCCGTGCCCGCGCCGGATCCCGTTCCGGGTCCCGTACCGGGCGGGGTGCCCGGCCCGGTGCCGGGCAATGTGCCCGGTCCGGCGCCGGTGCCCGGGTCCGTGCCGGGCGTCGTGCCCGGACCGGTTCCCGGTCCCGTTCCGGGGTTGGTGCCAGGGTTCGTTCCCGGGTCAGTGCCCGGGTTCGTTCCCGGATCGGTGGCCGGACCGGTGACGACGACGACGACGGTGCGATGCGCCTCGACGGTGCCGGCACGATCCACCGCGCGGTAGGACACCACCGTGGCGCCCACCTCGGCGAAGGTCAGCCCGTCGGCAGGCAGGGCCGCCCAGGCCGCGTCGCCGAAGCGGTACTGCAGCTCCCCCACTCCGGAGGTACCATCGGTTGCCGCGAGGGCCAGGTGCACCGGCTTCGCCGGCGTGCCGACACCGTCTGCCGGGTCCAGCGTGACCGTCGACACCGGTGCTGTGGCGTCGATCCGCACGGTCAGGCTGCCCAGGGAGACGTCGACGGGGGTGCCGTCCACGCTCACCCGGTGCTCCACCAGGTGGTCACCGTCTGCGGCGAGCGCGATCGGCGTGGCGTAACTCGTCCACGTGCCGCCGTCCAGGCGGTATTCGATGTCGCCGGCGGCTCCGTCGTTGAGTGTGAGAGCAACCGTGACCGCCCCGGAGTACCAGCCGGCAGCGTTGGCTGCCGCGCCCTCGACCGCCGCCGTCACGACGGGGTCGATCACGGCATCCGCGGCCTGCACCGGTCCGGTGCCGGCCTCGGCGTCCGCCGAGGACCAGAGCGGCTTGTCGGCGGTCACCCGCACCGCGATGGTGGAACCCAGGTCGGCAGAGGTGAGCAGGTAGCTCGCCTCGGTGGCGCCGTCGACCGGGTCACCGTCCCTGGTCCAGACGTATCCTGTCGCCGTCCAGGGCACGTCGACGACGGCGGTGAGGGTCTCTCCCACCTTCGCGATGCCCTCGATGCGGGTCGCCAGCGGCTGCGCATCCTCGATTCGCTGCGCCGGCACGCTCGTCAGGGTCGGGGTGACCGGGTTGATCAGTCCGGTCACCGGGTTGAAGGTGAGCCTGTCGATCGTGGTCTCGCGGTGCTGGCCGTCGCCGCCGGGCATCGCGAAGCGGTGATAGACGATATACCAGTCGTCGGTACCCGGCACGTTGAGCACCGAGTTGTGGCCGGTGGCCAAGATCCCCTGGGTGGTGTCCTTCTGCAGGATCACCCCGCGGTAGGTCCACGGTCCGTCCACGCTCGTCGCCGTGGCGTAACCGACGCGGTAGTTCTCCGAGCCGGTGTCGTCGATGGAGTAGGTGAGGTGGTACATCCCGTCCCGGTAGTTGAGGAAGGCGCCCTCGCGGAAGTCGGTCAGGCCGCTGATCTTCTTCAGGGTCGCGGGCTTGATCGAGCGCATGTCATCGGCGAGCTCCGCGTATACGGGCGAGCCGTTGCCCCAGAACAGGTAGTGCTTGCGGCTGACCGGGTCCACGAACGCGGCCGGGTCGATTGCCTGACCGGAGGTGACGGCCTCGTTGTTGAGGATCATCGCGGTCGGATCGGCCGTGAACGGGCCCTCCGGGCTGTCGGCGACGGCCACCCCGATGGTCTTGCGGTCGTACGTGGCGTTGTGCCCGCTGAAGTAGAAGTAGAACTTGCCGTCCTTCTCCGTGATGGTCGGCGCCCACGCGTTCCCGGTTGCCCACGGCACGGTACCGCTGGCACCGTCGAGGGTCAGGATCGGCTTGTCCGAGCGCTCCCAGCTCACGAGGTCCTGAGACGACCAGACGTAGAAGTCCTTGCCGCCCCACCCCGCATAGCCGTCCGCGGTCGCGTAGATGTAATAGGTATCACCGAACGCCACGACGTTCGGGTCGGCGTACAGCCCGGGGATGCTGGGGCTGGCCATCTCGACCGCCCGCAGCGTCCAGGTCACGCTCGAGCCGGCCCCGGTCAGGGTGACCGTCACCGGAGTGCGCAGGTCCACGGTCGTCCCGGAGGCCGGAGCCGCGACAATGGCGGCGGACGTGGCGAACACCGGGGTGAGGGCGCTCAGGTCGGTGCCGGGCTTCACCGGGAAAACGACCTCGTGGGCGGCCTGGTTCACGATCGGATCCAGCTTGAGGACGTCGCTCTCGGCGAGCGTGACGCCGGCCAGCGCCGTGCTGTTGCCGGAGGCCGCGAGGACCTCGGCGGAGGACAGCGCCCGGTTGTAGATGGCGAACTCACGGAACTTGCCGCGGAACGTGTTGTCGGTGTCGTAGTTCGACCGACCAAGGTAGTTGGCGGTGGTGATGCCGCCGCCGATGTCGCCCGGGTCGGCGGTCACCGTGCCCGTCTTCACGGCCACTCCGTCGAGGTAAAGCGTGGCCGTCGTGCCCTGGAGCACATAGGTGAGGTGCGCCCAGGTGCCGCGGGCCAGGTTACTGCCCTGCGACACCGTCTGCTCTGTCGACCAGTTACCTGTCGCGAGACTGGTGCGGTAGGCATTGCCGGTGGAGAACAGGTATCCGTTGCCCGCTTTGTTGACGGTGTTGCCCAGTCCGTAGATGAAGTACGGGTTGGCCTGGGCGGGGTCGATCCAGACATCCGCCTCGATCGACACGTCGGTCACGCCCGACAGGATGTTGTCGGGCAGGTCGACGTAGCCGGTGCTGCCGTTGAGCTGCAGCGCACTGTCGCTCCAGGTCGCGCCGCCGACGATGGTGCCGTCCTGGCCGTTGCCGGAGACGTCGCTGAGCCGCGTGCCGGACCCGTTCTCGAAGGTGTAGCGCAGGATCTCGCCGTCCTCGTTGGCCGGCACCGGGGCGGGGCCCTGCCCGAGTTCCTCGGTGAGGGTTTCCAGTTCGGCCGCGGTCACCGGGATGACGGTGCCGTGCCGGGGACTGGCCGGCAGGTCGTACTTCGGGGCCACCTTCCAGTCGGGGTGGGCGATGTCGTCGGTCTGCAGCGGGATGTAGCCGCGTCCGCCGTACTCGTCCACGAAGAGGTAGGTCTTGTCACCGTTCACGTCGCCGGGGTTGGCCTGGAAGGCGGTCGGGCCCTCTACCGCGCTGGTGTTGGCCTTCTTTCCGATGCAGCTGTCGACCTGGGTCCACGATTCAAGGGTGGCGCGCAACTCGGTGGAGGACTCCTGGATGATGTCGGTGCAGCCGGTGCCGCCGGCCCCTTCGTCCTTGGTGAAGCGGTAGTAGACGTCGTCGGCCTTGAGCACGGTCGAGTCGATGCGGGAGACTCCCTGGTCTTGCCACACCTCAGGAGTGCTGAAGCTCACGAAGTCCCGGGTGGTGACGTACATCATCCGGTGGTAACTGCTGCCGGTGTGGCCCGGGTCGGTGTCAGCGTAGAGCGACGAGGCCCAGAACACCACGTAGGCACCGATGGTGTCGTCGTAGTACGCCTCCGGGGCCCAGGTGTTGCCGGCGTTGTCGGGCGCGACCTTGACGTGGCGCTGGTCAGTCCAGTTCACCAGGTCGTGCGATTCCCAGACCTCGAGGTACTGGCTGCCGGTGCGCACCGAGTCGCCCCACGAGGTGCCGCTGCCGATGGAGAGGTCGGTGGCGATCAGGTAGAACGTGTCGCCTTCGGGCGAGCGGATGATGAACGGGTCACGCAGGCCCTTCGTGCCTTCGGTGGAGCGGAGCACCGGCTGCCCGTTGTTGAGCTCGTTCCAGTCCAGCGCGTTGTTGCCTTCACTGGCGGCGAGGTAGATGTTCTCGCCCTCGAGGGAGTTGCCGGTGAAGTAGGCGAAGGCGTAGCCCTCGTAGTCGCCCAGCTCGGCGGCCTGGCGCACGGACGCGGTGAAGGCGCGGGTGGCGGTCGCACCACCCTTGGTCAGGTGGGCGGTGAGGGTGACGTCCTTGGTTGCGGACGGGCGGGTGACGACCCCGTCGATCGCGACGACACCGGGGTCGGACGAGGTCCAGGAGAGGCCGATACCCGCCGGGGCGGCGGGCAGGGTGAGGTTGCCGCGCACGTCGTCGAGTGTGGCGATGGCCAGGGCGGCGGCGGCGGCATCCACATCACCCTGGTCGTCGCGGAGAGGCGTCACTGTGGCTGGGAAGGTGCGGGTCTCCGATGCGGTGCCGCGCATCACCGTGGCGGTCAGCGTCACCGTGGCGGGGCCGCTGGCGGCCGCGGGACGCGTGACGACCCCGGTGGTGGAGATGGTTGCCGGGGTGTCGGACGCCCAGGTGATGGTCGAGCCGTTCGGACCTGAGGTGGGAAGGGTGAGATTCGACTCCACCGCCGACAGGTCGCCCAGGGTGAGGTGGTCCGCGTCGCGGGTCACCAGCTGGGCGTCGGCGGGCTGCAACGCCGCGACGTCGGTGGCGCTGAGGGCCGTGTTGTAGATGCGGAAGTCGCGCACGCTGCCGGCGAGGTACTTGTCGGCAGCGTAGTTGGAGCGGCCGATGAAGTTCGCGGAGGTGGTGCCCGCGCCGATCGCGGAGGGCTTGGTTGTGACGCCGGTCTTGCCGGCGACCTTCACACCGTCCAGGTAGAGCGTGGCCACATCGGTCGCGTCGTCGAGGGTGTAGGTGAGGGTCTTCCAGACGCCGCGGGCCAGGTCGGCCCCGGAGTCGGCCACCTGTTCGCCGTTCCAGTACGTGGGTGTGATGGCGGTCTTGTATTTGTTGCCGGTCGCGAACAGGTAACCCGCGCCCGAGTTGCTCGTCGCGGCGGTGCCGAGCCCGTAGATGAAGTACGGGGAGGGCTGGTTCGACCGGATCAGCACCTCGGTGCTGACGGTGATCGAGTCGAGTCCGGCGAGGATGTTGTCGGGCAGCTTGACGTGGTCGTCGACGCCGTCGAGCGTCACACCGGTGTCACCGCCGCCCAGGGTCGGAGAACCGACGAAGGATCCGTTGTGGGCGTTGCCGGAGCTGTCGGCCGCCACGGTGCCGGAGGTTTCGTCGAAGGAGTACTGCAGAACGAGATGGTCGTCGGCGGCGACGGCGGGCGTCGCCCCGAGGAGCGGGACGGTGAGGGATATCGCCACGGCGGCGGCGAAGGTGCGGATGGGGACGGCTTTCATGTTGGAACTGCTCCTTGATCGGCTTCATTGTCGAAAAGGGACTGCCGCCGGGGGACGACAGTCTGCAGGGCGCCCGTAGGATCGGGGCGCCCTGAAGAGGGTGGCGAGGGAGGTTGGCGAGGGGAGGAGGGGACGCGGCTCTGCCGTGATGGTGTAGCAGTGCCGGGATGGGGTAGCTGTGCCGGGAAGGGACAGTGCCGGATTAGGGCAGTGCCGGGATGGGACAGTGCCGGACGCGGATCAGGTCTTGCGCTTGCGCGACACGACCACTCTCTGCAGCAGCACGAAGGCCAGCAGGATGCCACCGGTGATGATCGTGGTGGCTTCCGGCGGGATGCCGCCGTCGCGGGTGACGAGCACGTTCATCAGGCCGAGCACGAGGGCGCCGATCACCGAGCCGAGCACGAAGCCCGCACCGCCGGTCAGCAGTGTGCCGCCGATGATCACCGCGGCGATGGCGTCGAGCTCCCAGCCGACGCCGGTGATGTTCTGCGCGATACCGAGCTTGGACGTGTAGACCACGGCGGCCAGTCCCGCGAGGGAGCCGCTGATGACGTAGATCAGCAGTTTGGTGCGCACCACGGGCAGGCCCATCAGCAGCGCGGACTGCTCGGAGCCGCCGATCGCGTAGACGGTGCGGCCGAACCGGGTGCGGTGCAGCAGGAAGAACGCCACGATCACGACGGCCGCCGCGATGAGCACGTTGGGGGTCGTGACGAGGTCATTGATCTTGGGCCCGTCGTAGACCTTCCACTCCGTGGAGAGGGTGCGGATGGGCGAGTCGTCTTCCAGCCGCTGCGGGGTGGTGCTCAGGATGGCCGCCAGGCCCCGGGCCAGGAACATCATCGCCAGGGTCGCGATGAAAGGTTGCACATTGAAGTACTGGATCAGCACACCGGAGGCGAGACCGAAGGTGGACCCGATCAGGATCATCAGCACAATCACGACGATGGGGTTCCAGCCGGCGTTGGCCAGCATCACCCCCACGAGGCTGCTGATGGCGATGACCGCACCCACCGAGAGGTCGATGCCGCCGGTGAGGATCACGAAGGTGAGTCCGACCGCCAGGATGATGAGGTAGGCGTTGTTGATCAGCAGGTTGGAGATGGTGCTGAACTGCATGATCCGCCCGTAGGCGATCTCACCATAGATGAGCATCCCGATGAAGATCGCCACGGCCGCGAGGGTCGGCAGCGTTTCCAGGTTGGGCTTGAAGCGTGAGAATCGTGACGGCGCGGCCGGCTTGTCGATCAGCGTGGTGGTCATGCCGACACGGCTTCCTTCCGGGTGTTGGGTCTGGTGGTGCTTGCTTTTCGTTGGTTGAACAGTGCCCGCACCCGCGGCGACTGCAGCAGGCAGATCACCACGATCACGATGGCCTTGAACGCCGGCGTGGCCGAGGACGGGATCGACATGTAGACGATGGTCTTGTCGAGCGTCGCGATGAGCAGGGCGCCGATGATGCTGCCGGTCAGCGAGAACTTGCCACCGGCCAGCGAGGTGCCGCCGATCACGACGGCCAGGATGGCATCCATCTCGGCGGTCATGCCGGTCTTGGCGACCTCGACGGTCATGACGCTGGCGGTGCTGAAGATCCCGGCCACGCCGGCGAGCACGGCGCTCACTATATAGACGGAGATGAGGATACCCACCGGGCGGATGCCGGCCATCCGGGCGGCCTTGGGGTTGATGCCGATGGACTCGATCATGAGCCCCAGGGCGGTGCGGCGCACCAGCGCCGCGAGCACGGCGACGATCACGACGGCGATCACGAACACGACCGGGAAGCCCAGCACCGTTCCGTTGGCGAGCCAGCGGAACGACTCATTGGTGGCGGAGGTGTTCTGGCCGGAGGTGATCACCTTGGCCAGGCCGCGGCCGGCGAGCATCATCACTAGGGTGGTGATGAACGGCTGCAGGCCCACGATCGACACCAGGATGCCGTTGAGGGTACCGAGCACCGCGCTGATGCCCAGCGCCAGGATCACGGCGATCGCCGCGGTGCCGAAGCTGCCGGTGCCGGCGTTGTGCATGAATTCCATCGAGACGGCGCCGGCCACGGCCATCACCGACCCCACCGACAGGTCGATGCCACGGGTGGCGATGACCAGGGTCATGCCGACCGCGATCATCATGATCGGCGCGCTTGCCCGCAGGATGTCGATGATGTTGCCGGACAGGTTGCCGGTGGCGGGGTTGACCGACACCCCGAGGTAGCCGGGGTTCTTGGTCAGGTTGATCACCAGCAGCAGGAGCAGAGCCACGATCGCCCAGACGTAGGGCTGGTGGAAGAGCCGGGTGACGAACTGCATGGCTGACGGCTGACGCGACACGGGGGCGCTCATTCGCTGCTCCCTTCGGAAGCGATGATGTCGACGATGGTTTCGGCGGTGACGAGTGGTCCGTTGGTGATCTCGCCGATCTTACGGTGGTCTTTCAACACGATGATGCGTTCGCTCAGCCGCACCACCTCTTCGAGCTCCGAGGAGATGAACACCACCGACATGCCGTCTTCGGCGAGTGCGGCGATGGTCTCCTGGATCTCGGCCTTGGCTCCCACGTCGATCCCCCGGGTCGGTTCGTCGAGGATCAGCAGTTCCGGGTTGGTGGCGAGCCAGCGGCCCAGCAGGACCTTCTGCTGGTTGCCTCCGGAGAGGTTGCGAATGGCGCGCTCGGGGTCGGCGGGCCGCACGTTGAGTTCCACGAGGTACTTGGCGCAGATCTCGTTCTGTTCGCGGCGGGACAGCGGCCGGGCCCATCCGCGTCTGGCCTGGACGGCCAGGATCAGGTTCTCGCGCACGGTGAGGTCGCCGATGATGCCCTCGTCGCGGCGGTTCTCAGTGGAGAAGGCGATCTTGCGGGCCAGCGCGGCGACCGGCGTGTGCACCTCGGTTGCGACGCCGTCGATGGTGACGTCGCCGGAGTCGGGCCGGTCGGCGCCGTAGATCAGCCGGCCGAGTTCGGTGCGGCCGGAGCCGAGCAGCCCGGCCAGGCCCACCACTTCGCCGGCGTGCACGTCGATGTCGACGGGTTCGATGGACCCCTGCCGGCCGAGGTTCTTGGCGCTGTAGTACGGGGCGCCCACCGCGTGCACGGCTCGGCCGCGGTTGGAGCCGAGGGAGTTGAGCGTGTCGACGTCCTTGCCGATCATCATGGAGATGAGCTGGCCACGGGAGAGGTCCTGGGTCATGTGCTCGCCGACGAATTCGCCGTTCCGCAGCACCGTGAGCCGGTCGCTGATGGCGTAGACCTGGTCGAGGAAGTGCGAGACGAAGAGGATGGCGACGCCCTCGTCGCGCAGGCGCCGGATCACGGCGAAGAGGCCTTCGACCTCGTTCGCGTCGAGGCTCGAGGTGGGTTCGTCGAGGATCAACACCTTGGAATTGGTGACCATGGCGCGGCTGATCGCGACGAGCTGCTGCAGCGCGAGGGAGATGCTGGAGAGCGGGGCCTTGGGGTCCAGACCGCCCAGGCCCAGGCGCACAAGGGCGTCGTGAGCGGCGAGGTTGGTCTTGCGCCAGTTGATGCCCATCCGCCCGTGCACCTCATGGCCGAGCATGACGTTCTCACCGACGGTGAGGTTGTCGCAGAGGTTGACCTCTTGATACACGGTCGAGATGCCGGCGCTCTGCGCGTCGGCCGTTCCGGTGAACCGGCGGGGCCCGCCGGCGACCTTGATGCTGCCGGAGTCGATCTTGTACACGCCGGTGAGGGCCTTGATGAGGGTGGACTTGCCCGCACCGTTCTCGCCCATCAGGGTGTGCACCTCGCCGGGGAAGAGTCGGAAGTTCACGTCCTGGAGGGCTTTGACCCCCGGGAACTCGATCGAGATGTTCTCCATCTCGACGATCGGCTCTGTCGCTGCCATGTTTGCCTGGTCGTTCTGCCGGTCGGCCGGCCTCGTCGTTGAGTTGCGTGGCACCTGCCACGGATGTTCGTGCCCGTTCCCGTGGCACCGGCCACGGGAACGGGCACTGTCGGAGCTAGTACTGGCGGTCGGGCAGCGCCGTGGTGGCCGCTTCAGGGGAGTCGAACGTCGTACTCGGCACGACGATGCTGGACTCAACGGAGTCGCCGGCCAGTGCCGCCTTCACCACGGAGATGGCGTCGTCACCGAACAGCGGGTTGTACTCGGCGACGAAGCTGAGCCGTCCGGCAGCGAGTGCCTCGAGTGCAGCCTTGGTGCCGTCGATGGTGATGATCTTCACATCGGTGCCGGGCTTGAGGCCGGCTTCCTCAACGGCCAGGGCAGCGCCAAGGCCCATCTCGTCGTTCTGGGCGAAGACGAGCTGGATGTTGTTGCCGTTGGCCTTGAGCATCGTCTCGAAGACGCTCTTGGCTTCTTCGGTGGACCAGTTTGCGGACTGGCTCTCGAGCTTGACCAGGTTGTCGGCCACGTTCGCGTCCCAGCCCTTGTTGCGGTCGTTCACGACCGACAGGCCGGGCGGGCCTTCGAGGACCACGTAGTTGGCGCCATCCGGGAACTGCGAGTTGGCCCATTCGGCGGCCGACGCGCTGATACCCACGTTGTCGGGTGCGATGCGGCTCGTGTAGAGGCTCTCGTCGTTCGGCTCGATTCCGCGGTCGAGGAGCACCACGGGGATCTCGGCTTCCTGGGCGCGCTTGAGCACGTCCTCCCAGCCGGTGGCCTCGGTCGCGGAGAGCAGGATCACGTCGACGCCCTCGTCGATGAACGACGTGAAGGCGGTGATCTGCGAGTTCTGGTCGCCGTTGGTGGCCGGAGCGTACTTGAGGTCGAAGCCGTTCTCCGTCGAGAACGAGTCCTGAATGTTCTTCTCGTTCGCGGTGCGCCAGCCACCCTCGGGGCCGACGGCGACGAAGCCGACGGTGACGATGTCATCGCCTGCCGGGACGGACCCCTCGTCGCTTGAGCCTGCAGAACAGGCCGTGATGCTCAGTGCCATCGCTCCGGCGAGGGCCAAACCCGCGAATGCCCGGAATCGTGCTGTGTGTGCCATGGATCTCCTCCTTGAGATCTGCCGACACGATCTACGTGTCAACAGTGTGAATGCGTCCAACTGGACTCGGCTTCGGTGCAAAGCGTCCTGTGATCGCTAACAATTGGGCGACGTGTGCAGGTCTGTCATCGCTGACCTCGTCGTCATTTCCGAATTGTTAGCCTTCACAATTGCGTCACACGGAGGCTACAACTGGGCCGTTCAGATTGTCAAGGCCCTTTTCCCGGCGGCCGAGCGCGGGATCCCGCAGTTGCGGCATCCGGTTGTGAACCCTAACATTCAGGTGAACGAGGAGGTTCGCGAGAGTGCACACGTGCAGTGACGCTGCTGCCTGCCGGCGCACGAATGCGGCCGGGCGGGTGCCGTGAGCGCGCCTGAACCGCTGGTGCGGATGACCGGCATCACGGTGGAGTTCCCCGGGGCACGGGCCCTCGACGACGTGGATTTCCGGATGTTCCCCGGCGAGGTGCACTCGCTCATGGGCGAGAACGGCGCGGGAAAGAGCACCCTGATCAAGGCCCTGACGGGCGTTCAGCCCATCGACCACGGCTCCATCGAGATCGACGGCGCTCCGGTGCATTTCACTGGGCCCGCCGACGCCCAGCGTGCCGGGGTCAGCACCGTCTACCAGGAGGTCAACCTCCTGCCCAATCTGAGCGTGACCGAGAACGTCATGCTCGGCCGGGAACCTCGGCGCCGGTGGGGCACCATCGACTGGCCCGCCGCCAGGCGCCGCACCGCCGAGCTGTTGCAGACCATGAACCTCGACATCGACCCGTCGTCACGGTTGTCCGACCACTCCCCTGCCGTGCAGCAGCTCGTCGCCATCGCGCGGGCTATCGTGGTGCGGCCCAAGGTGCTGATCCTCGACGAACCGACCTCGAGCCTCGACAACGACGAGGTCACCGAGCTGTTCCGGGTGATCGCCGGCCTCAAGGAGTCCGGCGTCGCCATCCTCTTCATCTCCCACTTCCTGGAACAGGTCTACGAGATCTCCGACCGGCTCACCGTGCTGCGGGACGGCCGGCTCGTGGGCGAGTACCTCACGGATGAACTGCTCCGCATCGACCTCGTGCACAAGATGATCGGCAAGGACCTCTCGGTGCTCGTCGACATCCAGGCGCGCACCAGCGAGAGCGACCTCGAAGACAATCTGCTCGTCGATCCGCCGCTGCTCACCGCGATCGGGTTGGGCCGCGACGGCGGCATCACCCCGCTGGACCTGTCGGTACACGAGGGTGAGATCGTGGGTGTCGCCGGCCTGCTCGGTTCGGGTCGCACCGAGCTCGCGCGGCTGCTCGCGGGCATCGACCGGCCCGACACCGGCGAGATCCGCGTCGACGGGCGGGTCCGGCGGTTCCGGACCCCGCGCAGCGCCCTGCGGCAGCGCATCGCCTACGCGTCGGAGGACCGCCGCACCGAGGGCATCATCGGCGATCTCACCATCCGCGACAACATCGCGCTGGCCTTGCAGGCCGACCTGGGTTGGGCGCGGCGGATACCCCGCAAGCGGCAGAACGAACTCGCGGCCAGTTACATCCAGGCGCTGAACATCCGCCCGAACGACCCGAACGCCCTGGTACGCAACCTGTCCGGCGGCAACCAGCAGAAGGTCCTCCTGGCCCGCTGGCTGGCCATCGCACCGCGGCTGCTCATCCTCGACGAGCCCACCCGCGGCATCGATGTGGGTGCCAAGGCAGAGATCCAGAAGCTCGTCTCCGACCTGGCCGAGAACGGCCTGGCCGTGGTGTTCATCTCGGCCGAGCTCGAGGAGGTCCTGCGGATCAGCCACCGGGTCGCGGTGCTCCGGGACCGCCGGAAGGTCGGCGATCTCACCAATAACGACCTCACCGTCGGCCGGCTGCTCGCTGCCATCGCGGACGGTGGCGAGGATGGCGCCGGGGGCGCCGGCATCGCCGAGCCGAGGGATCAGGGGGCGGGACGCTGACCGGTCGGCGCGGGACACTTGACCGCGCGGGCACTCGACTACAGTTCGTTTTAGGACACTATTCGGCGGGGACTGTCGACCTCCGGCGTGAGTCGTCCGGCCCCGCTGTCGCGGGGCGATACAGGCCGCCGGAAGAGGGAACCCAGTGAGAGAGGACACACCTCGTCAGGCGACGATCTTCGACGTCGCCCGTCTGGCCGGGGTGTCCCACCAGACGGTCTCCCGGGTGCTCAACGACCTGCCCAATGTGCGGGCCTCCACGCGGGTGCGCGTCGAAGAGGCGATCAAGAAGCTGCGGTACGTGCCTTCTCCGGCCGCGCGCGCACTCGTCACCCGGCGCTCGCGCACGATCGGGCTGATGGCCACGGGCGTGCCGGAGTTCGGGCCGTCGTCCACCCAGCTCTACTTCAACGCCGCGGCCCGGGATGCGTCCTGGTCGGTGTTCACCGCCAGCATGATCGACAGCGAACCGGCGTCCATCCGGGCCGTGGTCGAGGCTTTCCTGCGCCAGAACGTGGAGGGGATCGCCGTGATCACCAGCCACCAGGGCATCGTCGACGTCGTAGCGGGCATGGAACTGGCCATCCCGGTCGTGGCGTTGGAGGCGACGCCGCGCACCGGCATCACCACCGTGGGCGCCGATCAGTACACAGGTGCCCGTAGCGCCGTCGCGCACCTGGCCGAACTCGGTCACCGGCATATCTCGCACTTGGCCGGGCCCCGGGACTCCGTCGATGCGCGGGAACGCGAGCGGGGTTGGCGCGACGAGCTGGCCTCCCGAGGGCTCGAGACCCGCGTGATCGGAACGGGCGACTGGTCGCCGTCGGCCGGGTACCGGTTCGGCATGGAGTGCGACCTCGACACCCTCAGCGCGGTCTTCGTGGCGAACGACCAGATGGCCATCGGCCTCATGCACGCGCTGACCGTGCGGGGCCGATCGGTTCCCGGTGACATCAGCGTGATCGGTTTCGACGACGTCCCAGAGGCCGAATATCTGGCTCCCCCGCTCACCACCGTGCGGCAGGACTTCGAGCGCATCGGCCGGGACCTGCTCAGCGCCCTCCTGGACCGGATCAACGGCGACGACTCGATCATTCGCCAGTCGGTCCCCGAACTCATCGAGCGCGCGTCTACCCAGAGTTACCCGCCCGACCCCCCAGACGGCCGCCGGCCGGCCGCCAGAGAACGCCGGTCAGCCACCGCGTGACCACCCGCGCGGACGTTTCACGCCGGCGGATTACGCCGACGGTTCACGCTGACGGATTGCGCCAACGGCTCACGATGACGAATCGCCCGTGGATCGGACGACTCGGGGCCAGGGTCTTGCAGCCGGGCCTCCACCAGCCACCGGCCACCGGCCACCGGCCACCGGCCACCGCCTACCGCCTACCGGAGATCTCCTCATGCCCTGGGCACACCCCGCTCCGTCAGGAACGCGAAGAACCGGGCCGCCGAGTACGCCAGATCCCAGCCCCACCGGTCGAAACTGTTCACGCGGGCCCGAAGGGCATCCTCGCGTTGCTTCTCCGCCCACACCACCGCGCTCGGGTCGCGATCACCGAGCACCGGCCCCGATCCGTACTTGAGGAACCCGTCGAACTCGCCGATCTTGCGCACCCCGCGCCAGAAGAAGTCCACCCAGGCGTCACCGCCCAGGATGTCGGGGAAGCGCACCTGCAGTTCCGGCACCTCGAAGCCCAGCTCGAAGATCCGCACCCGGCTGAGCGTCTCCCCCGGGTTCGCCGCGAGCGGGCTCGCAAACGCAATGGCCTGCTCCGCCCGGCGCCGCCCCGTCCGAGGATTCACGGCGTCCAGCTCGCAATACAGTTCCTCCTTGGTCACCCCCGTCGGGCGCGGCGCCGCGAGCCCGCCCTCCCGTGGGCCTCGGCCCCGTTCCCGCGCGGCTCGCTCCGTCTCCACCCGCAGCGCGTGGTCCAACATCGTCACCCCGACCAGCAGCGAGGATGACGCCGCCACGTCGACGACCGTGCGCGCAAGCGATGTCACCTGGCAGCCTGATGTGGTCTCCACGACCTCCGGAGCAGGCCCCTGATGTCCGGTAGTGAATCGGTTTCTACTGCCTCCGCTGGCACCGGAGGTGATGGTGTGCACCGTGTCGGGCCATCCGCCGATGATCGGGAGGCCGTGCAGCACCGCCGCGGACTGGTGCGAGAAAACGGGCTGGCTGTGTGCCACCAGGGCGGTCGCCCGGACCAGAAGCCGGTATCGCTCGCCGGCATCCGCTCGTCGCCAACGCTCCTCCGTCACATAGACGCCGCGGCGGATGCAGTGCAGCACGCCCTCGACGCAGAGGCGTTGGAGGCTGTGAGGCGGAACCCCGGCTTCCCACAGGGCCGCGGACGGAAGCAGTCCGCCAAAACGCAGTGCCACGACTTCGGTGCGACGGAGAACCGGGTGAGATGGGGTGGGACGCTGGGAAGTGACCATGCTGCCAGCGTCACTCCCCCGCCGCCGCGGCACGGGCCCCACCCACGCTCGGTGCACAACCTGTGCACAACCGCCCCTGTGGAGGTCTGCCCGGCACGCGGTCCCTCCTCGCGGCGTGTGGAAGTGCTCGCAGCGTGCGAAAGTGCTCGCAGCGTGCGAAAGTGCTCGCAGCGTGCGAAAGGTGGCGCATTAACACGTGCTGCGAGCATGAACACCTGCCGCGAGCACTTTCACCTGCTGCGAGCGGGCGTAAGGACGGGCGGGGCGGGAGGGGCGGGCGCAGAGAGACCGCTGGCCCCGTATCCGTAGAGAGGATGCGGGGCCAGCGGTCGGATGGTGCGGGGCGGGGCGGTTAGCGGCCGCCGGCGCGACGCTTGTTGTAGACGTCGAAGGCCACGGCGAGGAGCAGCACGAGGCCCTTGACGGCCTGCTGCCACTCGATGCCGATGCCCATGATCGACATGCCGTTGTTCAGCACACCGATGATCAGACCACCGATGATGGCGCCACCGATGGTGCCGACACCACCCTGAACGGCCGCGCCACCGATGAAGGCGGCGGAGATGGCCTCGAGCTCGAAGCCGTCACCGGCCTTCGGGCCGGCGAGGTTCAGGCGAGCGGTGAAGATCAGGCCGGCGAGGGCAGCGAGCACGCCCATGTTCACGAACAGCCAGAACGTCACGTTGCGGGTCTTCACACCGGAGAGCTCAGCGGCGTGCAGGTTGCCACCGATGGCGTAAATGTGACGACCGAAGACGCTGCGGTTCATGATGATGCCGTAGACCAGCACCAGCACGGCCAGCACGATCAGGGTGACCGGGATGCCCTTGTAGGAGGCGAGGGCGTAGGCGAACAGGCCGATACCGGCGGTGATCAGAACGAGCTTGGCGATGAACCAGGCGAGCGGCTCAACCTCCTGGCCGTACGAGGCACGGCCGCGACGGGTGCGCACCTGCTGCACGATCAGGGCGATGACCGCCAGGGCTGCGACACCCAAGGTGAGCGGGTCAAGCTCGAACTCGCCGAAGATGTCCGTGAGGAAGCCGTTGCCCAGAGCGCGGTACTCGGCCGGGAAGGAACCGATGTTGGCGTTGCCGAGCACCACGAGCGCGAGCCCGCGGAAGATCAACATGCCGGCCAAGGTCACGATGAAGGCGGGGATGCCCACGAACGCGATCCAGAAGCCCTGCCAGACACCCACGAGGGCGCCGACCAGGAGCGACAGGATGACGGACAGCCACCAGGGCAGGCCCCAGTTCACCGCGAACACACCGGACACGGCGCCGACGAAGGCGGCGACCGATCCAACCGACAGGTCGATGTGGCCGGCAATGATGACCATCACCATGCCCACCGCGAGAACGAGGATGTAGCCATTCTGCACGATCAGGTTCGAGATGTTCTGCGGCCGCAGCAGGATGCCGTCGGTCAGGAAGCTGAACAGCACAACCACCACGATCAGCGCGATGAAGATACCGTTCTTGCCGAGGTCGGTGACGACGTGGCTGAGCCAGGCCCCCACCTTGGAGTTGCTGGGATTGACTTGTGCGCCTGCGGCCGTGTTGCTCGCCGGCTTGGTGTCGAGATCACTCATTTTGACGTTTCTCCTATTCCGATAGCGCCGACGCTAACGGGCCTTTTCCATGGTCATGTGCTTGATGAGGGTTTCCGGGCTGGCATCGTCAATGGGGAATTCTCCCGTGATGCGTCCCTCGGAAAGGGTGTAAATGCGGTCGCAGATGCCGATCAGTTCCGGCAGCTCGGACGAGATCACGATGACGCCCTTGCCCTGTGCAGCGAGGGCGTTGATGATCGCGTAGATCTCGTACTTGGCGCCGACGTCGATGCCGCGAGTGGGCTCATCCAGGATCAGCACATCGGGGTTCGAGTAGATCCACTTCGACAGCACGACCTTCTGCTGGTTACCACCGGAGAGCTTCCCGGTCTTGGCCAGCACGGTCGGTGCCTTGATGTTCATGCTCGTGCGGTACTCGTTGGCGATCTTGAATTCTTCGTTGTCGTCCACGAGCCCGCCCTTGACGAGCTTGCCGAGGGATGCCATCGAGATGTTGCGCTTGATGTCCTCGATGAGGTTGAGGCCGTAGGTCTTGCGGTCCTCGGTGGCGTAGGCGATACCGTTGTCGATCGCCTCGGTCACCGTGCGGGTCTTGATCTCCTTGCCCGCCTTGAAGACCTTGCCGCTGATGCGGCTGCCGTACGTGCGGCCGAACAGGCTCATCGCGAACTCGGTGCGTCCGGCGCCCATGAGGCCGGCGATGCCGACGATCTCGCCGCGGCGCACGTTCAGGTTCACGTTGTCGACCATGACCCGGGTGGGGTCCTGGGGATGGTGGGCGGTCCAGTCCTCGACCCGCAGGATCTCCTCGCCGATGTTGGGCGTGTGGTCCGGGTAGCGGTGTTCGAGGTCGCGGCCGACCATGTCCTTGATGATGCGGTCTTCAGTGACCTCCTGCTTTGCGATCGTCTCGATGGCCTTGCCATCGCGGATGACCGTGACGGCGTCGGAGACCTTCTTGATCTCGTTCAGCTTGTGGCTGATGATGATCGAGGTGATCCCCTGGCCCTTGAGGTGCAGCATCAGGTTGAGCAGGTGGTCGGAGTCCTCGTCATTGAGGGCGGCCGTCGGCTCGTCCAGGATGAGAAGCTTCACGCGCTTGGAGAGGGCCTTGGCGATCTCCACGAGCTGCTGCTTGCCGACACCGATGTCCATGATCTTGGTGGTCGGGTTCTCGCGCAGGCCCACGCGGGCGAGCAACTTGACGGCCTCGCTGTTGGTCTTGTTCCAGTCGATCAGGCCGAGAGCGCCGCGCTGTTCGTTGTTGAGGAAAATGTTCTCCGCGATGGAGAGATAGGGACTCAGGGCGAGTTCCTGGTGGATGATGACGATGCCCTTGGCTTCGCTGTCCCGAATGTCTTTGAATTCAACGACTTCGTCTTCGAAGACGATGTCGCCGGTGTAGGTGCCGTGCGGGTAGACCCCGCTGAGCACCTTCATAAGCGTGGACTTGCCCGCGCCGTTCTCACCACAGATGGCGTGAACTTCGCCGCGAGCGACATTGAGCGTCACGTCCTGTAGCGCCTTGACGCCGGGGAAGGTCTTGGTAATACCGCGCATCTCGAGGATGTTGGTGGTCACGTGCGTTCCTTTCTGAGGTCTAATGCTTTGTGGTGACCGGCCGGCGGGGCGTGAGCCCCGCCGGCCGGTCAGAACACGTGACTCTTAGCCGTCGATCTCGGCCTGGGTCCAGTAGCCGCTGTCAACCAGCTGCTCCGTGATGTTGTCCTTGACCACGATTGCGGAGTCGAGGAGGTAGGAGTCCACAACCTTCACGCCGTTGTCGTAGTCAGTGGTGTTGTTGATCTCCGGGGTGTCACCGTTCAGCAGGGCGAGGGTCATCGAGACGGCGACCTCGGCCAGCTTGCGGGTGTCCTTGAAGATGGTGGCGTACTGCTCACCGGAAACGATGGCCTTGACCGAGTCGAGCTCGGCGTCCTGGCCGGAGATGACGGGCCATTCAGCACCCGTCGAGTAGCCGGCGCCCTCGAGGGCAGAGATGATGCCTCGCGAGATACCGTCGTACGGGGAGAGGATGCCGTTGACCTTGCTGCCGTCAGAGTACGTCGACGTCAGGATGTTCTCCATACGGCTCTGTGCCTCTTCGCCGTCCCAACGCAGCGTCGCCGCCGTGTTGAAGTCGGTCTGGCCGCTCTTGACGACGATGGTCTTGTCATCGATGAGCGGCTGGAGGACGTCCATCGCACCGTTGTAGAAGAACGTGGCGTTGTTGTCATCCGGGCTACCGGCGAAGAGCTCAACGTTGAACGGGCCGGCGGGGGCACCGTCGGTGGGCGTTCCGTCGAGCCCGACCAGGCCGAGGCCGTTGAGCATGGACCAAGCCTGCTGCTGGCCGACCTTGAAGTTGTCGAAGGAGGCGTAGTAGCTGACGTTGTCGGTGTCGCGGATCAGTCGGTCGTAGGCGATGACGGGAATGTCGGCGTCTGCGGCGTCCTGGAGCACGCTGGTGAGCGTGGTGCCGTCGATGGAGGCGACGATCAGGGCCTTGGCGCCCTTGGTGATCATGTTCTCGATCTGGGAAACCTGGGTGGGGATGTCGTCCTCTGCGTACTGCAGGTCGACCTTGAAGCCCTTGGCTTCGAGCTGTTCCTTGACGGCGTTGCCGTCGTTGATCCAGCGCTCAGAGGACTTCGTGGGCATCGCGACGCCCACGAGGCCGCCGTCGCCGGCGCCCGCGTCAGAGCCGGAACCTCCGCCTGAACAGGCTGCGAGGGATACGACCATGGCTCCAGTTGCCAGGACGCCGAGGAGTGATTTGAACTTCACTGGGTGTTTCCTTTCGTGTTGTCAATCGACATTGATGTCAATACGTAAAAAGCTGATGGTGCTGTGTGTTGGTGATGCAGGGTGTTACAGGCCTTGCGCGAGGCGGTAGTAGGCCTGGTTCCAGCGCACCTCGCGGGTGAAGTCCCGCAGGGTGGTGGTCTTATCGATCACGAGGAGCTCGGTGCGGGCTATCTCGGAGAAATCGTGGAACACCTCGATGCCGACGGCGGTCGACATGACGGTGTGGTGGGCGGCGCCGGCGGTGAGCCAGGCTGCGGCGGAGGTGGCGAAGTCGGGTTCGGGGCTCCAGACCGCGCGGCCCACGGGCAGTTTCGGGAGGGCTTCGGTGGGTTCGACGACGTTGACGACGTTCGCGACGAGGCGGAACCTGTCGCGCATGTCGCTCATCGCGACGACCACGGCGGGGCCGGGGTCGGCGTTGAAGACCAGGCGGACGGGGTCTTCGCGGCCGCCGATGCCCAACGGGTGGATCTCCAGGGTCGGCTTGGTCGTGGACAGGGCGGGGTTGACCTCGAGCATGTGGGCGCCGAGGATGAGTTCCGCTCCCGGGGTGAGGTCGTAGGTGTAGTCCTCCATCAGGCTTGCCCCGCCGGGCAGGCCCGCGCCCATGACGCTGGCCACACGCACGAGGATCGCGGTCTTCCAGTCGCCCTCGGCGCCGAAGCCGTAGCCCTGCGCCATGAGGCGCTGCACGGCCAGGCCGGGCAGCTGCTTGAGCGCGCCGAGGTCTTCGAAGCTGGTGGTGAAGGCGCTGAACCCGCCCGCTTCCAGGAACGACTTCAATCCCAGCTCGATCGCCGCGCCGTAACGGAGTGACCCGTGCCGGTCGCCGCCGACCTTGAGCTCGGCGGCGACGTCGTAGAGGGTCTCGTATTCGGCCACGAGAGCGTCGATGTCGGCGTCGGTGGCGGCGTGTACGGCGTCGGCGAGTTCGTTGACCGACCAGGTGTTCACCTGCACGCCGAACCGCAGTTCGGCCTCGGTCTTGTCACCCTCGGTCACGGCGACGTAACGCATGTTGTCGCCGAACCTAGCCAGCTTCATGCTGCGGGACGCCGCCCACCCGGCCGCAGCGCGGGTCCAGGTGCCGATCGACGCGGTCACGGCCGGGTTCGACACGTGGCCGACGACGGTCTTCCGGGACACACCGAGACGGGTTTGGATATAGCCGAACTCCCGGTCGCCGTGCGCGGCCTGGTTCAGGTTCATGAAGTCGAAGTCGATCTCGCTCCACGGCAGCTCCACGTTGGCCTGCGTGTGCAGGTGCAACAGGGGCTTGCGGAGCGCGTCGAGGCCACCGATCCACATCTTCGCCGGCGAGAACGTGTGCATCCACGCGATCAACCCGATCACGTTGTCATCACTGTTCGCATCCAGCGCGGCCCGGCGGATCGACTCCGCGTCCTTGAGGACCGGCTTCCACACGATTCGGACCGGCACGTCGGCGGAGGCCCCGAGGGCACGAGCGATCTCCTGAGACTGCTCGGCAACCTGCTTGAGGGTTTCCTCGCCGTAGAGGTTCTGGCTGCCGGTGAGGAACCAGACCTCGTAGGAATCCAGGGTCGTGGCCAGGGCGGTGGGGGTGGAGAGTGACATTACTTGAGTGCTCCTTGCGGTGCTTGTCCGTAGACGTTCTGATAACGGTTGAAGAGGGAATCGATCGCGTCCTGCGGGATCGGGATGAGCTCCCCACCCTGACGGGCCAGGTGCACCGTACGGGCGACGTCTTCGACCATCACGGCGGCCTTGACCGCGTCGCGGGCATCCTTGCCGATGGTGAACGGGCCATGGTTCTGCATCAGCACCGCACGCGACCGGTGCCCGGTCAACGCCTCCACGATGCCCTGCCCGATGGTGTCGTCCCCGATGATCGCGAACCGGCCGACCGGAATCGGGCCGCCGAACTCATCAGCCATCGCGGTGATCACACACGGGATCTCCTCACCACGCGCCGCCCACGCGGTCGCGTAGGTCGAATGCGTGTGCACGACCCCGCCGACCTCGGGCATGTGCCGGTACACGTACGCGTGCGCGGCCGTGTCAGAAGACGGCGACCGGTCCGAACCCGGCGTCTCCGGAACGACAGCGCCGTCCAGATCGCACAGAATCATGTTCTCCGGCGCCAGATCCGCGTAATCCACCCCACTCGGCTTGATCACGAACAAATCCGCACCCGGCACCCGACCCGACACATTCCCGCCCGTCCACACGACCAGACCATTACTGGTCAACTCCCCGTGCAACCGGGCGATATCCGCCCGAACCCGGGCAATCGCCACCTCAATCTGCGGTCCAAAGGTACTCATGCGAACACCGACTCGGTGTCGACGGCACGGGACCGGTCCGAGGAGGGTGCGTGGTCGATTCCGGTGACGTGTGACTCGTCTGCAGCGGCTGCCGGTGCGGCGTGCTGAGCGGTGGACGTGCTCACAGAATCGACTCCCTTGTCTGAGGTGGTGCTGGTGGTGCATATGTGACACCCAATGTGAACGGTCACATTGCTGACCTCATGTTAGCCGCATCTGGGAATCATCTGTCAAGTTCGGTTGGTCACTTTTGCGTAACGCCCCGTACAGGGGTCCCGGATCGCGGTTGCGGCCGCCGAGCCGCCGGCCAGTTAGAAGGCGGGCGGCCCTGTGGACGCGCGCACGATGAGCTCGGGGATGATGGCGCTGCGCTGCTCTTCGGGCCCGTCCGTGATGTCGTCGAGCAGCAGGGCCATGCAGCGCCGGCCGAGCTCGGAGAAGTCCTGGCGCACGGTGGTGAGCGGCGGCCAGAAGTGTGCCGCTTCCGGAATATCATCAAAACCGATCACGCTGACGTCGCCGGGGATATCGAGCCCGGCGTCGCGGATGGCGTGCATCAGGCCGAGTGCCATCTGGTCGTTCGAGGAGAAGATGGCCGTGAAGTCACGCACCCGCAGGAGTTCCCGGCCGGCGTAGTACCCGAAGTCGGCCGTCCAGTCGCCCAGGATCGGTGCGGTTGTCGGCACGTCCATGGCTCCCATCTCGTCCAGGAAGCCGCGCATTCGCGCCTCAGCCTCGATCCAGTCCTGCGGGCCGGCGAGGTGGTAGATGTTGCGGTGCCCGAGGTCGATGAGGTGTCGGGTGGCCAAGCGGGCACCGTAGATCTGGTCGACGGAGAGTCCGTGGTCGTTCAGCCGCCCGGTTGACTGCAGGGTGACGTAGGGCACCGCGATCGAGAGTTGCTCGAGCACGTCGAAGACCCGCATCTGCGGGGCGATCACGACAATCCCCTCCACAGACTGCAACATCAGGTGGTCGAGGGCCGCCTCGATCGACTCCGGGTCGACCGAGGTGAGGTTCGCCGTGTTCACGTAGTACCCGGCGTCCCTGGCGGCATCCTGGATGGCCGCGATACTGCTGGCCGGTCCGTACTGCGAGCTCGACGCCGACAGAACACCGATCGTTCGCGAGGTGCCGCGGGAGAGCGCCCGAGCGGCACGGTTGGGCCGGTACTGCAGATCCTCCATGACCTGCTGCACCCGGGCCTTGGTGGAATCGCGGATGCTCGGATGGTTGTTCAGCACTCGCGAGACCGTTTGGTGCGAGACACCGGCAAGGCGCGCGACATCCCGGATGCTGGGTGCGCGACTCTTGGGCAATTCAGCTGACACGGGACAGGCCTCGTTCGAATGTGCACGGTCACAAATGTGAACGCACCCCAATTATGCACGGGTCGGACCCGCACGGCATCCACGATGTGACAGTCACATGAGAGGTGAGAGAGCAAATGTGACAGTCACAATTGCAAACGGGCCCGTCGGAGGCGGTCTACGCGCTCGCGCGCACCACCAGGTCGGTGGGCAGGACGATGGCCGCCGGTCGCTCTCCGTCGATAACACGCAGCAGCAGACGCACCATCTCCTCGCTGATCCGTTCGAACGGCTGGTGCATCGTGGTGATGGCGGGAGTGGTCATGGTGGCGATCGGGGCATCGTCGAACCCGCCGACGGCGACGTCCTCGGGCACCCGCCGGCCCTGGGCGAGAAGCACGTCGATGGCACCGGCGGCCATCACGTCGTTGGCGGCGAAGACCGCATCCAGGTCCGGGTTGCGCTGTAGGAGCTCGGTCATGGCCAGCGCCCCGCTGGCCCGACTGTAGTCGCCGCGCGCCACCAGCGAGGCGTCGAAGGCGTCGCCGAGTTCATCGACGTAGGCGTCGTACCGACGTATGCCGCCCGAGGTATCTTCGGGGCCGGCGATCGTGGCGATCCGCGTGCGTCCGAGGCCGGCGAGGTAACGCACCATTTCGCCGGCGCCGTCGTAGTCGTCGGCGGCCACGTAGCCCATCTTCTTTTCGAATCCCAAGGGCACACCACACGCGATCGCCGGAACACCGGCGGCAATGATCTCGGAGATCAGCCCGCGCCGGCTGCTGTGCGAAGAGACCAGCAGCACCCCGTCGACGTGGCCCGCCGTGATGAACTCGGTGGCGCGGCGCTGTTCGTCTTCGTTGCCCGCCATGATCAGCACGAGCGAAATATCGTGTGCGGACAGGGCCTTGGAGGCTCCCCGCATCAGCACGGCGAAGTTGGGATCCTCGAACAGGCGCTCGTGGGCTTCGGTGAGGAGGAAGGCCACGGAGTTGGCGCGGCTCGTCGCGAGGCTCCGGGCGTGCGGGTTGACCCGGTAGCCGGTCTTCTTGATCGCGGCGTTGACCGAGGCCAGGGAATCCGGGCTCACCCAGTGGCCGCCGTTGAGCACCCGGGACACCGTGCCGCGGGACACGCCGGCGGCCGCGGCCACATCGTCGATGGTCGGGCGGCGCTTCGCGGGGGGCGGGGTCACGTGTGAATCCTAGCGATCGTCAGGCCTTGACGGCGCCGGCGGCGAGGTCCACCTTCCAGTAGCGCTGCAAGACGAGGAACAGGATGATGAGCGGGATGATGGACAGCAGCGCTCCGGTGATCACCAGGGTGTACATCGACGGTGCCGAGGCGCCCTGGTTGAGCAGTCCGCTGAGCCCAACGGTGACCGGGAACAGCTTGTCGTCGCCGAGCATGATGTACGGCAGCATGAAGTTGTTCCACACGGCCACGAACTGGAACAGGAAGATCGTCACCAGACCCGGGCCCATCATTGGCAGGGCGATGCGGTTAAAGATGTACAGCTCACCGGCCCCCTCGGTTCTGGAGGCTTCGATGACCTCGGTCGGCAGCGAGGCCGCCGCGTAGATCCGGGCCAGGTAGATGCCGTAGGGGCTGATGATCTGGGGCAGCAGCACCGACCACATGGTGTTGGTCAGTCCGACTTCGGCGAGCAGGAAGTACTGCGGGATCGCCAGGATCACTCCGGGCACGAGCACGCCCATCAGCAGGATCGAGAAAACCACCTTCTTGCCGGGGAACTCGAACTTGGCCAGGACGTAGCCGGAGATCGCCGAGATCCAGGTGGATGCCAGTGCGCCGACGCCAGCGTAGATGGCGGTGTTGAGCACCCACCGCCAGAACAGGCCGTTGCGGTATTGGCTGAGCTCCACGATGTTGTCCCACAGGTGGCTGCTGGGCATCAGGGTGAAGGTGGAGAACAGCTCGGAGCTGTCCTTGCTCGACGCCATCAGCACCCAGAAAACCGGGAACAGGCAGTAGATCGCGCCGATGATGAGGATGCCGGTGGAGACCGGGCTGGCCTTCTGCCGGAAGGTGCGCGCCGAGTCGCGTTGAGCTTTGCGCTCTGCACGGTCGGGCCGGACGAGGGTGGATGAGGTGGTCATGGTCAGTCCTCCTGGCCGAAGGCGCGCTTCTGCACGACGCGCAGGAACAGGAACGAGAAGGCGAAGGTCACCAGGGCGATGACGATCGAGGTGGCGGCGGCCGAGTAGATGTCGTCGCGGGTGAAGGCATCCCGGTAGACCAGCATCAGCGGCGACCAACTGGTGGAGAGCGAGTTGGTAAGCGGGCGGAGCGTGGTGGGCTCGGCGAAGACCTGCAGCGTGGCGACCATGGAGAACAGCGCGGTCATCACGATGGCCGGGGCGATGATCGGGATCTTGATCCGCAGCGCGATCTGGATCTCGCTCGCGCCGTCCAGCTTGGCCGCCTCGTAGATGTCGGAGGGCACCGACTTGAGGGAGGTGTACATGACGATCATGTTGAAGCCCACGCCGCCCCAGAGTGCGATGTTGGCGATGGCGAAGGTCACGCCACCGGCGGACAGCAGGGATGGCACGTCCCAGCCCAGCTTGTCGAACACGAAGTAGAACGGGCTCACGGCGGGCAGATAGAGGAAGCCCCAGAGCAGCGAGCTGATCACGGCGGGAACCGCGTACGGCAGAAAGATGGCGGTGCGGGAGAAGCCGGCCGCGCGGGTGCGGCGCGAGTCCAGCAGCAGTGCGAAGAGCAGCGCCAGACCCAGCATCAGCGGGATCAGGATGAAGCCGTACAGCAGCACCCGGCCGACGCTGGCCCCGAACTCGGTGTTGGTGAGGGTGGTCACGTAGTTGTCGATCCCGGCGAAGACCGCGGTGCGCGCTCCGGAGCCCAGCCCGAGGCCCGAGACCTTGGTCTTCTGGAAGCTCAGGAACAGGGTGTAGACGATGGGCGCGGCCATGAAGGTCACGAACAGGATGATGCCGGGGGCGAGCATCGCGTACGGCACGACCACCCTGGATCGGAAGGTGCCTCGGCCTCTACGCACCGGCGGCGTGCTGGTCCTGGCGGCCGCGGGGGCCTCTGTCACTGTCACGAGTTGTCCTCAATCGTGGGGTCGTGGATGGGGGGACCGGGTCCGCCGACGATGGCCGACGGACCCGGGGATACGGCGAGGTGCTATTTGACGGTGAAGCCGCTCTTCTTCATGTCCTCGGTCGTGATCTTCTGCATCGCGGCGACCGCATCCAGGAACGCGCTCTGGGTCTTGGCGTCGGCCGCCTTTGCGAACTCGTCGTTGTAGGCGCTGTAGGCCACGTTCACGTTGGGCCCGTAGGTGAAGGGGCTCACGGTGGCGGCCACATCAGCGGCGACATCGTAGAAGTCAGGCTGGTTGGAGAAGAACTCCGGCGGTGACGTCAGCGCCGCCTTGGCCTGGGCGGCGTCGGCCGGGTAGATGCCCGAGGTCTTGACGAGTGCTTCCACGGCCTCCGCGTCGGTGTTCAACCAGGTCGCGAACTTCGTGGCCGCTTCCTGGTGCTTGGACTGCGTGGTCACAGCGGTGGACGAGCCACCCCAGTTGCCGGTGGCGGGTGCGTCGGCGTCCCACTGCGGCATCGGGGCCGCCTTCCAGAGCCCGGCCGTGTCGGCCGCGTTGCCGCCGAGCACGCCGGGGGCCCAGACTGCGCTCAGCCAGCCGACCTGGTTGCCGTTGTTGAGCCCGGCGTTCCACTCCGGCGTATACATCGGCTTGTTGTCGATGGCGCCCTCCTCGACGAGGCCGCCCCAATATCCCGCCACGGTTTCTGTCGGCGTCTTGTCGATGTCGACGCTCCAGGACTCGCCGTCGATGCCCCACCAGGAGGCACCCGCCTGCTGGGCCATGCCGGTGAACCAGCCGGCGTCGTTGGACGAGAAGGTTCCGAGGTACTTGGCCGGGTCAGCGGCGTGCACGGCGCGCGCGACGTCGGCGTACTCGTCCCAGGTGGTGGGAACGCTCAGGCCGAGCTGTTCGAAGATGTCGGCGCGGTAGAAGAACATCATGGGGCCGCTGTCCTGCGGGATCGCGTAGATGGCGTCAGAGCCCAGCGTGACGGAGTCCCATACGCCGTCGGCGAAGGAGTCTTCGATGTCGCCGGCGCCGTACTCGCTCAGGTCCGCAAGCGCATCGGAGGACACCAGGGTGGGGATCTTCTGGTACTCCGCCTGGATCAGGTCGGGTGCACCACTGCCGGCCTTGATGGCCGTGAGCAGCTTGGTGATCGCGGGGTCGCCGCCATCCTGCTTCTGCACGGTCACCTGGATGTCGGGGTTGTCTTCGTTCCAGATGTCCACGACCTGCTCCAGGTTCGGCGCCCAGGCCCAGTAGTTGAGTTCAACCGGCCCGTCGTCACCGCCACCCGTGTTCGCCGAACAACCTGACATGAGCAGCGTTGCCGCTGTGGCCATGGCCACGGCCCCGACCCGAATTGACGTGCGCATTCGTCCTCCTTGATGAAAGCTGGTGCTGTGAGTGGCGCCCGAGAATATCGCCGGTGATTTCGCCAGCGGCTGGGAGCGGTACTAGTAATTCACACAATTCTTGCGTTGTCAACGTGGGAATATCATCTGGTCTCCGCGCATTTGCTGTGCTAGAACTGGGAGCGCACACAGTAGAAGGAGCCCTAGGCCAATGTCGATCGATACCCCCACCCCCGTCAGCTCCCCCGCCATGCAGCGCCTGCTGCACGGTGCGACCGGCATCCGCTACGGCGGCGACTACAACCCGGAGCAGTGGCCGCGGGCCACCTGGCTCGAGGACATCGAGCTAATGAAGGAGGCGGGCATCAACCTGGTCAGCGTCGCCATCTTCGCCTGGGGCATCCTGGAACCGCGCGAGGGAGAGTACGACTTCACCCAGCTCGACGACATCATCACGCTGCTGCACGAAGCCGGCATCGACGTGGACCTGGCGACCCCCACGGCCGCACCGCCGGCCTGGTTCTGGAAGAAGTACCCGGATTCGCGTCCGGTCACCCGGGACGGCATCACCCTGGGCAACGGCTCCCGCGGCATGGTCAGCCCGTCCAGCCCCGACTACCGCCGCGCCGCCGCGGCCATCACGGAGCAGCTGGCCCGACGTTATGCGAACCACCCCGCGCTCGTGCTGTGGCACGTGCACAACGAATACGGCGCACCGATCAGTGACTCCTACGACGAGCACTCCGTCCTGGCCTTCCGCGCCTGGCTGCAGGCCCGCTACGGCACCCTCGAGGTGCTCAACTCGAAGTGGGGCACCACCTTCTGGGGCCAGGTCTACGGCGAATGGGACGAGATCGATGCGCCCCGCCAGTCCGCGTCGGTGAGCAACCAGGCCCAGCGGCTGGACTTCCACCGTTTCACCTCGGACGCGCTGCTCGAGTGCTACATCAACGAGCGCGACGTCATCCGTCGTTTCACCCCGGACATCCCCGTGACCACGAACTTCATGGCCACCAACTGTCTCTCCGCCGACTACTGGAAGTGGAGCAGGGAGGTGGACGTCGTCGCCAACGACCACTACCTCGTCGCCGAACGCGCCGACAACCACATCCTGCTGGCGATGGATGCCGACCTCACCCGGTCGCTGGCCGGTGGGGCGCCCTGGATCCTGATGGAGCACTCCACCGGGGCCGTCAACTGGCAGCCGCGCAACATCGCCAAGCGCGCCGGCGAGCTGGCCCGCAACTCGCTGTCGCACCTCGCTCGCGGCGCCGACGGGATCCTGTTCTTCCAGTTCCGCGCCTCACGCTTCGGGGTCGAGAAGTTCCACTCGGCCATGCTGCCGCACGCCGGCGCCGACACCCGGATCTGGCGCGAGGTGGTCGCCCTCGGCCGGTCGCTTGGCGCATTGGCCGATGTGCGCTCGTCCCGCGTGAGCGCGCGGGTGGCGCTGATCTGGGACACCGAATCCTTCTGGGCCCAGGACTTCGAGTGGCGGCCGAGTGTGGAATTGGGCCACCGTGAACGCATCGAAGCCTTCTACAGCGCGCTCTGGAAGCGCAACGTCACGGTGGACTTCGTACACCCGACCGCGGACCTCGGTTCCTATGCGCTCGTCATTGCGCCGAGCCTCTACCTCGCCGGTCCGACCGCGTCGGAGAACATCACCGGCTATGTTCAGGGCGGCGGCACCCTGCTGGTGTCGTACTTCTCCGGCATCGTCGACGAGAACGACACCGTCTACGCCGGCGCTGCGCCCGGAGCCCTCCGCGAAGTCCTCGGCCTCACCATCCCGGAATTCCTGCCGTTGCACGAGACGGAGACCGTCACGCTCAGCGATTCCCGCACCGGCACGGCCTGGGCCGACGACATCGTCGTCTCCAGCGCCGAGGTGCTGGCCCGTTATGTGGACGGGCCCGCCTCCGGCGGCCCGGCGATCACCCGCAACAGCTTCGGTGCGGGTGCGGCCTGGTACGTGTCGACGAAGCTCGACGGTGCCGACCTCGACTCCCTGCTGCTGGACGTGCTCAACAGCGCCGGCATCGAGGCGGCCCGCGGCGTCGACGGTGTGGAGTCGATCACCCGGTCGTCGGCAACCGACGATTTCAGGTTCCTGATCAACCACACGGATGCCGACCAGGCCATCGAGGCCACCGGCACCGAGCTGCTCACGGACACCGTCGTGGAGGGAACCGTGCTCGTCCCGGCCGGGCTCACCCGGGTGGTGCGGAGCATCCGGTAGCGCTCGCGCACGCCCCCGCCGGCCCAACTGTTCCCGCACGGACAAATGCGCCCGGCGTACCGGGCGCATTGTCCGAAGCGGCAACAGCCGGCCGTCGGGTGAGGCTGGGTCAGCTGGCGGGCAGGGCCTGCGCGAGGTCGGCCAGCAGATCGTCGAGGTCCTCGATGCCGACGGAAAGCCGCACGATGTTGGTCGCCACCTCGAGTTCGGTGCCGCGCACCGAGGCGTGGGTCATTTCAGACGGGTAGTTGACCAGGGATTCCACTCCGCCGAGCGATTCGGCCAGCTGGAAGAGGTGCATCGACTCGGCGAAGAGCCGGGCGGCGCTCTCGCCGCCCCGGAATGCCAGCGAGAGCATGCCGCCGAAGGCGCTCATCTGCGACGCGGCAAGCTCGTGGCCGGGGTGGCTTTCGAGCCCGGGGTAGTACACCTTCTCGATGGCGGGGTGGGTCTCGAGGTACCGGGCGATGGCCAGGGCGTTGCTGCTGTGCCGTTCCATGCGCACCGCGAGGGTCTTGATGCCGCGCACGGTGAGCCAGGCGTCCAGCGGCGCCGAGACGGGGCCGGCGGCGAACTGGATGAACTTGGTCTTCTCGGCGAGTTCGTCGTCGTTGATGACGAGGCCGCCGCCGATCACGTCGGAGTGGCCGCCGAGGTACTTGGTGGTGGAGTGCACGACCACGTCGGCGCCGAACGCGAGGGGCTGCTGCAGGGCGGGCGACGCGAAGGTGTTGTCGACGACGACGAGCACACCGTGGCGGTGGCCGACCTCGACCAGGCCGGCGATGTCACTGATCTTCATCAGCGGGTTGCTGGGCGTCTCCACCCAGAGGATCTTGGTCTCGCCGGGGATGATGGCGGCCTCGACGGCGGCGAGGTCGCTCATCTCCACCGTGGTGTTGCGCACGCCCCAGGCGCCGTGCACCCGGTTGATCAGCCGGTGGGTGCCGCCGTACACGTCGTTGCCGAGCACCACGTGGTCGCCGGGCTTGAGCACGGCGCGCAGCAGGCTGTCTTCGGCGGCGAGGCCGCTGGCGAACGAGAGGCCGTGCTTGCCGCCCTCGAGCGCCGCGAGCATGGTCTCGAGCGAGGTGCGGGTGGGGTTACCGCCGCGGCTGTACTCGTAGCCACCGCGCAGGCCGCCGATGCCGTCCTGCACGTAGGTGGAGGTCTGGTAGATCGGCGGGATGACGGCTCCGGTGGTGGGGTCGAATTCCTGGCCGGCGTGGATGGCGATGGTGCTGAACTTCTGGTTCTCGGACTGGCTCATGGTGGGTCTCTTTCGAAGTAAGTCGGATGTCTACGTTCGGCTGGCGGGTCGGACCCGCCCGGAGCTAGGCGCTGAGGTAGGTCAGGAGGTCGTGCCGGGTGATGACACCGAGCGGCTTGCCGCCGTCGGTGACGAGGAGGGCGTCGTGCTCGGCGAAAGCGGCCCGGGCCGACCCCACCGGTTCGTTCACGCCGATCAACGGCAGGGCGTCGCCCACGATCGAGCCCACCTTGTCGGTGAGCTGCGACTCCCCGGAGAACACCCGTGCCATCAGGCTGCGTTCGTCGACGGAGCCGACGACCTCGCCCATCACGACGGGCGGCTTGGCCGCGAGCACGAGCAGCTGCGACACGCTCGAGGAGGTCATGGTCTCGATCGCGTCGCGCACGGTGTCGTTCGGGTGCACGTACACGAACGCCGGCAGGGTGCCGGTCTTCGAGCGCAGCAGGTCGGCCACGGTGTGACCGGCGGGAGCGTTGGAGAAGCCGTAGCTGCGCATCCAGCCGTCGTTGAAGATCTTGCCCAGGTAGCCGCGGCCGCCATCGGGCAGCAGCACCACCACGACGGCATCGGCGGGGAGGTCCTTTGCCGCGCGGAGCGCCGCGACGACGGCCATGCCGCTGGAGCCACCGACCAGGATGCCCTCTTCGAGGGCGAGACGGCGGGTCATGGCGAAGGAGTCGGCGTCGGAGACCGCGATGATCTCGTGCGGAACGGCCGGGTCGTATGCGCCCGGCCAGAAGTCCTCGCCGACACCCTCGACGAGGTACGGCCGGCCGGAGCCGCCGGAGTAGACCGAGCCCTCCGGGTCGGCGCCGATGATGCGCACGGCGTCGTTCGAGACCTCGCGCAGGTACCGGCCGGTGCCGGTGATGGTGCCCCCGGTGCCGACTCCGGCGACGAAATGGGTGACGGTGCCGTCGGTGTCGCGCCAGATCTCCGGTCCGGTGGACTCGTAATGGCTGAGCGGACCGTTCGGGTTGGAGTACTGGTTGGGCTTGAAAGCGCCCGGGATCTCGCGGGCGAGCCGGTCGGAGACGCTGTAGTAGGACTCGGGGTCGTCGGGGGCCACGGATGTCGGGGTCACGACGATCTCGGCGCCGTACGCGGTGAGCACATTGCGTTTGTCCTCGCCGACCTTGTCCGGCAGCACGAAGACGCACTTGTAGCCGCGCTGCTGGGCCACCAGGGCCAGGCCCACGCCGGTGTTGCCGGAGGTGGGCTCCACGATGGTGCCGCCGGGCAATAGGTGCCCGTCACGCTCGGCGGCGTCGATGATGCGGGTGGCGATGCGGTCCTTGGAGGACCCACCGGGATTCAAGTATTCGAGCTTCACGAGCACGGTGGCGGAGATGCCCTCCGTGACCTTGTGCAGCTTGACCAGGGGCGTGTTGCCGATGAGGTCGAGGATGGTGTCAGCGATTTTCATGAAGGGATCCTTCGAACGTGAGTGACGTGGCGCGGAGCGATGCCGGCGTGGCCGCTGGCCTGGTGGCGGTCTGAAACCGGTGAATACGGGTGTGCGAGTCGGCTAGCGAAAGCAGCAACAGGGACACGACGTCAGGATGATCACGGTTTCACTCTAGTCGCCGCCCGTGAGTCCCGACCAGCCTGTGAACCAACTGTGAGATGCCCCGCTCGGGAAGCGCGGGCGGCGGTCCATACGTTCGAATGAGAGAACAGCAACCGAAAGAGGCCCTCGTGACCCCTGCCCCGCCCACCGGCCCCTCCGCCGGATCGTCCACCCCCAAGCCCGGCGTCAAGGCTCAGCGCGCGGCGCAACGGTCCGCCAAGCTCGAGCAGTACCACCGCGAGCAGAAGCGCAGTGCACGCAACCGGCGCATCGGCCTGATCGCGGGCATCACGGCCGTGGTCGCCGTGGTGGGCCTGGTCATCACGTCCGTGGTCCTCACCCCCAAGAGCGCCAGCTACACCGCCGGCGGTGGCACGGGCGCCGAGATCGAGGGCGTGCAGACGTTCCAGAACACGGCCGCCCACGTGCAGACCGCCGTGACGTACCCGCAGACCCCGCCGGCCGGCGGCGAACACAACCCGGCCTGGCTGAACTGCGGTGTGTACACCGAGCAGGTTCCGTCGGAGAACGCCGTGCACTCCCAGGAGCACGGCGCCCTCTGGATCACCTATGACTCCTCGCTCAGCGACGACGACCTGGCCACCCTGCGCGGACTGTTGCCCTCCACCTACGTGATCCTCTCGCCGTTCGAGGGACTCGACTCCCCCATCGTGCTCAGCGGCTGGAACTCGCAGCTGGCGGTCGACTCGGTCGACGACGAGCGCATCCCGACCTTCATCCAGGAGTACTGGCAGAGCAACTCGGTGCCCGAGCCCGGTTCACCGTGCACCGGCGGCATCGATGGCCCCGGCAAGGCGTAGCGTCGGCGCCAGGCGCGTCACCCTGATCATCGCGGCCGCGATCGCGGTCGCGATGGTCGCGCTCGTCGGCTACTCAGTGGGCCGTCTGAGCGCGGGCGACAGCCCCGCTCCCACCGCGACGAGTGCCGAGGCTGGATTCGCCCGCGATATGCAGGTGCACCATCTGCAGGGGGCCGAGCTGGCCATGATCATCCGTGACCGCACCACCGACGAGGAGGTGCGCCGGCTCGCTTATGACATCGCCCTCACCCAGTCGCAGCAGGCCGGCCAGCTCTACGGCTGGCTCACCGAGTGGAACCTCACCCAGGCCGGCCCCGAGCCGTCGATGACCTGGATGACCCGGCCCGGCCGCTCCGACGAAGGCCACGGCCACACCGGCGGGGCGCACACCCCTGGGCAGCGGATGCCCGGACTGGCCACCGACGAGCAGATCGCCGCCCTCACCGCATCCACGGGTGCCGACGCCGAGCGGATGTTCCTCACCCTGATGATCGCGCACCACAGGGGTGCCGTCGACATGGCCGAGGCCGTGCAGGACCGCGCCAACAACCCGTCGATCCTCGGCTTCGCCAACTCCGTCATCGTCTCCCAGGAGTCCGAGATCAACCTGATGGAGTCGATGCTCGCCGCCCGCGAACTGTAACTTGGGCCCCACAAGCCGCGATTTTCGGGGCTTGGCTCACAGTCCGGGGAGCCGTTCGGGGGCCTGCTCGGCATAGAGCTCCGCGTAGGTGCCGCCAGCGGCGAGCAGCTCCTGATGGGTGCCCGACTCGACCACCCGGCCTGCGTCGACCACGAAGATCACGTCGGCGGTCACGATGGTCGACAGGCGGTGCGCGATGGCGATGGTGGTGCGTCCGCGCGACGCGGTGTCCAGGGCGGCCTGCACGACGCGCTCCGAGATCGCGTCGAGGGCGCTCGTGGCCTCGTCGAGGATCAGCACTTCGGGGTCCTTGAGCAGCACCCGGGCGATCGCCACCCGCTGCTTCTCGCCGCCGGAAAGCCGGTAGCCGCGTTCGCCGACGACGGTGTCGTATCCGGCCGGGAACGACGCGATGGTGTCGTGGATGTTCGCGGCCCGCGCCGCCGTCTCGAGTTCGGCATCCGTCGCCTCGGGCTTGGCGTACCGCAGGTTCTCGGCGATGGTGGCGTGGAAGAGGTAGGTCTCCTGGCTGACGATGCCGATGTGCGAGACGAGGGACTCCTGCTGGAGGTCGCGCACGTCCACGCCGGAGAACAGCACCCGGCCGCCGGTTGCCTCGTAGAACCGTGGGATCAGGTAGGAGACCGTGGTCTTGCCCGCCCCGCTGGGCCCCACGAAGGCAGCGAACGCGCCGGGTTCGATCGTGAAGGAGACGGCGTCGAGGGTGGGTCGCGACTCGGCGGACGCATCCGGGTACGCGAAGGTGACGGCATCGAACTGCACCCGCCCGGTCACCGCGGGCACCGGCTTGGCGTCCGGGGCGTCACTGATCGCCGGGGTGAGGTCGAGGTACTGGAAGATGCGCGCGAAGAGGGCGCTGGAGGTCTGCAGGTCCAGGGCCACGCGCATCAGGCCGAGCAGCGGGAAGAGTAGCCGCGCCTGCACGGTGGTGAACGCCACGACGGTGCCCGCGGTGATGTCGGTGGCGCCGTTGGTGAGCAGCAGTCCGGCCACCAGGTAGACGATGGCGGGGATACTGGACAGGAAAATGCTGACCATAGCGAAGAACCACTGGCCGCTCATCTGCTGGCTGACCTGCAGCCGCACCTGGTTGTCGTTCTCGTGCGAATACCGGGCGATCTCGGCGTTCTGCCGGGTGAAGCTCTTGGACAGCAGGATGCCCGACACACTCAGGGTTTCCTGCGTGATCGCGGTCATGTCGGAGAGCGACTCCTGCGTCTTCGACGCGATGCGGGCGCGCACCTGGCCGACCCGTCGCTGGGCGAACACTAGGATCGGCATCAGGATCACCGCGACGATCGCCAACTGCCAGTTGAGCAGGAGCATGGCCACGAACGCCGCGATCACGGTGACGGCGTTACCGAGCACGCTGGAGACCGTGTTGGTGAGCACGCCGGCCACCCCGCCGACGTCGTTCTGCAGCCTGGACTGGATCACGCCGGTCTTGGTGCGGGTGAAGAAGCTGAGCTCCATCGCCTGCAGGTGGCTGAACAGCCGCACCCGCAGCTCGCCCATCACCGAGTTACCCACCGTGGCGGTGAGCCAGGTCTGCCAGACGCCCAGCAGGGCCGTGGTCACGTACGCGGCGATCATGAGGACCACGAGCACGGTCAACCGCTGCAGGTCGGGTCCGCCCGATTCGGGGAAGAGGCCCTGGTCGAACGCCCGCTGGATCAACAGCGGCGGCAACACCGACAGGCCGGCGGAGACGAACACCAGGATCACCGTGACGGTGAGCTTGCGGCCGTGTGGTGCGAAGAGGGCCCGGATGCGTCCCAACAGGTTCGGGATCACGGGCGCTGCGGCGTTCTCGGCCTTCTGTGCCTGCGGGTCGTCGCCGCTGACGCGATTGCGGCGCCCCCGGAATTGTTCTGCGGGACGTGCTCCCCCGCCGTGCATTCCGCTCATTGCTTCACTCTAAGTCAGCGGACCGACCCCGAAGATTCGGGGCCGGTCCGTCGCGGTAATGCCAGTGCCGGCATCGACCACGTCTGAAAGGTGACTCAGAGCATAACCTCTGGCCTGGCCGGGGGTCTATCCCTTGGTCGAGCCCGCCAGCAGGCCGCGCACGAAGTAACGCTGCAGGCTGAAGAACACGATCAGCGGCACCACGAGCGACACGAACGCCGCGGCCGTCAGCCTCTGCCAGTCCTGGCCTCTGGTACCGGTGAGCTCCGCCAGCCTCTGGGTGAGCGGCGCCACGTCTTGTGTGCCGCCGGAGAAGATCAGCGCCACGAGCAGGTCGTTCCAGACCCAGAGGAACTGGAAGATCGCGAAGGACGCCAGCGCCGGAACGGCCAGCGGCAGCACGATACGGAAGAAGACCTGGCCGTGGGTGGCGCCATCCACTCGCGCCGCCTCGATGACCTCGCCGGGGATCTCGGAGATGAAGTTGTGCAACAGGAAGATCGCCAGTGGCAGCGCGAAGATCGTGTGCGCGATCCACACCGGCAGGTAGCCCTGCTCGGGGATCATCGGGATCAGGTCGTGCACCCAGGCTTGGCCGGGGCGCAGGAACTGCGTGAACATCTGCAGCAGCGGGATCAGGGCCAGCTGCAGCGGCACGATCTGCAGGGCGAAGATCAGCACGAACAGGGCGCCGCTCCACTTGAACTTGATCCAGGCGAAGGCGTATGCGGCCATCGCGGCGATCACGAGCGGGAACAGCGTGGCCGGGATCGCGATGGCCAGCGAGTTGACGAAGTAGGCGCCCAGCTGCGGCGACGACTGCGAGGTGCTGAACAGCACCTCCTTGTAGTTGTCCAGGGTGAAGCCGGGGTTCTGGAAGATCGTCCACCAACCGGTGGTGCTGATCAGCCCGGCCGGACGGAACGACGAGATGAACAGGCCGAAGGTGGGCAGCGTCCACAGCACGGCGATGACGAGGGCCACCACCGTTGCGGTGCGCGAGGTGAGCCGGCGCTTGACCCGCTCGGACTTGCCGACGACCTCGGCGGTCGTGTTCGCCTTCGACGTGGTGGCACCCGGGATGGGCAGGTCGACTACGTTGTCGCTCATCGGATCTCCCTCTGCTGACGCAGGATTCGTACGTTGTAGATGACGATCGGCAGCACCAGGAGGAACAACACGATCGCGAGCGCGGCGCCACGGCCCTGCTCGCCGGCCCGGAAGGCCTGGGTGTACATCTCGTTGGCGATGACGCTGGTGTTGAAGTTACCGGCGGTCATGGTGCGCACGATGTCGAACACCTTGAGGGTGGCGATCGAGATCGTGGTGATGACCACAACCAGCGAGCCACGGATGCCCGGCAGCGTCACGTTGGTGAACCGCTGCCAGGGGTTGGTGCCGTCGAGCTGAGCCGCCTCGATCTGCTCGGTGGGCACGCCCTTGATCGCGGCGGAGCAGATGACCATGGCGAAACCGGTCTGGATCCAGATCATCACGACGATCAACAGGAAGGTGTTGATGGGCGAGGTCTGCAACCACTGCACGGGCTCGGCGCCGAACCAGACCAGGATCTGGTTGAGCAGGCCGATCTGGGCGTTGTCGCCCGACTTGTAGTCGTAGACGAACCGCCAGATGATGCCGGCGCCGACGAAGGAGATGGCCATGGGCATGAAGACCAGTGCCTTGAAGTACTTCTCACCGCGGGACTTGTCGATGAACATCGCGTAGGCGAGGCCGATGGCGGTGGAGAGGATCGGCACCACGACCACCCAGATCACGGTGTTGCCCAGGGTGACGAGGGCGGCCGGCTGGGTGAACATCCAGACGAAGTTGTCTGCACCCACCCAGTCGCCGGCGCTGTTGCTGAAGGCCAGCAGGGAGGTGCGGATGGCCGGGTAGATGAGCCCGACAAGCAGCAGCAGCAGCGCGGGAAGCAGGAAGAAGGCGAGTTGCCAGTAGTCGCGCCCGCGTTTGGGCGCTCTGTCGATCAAAAAGAGAATGAGCCCGATGACGAGCGAGAAGGCGGCGAGAGCTGCCACCACCTGAATTATCTTGCCGAGTAGATCCGCGGTCGTCATTGGCCGGACCCTTCTATGGTGTCGAGGAAGAAGCTGCGAAGAGTGGGAGGTATGCGGCTGGGTCCGCCTCGCGGCGGACCCACCCGGTCACGCTGGTGCTAGCTCTTCGGCCAGCTGGACTCGATGGTGTCGACAACCTTCTGGGTGTCGTCGCCACTGAGCCAGTTCACGATGCCCTTCCAGAAGGAGTCGGTGCCCACGGCACCCGGCATCAGGTCAGAGCCGTCGAAACGGAAGACCGTGTTCGGGTCCTGCAGGATCTCGACGCTCTGCTTCAGGATGTCGCTGGATGCGAGCGAGGCGTCCAGGCCGGTGTTGGCGCTGATGACGCCGCCCAGCTCAACGCGGTTGTTCGCCCAGGTGTCGCTCGAGAGGTAGCTGAGCACTGCGGTGATCTCGTCGCTCTCGTTGAACGCGCTGACCAGCTCGCCACCACCGGTGACGGCCTGCTCTCCGCCGGCCTCGGCGGGCGGCAGCAGGAACGCGTAGACGTCGCCGTCAGGCGCGACCGTGACGGCGGAACCGTCGGCCTTCTTCCAGAAGCCCTCGTAGAACGAGGCCTGGTGGTGGAGGGCACAGGAGCCGTCGAGGATCGGGAGGCCGGCGTCGCCGAACTCCGTGGAGATGATCGAGGACACGTCGCCGAGTCCGCCGTTGACGTACTCCGGGTTCTTCAGGATCTCGCCGACCGAGTCAAACGCCTTGACGATCGCGGGGTCATTGAACGGGATCTCGTGCTTGACCCACTTGTCGTAGGTGTCCGCTCCGGCCTGGCGGAGGACGTAGTCCTCGACCCAGTCCGTTCCCGGCCAACCCGTGGCGTCACCCGATCCGACACCCGCACACCACGGCACGGTGCCGTCGGCGGCGATCTTGGCGGTGAGGGTCATCATCTCGTCGAGCGAGGTGGGGACTTCGTAGCCCTTTTCCTCGAACATCGACGGCGAGTACCAGACGTAGCCCTTGACGCTGGCCATCAGCGGTGCGGCGTAGAAGGTGCCGTCGGACGCGGTGCCGTAGCCCTTCCAGTCCGTCGACCACCACTTGTCAACGTTGGCCTCGACGGCCTCGGGAGCGGGCTTGAGGAAGCCGGCGTCGGCAAGCTTGTTGAACAGGCCCGGCTGCGGGATGATCCCGATGTCCGGCGCGCTGCCACCCTCGGCGAGAACGGCGATCTGAGCCTCGAACTCCTTGGTGCCGGTGTAGTTCACGGTGATACCGGTGCAGGCCTGGAAGTCGGCCCAGGACTGCACGAGGCGGTCGGCCTCGTCATCCTGAATGGTTCCACCGATGCTGACCTCGGGGTTGCCCTCGAAGGTTCCGTAGTCGGTGTAGGCGGAGCAGTCGGTGTCGGCCGCGTCCTGGGCGGCGATGTCGCCGGTACAGCCGGTCAGGGCGAGTCCCATCACTGCAGCTGCAGCGACCGGGACGAAAAGCCGGCGATGCTGTTTCACGCTCATGCAAATCCTCCTCGTTGAGTGTTGCTTGTGGTCGCTCCGGCTTCTCCGGAACCGACCGAATGTGTACTGCAGGTGCTCTGGGTCACACATCTGGAAACGGTTGCATAAGGAACCGGTTCCACACCACAAAGTACGGCACTGATTGCTTCGCCACAAGCCCAAAATGATTACGGATTGGCAAAGATCGCGCTCTCACGGCAAATCGCGCAGACGAGCATCACGCTCCGGTCCCGACTTTATGGAACCGGTTCCACTGCTGGGAGGGAACCGCTAAGGTGTGCACTAGCGTTTCCAAGGACGGAGGCTGAGATGAGCGCAATAGCCGATGTCGCGCGCCTCGCGGGAGTTGCCAAGGCCACGGCGTCCCGCGCCCTCAGCGGCCGGGGCTACGTCTCGGACGAAACCCGACAAAAGGTCGTCGCCGCCGCGGCCCTGATCGGTTACGTCGCCTCCCCCAATGCCGCGAGCCTCGTCACCGGCCGCACGCAGAGCGTGGGGGTGATCATCCCGTTCATCAGCCGCTGGTTCTTCTCCGAGATCCTGGAGAGCCTCGAGCAGTCGCTGCTCGCCCAGGGGTACGACATGACGCTGTACAACCTGCCCACGCACTCCGTCGAGCGGGAACGGGTCTTCGATTTCTTTCTCGCCCGCAAGCGGTTCGACGGCGTCATCTCGGTGGGCGTCGAACTCAGCGACGACGAGGTGACTCAGCTGCACCGTCTCGGCCGCCCACTGGTGGGCATCGGCGGCGAGATCCCGGGCGTGCACACCATCGCGATCGACGATGTCGCCACCGCACGCCTGGCTACGGAGCACCTGCTCAGCCTCGGGCACACCGACATCCGTCACGTCGGCGGCGACCAGATCGACCAGATGGACTTCGCCGTGCACACCAAGCGGCTGACCGGCTTCAATGCGGCCATGCGGGCCGCCGGCCACTCGACCGACGACGGATTCTCCGCCTGCGCCTTCACGGTCCCCGGCGGATACGAGGCGGGCCTCGCCCTGTTCGGCGACCCGCGCCGCCGACCCACGGCCGTGTTCGCCGCGAGCGACGAGATCGCCGTCGGGCTCATCATCGCCGCCAGGGAACTCGGCATCCAGATCCCCACCGAGCTTTCGGTGATCGGCATCGACGGGCATCCATACGCCGAGATGTTCCGGCTCACGACCATCGAACAGCATCCGCGCCACCAGGCCCGGATGGCCGTCGACTGGCTGCTCAGCGCCCTCGAACAGCCGTCGACCGTCGGCACGGCGCAGCTGACCCGGGTGCCGACGAACCTGGTGATGCGCTCCAGCACGAGCGCGCCGCGCTGATCGAGGGCACCGGATGCGCCGCCGGTGTGCACCGTGTCGCCGCCTCGGGTTAGCCTCGTGGGGATGATTCCCGAACCGACCGCCGAGCAGACGGATGCGCCCGTGCGCAACCACCTTGCAGCCGACGCCGGGAGCGCCGCCGCGGGGTACGGCGGCGCGGCAGGGCACGGCGGCGCAGCGGGGCACAGCGGCGCAGCGGGAACAGGGCCAGCGGCAGACCCGCAGGAGGCCGCGGCCGACGCAGCGGATTCCTCCACCGTGACCACACGGTACGCGCCCGCCCGTCCCGTTGACCTGGCCGCCACGATGGCACCGCACTGCCGCGGCCGGGGGGATCCCACCTGCCGCACCGACGCCTCGGGCATCTGGCGCACCCAGCGCACCCCGCTCGGACCGGCGACGCTGCTGCTCCGTCAGAGCGCCGGCGGCGACATCCACGCGCAGGCCTGGGGCCCGGGCGCCGCATGGTGCATCGACCGGGTGCCGGCCCTGCTCGGCGCAGAGGACGACTGGAGCAGCCTCGACCTGAGCGCGCATCCGGCCATCGCGGAGGTGCGCCGCCGGGCGCCCGGCGTGTGGCTGGGCAGCTCAGGGCTCGTGTTCGAGTCCCTCATCCCGGCGATCATCGAACAGAAGGTGACCGTGCTGGAGGCGCACCGCGCCTGGTACCGGCTCATCCGGCAGCACGGCGAACCGGCTCCAGGGCCGGCGCCCACGGGCATGATGGTCTCGCCCGGCCCCGAACGCTGGCGGCTCGTGCCGTCGTGGGACTGGCACCGCGCCGGCGTCGACCCGCGGCGCTCGCGCACGGCCGTCACGGTCGCCGCCGTCGCGGCATCCCTCGACCGCCCGGTCGACGCCGTCACCGCCGGGCGCCGGCTGCAGTCGCTGCCGGGCGTCGGCCGGTGGACGGCCGCCGAGGTCACCCAGCGCTCGCACGGCGACCCGGATGCGGTGAGCGTCGGCGACTACCACCTCGCCGCCCAGGTGGGCTGGGCCCTCACCGGCACACCCGTCGACGACGACGGCATGCTCGAGTTGCTCGAACCCTTCCTCGGCCACCGGCAACGGGTGGTGCGGCTCATCCTGGGCAGCGGGTACCGGGCACCCCGCCACGGCCCGCGGATGACCATCCAGGACCACCGCTGGCACTGACGGTCGCCGCGTGGGAACGCGCTCGCAGCGTGGGAAAATGCTCGCGGCGTGGGATATTCGGGCGAATAGCGCACGCTGCGAGCACAAACGCACGCTCCGAGCACCACGCACGTTTCGCCACGGCTGCTTCGTGGCGAGGAAGTGGCTCGCGGCGCAGGAAAAAAGCCCGCGGCGCAGGAAAAGTGTCGCGGCGCAGGTAAAACGTCCGCGTAACCTGCGCCACCAGGTCAAACCTGCGCCACGACTGCACACCTGCGCCACGAGCGCACCGGCCGAGGGCCTGCGGCGGTCAGCTGTCGCCGGCGCCGATGGCCTCGGCCTCTTCGAGGGAGCTCTCGACGCCGCCGTCGGCGCGGGCCAGGTGGTGCCGGCCCAGAACGATCACGAGCAGGGCCACCAGAACGGATGCGCCCGCGGCGAAGAACGGCGTGGCCGAGGTGAACCCGTCGGCCAGCAGGGTGGCCGCAGGGGGCGCGATCGCGCCGCCGAGGAACCGGACCCCGGAGTACGCCGAGGACGCCACGCTGCGGGGCAGGTCGGTGGCCTCCATCACGCTCTCGGTCAGCACGGTGTTGAGCACGCCGAGCAGCAGTCCGCCCACGATCACGCAGAGCACCAGGCCAACGGCCGAGCCGATCAGCAGTCCGGCCGCGACCAGATCCGCCGCGAGCAGCGGCAGCACGAGCCAGAGCACCCGGCTGCGGCGCATCCGGCGGGTGAGCAGCGGGGCGACCCACACCGAGGTGATGGCGAGCGAGAGTCCCCAGCCGAAGAAGACCAGGCCGAGGCTGACGGCGCTGCCGAGGCCCAGCGGAACCAGGGCGAACGGGGTGCAGGCCAGCAGCACGAAGAAGCCGATGTTGTAGAACAGGGCGGCGCCGGCGAGGATCCCCAGGCCAGGCCGGGCGAGCGCCCGGAACGGGGCGGACACGTGGGTGGGCACGGGGCGCGGCCCCTCGGTCTTGAGCAGCACGACGATGGCGATGAAGCCGACGGCCATGAGGGTGGCGCTGCCGAAGAACGGTCCGCGCCAGCTGATGCTGCCCAGCAGTCCGCCCAGCAGCGGGCCGATGGCGATGCCCAGGCCCAGCGCGGCCTCGTAGAGGATGATCGCGGAGGAAGTGCCTCCGGCCGCGGCCCCCACGATGGTGGCCAGCGCGGTGGAGATGAACAGGGCATTGCCCAGGCCCCAGCCGGCGCGGAAGCCGATGATGGATTCGACGTCCTGGGAGAGGCCGGCGGCGAGGGCGAACACCACGATCAGGGCCAGGCCGATCAGCAGGGTGCGTTTGGCGCCGATGCGGCTGGAGATCCAGCTGGTGAAGAACATGGCCACGCCCGTGATGAGCAGGTAGCTCGTGAAGAGCATCTCGGTCTCGGTGGGCGTCGCGGCGAGGTCGGCGGCGATGGCCGGCAGGATCGGGTCGACCAGGCCGATGCCCATGAACGCGATCACGCAGGCGAAGGCGACGGCCCAGACGGCCTTGGGCTGGTGCAGGATGCTCGCTCCCGCGGCCGAGCCGTGGCCGCCACTCTGGCCGACTGGGGCTGTCGAGACCGATCCGCGTGAGGCCGAGCCGGCCGGGGCGGTCGAGGTGGACGCTGACGTGCGGCGGCTCATCGGGCGACCTCCGACACCGTCGCAGCGCGGCGCCCGGGCGCCGCCTGGCGCTCGGTGGCCTCGACCCGATCGCGGAGAATGGCGACGGCCCGCTCGAGCGTGTCGACATCGGATGCGGGCAGGTCGGCGAAGTAGGGCAGCAGGGCGGCGGCCAGCTCGGTGCGCCAGGCCAGCAGGGCGGCCTCGCCGTCCGGGGTGATCGCGATGAGGCTGACGCGTGCGTCGGCGGCGTCGCTGGTCCGCGCGATCCAGCCGCGGGCGAGCAGGCCTCCCACGAGTTTGGTGACGGTGGGCTGCGAGACGCGGCTCAGCTCGGCCAGTTCGCCGAGGCGGATGGGGCCGCTCGTGAGCAACACGCTGAGCGTGCGCCAGAGGGCGGGCGACTCGGTGCCGCGGGCGGCGCGGGCGGCGACCCGGGTGAGACGGTGGTTGACGGAGACCAGGTCCCCGAGGATGGAATGTAGATCAGCAGGCATCCGCCAACTATATACATAGCCAAGCTATATATCCAGCCCGCCTCCCCCGCGAACCTCGAGTAAAGCCCCGGAAACTCAAGCTTTTTGTGGCTTTTCTCACAGTTCGCGGAAGGGGCGGGGAACGGAAACGGGCGCCGCATCCGTGTGGATGCGACGCCCGTTTCGCGAGTGATGCGGCTAAGCCGTTACACCTGAAGAACCAACCCCTTGCGGGGCGTGATTACTTGAGGGTGACGGTGGCGCCAGCGGCCTCGAGGGAAGCCTTTGCCTTCTCGGCAGCTTCCTTCGCAACGCCCTCGAGGACGGCCTTCGGCGCGCCATCGACAACGGCCTTGGCCTCGCCGAGGCCCAGGCTGGTGAGCTCGCGCACAACCTTGATGACCTGGATCTTCTTGTCGCCAACGGCGTCGAGGATGACGTCGAACGCGCTCTGCTCTTCGACCTCTTCGGCAGCGGCGGCGGGGCCAGCGGCTCCGGCGACGGCGACGGGGGCAGCGGCGGTGACCTCGAAGGTCTCCTCGAATGCCTTGACGAACTCGGAGAGCTCGATGAGGGTGAGGCCCTTGAACTGCTCGAGCAGCTCTTCAGTGGAAAGCTTTGCCATGATTTTTCTCCTATTAGTTTCTAAAGTTACTCACCGCGGTACAGGCAGATGCCTAGTTCGCGGACTCCTGCTTTTCACGCAGCGCGTCGATGGTGCGAACAGCCTTCGACAGCGGTGCGTTGAACAGATATGCGGCTCCGAACAGCGAGGCCTTGAAGGCGCCGGCAAGCTTGCCGAGCAGAACTTCACGGGACTCGAGGTCGGCGAGCTTGCCTACCTCTGCGGCGGTCAGGGGGTTACCGTCGAAGTAACCACCCTTGACAACCAGGAGAGGGTTTGCCTTGGTAAAGGCACGCAGCTTCTTTGCGACGGTGACAGGGTCACCGTGCACGAAAGCGATTGCGGACGGGCCAACGAGCTCCTCGTCAAAAGACGTGATGCCGGCGTTGTTGGCCGCAATCTTGGTCAGCGTGTTCTTTACCACGGCGTACGTGGCGTCCTCACTGATGGACGTGCGCAGCTCCTTGAGCTTCGCAACAGTGAGACCGCGGTACTCGGTGAGCAGAACGGCGGTCGAGCTCTGGAACTTGTCCTGCAGCTCGGCGACCGTTGCTTCCTTGTTCGCCATGGCGCTCCTCTAAATATTCATGTGCCGGTAGCCCGGGGCGCAGACATGAAAAAAGCCCCAGCGCAAGCGCCGGAGCTGAGGCCAGTTGGACTGGCTAACTTCGAACACCTGCGCGGGCCGTTCACGTGAATGAACCTTCGATCGCTTTTCCATTTCTGGGCAGCGACAACCGGCGGTCTTTGGCTGTTCCCCACACTACGGGATGCGCGGGGCCCGGCGCAAATCGACGGCTGCGCCCGCAATCCCAGAAAAGTAGTTGACAGAAGTCCACTAAGTATTTATAGTTGACTTCTGTCAATCAGATCTATGGAGATTCATGCCTCGCCGCTCTCGCACCACCCCCACACCGAAACGTGCCATCTCGGCCGACGGTTCAATGTCCAAGCGCCAAGTGCTCGAAGCCCTGTCCGGCCTGCTGCTGGGCATGTTCGTCTCGATCCTCGCCGGAACCGTCGTCAGCACGTCGCTGCCGATCATCATCTCCGACCTCAAAGGTGACCAGTCCGCGTACACCTGGGTCATCACCGCGACGCTGCTGGCCACCACGGTCTCCACGCCCATCTGGGGCAAGTTCGCCGACCTCTTCAACCGCAAGCTGCTCATCCAGCTCGCCCTGGCCACCTTCGTGATCGGCTCGGCCCTGGCCGGCTTCTCGCAGGACACCGGAACGCTCATCGGCTTCCGCGTGCTGCAGGGCCTCGGCGCCGGCGGCCTGGCCGCGCTCAGCCAGATCATCATGGCCGACATCATCAGCCCGCGTGACCGCGGCAAGTACGCCGGCCTCTTCGGCGGCGTCATGGCCCTCGGCACCGTCGGTGGCCCGCTGCTCGGCGGCGTAGTGACGGATGCGTTCGGCTGGCGCTGGAACTTCTTCATCGCCCTGCCCATCGCGATCGTGGCGATCGTGCTGCTGCAGCGCACCCTGCACCTCCCCGCCCGCGTCAAGCGCGTGGTGAAGATCGACTACCTCGGCGCTGCACTCATCGCCGGCGGCGTGTCGCTGCTGATGATCTGGGTCACCCTGGCCGGCAACGACTTCGAGTGGGCGTCCCTCACCTCGTTCATCATGGTCGCCGCGGCCGCCGTGCTGCTCATCGCGGCCGTGATCGTGGAGTTCAAGGTCCCCGAGCCCATCATCCCGCTCACGCTCTTCAAGAACCGCACCTTCACCCTGGCCACGATCGCCAGCATCTCGGTGGGCGTCTCGATGTTCGGCACCTCGGTGTTCCTCAGCCAGTACATGCAGCTGGCGCGGGGCGCCACGCCCACTCAGTCCGGCCTGCTGACCATTCCGATGATGGGCGGCCTGCTCATCTCGTCGACCCTGTTCGGCACCCTGATCAGCCGCACGGGCAAGTGGAAGGCCATCATGGTCTCCGGTGCGGTCCTCGTGGTCGCCGGGCTGCTGCTGCTCGGCACCCTGCAGTACGACACCAACCTGGTGCTGGTGGGCATCTTCATGGCCATCCTCGGCGCGGGCCTCGGCATGCTCATGCAGAACCTCGTTCTCGTGGTGCAGAACTCGATCGAGGTGCAGAACCTCGGCGTCGCCACCAGCGCTGTCACGTTCTTCCGCAGCCTCGGCGGCACGGTGGGCGTTTCGGTGCTCGGTTCGGTGCTCGGCACCGTCGTTGCCCAGCACATCAAGGACGGCATCGCGGACCTCGCCCCGGCCGACCAGGCCGTCGCCGTGCAGACGCTGGGCTCCGGCGCCATCCCGCACATTAGCGACCTGCCCGGCGCGATCCGCGTCGTGGTCGAGTCCGCCTACGGCTCGGGCGTCGGCACCGTGTTCCTGCTCGGTGTTCCGCTGGCCCTGATCACGCTCCTCATGGTCGCGCTGATGCCCAACGCCTCGCTCGGCACCCAGAATGCGATCTCGCTGGCCAAGGCTAAGGCCGAGATCGACTCGTCCGCAACGCCCGCCGTGGCACCGGACAGCGCCGCGGTCGAGAGCCTCGAAGACGCCGACCTGCGCGAGCTCGAAGACGCCGAAGACATTCTCATCGAGGTGGGTGCGGCATCCGCCGGCCTGACCCCGGTGGGCCTGGCCCACCCGACGGGCTCGATTCGCGTGCAGCCGGGCGCCGACGAGACGCTCGGACAGCACGGCACAGGTCGCTAGTCTGATGGTCATGACCGACCACGGCGCACTCCCCCCGGTCACCGGCGCCCCCGGCGGCGCGGCCCCCTCGGCCGACGTCACCGAGGCGCTGGCCGAGGTGGAGGAGCAGATGATGGTGCTGGCGGCGTATGTGCGCGGCGCCATCCGCGAGGCGGCCACCCGGATCGACCCAGCGCTGCAGCCCTTCGGCCTCAAGATCCTGCGAATGCTGCGGCGCTGCGGCCCCACACACGCCAGTGCGCTGGCCGAATCGCTCGACGTGGACCGCAGCGTGATCAGCCGGCAGGCTCGGCTGCTCCAGGACCTGGGTCTGCTCGAACTCGCGGCGGACCCGGCCGACGGGCGGGCCCGGTTCCTCGCGGCGACCCCGCTCGCGATCCAGCGTATGAACGAGGTTCCCGGCGGCGACAAGAGCCTCCTGCATTCCCGGCTGGCCGCCTGGCCCGAAGACGAGCTGCAGGAGTTCGCTCGCCTCCTGGAGAAGCTGAACTCCCCCGACGGAGAGCCGTCGGCCCAGGCCTAGTTCTGCCCGGCAGGTCTCCGGCATGATGGAGGCCATGACCAGCAGCGCAGCGGCTCATCCGTACATCGTGCGGGCCAGTCGTCAGACCGGCGACTATCCCCGGCCCCAGCTCGTGCGCCCGCACTGGCACGAGCTGGCCGGCGAATGGGACTTCGCCTTCGACGACACCGATGCGGGCGAGGCCGCCCGGTGGTACGTCGAGGCGCGTTTCGAGCGCACGATCCAGGTCCCCTTCCCGTTCGAATCGGCGGCCTCGGGCATCCACGACACCGGGTTCCACCCCGTGGTCTGGTACTCGCGCCGGTTCGGCGCCACGGAGCTGCGCGCGGCCGGCCTCAACCCGTCGACGGATGCGGGGCAGCGGGTGCACCTGCATTTCGGCGCCGTGGACTACCGGGCCAGGGTGTGGATCGACGGCCGGTTCGTCGGCGAACACGAGGGCGGGCAGACCCCGTTCTCGTTCGACATCACGGATGTGCTCGACCTCACCCACCGCACCGCACCGGAACACACCGTGGTCGTGCGCGCGGCCGATGATCCGCTCGACGCCGCCCAACCGCGCGGCAAGCAGGACTGGCGGCTCGACCCGCACTCCATCTGGTACCACCGCACCAGCGGTATCTGGCAGCCCGTCTGGCTGGAGGTGACCGGCAGCACCAGCGTGACCGTGCTGCATTGGACACCGGATTTGGTGGCCGGCACCGTCACGGTGCGGGTCGACCTCAGCCGCCGCCCGCCGGCCGGAAGCAGGCTCAGTTATGCCCTGAGCTTCGAGGGCGAACCGGTGCTGGAGGCCAGCCACACGGTCTCGGACACCTCCTGCACCAGCATCCTCACCCTGCCGGCCCAGCGGAACGGCCAGGCCGCCCACGAGTTGTACTGGAGCCCGGAGGAGCCCCGGCTGCTGGACGCCACCGTCACGCTCAGCGCAGGGGGCCAGGCCCTGGACGAGGTGCACTCCTACCTGGGCCTCCGTTCAGCCGGAGTGGGCCAGGGCCGCTTCCTGTTGAACGGGCACCCCTACTTCGTGCGCTCGGTGCTGCAGCAGGGCTACTGGCCCGAGTCGCACCTGGCCAGTCCCGCGCCCTCGGCCCTCCGGCGCGAAGTGGAGCTGATCAAACAGCTCGGTTTCACCGCCGCCAGGGTGCACCAGAAGATCGAAGATCCCCGGTTCCTGTACTGGGCCGACCGGCTGGGCCTCCTCATCTGGGGCGAGGCCCCCGGCGCCTTCGAATTCAGCGCCACGGCCATGCTGCGCACGCTCTCGGAGTGGACGGCGGCGCTGGAGCGGGACCACTCGCATCCGTCGATCGTCACCTGGGTGCCGGTGAACGAGAGTTGGGGCGTGCCGCAGATTGCCCGGGACCCGGCCCAGGCCGCCTTCGCCCGGTCCCTGACGGAGCTCACCCGGGCGCTCGATCCGTCCCGTCCGGTCGTGTCCAACGACGGCTGGGAGCACGTGGGCTCCGACATCCTCACTGTGCACGACTACGCCGCCGACGGCGCCACCCTGCTCGCCCGCTACCACGACGCCGCGGCCGTGGCCCGCCTGGTCGCCGGGCCGGGGCCGGCCGGGCGACGCCTCGTGCTGCCGGGCCAGGCGGGGCCGGGCACCGACCCGACCACCGAGGTGCCGGGCTCGGAGACGCCGGGCCCGCCGGTGATGCTCACCGAGTTCGGCGGCATTTCCTTCGCCGGGCACCGCACCGCCGACGACGACGACGACGCCGCCGACGCGGCCGGCTGGGGCTACTCCACCGCCACGACGACGGATGATTTCCTCGCCCGGCTCGACAACCTGTTCGCGGCCGTGGAGGCGAGCACGGTGCTCGCGGGTTTCTGTTACACGCAGCTGACCGACACGCTGCAGGAGACCAACGGACTGGTCGACGAGACCCGCACGCCCAAGGCGCCGCTGGCGCGGCTGCGCGCGATCATCGACCGGAAGCACCCCGGGCCCACCAGTGAGCCGCCGCCGGCGTGAGCCGTCACCGGGCTGACCGGTGCGCGGCCCGACACGGTCAACGCCCAGTCAGCGCCCGGTCCGGCCACGCCAGGCCGGGCCCGCTCAGGCCAGCGGCAGCTCCACCCGGAAGCTCGTGCGGCCCGGCCGGCTGTCCACCGTGACCTCACCGTGGTGCGCCTGAACGACGGCCTGCACGATCGCCAGGCCGAGGCCCGTGCTGCCGCCGGTGCCCCGGAACCGGGAGCTGTCGCCGCGGGCGAACCGCTCGAACAGGGTGGCCCGGAGGTTCTCGGGGATGCCGGGGCCGTCATCCGTCACCGTCACCACGGCCCGGTCGCCCTCGGTGGCGAGCGCGACCTCCACCCGGGTGCCGGGGTCGGTGTGGACGCGGGCGTTGGCCAGCAGGTTCGCGAAGACCTGGTGCAGGCGCGGGCCGTCGCCGGCCGCCAGCACGGGCTCCTCGGGCAGGTCCAGGTCCCAGACGTGGTCGCGGCCGGCCGCATGGGCGTCGCTGACCACGTCCACGAGCAGGCTCGTGAGGTCCACGGGTTCGCGCTCCAGCTCGCGGCCCTCATCGAGCCGGGCGAGCAAGAGCAGGTCCTCGACGAGACCGGTCATCCGGATGGACTCACTCTCGATGCGGCCGATGGCGTGCTTGGTGTCGTCCGGCAGGTCCTGGCCGCTGCGCCGGGTGAGCTCCGAATAGCCACGGATCGACGCGAGCGGGGTGCGCAACTCGTGGCTGGCATCCGCGACGAACTGGCGCACCTTGTTCTCGCTGGCCTGCCGGGTCTCCAGGGCGATGTCGACATGGTCGAGCATGCGGTTGAGCGCCGAGCCCACCCGGCCCACCTCGGTGCGCGGATCGGTGTCGGCGGCGGGCACCCGCTCGACCAGGAGCACCTCGCCGCGGTCCAGCGGCAGTTCGGAGACCCGTGTCGCGGTCTCGGTCACCCGCTGCAGCGGGCGCAGGGCCAGCCGCACGATGGCGGTGGCCAGGAAGGCCACCAGCACGATGCCGGCCAGGGAGACCAGCGCGATGATGACGGCCAGTTGGGTGGCCGTTCCCGTGACCGACGAGACCGGCAGGCCCACCAGGAAGAGCGTTCCGGAGCGGGCGGTCTCGGCCATCACCCGGTACTCCCCCACGTCGCCGCCGAGGTCGACGCTGAACGGCTCCGAGGTCTGCCCGTTCCGCACGGCCGTGTCCAGCTCGGTCACCAGCTGGGTGACCTGGTCGTTGGTGAGCCCCACGATGGTGCCGGCCTGGTCGGTGTACCCGGCCGTGACCGTGCTGCCGTCGTAGACCAGCGCAAGCGTGCCGGACTGCTGCGACGGGCCGTTCAGCACATAGCTGGCGGAGGGTGACACCCCGCTCGGGGGACGGTCGAACAGGTTGATCGAGCGGTCGGCGGTGTTCTTCAGCTGGCTGTCGAGCCCGTCCATCAGGTTGGCGCTCAGGATGGCGACGCTCACGACACCGATCACGAGACTGACCAGGGCGAGCAGTCCCACCACCGCCACCACCAGGCGGCGGCGCAGGGTCCAGGGTGCCCGGCCGCTCGCCGTGGGGATGATCGGCGCCGGCGGCCGGGTGGAACGAACGTTCATCAGGCGATCTTCAGCATGTATCCGGCGCCGCGCACGGTGTGGATCATCGGCTCCCGGCCGGCGTCCACCTTCTTGCGCAGATAAGAGATGTAGATCTCGACCACCGACGACTTGCCGCCGAAGTCGTAGCTCCAGACCCGGTCGAGGATCTGGGCCTTGCTGAGCACCCGGCGGGGGTTGCGCATCAGGAACCGGAGCAGCTCGAACTCGGTGGCGGTCAGTTCGATCTGCTCGCCGGCGCGGAACACCTCGTAGCTGTCCTCGTCGAGGGTGAGGTCGCCCACGGTAATTCGGGGGTCGGTGGAGTCGGAGACCGCGAGGGTGGACCGGCGGATGAGGCCGCGCAACCGGGCCACGACCTCCTCCAGGCTGAACGGCTTGGTCACGTAGTCGTCGCCACCGGCGGTGAGACCGGCGATGCGGTCGTCGAGGGAGTCCTTGGCGGTGAGGAAGAGCACCGGCGTCTCATAGCCATCCGCCCGCACCCGCTGCAGCACCTGCAGACCGTCGATGTCGGGCAGCATGATGTCGAGCACGATGGCATCGGGCCGGAATTCGCGCGCCAGGGTGAGTGCTGCACGGCCCTCACCAGCGGTGCGCACCTCCCAGCCCTCGTAGCGCAGAGCCATCGAGAGCAGATCGGTGAGCGTGGGTTCGTCGTCGACGACGAGCACCCGGATGGGGGAACCATCGGCCTTGTGAAGGCGGGGTCCGTGGGCCGACTGCTCGTTCGCTCGTGGTGTCATGAGAAGAAGTATCCATGTCGTTCCTATGAACCGTCTATGTGTTGTCCACGGTGACTCTGTGAACCACCCGCGCGGGCGGACGCCGCCGAATCCCTGGGCAGATTCATAGGCGCGCCATAGTCCGGCCATAACGGCGCTGCCTAACTTCGAACTCATGAAGGCGGGATCCTCCCTGCCCCGGACTGGAGAATCGATGTTTGTCACCTATTTGCGACGAGAACTGGCGGGTCGCCGCAAGCAGACCGCCATCGTCGCCATCGGCATGGCGCTCGCCATCGCCCTGGTCATTATCGTCAACGCCGTCTCGAGCGGCGTGCAACTGGCGCAGTCCACCGTGCTCGCCTCGGTCTACGGCGTGGGCACCGACATCACGGTGAGCCAGACCCCCACGGCGCCCACCGAGGGTGAGGCCGGCGCGGGCGGACCGCAGAACTTCGACTTCGGCGCGGATGACGGCGCCACCACCGACGGCACCACCACCGTCAGCCAGGCCCGGCTCTCGGTCGACCGCGGCACCACCTCCTTCGACTCCACCGCCCTCGACACCGTGAGCGGCATCGACAACGTGACCGCCGCCGCGGCCACCCTGTCGCTGAGCAACACCACCTTCGACGGGGCCCTGCCCGACTTCTCCGAGAGCGGCGGCATGCCCACCGGCGGCGACGCCGCGGCCGGCGGCACCCCGCCCAGCGGCGGCCCGGACGGCGCCGGCGGCAGCTCGTTCAGCGTCGACTCGTTCACCGTGCTCGGCCTCGACCCGGCCAATGAGGCCGTCGGCCCGCTGTCTGCCGTGAGCCTCACCGACGGCCGCAGCCTCGAAAGCACCGATGCAGGTACCAATGTCGCCGTGCTCGACGCCAGCTACGCCACCACCGCCGAGCTCGTCGTGGGCGACACCGTCGCCATCGCCGGCACCGACTTCACCGTCGTCGGCCTGGTCAGCGCGTCCAGCGCGGATGCCGCCACGGCCTCCAACGTGTATATCCCGCTCGACGTGGCCCAGTCGCTCTCCGGCCTCGACGGCCAGGTGACCGACGTCTACGTGCAGGCCGCCTCGTCCACCGATATCGACCAGATCCAGACCGACATCGAGACCGCCCTGCCGGATGCCACCGTGCAGACCCAGTCCGACCTCGCGTCGAGCGTGTCCGGTTCGCTCTCCAGCGCCTCCGACCTGGTGAAGAACCTCGGCCTGTGGCTGTCGCTCATCGTGCTGGCCGCCGCGTTCCTGATCGCCATTCTCTTCACCATCTCCGGCGTCACCCGGCGCACCCGTGAGTTCGGCACCCTCAAGGCGATCGGCTGGTCGAATGGCCGGATCGTGCGCCAGGTGGCCGGCGAGTCCCTCGTGCAGGGCCTGATCGGCGGCGTCGTCGGCATCGTTATCGGCCTGATCGGCATCTTCGTGATCAATCTGGTCGCTCCGACACTCACCGCCGGAGCGGCGGCCACCGAGGCCGGCCCCATGGGAATGCCGGGCGGCGGCGGCTTCGGCCAGCAAGCCGCGGAAGCCGCGACCAGCGACATCGTCCTGCAGGTTCCGGTGACCCTCTCGGTCATCCTCATCGCCGTGGGACTGGCCGTGCTCGGCGGCCTGTTGGCCGGCGCCATCGGCGGCTGGCGCGCCTCACGGCTGCGCCCGGCCGAAGCCCTCCGCAGCATCGCCTGATGCGCCCATCCACGTTTTCTCAAGCCTAGAGAAGGAACCACGTAGCCATGTATCAACTGACCAACGTCACCAAGAAGTACGACCAGGGCAAACGCTCCGTGACGGCCCTCAACAATGTCACCCTGTCCATTCCCGACGGCCAGATGGTCGCCATCCAGGGCCCCACCGGCGGCGGCAAGTCCACGCTGCTGCAGATGCTCGGAGCGCTCGACCGCCCCACCGACGGAACCGTGGAACTCGGCAGCTCGAACCTCTCCAAGCTCGGTGACGGCCCCCTCGGCAAGATCCGGGCGCAGGAAATCGGCTTCGTGTTCCAGGGCTTCAACCTGATCCCCACCCTCACGGCGCAGGAAAACGTGGAGACCGCCCTCGCCCCGTTGGGCGTCCCCGCGGCCGAGCGCACGTCCCGGGCCACCGCGGCACTGGCCTCGGTGGGGCTCGGCGAGCGCGGCAGCCACCTGCCGGCCGAACTCTCCGGCGGGCAGCAGCAGCGCGTCGCCATCGCGCGCGCCCTGGTGAAGGAACCGGCCGTGCTGCTGGCCGACGAGCCCACCGGCAACCTCGACGAGCAGACGCGCGACGAGATCATGGAGTTGCTCGAGGGGCTCTGGCGCGACCGTGGCCTCACCCTGATCGTGGTCACCCACGACACCGCCGTGGCCAAGCGGGCGCAGCGCCGCCTCCTGATCAAGCAGGGCGTGGTCAAGGAAATCGGCTGACCCGACCGGCGCATCCCGGTCGAGTGACGCGCGAACCCGCCGGATCCCCCGTGGATCCGGCGGGTTTGCCCAGTTGTGCCGTCGAAGCGCGGCGGGGTGTCCGCCGGCGCCGCCCGCACGGAGCAGAATGGAAGACGTGTCCGATTCCCTGCTGTCCCTCTTCGAGCTGGACGAGCAGATCCCGGTCTCCCTGCACCGCGGGGGTGTCCCGGCCGGCGCATCCGCCACGGCCCCCGCACCGGCCGTCGCCGTACCGGGCCTGACCCATCTCAGCCGCATCGTCGCCGACTCCACCGACCGGGTCGCGTGGCTCCGGGCGCGCAGCCAGGGCATCACGGCAACGGATGTCGCCAAGCTCGCCACCGAGAAATCGGTGCACGCCGCGGCCAGGGAGAAAATCAACGGCAGCGGCTTCGGCGGCAACCCGTACACCGACCACGGCCGGGCCAGGGAGCCCGAGATCGCGGCCTGGGTGCTGGCGAACTACGGCATCGAACCGAGCACCAACCTCTTCCACGCGGCGGGGCAGCCGCGCCACCTGGCCACGCCCGACGGCCTGGGCTTGGGCGGAAACGGCGTCTTCGAGCTCGCCGAGATCAAGACCACGAGCAAGCCGTGGCGCAGCATCCCACGCTCGTACCTGCGACAGATCTGGTGGCAGCAGTATGTGCTGGGCGCCGACCGCACCCTGCTGGTCTGGGAAGAACACGACAACTTCGTGCCGCGTTCCGCCGTGCCCGAGTGCCGGTGGATCGACCGGGACGACGACCAGATCAGCATCCTGGTGCGGTTCGCCGACCAGCTGATCGACCTGCTCAACCACCAGCGTGAGCGTGAGCGCGCCGACGCCCCGCCGCCCTACGACTACGGTCGCTGAGCGTCCCGGTCCGACCCGGCCGTCCGTGCTGGGCGCCGGGCACGCGCCTCGATGAGGCCGCCGACGACCATCACTCCCGCATAGCCGAAGAGTCCGAGCGCGGCGAGCGGCACGACCCAGGCCTTCACCGGGCCGGTCAGCACGGTGTTGACCAGGCCGATCAGCGGCACGGAGTACCAGAGCCGGCCGCGCACCTGGGCGGCCACGACCGGATCGACGTCGGGGACGCTGTTGTTGTCCCCGCGCAGGGTGAAGGTGCGGACACCGTCGGCGGCCACGCTGATGCCCACGATGCGGTGGGTGACGACGGCCGGTTCACCCGAACGGATTTGATACGTGACCACGTCCCCGATGGCAAGGCTGTCGCTGGGTACCGGACGCACCACGATGAGGGTGCCGGGTGGCAGGCCGGGCTCCATCGAGCTGGTGAGCACGGTGAGGGGGATCGCCCCCGTGAGCTGGGGCACCACGATCACGAGCGCGGCCAGGGCGATCACCAGCAGGAGCAGCCCCGCACTCAACCCGCGGCCCAGATAGTGCCACGCACTGAGCTCGGCCGGCTCGGCGCTGCGACGGACCCGGGCGTGGACCCGGGCCGGGCGCTGCGCGCTGTGCACCGTCATCTCAGCCTCCATTCGTCAGGGTGAACGCCTGAAGGGCCGAACCGTCGCAGGCGGCCACCCGCAGCTGGGGGTTGCCCGTCGCCGTCGTGCCGCCTGCCACATCCAGGCACATGTTGTTGCGGTTGCGGAACAGGAAGGTTCCGCTGCCCGGCGCGATCTCCACGACGGTCCACTGCTGCGAATTGGTCCTGGCCGTGCCGCGCAGGATGGACGCAGTGGTGTTCGCGCTGTCCCAGAACAGGGTGGGGGCGTAGCGTGCCGCGACCCGCACATACGCCCCGGTGGCGACGAACTGCCAGTTCTGGTTGCCGGCACCCGCGGTCTTGCAGGGGAAGCTGATCAGCGCGGTGCCCTCCGCGGTGGCCGCCGCCTCCCCGTCCACGCAGAGCTGGCTGGTCGTGTTCCGGATCGAGTACCAGCCCGTCGCGGTGCGGCCCGTCGTGCTGAGGATGCCGGCCGGTGACGCCGGCGAGACGTCGACCGGGGAGGCCGAGTCGACGGCCTGCACTGTGTAGCTGTGCCGGGTGGCCACGGTGAGGGCCAGGTCGGTGAAGGTCCTGTTCGCGGCCGGCACCGTCGCGATCACGACCGAGTCGCGCAGGATGCGGTACCCGGTGACCGCTGCAGTGTCGGCCGGAGCCGTCCAGGCCAGGGTGATGCTCGAGTCGGTGGCTGCCGCCGCGGTCGGTGCCCCCGGCGTGAGCGTGTCGGCCATGGATTGTGGAGCGCTCGCGGTGGCTGTTCCGGTCCAGTTGCCCTGCGCGGCGGTGAGCGTCGCCGTTGCCGTGACGCTGCCGGCCACCAGGGCGAACCGTTGGGCCTGGGTCACCGAACTGCGCACGCAATAGACGGCGCTCGCGCCCGGCGCCAGCGTGCCGGTCAGCGGTCCGACGGTGACCCAGGTGCGGCCGGGCGTACCGGCCGTCGTGGTGGTCGCGGTGCAGTTCGTAGCGGAGGCGACGGACCAGGCGCGCACCTCCACCGCACTCGCGAGGGCCGTGGCCGTCTGGGCCGCGAGAGTGAGGGTGTACGGCGCGGGAACGGTGCCGGTGTTGGTGACGCTGACGGGCGCCGTCACGGCGAGCGCGGCGGAGGAGTAGACCGCTTGCAGGGCGGGGAAACCGGTCAGGGTGACACCGAGGGTGCCTGCCGTCACGGATGCTGTCGCCGGGCTCTCCGGCGTCGTCCACCCGGCCTGGGCCTCGCCCGCCCCTGCGCCGAGCCCGGCACCGAGGAAGGCCAACACCATGCTGAGGGACAGCACGGCACGCCCGCCGGGCCGGACGGTCCGGTGCTCGGCGGTCGACGCTGCCCGGCTGGTCACGGTCGTCAGGCCTGCGTCCCGGTGACGCGCAGTGCGAAGCCGGTCGCCGACTGGCCCTGGCTCGACGCCGGGGCGCTGGCCGGCAGGGACACCGACACGCACAGCGTGCGGGACGCCCCCACGGCCAGGGTCACCCCCAGCAGCCCGGCCGGGGCCTGGGCGAAGGAACCCCGCCAGGTCGGTGTCGCGGTTCCGGCGGTGCACGCGGCGCTGGAGTCGGCCGCGCCGAGGCCCACACTGAGCGCCTGGGACAGGGCGTTGGACGCCGTGGCGACGCTCGGCGGAGTGAGCCCGGCCACGCCGAGCAGCAGGGGCACATCACCGGTGTTGGTCGCAGTGACGGCGCCATACAGGGTGAGCCCGGGGTAGAGGGCCGTGCCGGGAAGGGTCAGCGCGGTCAGGGTCAGCGCCGCCGTTCCCGAGGTGATCACGGTGGGCGCCGCGGGCGTCGACGCCCGCGCGGTGAGGAAGGCACCGGTGCCGCCCGCCGCCGACGCCCCGAGCAGGGCTGCCGCCAGTGCCCCGACGGTCAGCGCGAGGACGGGCGCCCGGTGTGCCCGGGGCGAGCGGCGCGGCCGGCCGGGCCGTGCCATCCGGTGGCCGGGGTGAGGTCGGCGCATCCGCACCCGCGGTTCGCTCTGGTCCGCTGTCGGAGGCATTCGAACCGCCCTTCGTTTCTCCGGTGTTGCCGGTGTCGGCCGCGCCGGTCGGCGCTACTTCTGGGTGAGCGTGACCGCCAGGGCGGCGAGGTTGACCGAGCCCAGCTTCGAGGAGTTCTCGAGGCCGGCGGTGGCGCTCTTCGGGTAGGTGATCGTGATGCTCACGGTCACGTCCTGTGCCACTCCCGCGGTTCCGGCGGTGACCGTGAAGGGCGCCGCACCCGTCGAGATCCCGGTTCCGGTAGCGGTCAGCACGGCGGTCTTGCCGAGGTAGGCGGCCAGTGCGACGTCCGCGGGCGCTGTCGAGGTGGCGGTGATGGAAGCCGGGTCCACAGCCAGCGTTGCCACGAGGTTGTCGCCCGTGGCCGTGATGCTCAGCCCCTTCGTGTAGACGAGCACGTCCCCGGGCACGATCTTGAACCCCGTCATGCTGGCCCGGGGAGCGCCGCCGTTGACGGTCCAGGATCCGGCGGTGGTCGAGGAGGCCAGCTCGAGGGTTCCGGCGACGATGGTGCCGCCGCCGATGGTCCCGGCGGAATTCCAGAGGGCGAAGGAGCCCGCACCACCGAGCAGGAGCACCACACCGGCGACACCGGCGATGGTGCCTTTCAGGAGCTTGTTCATGATTTCCCTTTCACGACGGCCGTCCGGGCGTCGGGTTCCGCCTGCCATTCGGCGGGCGCGCAGCACCTCCCGGCCTGCGGGCACGACGAATCGGCCGGCCTCGGCGCACGCGGGCGTCGGGGTCGGTGGGCTCGGAATACCTGAAAAACCGAACGGGGCAACTGACGATGAGTTGCAGCGGGTAGAGGTCGAGGCCACGGTGACACCCGGCTTCTCTTCCTGTTCCCACACTAGATTCGCCCGGCGCACTCGGTGCGTGTAACGCTCCCCCAGCAGAGGGCACATTGGCCGGTTTTCCACCCCCAAATTGAGTCACAACCGCTAACTGACGGGCCAGACCGGCCGATCGTTGCGCCCGCAGCCACCCCCCGTCTGGCCGACCCGCGCGGGCGGCAGCACCCGCGCACTCGCCCGTCGGTGACGCAGAATAGGACTATGTCTGTTTCCCCGGCCCTGCCCCCGCACATGCGCGCCCTCGTGATCGACCGCACCGGCGGTGCGGAGGAACTGCACCTCACCGAGCTGCCCGTCCCCGTCCCGGTCAGCGACGAGCTGCTCATCCGGGTGCTCGCCGCCGGCATCAACCCCATCGACGCCAAGACTCGGGCCGGGTCGGGCGCCGCCGCCGCGATCCCGGGTTTCCCCGTGGTGCTCGGCAACGACTTCAGCGGCATCGTCGTGCGCTCCCCCTATGACACCTTCCCCTTGCAGCCCGGTGACGCGGTCTACGGCATGGCCCGGCCGCCGCGCATCGCCGGAACCTACGCCGAGTACGTGGTCGTGTCGAGCATGTCGGTGGCCCGCAAACCCGCCGCGGTGAGCCATGTGGAGGCCGCGGGCATCCCCCTCGCCGCTCTGACCGCGTGGGGCATGGTGACCCTGGCCGGCGCGGCTCCCGGTCAGCGGATGCTCGTGCACGCCGGCAGCGGCGGCGTCGGCCACTTCGCGGTGCAGTTCGCCCGGCACCTGGGCGCCCACGTCACCGCCACGGGGTCCACGGCGTCGGTCGAGTTTCTGCAACGCCTGGGCGCCCACGCCGTGATCGACTACAGCACCACCCGGTTCGACGACGAACTGCGGGACATCGACAGCGTGATCGACCTGATCGGCAACGTGCACGATCAGACCGGGACGCGTTCGTTGACCGTGCTCCGGCCGGACGGGCTGCTCGTCAATGCGCCCACCGGCAGCTGGCCGACCATGCAGGCTGAAGCCGCTGCCGCCGGCGTGCGCGTCACCGGCTACAAGGTCGCCGCCGACGCCCGGGTGCTCGAGAAGATCACCACCCTGATCGACAACGGCACGGTGCGGGTCAACATCGATCAGGTCTTCGACCTGGCCGACGGTGCCGCCGCGCACCGGGCCCTCGAGGGCGGGCATACCCGCGGCAAGATCGTGCTCCGGGTGTCCGACGCCGACGAGAGCGCCGCGTGAGCGGCACGGAGGCCGCTGCCGAGCCGGGACCGGCCCGGCCCGACGGGCCCTCGCTGGTCTGGCTGCGCGACGACCTCCGCCTCGGCGACAACCCGGCCCTCACCGCTGCGGTCGAACGCGGCCGGCCGATCACCCTGCTCTACCTGCTTGACGAGGTCTCCCCCGGCATCCGCCCGCTCGGTGGTGCCTCGCGCTGGTGGCTGCACCAGAGCCTGGTCTCGCTGGCCGCGGATGCTGCGGCGCTCGGCGGTCGTCTGGTGCTGCGGCGCGGCGCGGCCGAGGCCATGATCGGCGAACTCGTCGAGGAGCTCGGTGCTGGCGCGGTGTTCTGGAACCGCCGGTACGGTGCCGCGGAGCGCGAGTTGGACACCCGCATCAAGACCAGCCTCACCGATGCCGGCGTCGTGGCGCACAGCTTCGCCGGGTCGCTTTTGTTCGAACCGTGGACCATCCGCACCGGCGGCGGCACCCCGTACACGGTGTTCACCCCGTTCTGGCGGGCGTGCACGTCCGGGCCGCCGCCGCGTGCCCCCTATCCAGCTCCGGCCGAACTCAGCGACGCCGACCCGGACCTCGACAGCGACGACCTCCCCTCGTGGGAGTTGGAGCCAAGCCGACCCGACTGGGCCGGCGGGCTGCGTGAGGCCTGGACGCCCGGCGAGAGCGCGGCGCAGGAGCTGCTCGCGGACTTCCTCGACGAGTCCTTGCCGACGTACGGCACCGAGCGGGACCTGCCCGCGCAGCAGGTCACCTCCAGGCTGTCGCCGTACCTGCGCTGGGGTCAAATCAGCCCACACCAGATCTGGCACACCACCGACGTCGCCCGCCGTGGGCTCACCGGCGCGGCCGCCACCAGCGCCACCCGGTTCCTCACCGAGGTCGGCTGGCGGGAGTTCGCGCACCACGTGCTCTTCCACGCGCCGGATCTGGCCACCGTCAACCTGCGCCCCGGCTTCGACGCCTTCCCCTGGCCGCCGCTCGACGTGCGGGCTCTGGCCGCCTGGCAGCAGGGCCGCACCGGCATCCGTCTGGTCGACGCCGGTATGCGTGAGCTGTGGCGCACCGGCACCATGCACAACCGGGTGCGCATGGTCACGGCGTCCTTCCTCATCAAGAACCTGCTCATCGACTGGCGACTCGGCGAGCAGTGGTTCTGGGACACCTTGGTCGATGCCGATCAGGCCAGCAACCCGTTCAACTGGCAGTGGGTGGCCGGCTCCGGGGCGGATGCGGCGCCGTACTTCCGGGTGTTCAACCCCGAACTGCAGGCGACCAAGTTCGACCCGCACAACGAGTACGTGCGCCAGTACGTGCCCGAGTGGGGCACAGATGCCTACCCGGCGCCGATCGTGGACCTCGGCGAGACCCGCCGCGCCGCCCTCGCCGCCTATGAGCAGGTCAAGTCCGCCCGCCCCACCCCCGACTAGCCCTCCCGCCCCTCCCGCGAACTGTGACTTCAGCACCTCGCGGGTGGGGTGGGGGCTAGAGGGAGCGCTCCAGGACGTAGTCGTCTTCGTAGCGCTCGCCCACGAGGAACCGCTTGATGCCCACCTGCTCGAAACCGTGCTTGCCGTAGAAGCGCAGGGCCCGCACGTTCTCCTGGTTCACGCCGAGCCAGGAGCCGGCCGCCCCACCCTGGCGGGCGGCGTCGAGAGTGGCCGCCATCAGGGCGGCTGCCGTGCCGCTGCCGTGCGCCTCGGCGCGCACGTAACACTTGCTCAGTTCGGCGGTGGGGCGGATGCGGATCGCACCGGCGGCATCCGCGTCGTGTGGTTCGCCGAAGACGAGCATCGTGTATCCCACGAGCGTGCTCGCGCCGGTTTCCGCGACGAGCAGGAGCCGGTCGGGGTCGGCGAGGAAGGCCTCGAAGTTGGCCGGGGCGAGCACGTCGCGGAGGAATGCGGCGATGGCGTCGGCGCTGGTGTGCGGCGGGCAGGCCAACGCGAACGTCGCCGCGGCCAGCTCGGCGAGCGCTGCGGCCTCATCAGAGCGGGCGGGGCGAATGCGCGCCCCGGCAGCGGATGGCGCGGCAGCGGGCGGCACGGCGGGCTGGGCGGCTTCGGGCGGGGTGGTGTCGGTCACGATCCCAGCTTCGCAGCAGGTTTCCCGGCACGCAAACGGCCCCGTCGCGGGTGCCGACGGGGCCGGGTGCGGGTGCCGGACGCCTACAGGTAGCGGGCGTATGCGGCGACGGTGAGGAAGGTCGGGAACTCCGGCTCGAGCGCCGAAGCCCGGAAGACCTCGAGCGCGTCGTCGAAGCGGTCGCCCGGCGTGCGCGGCAGCGCCGCCAGCTCCTCCGTGACCAGCCCGGCGACCCACTCCGCGTCTATCCGGCGGCCGTCGGCGAGCGCGGAGTTCTCGTGGATCCACTGCCAGACCTGCGACCGGGAGATCTCCGCGGTGGCGGCGTCCTCCATCAGGTTGTCGATGGCCGCCGCGCCTACCCCTCGCAGCCAGGATTCGATGTAGCGGAGGGCGATGCTCACGTTGTCGCGCACCCCGGCCTCGGTGATCTGGCCGCCGGCTGACGCCACGTCCAGCAGGTCGACCGCGGTGACGTGCACGTCCTCGCGGGTCCGCTCCAGCTGGTGGGATCGGTCGCCGAGCACGGCGTCGAACTCGGCCCTGGCCGTGGGGATGAGGTCCGGATGCGCCACCCAGGTGCCGTCGAAGCCGTCCCGGGCCTCGCGCCGCTTGTCGGCAGCGACCTGCTCGAGCGCCAGCTGGGTCACGGCCGGGTCCCGCCGATTGGGGATGAACGCGCTCATACCGCCGATCGCATAGGCGCCGCGCCGGTGACAGGTGGCCACGAGCAGCTCGGTGTACGAGCGCATGAAGGGCACCGTCATGGTGATCTCCCGACGGTCGGGCAGCACGAACCGGCGGCCCCGGGCCCGGAACGTCTTGATGATGCTGAAGATGTAGTCCCAGCGGCCGGCGTTCAGGCCAGCGCAGTGGTCGCGCAGTTCGTAGAGGATCTCCTCCATCTCGAACGCCGCCTGGATGGTCTCGATCAGCACCGTGGCCCGGATGCTGCCGTGGCCGAGGTCCAGGTGGTCCTCGGTGTGGCTGAAAATGTCGTTCCACAGCCGCGCCTCGAGGTGGCTCTCCAGCTTGGGCAGGTAGAAGTACGGCCCGCTGCCCTGTTCGATCAGACGGTGCGCGTTGTGGAACGCGTACAGGCCGAAGTCCACCAGGCTGCCGGAGGCCGGCATCCGTCGGTTGGCCCGGTCGACGAAGGTGAGGTTCTTCTCCACCAGGTGCCAGCCGCGTGGCCGCATGACGATGGTCGGTGTCGTGCCCGGCCGGGCGCCATCCACCCGGTCGGACGGCGCGCCGGTCACCCGGTACGCCTTGCCGTCGGGGCCGTCGTAGGTGAGGGTGCCGCGGATGGCGTCGACCAGCGTGAGCTGCCCCTCGATGACGTTCGCCCAGGTGGGGCTGGTCGCATCCTCTTGGTCGGCCAGCCACACGTTGGCACCCGAGTTGAGTGCGTTGATGGCCATCTTGCGATCGGTCGGGCCGGTGATCTCCACCCGCCGGTTCGCCAGGCCGGGCCCGGGGCCGGCGACCCGCCAGGTTGGGTCGTTCCGGATGTGCGCCGTCTCCGGCAGGAATCTCGGGTCCCGGCCGTTCGCGGCATCCACCCGGGTCTGCAGCCGGGCGGCCAGCAGGTCGTGCCGGGTGCCGGCGAACCTGTCGTGCAGTTCGGCGAGGAACTCCAGGGCGGCCGGCGTGAGGATCTCGTCGTAGCGGTCGCCCAGCTCCCCGGTGATCTCGAGGTGCGGGCGGATGGTGGCGAAACTCCCGGTGCTGGTCTCCCCGAACGCCCGCGCGGGGCGGGGTGCGCTCGGTGTGCGAGTCCCGGTGGTCGACCCAGGCGCGGTGGGCGCGGTGGTCGAGCCTGTCGCGGTGGTCGAGCCAGGCACGGTGGTCGAGCCAGGCACGGTGGTCGAGCCTGTCGCGGTGGTCGAGCCTGTCGCGGTGGTCGAGCCTGTCGAGACCCGGTGAGCAGTGCCGGGAGCGGTGGACAACGGTGGTGTGGTCATGATCGGTTTCTCCTTCGAAACGATGCGAATGTCGGGGCGGGGCCGGCTAGAACTGCTCGGCCTCGGTGGATCCGGCCAGCGCGAGGGTGGCGCTGGTGGGGTTGAGCGCGGTGGCGATCCGGTCGAAGTAGCCGGTGCCCACCTCCCGCTGGTGGCGGGTGGCGGTATATCCGTCGGCTTCGGAGGCGAATTCGGCCTCCTGCAGGTCGACGTAGGCGCTCATCTGACGCTCGGAGTAGTCCTTGGCCAGGGTGAACATGGAGTGGTTGAGGGCGTGGAAGCCGGCCAGGGTGATGAACTGGAAGGCGTAACCGCAGGCCGCGAGTTCGCGCTGGAACGCGGCGATCTGGTCGTCGTCGAGGTGGGATTTCCAATTGAACGACGGCGAGCAGTTGTAGGCGAGCTTCTTGCCGGGGAACTGCGCGTGGATCTCCCGGGCGAAGCGCTGGGCGAGTTCGAGGTCGGGCTCGCTGCTTTCCACCCAGAGCAGGTCGGCGTACGGCGCGTAGGCCAGGCCGCGCATGATCACCACGTCGGCGCCGTTGGCGGTGTCGTAGAACCCCTCGGCGGTGCGGGAACCGGTGAGGAACGCCTGGTCGCGCTCGTCGATGTCGCTCGTGATGAGGGTGGCGGCGAGCGAGTCGGTGCGGGCGATGATGATGGTGGGCACCCCCGCGACATCCGCCGCCAGCCGGGCCGCGTTGAGGGTGCGGATGTGCTGGCCGGTGGGCACCAGCACCTTGCCGCCCATGTGGCCGCACTTCTTCTCGCTGGCCAGCTGGTCTTCCCAGTGCACGCCCGCGGCGCCGGCCTCGATCATCGAGGCCATCAGCTCGTAGGCGTTCAGCGGGCCGCCGAAGCCGGCCTCTGCATCGGCGACGATCGGCGCCATCCAGTCGATACCGGTGCCGTTGTTCGTGGCGTCGGCACCGGATGCGACGGCTTCCGCACCCTCGATCTGGCCGGCCCGCAGTAGCGCGTTGTTGATCCGCCGCACCACAGCCGGAACCGAGTTCGCCGGGTAGAGCGACTGGTCGGGGTAGGTCTGGCCGGACAGGTTGGCGTCGGCGGCGACCTGCCAGCCGGACAGGTAGATGGCCTTGAGCCCGGCCCGCACCTGCTGCACGGCCTGGTTGCCGGTGAGGGCGCCGAGCGCGGCCACCCACTCGGGGTTCTCCGGGGTGCCGTTCTCGTGGATGAGGTCCCAGAGCTTCTCGGCGCCGCGGCGGGCCAAGGTGCGCTCTTCCCGCACGGCGCCGCGCAGGGCGATCACGTCTTCGGCGGTGTAGTCCCGGCGCACGCCCTCCCAGCGGGGGTCGGCGGCCCACTCCAGGGCGAGCTCGGCGGCCGTCTGGGTCTGGTCGCCGGGGCGGGATGCGGGGCGGCCGGATGCGGGGCCGGTTGCGGTGGGGTTCGTCATGGTGTTCTCCTCGGTCTGCGACATTGCGGATTTACGGATTGCGGATTCACGGATTGCGGATCGGTGGCTCCCCGGGAAAGTCCTTCCCAGTTGCTGCCTGCACCCACTCTGAGTCCCGATCGGAGGCTCATCGGCTGCCCACACGAAAGAAGAAACTGAGTTCTTCCGGTTGTGTGAACAATCACCGCGTGTGAGCATGAGCACATGGTCACCGTCGATCGCCCCGCCCGCCCAACCACCCCCTCAGCCGACCTGCCCGCGGGGCCGGCCGGCACCGCAGACGCCGAGGCGGGGATCGACGCGCTCACCCTGGGCCGCCGGGTTCGCGACCGCCGGCACAGGCTCGGCCTCACCCTGGACACCCTGGCCGCGGCCGTCGACCGGGCGCCGTCGCAGATCTCCATGATCGAGAACGGCAAGCGCGAACCCCGGCTGTCGATGCTGCGGCTGATCGCCGCCGCGCTCGACACCACGGTTGACGAGCTGTTGCGCGCCGACGCGCCCAGCCCGCGGGCGGCCCTGGAGATCGCCGTGGAGCGTGCCCAGCGCGGGCCGGTGTTCACGGCGTTGGGCCTGCCCCGGTTCCGGGTCGGCCCCGGCCAGCCCGACGACACCCTGCAGACCATCCTCACCCTGCACAACGAGATCGAGCGGCTGCACCGCGAGCGCGCCGCGACGCCCGAGGAAGCCAGGCGGGCCAACGCCCAGCTCCGCGCCGAGATGCGGGCGCGCGACAACTACTTCCCCGAACTCGAGGCCCAGGCGCTCGAGCTGCTCACCGCGGTGGGGCATTCCGGCGGCCCGGTGTCGCACCAGGTGGTGGCCGACATGGCCGCCCACCTCGGCTTCAGCCTGCACTACGTGGGCGACCTGCCGCACTCCACCCGGTCGGTCACCGATAAGCGCAACGGCCGAATTTATCTGCCCACCGAGCAGGCCGCCTCCCGCGACAGCCGCTCGCCGATCCTGCAAGCCTTCGCCAGCCACCTCTGCGGCCACTCCGAGCCCGGAAATTACGCCGATTTTCTGCGACAGCGGGTGGAGACCAATTACCTCACCGCAGCCATCCTGCTGCCCGAGACCGACACCCTGCGGATGCTCAGCGACGCCAAGGCCGCCCGCCGCATCTCACTCGAGGACCTGCGGGATGCCTTCTCGGTCTCCTATGAGACGGCGGCGCACCGCTTCACCAACCTGGCCACCGCACGCCTGGGCATCCCGGTGCATTTCATGAAGGTGCACGAGTCCGGCACCATCATCAAGGCCTACGAGAACGACGACGTGCAATTCCCCAGCGATGCCCTGGGCGCGGTCGAGGGCAGCACGGTCTGCCGCAGCTGGACCGCGCGCACGGTCTTCGATGTGCCCGACCGGTTCAGCCCCTGGTACCAGTACACGGATACGCCGGCCGGCACCTTCTGGTGCACCTCCCGCATCGAGAAGGCCAAGGAGGGCGACTACTCCGTGAGCGTGGGGGTGCCGTTCACCCACGTCAACTGGTTCCGCGGCCGGGAGACTGCGAACCGGGCCGTGTCCCGCTGTCCGGACGAGTCCTGCTGCCGGCGGGCGCCCGACGAGTTGTCCGGCCGCTGGGAAGGCCAGTCCTGGCCCGTGGCCCGCACCCCCACGAGCCTGCTCGCGGCACTGCCCACGGGCACCTTCCCCGGCGTGGACCCTACCGAGGTCTACCAGTTCCTCGAGGCGCACGCCCCCGACTAACGCACCCCACCCCACCGGACCTCGCCCCACCGGACCTCGCCCCGCCGCCTGCCCTCGCCTGGCAACCATGACTGGCCCGTTTTCGCTAGTGCGCAGCCCCCTGCACTAGCAGATTCGGGCAAGTCACCACGGCGTCTGACGAGGGTGGCCCACTTTTGCTCGTCGCGAGGGGTCGCACACTAGCGAAAATGGGCAAGTCTCGGCCTCGGGGCGGATGCGGGGAGGGCGGGCCAGGTCAGGCGGTCGCGCGGGCCAGGTCAGACGGTGGCGCGGGCCAGGTCGGGCGGCCGGGAGGGCGTGCCGGGTGAAGCGGTCGCGCGCGCCGGGTCAGACGGTGGCGCGGGCCGGGTCGGGCAGGCGGTGCAGGGCGTCGACGAGCGGGCCGAGTTCCGGCTCCTCCTCGGCGTCGGCCAGCGCATCAGCTAGGGCCTCGTCATAGACCGGGCGGGCGCGGGCGAGCAGCGCCTTTCCGGCTTCGGTGAGTTCGGTGTAGATGCCGCGGCGGTCGTCGGCGCAGAGGATGCGGGTGAGCAGCGCCCGGTCCTCCAGCCGGTTCACCAGCCGGGTCGTGGCGCTGCTGGAGAGTGCAGCGGCGCGGGCGAGCTGCTGCATCCGCATGTGCCAGCCGTGCTGGCGGCTGAGGGCGTCGAGCACCGTGAACTCGACCACCGAGAGGTCGAACCCGCCCTGCAGGGCGCGCTCGAGCACGGTCTCGATGCGGCCGTGCAGAGCCGCCAGCGTGCGCCAGCCCTGGGCGCGAATCTCGACGGCGTCGTCTTCGATGCTCATCCGTACAGCTCCCCTGCCCTGGTCACTCGTGAAAGGTGCAAGTACAACGCGCTTGCAACTACCAGTCTAGGCAGGGCGGCGGCCCGATGCCGCGCAGTGTCAGGACTCCCGGGTGATCTCCACCTTCACGAAGAGCTGTGACCCGCCGGTGCCGGCGTACACCCCGCGCAGCGGCGCGATGTCGTTGTAGTCGCGGCCTCGCCCGACGCCCACGTGCCGGTCGCCGATGTCGATGAGGTTGGTGGGGTCGTAACCGCGCCAGTCGCCGCAGAACCACTCCACCCAGGCGTGCGATTCCCCTGTCACGGTCTCGCCGATCTCGGCCAACGGCTTGGGGTGCAGGTAGCCGGAGACGTACCGGGCGGGGATGCCCACCGCGCGCAGCGCCCCGAGCGCCACATGGGTGATGTCCTGGCAGACGCCGCGTTTGTCGGCCCAGGCCTCCCTGGCGTTGGTCTTCACTCCGGTGACACCCTGCACGTACGCCATGTTCTCGCCCACGAAGCGGCAGATCGCCAGGGCGGCGTCGCACGGGTCCAGGCGCCCGGCGATCTCCTGGGCGCTCGCGACCACATCCTCCGGCGGCTCGGTCAGCGGCGTCTGCCAGGAGTGCTCGACCGATGAGGTCGACCGGGCCACCGCGGTGGCCAGTTCGTCCCAGCTCACCGGATGCGCCGGGTGCTCCCGCGGCGACACCTCCACGAGGCTGTTGGCAGTGAGGGTGAGTTCGGCGTGCGGGGTGAGCACCTCGAACGACGACACCCGGGTGCCCCAATAGTCCAGGTAGTTGTGGTTGCTCGACACCGGGCTGATATCGAGGTTGGAGTAGAGCACGAACTGGTCCGGAGACGTGACCGGCAGCATCCGGGCCTCGTTGTAGGAGGTGGCCACCTCACCGTTATAGCGGTAGCCGGTGGTGTGGCGAATGCGCAGGCGCTTCATGAGGCCTCTCCTGTCCAGGTCGGCACCGCACTGGTCGGGAAGTAGCGTTGCCCGATCGATTCGCTGGCGGTGCTGGTGGCGTCCAGGACCATGTCCATGTGTTTCGGCAGGTCGTTCAGGATTTCCATGATCGGCCGGTACTCCAGCTGGCTGCGGATCTGGCCGAGGATGCGCTGCGACGAGTCGGACACACCCACCCGGTCGGTGCGTGGCTCGAGCTCCTGCATGCACTGCTCGGCCCGGGAGATCGAGAAGACGATCGACCGGGGGAACAGCCTGTCCAGCAGCAGGAATTCGGCCGCGTTCCGGGCCGACGGCACACCGCGGTAGGTGCGCAGGTACGACTCGTAGGCCCCGCAGGAGCGCAGGATCGTGGTCCACGACGGCCCGCTGTTCTCGGTCAGCGAGCGGGTCGCGAGCAGCCGGGCGGTCATATCGGCCTGTTCGAGGCTGCGGCCGAGGGTGAAGAAGTGCCAGGCGTCGTCCCGGCTGGCGCTGGACTCGACGATGCCCACGGCCAGCGCGGCTCGCTCGCGCACCCAGCCGAAGAAGTCGTGCGTCTTGGCGCTGGCGATGTTCTTGGGCATCTTCGTGTAGGTGGTGTTCAGGCACTCCCACAGCTCGGTCGAGACGATCTCCCTGGCCCGCCGGGCATTCTCCCGGGCGGCGCCGAGCGAGTACGCGATCGAGGCCGGATGCGTGCGGTCGGCCGCGAGGGTCGCCAGCACGTCCTTGCGGGTGAGGTCCCGGTCCGGCGGCACGGGGCTGCCCATCAGGTGCAGCAGCGACCGGCAGGCGAGGTTCTCCTCGATCCACGGGTCCTCCAGCAGCAACTGCAGGTGCACATCCAGGATGCGCGCGGTGCCGTCACTGCGTTCGATGTAGCGGCCGATCCAGAACAGGCTCTCGGCGATGCGGCTCAGCATTCGAGGGTCCCTTCTACCGTGGTGGATGCCGTGGGCGTGGTGCGTTGCTGTTGTTGCTGTTGTTCCTGGTCCTGGTCGCCGCCCGGCGGGGTGTCCTGCGGATTGTGGTCGACGCTCCGGGTGGGGATGATCGAGATCGACTGGGTGTTCGCGGCCTGGTCGGCCACGAGTCCCTGGATGTCGTGCGCCGAGGTGCGGGTATGGAAGTCGGGCTCAAGGCCGATCACCCAGGTGTCCTTGGACCCGCCGCCCTGGCTGGAGTTGACCACGAGCTCGCCCTCGGGCAGCGCCACCCGGGTGAGGCCGCCGGGCAGCACCCAGACATCCGTGCCGTCGTTGACCGCGAACGGGCGGAGGTCCGCGTGCCGCGGCCGCATGCCGTCTTCGACGAGGGTCGGGATTGTGGACAACTGCACCACGGGCTGCGCGATCCAGCCGCGCGGGTCCTTAAGCAACTGCTGCCGCAGGGTCTCCAGCTCGGCCTTCGACGCGGCCGGGCCCACCACGAGGCCCTTCCCGCCGGAGCCGTCCACGGGCTTGACCACAAGCTGGTCGAGCCGGTCGAGCACCTCCTCGAGCGCAAGCGGGTCCTCCAGGCGCCAGGTGTCGACGTTCGGGATGATCGCCTCCTCGCCCAGGTAGTACTTGATCAGATCGGGCAGGTAGGTGTAGACGAGCTTGTCGTCCGCGACGCCGTTGCCCACGGCGTTGGCGATCGTGACGTTGCCCAGGCGTGCCGCCATCAGGATGCCCGGCGAGCCCAGCTGGGAATCGGCGCGGAACTGCAGCGGGTCCAGGAACTCGTCGTCGACCCGGCGGTAGATCACGTCGACCCGGGTCGGACCTGCCGTGGTGCGCATCCACACCCGGCCGCCGGAGCAGAACAGGTCGCGGCCCTCGACGAGCTCGACGCCCATCAGCCGGGCCAGCAGGGTGTGCTCGAAGTAGGCCGAGTTGAAAACGCCCGGCGTGAGCACCACGATGTTGGGGTCGTCGACCCCGGCCGGCGCGGACGCGCGTAGGGCCTGCAAGAGCTTGTTGGGGTAGTCGCCGACCGGGCGCACCCGCATCGAGACGAAGAGCTCCGGCAGGGTCTGCGCCATCACCCGCCGGTTCGAGATGACGTAACTGACGCCGCTGGGCACGCGCACATTGTCTTCGAGCACCCGCCAGGCACCCACCTCGTCACGGATGAGGTCGATCCCGGACACCTGGATGCGCACGTTGTTCGCCGACACGATTCCGGCCGCCTGGCGGTGGAAGTGCTTGGAGGAGGTGATCAGTCCGGCCGGGATGACGCCATCCCGCACCGCGGCCTGGGGGCCGTAGATGTCGGCCAGGAACGCCTCGAGCGCCAGCACCCGCTGCTTGATGCCGGCCTCGACGTTCACCCACTCGGGCTGCTCGATCACTCGGGGCACCGCGTCGAGCGGGAACGGCCGCTCCTCCCCGGCGAAGTCGAACGTGACACCCTGCGCCAGGTACGAACTCGCCAGCGCGTCGGTCCGACCGCGCAGCTCCTCCTGGGTCATCCGGGCGAGCGCGCCATAGACATCCTTATAGGCCGCACGTGCCTCGGAGGGCGACAAGGACGACGGATCGGGGAACATCTCGTCCCACGCCGAGGCCTGTCCGCGTTCGCGCGGTGGTGCGGAGGTAGCGCCGTAGCCACTGAATAGGTCAACCATGACTGGATGTTAGTCGAGGGGTGTTGCCGGATTGTTTCCTGGCACCGGCGTGGCGACCCGATCGGGCAGAGCCGCCGCGCGGCCCGGCGGTGCACGTCCAATCGAGCACCGAACCCGTGAGAATGCATACAACCTCACTGCACATTTTCCCTGTGACCAGACAATATTGCCGAAACGCTGCGAGGCTTTCGGTTTGTTGCATACAGTTAGTCCAGTTCGACGCTGACGACACCGTCAGGTTTCATCGACCGCACCGACCAGATGTGAGCACGCATGCGCGCAGTTGCAGGGCCCCGATGGCTGGGATTTCTGATTCCGGCATCGCTGCTGATCAGCGCCGTGCTCCTGGTGGCTCGCCTGGCCGGTCCCGCCGACGCCCTCCTGTCCATCCTGTCCGCTCGCCTGCCGCTCACCACCGCGGCCGCGGCGGCGACACCGGTCCTCTCCGCAATCCTCGGGGTGGGGCTCGGCCTCCTCGCCGCCCAACGGAGCCCGTGGGCCGGTCGGTCCCTGCGTACCCTGGCGTTCGTCGGTAGCGCCCTGTGCGCGGTGTGGGTCGCGATGGCGTGCGCCTTCTGGTTCGCCGTACAGACCGAGGTGATGCCCGTGCTCACGGATGGACCGCTCGCACGGGCGGGTCTGGGGGTGTTGAGCACTCTCGTCCTGCCGGGTACCGCCGTGGTCTTCGGCGCCGCCGTGGCCGTGGCCGTGCACGTGCGCGAGGCCGCCCGACGGGTGGCCCTCGAGCCGTTCGTTCAGACCGCTCGCAGCCACGGCTTGCCGATCTCGCGCCTGGTGGTCCGCACGGCTCTCCGCCGTACCCTCGCCGCAGTTCTCAGCGTTCTGGTCGCCGAGGTGGTGTTGATCTACGGCTGTGCCCTCCTCCTGCAGGCGGTGTTGACCCGGCCCGCGCTCAGTGCGCAGCTGCCAACGCTGCTTCCACCCGAGAGCCTGCCGGTTGTGCTCGGTGCCGCACTGTTCGTCACGGTCGCCATCGTCATCGGCGGAGTGATGATCGCCACCGCCGCACCGGGCGACCCGACCCTCGAACCGCGCCCTCCCGCCCCTCGCCGCCGTTCGGGCGCCATCGGGAGCCTGGCCGTGATCCTGTCCGATACCAGCTCTCCCTCCCCCGGCCCCACCCGGGCGTCGACAACCTTCCGGGCCTCTGACATCCTGGACATCCGCGACCTGCAGATCCGGCCGCACGGTGCCGGGAGCGAGCTCGCAGCCGGTACCGGCATCAGCCTCACCGTGTCCCGGGCGCAGGCGCTCGCGGTGATCGGCGACGAGGGCTCGGGCGCCATACCCCTGTGCCTGGCCATCGCCGGGCTCCTGCCCCCCACCACGGTGATCACGTCGGGGTCGGTTCTCTTCGAGGGCACGGAACTCGTCGGACTGCCCGAACACCACTTCCGGAAACTGCGCGGACGGAAGATCGGCTTCCTCGACCGCCCAGCACCCGACCGCTTCGGCCGCGACTGGCGCATCGCCCGGCACCTGAGCACCGTGCTCCCCCCGGCCGACACCCGCAACACGCGCCGGAACGCTCTCGACCTGCTGCAGCGGGTGGGCGTGGAGACCCCCGAGGCCATCCTGGATGCGCGGCCGCGCGATCTGAGCGCGGTCACCCTGCAGCGGGTGCTGCTGGCCAGCGCGCTGGCGCGCAACCCGCAACTCCTCATCGCACTCGACCCGGCCGCCGGGTTCGATCCGCACGAAGAGGCCGACCTCCTTGACCTGCTTCACGACCTGCACCGGGAACGAGAGCTCACGCTGATCGTCGCCTCGGCCCGTCCGGTGATCGTCGCACGGTGCGACCGCGTCGCCGTGCTGCAGGCCGGAACCGTCATCGAGCATGCCTCGGCCGGTGAGATCCTCACCGCGCCGCAGCATCCGCACACCCGCCGGTTATTCAACGGGACAGCCTCGGGACCGGCCCCGATCGGTCGCTGACCGGCGTCGACCGCACGGCCGCTCAGGCCAAGCGCTGAGGCCGGTCGCTCAGTCCTCGGTCACCGCATTGCGTGCGCCGAGCACATGCGAGCGCATCGCCACTTCGGCCCACAGGGTGTCGCCGGTGCGCAGGGCGGTCAGGATATCCCGGTGCTGGTGGTTGCTGCGGGCGCGGAAGTCCCCGCCGCCCCGCCGGAACGCGGCCGCCATGAGCGGCACCCGCGAAATGGACGAGGTTAGGGCCACGAGTTGGGGGCTGCGGGAGGCCGCCACGACGATGCGGTGGAACTCGGCGTTCAACCGGCTGAGCTCGGCCAGACCGGCGTCGTCGACCGAGGTGAGCACGGGCTCCATGGCGTCGATCAACTCGGCGAGGAGGTCGAGCTCCGCCACCGAGATCCGGGTTGCCGCCAGGGCCGCGGCCCGGCTTTCCAGTGAAGCCCGCACGAAATATGTCTCGCGTACCTGCTCGATGGTCCAGGCCACGACAGTCGCGCCGCGGTTGGGCACGAACGTCACCAGTCCGGCCTCGTCGAGGCGCCGCAACGCCTCCCGCACGGGCGTGCGGCTCACACCGAGTTCCTCGGCGAGTGCTTGTTCGCGGAGCGTCGAGTGCGGGCCCAGCTCGCCCGAGAGGATGCGCGCACGCAACGCCAGATAGACCTTTTCACCGCCGGTGGAGACCACAGTGCCCTCCCTCGACTCCGGGCGCACCCCACCCGTACCACCGAGCTTTACACACTCCCCGCGTCAATGGGGGATCCTCGGGCGAAACCGGTGCCGGGTCGCGCGCACTGGGGGTGCCGGCGCACAAAAAGGGCCCGTCTTCCGACGGGCCCTTTCAGATGCTTCTGGCGAAGCGGTTACTGCAAATGCTTAGATGCTGTTCACATCGAGCGGGATGCCGGGACCGAAGGTGGTCGAGACGGCGCCCTTGGTGATGTAGCGGCCCTTGGAGGAGCTCGGCTTGAGGCGAACGATCTCCTCGAGTGCTGCACCGATGTTCTCGTTGAGCTGGTCAGCCGAGAAGGATGCCTTGCCAACGACGAAGTGCACGTTGGAGTGCTTGTCGACGCGGAATTCGATCTTTCCGCCCTTGATGTCGGACACGGCCTTGGCGACGTCAGGCGTCACGGTTCCGGTCTTCGGGTTGGGCATGAGACCGCGCGGGCCGAGGACCTTACCGAGACGACCGACCTTGCCCATGAGCTCGGGGGTCGAGACGGCGGAGTCGAACGAGGTGTAGCCGGCGGCTACCTTCTCGATGAGCTCATCGCCACCGACCTCGTCGGCGCCGGCAGCGATGGCTGCCTCAGCCGCGGGGCCCGTTGCGAAGACGATGACGCGGGCGGTCTTACCGGTGCCGTGGGGAAGAATCACGGTGCCGCGGACCATCTGGTCTGCCTTGCGGGGGTCGACGCCGAGCTTGAGCGCGACCTCGACGGTGGAGTTGAACTTGACGGAGCCGGTCTCGCGAGCGAGGGTGACGGCTTCGGTGGGGGTGTAGAACTTATCGGCTTCGATCTTCTCGACCGCAGCGCGGTAGGCCTTTGACTTGGGTGCCATTTTGAATCTCCTGTAGATGCATGTGCTGAGAGCGTGGTTTTCGTGAGCCTGGCTGGCTCTTCCACTTGGTGCCAGTCGGCAGGTCGGAAAGACCATGCCTGTCGGCGGGTGTTCGACGAATCGAACGAAAGGGTGTTAGCCCTCGACCGTGATGCCCATGGAGCGAGCGGTTCCGGCGATGATCTTCGACGCGGCGTCGAGGTCATTGGCGTTGAGGTCAACCATCTTGGCCTCGGCGATTTCGCGAACCTGCGCCTTGGTGAGCTTGGCAACCTTGACGGTGTGCGGGGTTCCGCTGCCCTTGGCAACTCCTGCGGCCTTCTTGATGAGCTCCGCTGCGGGCGGGGTCTTCAGGATGAAGGTGAAGGAACGGTCGTCGTACACGGTGATCTCAACCGGGATGACGTTGCCGCGCTGGGATTCGGTCTGGGCGTTGTAGGCCTTGCAGAATTCCATGATGTTCACGCCGTGCTGACCCAGCGCCGGCCCGATGGGGGGTGCGGGGTTGGCGGCGCCGGCCTTGATCTGAAGCTTGATCAGACCAGTAACCTTCTTCTTCGGTGCCATGTTCTATTCCTTTTCAGTGATCGAACCCAGATCTCGCACTTCGAGCCTGCTCGGTGATCGAGCCTGTCGAGATCCGTGGTTCTCCCGCGTCCCCGGCATTTCCGGGGGGCGGTGGTTGGGGGAGGTTAAAGCTTGGTGACCTGGTCGAAGCTGAGCTCGACCGGGGTCTCACGCTCGAAGAGCGACACGAGCACGATGAGCTTGCCGCTCTCGGGCTTGATCTCGCTGATCGAACCGGGCAGGCCCGCGAACGAGCCTTCCTTGATCGTGATGGTCTCGCCGATTTCGTAGTCGATCTCGGCGGGCAGAACGCGCTGCGCGGCCTTGCCGGGAGCGCCGGACTTGGTGACCGGGACATCCTTGATCTCAACGAGGCCCTTGAGCATGCCGAAGGCTTCTTCGAAACGCAGCGGGGTCGGGTTGTGCGCGTTGCCCACGAAGCCGGTGACCCCGGGGGTGTGACGCACGACAGACCAGCTGTCTTCGTTGAGGTCCATGCGCACCAGGACGTAGCCGGGGATGCGCACACGGGTGACCATCTTGCGCTGGCCGTTCTTGATCTCGACGACGTCTTCCATCGGAACCTCGACCTGGTAGATGAAATCTTCCATGGCCATCGACTGCTTGCGGTTCTCGATGTTCGACTTCACGCGACGTTCGAAGCCGGCGTAGGAGTGGATGACGAACCACTTGCCGGGCTGGAAGCGCAGTTCCTTGCGGAAGGCTTCGTACGGGTCCTCGTCTTCGGCCTCGGCCTCGGCGTCGACCTCTTCTTCGTCCTCGACGGCCTCAGCGGCAGCCTCTGCCTCGTCGGCGGAGTCGATGTCGAGCGCGTCTTCGACGATGGCGTCGGCTTCGGGATCGGTCGACTCGGCGAGGGCATCCAGTGCGGCGTCGAGATCGTCTTCGATGTCGGCGTTCTCGTCTTCTACGTGCAGGGCGACCTGCTCGGCGGCTTCGACCGACGTCTCGTCGGCGGCGAGGGTGTTGCCCTCCTGCGCCTCATCGTCGTTGGAGGACTGTTCTGCGGCGGTGGCCCAGTCGACGTCGTCGCGATTGGTCTCAGTCACTAAATATCAATCCTTCTTCTATTGCGCGGGCGTGAGGCTGCACCGTGGTGCTCACTCACCGATCCTGCGTTCATGATCAGTCGGGGTGCCGCTTCTGCGGCACGGCTCAACTGGGAGTGCCGAATACGTACGTGACGACGAGCGCGAACACCCAGTCGAGTGCCGATACCAGCGCCATCATGATCACCACGAAAATCAGAACCACTCCGGTGTAGCTGAGCAGTTCCTTGCGGGTCGGGGTGACGACCTTACGGAGTTCGGCCAGGACCTGCTTGATAAACAGGGACACCCGAGCGAACGGACCGCGCTTGGTTTCGCGGGCCACTCTGGCGTTCGCGACGATTTCCTCGCTGGGTTCGTCGATAACTTTTCGGGCCACCTGTTACACCTTTCGTGGGCCGGCGGAAAGACCACCGACTTGCAGGGCGGACAGGACTCGAACCTGCAACCTGCGGTTTTGGAGACCGCTGCTCTACCAATTGAGCCACCACCCTATGAAGCGAAACCCGTCGGCTTCCTGTGTGCTTCTTTCGGTCAAACGACCAAAATAGGCGCAAAAAAGCTTGGCAGATTTCAACTACCGGACCAAGTCTAGGTCACGTCGGGTGCCCTGTAAAGCCAGCGCCTGTTCCCAGGGCATGGCCGCCCCCGTATGCTCGAAGCGTGGCACACGACATCAAACGGATCTCCACCAGAATCGGCTCCATTGCGGAGTCCGCGACCCTCAAGGTCGACGGCAAGGCCAAGGCGCTGCAAGCAGCCGGCCGGCCGGTCATCAGCTTCGCGGCGGGTGAGCCTGACTTCCCCACTCCCGCGCACATCGTGGAGGCGGCCCTGGCGGCCGTGAAGGATCCGCGCAATCACCGCTATACCCCGGCGGCCGGCCTGCCGGACCTCCGCGAGGCGATCGCCGCCAAGACGCTGCGGGACAGCGGCCTCGAGGTCGGCCCGTCGCGGGTGCTCGTCACCAACGGCGGCAAGCAGGCCGTCTACCAGGCCTTCGCCACCCTGCTCGACCCGGGCGACGAGGTGCTGCTGCCCACCCCGTACTGGACCACCTACCCCGAGGCCATCCGCCTGGCCGGCGGCGTACCTGTCGACGTCTTCGCCGGCAGCGACCAGGGGTACCTCGTCACGGTCGAGCAGCTCGAGGCCGCCCGCACCGAGAAGACCAAGGTGCTCCTCTTCGTCTCCCCGTCCAACCCCACCGGCGCGGTCTACTCCGAGGAGCAGACCCGGGCCATCGGGGAATGGGCCGAGGAACACGGCCTCTGGGTGATCAGCGACGAGATCTACCAGAACCTCACCTATGACGGCGTGCGTGCGGTCTCCATCGTCGAGGCCGTCCCGGCCCTCGCCGACCGCACCATCCTGGTCAACGGCGTCGCGAAGACCTATGCCATGACCGGCTGGCGGCTGGGCTGGATGGTGGGACCGCAGGATGCGATCACCGCCGCGGCGAATCTGCAGTCGCACCTCACCTCCAACGTGTCGAACATCTCGCAGCGCGCGGGCATCGCCGCCCTGAACGGCCCGCAGGATGACGCCGAGGCCATGCGGGTCGCCTTCGACCGCCGCCGCAAGCTCATCGTCGCCGAGCTCAACAAGATCCCCGGCATCCTCACCCCCACCCCGCAAGGGGCGTTCTACGTCTACCCCGACGTGACCGGTCTGCTCGGCCGCACCTGGGGCGGCGTGACCCCCACGACGTCGCTCGAGCTGGCCGACCTCATCCTCGACCAGGCCGAGGTCGCGGCGGTGCCCGGCGAGGCCTTCGGCCCGAGCGGCTTCCTGCGCCTGTCTTACGCGCTGGGCGACGATGCGCTCCTCGAGGGCATCCGCCGCCTGCAAACCCTCTTCGCCTAGTCCGCGAACTGTGACCTGAGCCCCAGAAATCCAATCCGGATTTCTGGGGCTTATCTCACAGTTCGTGGCATCCACCAGTCGGTGGATGCCCAGGTCGGCCAGACGGGTGTTGCCCGGGGCGGGTTCTGGGACGAGTGTGGAAGCATGACAACTTCCCCTCCTGCCGTGCGCGTGGCGCGGCTGAGCAAGTCCTACGGGCCGTTCGACGCCGTCACCGACATCAGCTTCGACATCCGGCCGGGCGAGACCTTCGCCCTGCTCGGCCCGAACGGTGCGGGCAAGAGCAGCACCATCGAGATCCTCGAGGGCTACCGGGATCGCTCAGAGGGCGATGTCACGGTGCTCGGCGAAGATCCCCAGCACGCCGGCCTGGACTGGAAGGCGCGCATCGGCATCGTGCTGCAATCCAGCGGCGAGAGCGGCAACGCCACCGTGCTCGAGCAGCTCAAGCACTTCGCCGGGCTGTACCCGAATCCCCGCTCAGTCGACGAGGTGTTGGCCGCGGTCGGACTCGAGGAGAAGGCCAAGACTCGCATCCACCGGCTCTCCGGCGGGCAGCAGCGCCGGGTGGATGTTGCGCTCGGCATCATCGGACGGCCGGAACTGCTCTTCCTGGACGAACCCACCACGGGCTTCGACCCCGAGGCCCGGCACCAGTTCTGGGACCTCATCCGGCAGCTCAAGGCCGAGGGCACCACCATCCTGCTCACCACCCACAATCTCGACGAAGCCGCGGAGCTCAGCGACCGGGCCGGCATCATCGTGGGCGGCCGCCTGATCGACATCGGTGCGATCGGCGAACTCGGCGGCCCGTCCGCCCGCACGCCGAAGGTGCGCTGGCGCGACGCCTCCGGCACGATTCAGGAGGTGCGCACCGACACCCCGGCACGGCTGGTGGCCGAGCTGGCCGGTGCCGCAGGCGGTGAACCGGCCGAGCTGCAGGTGATCCGCCCCAGCCTCGAAGACATCTACCTCGGCCTGGTGCGCGGGCACGCCGCCGGCAACGCCAGCACGTCCGAGTCCCCCACGACAGCGAGCTCCACGACCGACAGCACGGAGGTGCTCGCATGAGCACGACCCTGACCGCCTCGACCGCTCGGCCGCGCACCGCCCGGCACGGGTTGTTCAAACTCGGTGTGGCGCGCATCGGCTTCGAGATCCGGCTGTACTTCCGCTCCACGGACACGGTCTTCTTCACGTTCCTCTTCCCGTTCATCATGCTGGGCATCTTCACGGCGGCGTTCAGCGCGCAGGGCAACATCGGGACCAACCCCGACGGCTCCGGCGGCATCAGCGTGGGCGCCTACTACCTGCCGGGGATGCTGGCCGCGGGCATGCTGCTCTCGGGGCTGCAGAACCTCGCCATCGACATCGCCGGGGAGAAGGGTGACGGCACCCTCAAGCGCCTCGGCGGCACACCGCTGTCACCGCTGAGCTACTTCATCGGCAAGATCGGTCAGGTGCTCGTCACGGGCATCCTGCAAGCCGTGCTGCTGCTCCTCGTGGCACGGTTCGCCTTTGACATCGCCCTGCCCACCGAGCCCGAGAAATGGCTCACCTTCGCCTGGGTGTTTCTGCTCGGCGTGATCACCTGCGCCTTCCTGGGCATCGCCCTGTCGGCCCTGCCGCGTTCGGGCCGCAGCGCCTCCGCGGTCGTGATTCCCATCGTTCTGGTGCTGCAGTTCATCTCGGGGGTGTACCTGCAGTTCAACGCGCTGCCCGAGTGGATGCAGAACGTCGCCGGCCTGTTCCCGCTCAAGTGGATGGCGCAGGGTATGCGGTCGGTCTTCCTGCCCGACTCCTTCGCGTCACAGGAGCAGAACGGGGCGTGGGAGCTCGGTCTGGTGGCACTGGCACTGCTGATCTGGCTGGTGGTGGGCCTGGTCGGCAGCCGGCTCACCTTCCGCTGGATCCGTAAGGACGCCTAGTGCCCCGCCCGTCGCGGCCGCAGGCCCCGCCGGGGCGTGGGATGCTTGGCGCATGAACGCTCGGCGCTGGTGGGACCTGATCGTGGCCGGCTCCCTGACAGTCCTGGCCGCGATAGCGGTGGAAGGCTCAGAGAGGCACCCCGTGAGCGCCGCCGGAGCGGTGCTGTCGCTGACGGCGGTCGGGCTGGCCTACATCGTGTGGGGCCGGCGCATGCTGCGACCCCGACCCATACCCGGCGACCGCGGTTCTTCCGGCTTCGATCATGTGACCTATCCCGGCTCCGCCCGGATGCTGCGCATCGCCATCATCGTCGGCTGCGGTGTCGCCACCTCCTTCGACCCGAACATGGCCACCCTCCAGACGCTGGTCTTCCCGCTGATCTGGGCCCTGGCCGACTCATGCCGGCACGCCGTCGTGCTCAGCACGAGCCTGACCGTCGTCACCGGCGTGGGCCTCTGGGTCGGCAGCGGGCGCACACCGGACGCCGCCGCCCAAGCGGTGGCCATCGAGACGATCTCACTCGTGTTCGCCCTGGCCATGGGCATCTGGATCACGCGCATCGCCACCGCCGGCGCCGAGCAGCGCCGGCTCGTGGAGAAGCTCACCCTGGCCCAGGACGAACTTGCCGTGCTGCACCGGGATGCCGGCAGCGCCAGCGAGCGGGAGCACCTGGCCCGCGAGATTCACGACACCATCGCGCAGAGCCTGACCAGCCTGGTGATGCTCGCCCAGCGCACCCGCCGCGAGCTCGACGCGTTGCCGGTCGACACATCCGTTGCCGCGGACAGCGTCGATCTCATCGAGGCCACCGGGCGGGACGCCCTGGCCGAGGCGCGCGCACTGGTGGCCTCGATGGCACCGGCCCGGGTGGGTGACGGTGATCTCGCCCACACCCTGGCCCGGCTGACCGAGCGCTTCGAACGCGAAACCGGGATTCAGGTGGGCGTCGACCTCGCCGGACTCGGCACCACCGGCGACGGCACCGCGCCCGCACTCGACCGGGCCCTCGAGGTGGTTTTGCTGCGCTGCGCCCAGGAGGGCCTGGCCAACGTACGCAAGCACTCCGGCGCGGGAGCCGCCCATGTCGGTGTCGCGCGGACCGGCCACGACATCGTCCTCACCGTGTCCGACAGCGGCCGGGGGCTGGGCGACTACACCCCCGACACCGAGCACGGCTTCGGCCTGGCCGGGATGCGCGACAGGCTCGCCCTCGTCGGCGGGAGGCTCGAGGTCACCGACAGTGCGGCCGAGGGCGCCGGCGGCGGGCACGGCACCACCCTTCGGGTGACCCTGCCCGTCTCCGCGCCGGCTGTGTCGACGGGGCCGGCATTACCCACCGGTGTGGGGGCCCGCGGATGATCCGGGTGCTGGTGGCCGATGACCATCCGATCGTGCGCGGAGGCATCGTCGGCCTGCTCGGCACGGCCGACGACATCGAGGTGGTCGGCGAAGCGGCTGATGGCGCTGCAGCCGTGCTCCTGGCCGCCGAGCTGCGGCCCGACCTGGTGCTGATGGACCTGCGGATGCCCCAGCTGGACGGCGCGGCGGCCACCGCCCAGATCCTGGCGCACAACCCGGACACCCGGGTGCTGGTGCTCACCACGTACGAAACCGACGACCAGATCCTGGGCGCCATCGCGGCCGGGGCGAGCGGCTACCTGCTCAAGGCCGCACCGCAGGCCGAGATCATCGAGGGTGTGCGCTCGGTCGCCGGCGGCCAGACGGTGCTCGCGCCCGTGATCGCCGCCAGGCTGGTGCAGCGGGTGCGGGCGGATGCCGCGCCGGCGCCCCGACTGTCGGCCCGCGAACTCCAGGTGCTCCGCCTCGTGGCGACGGGTGAGAGCAACCCGCAGATCGCCCGGTCGCTCTTCATCGGCGAGGCAACCGTCAAGACCCACCTGCTGCACGTGTTCGAGAAGCTCGGCGTGAGCGACCGCACCCGCGCGGTCACCCTGGCCATGGAGCTGCGCCTGCTCTAGCCCGCTCCGCCCGGCTCGGCGGCAGGCTCCGCGGCCGGCACGAGCACACTTGAAGCCGAGTTGCGACAGGTCGCACCTGCAGCCCCTCCCGCAGGCACTTTTGCCGCAAGTCGCGGGCGCGCTGATCCGGCGAGCGAGAACGCTCGTTTCCGAACGCCCGAGCGGCGGGCGTGCGAGCGGCGAACGCCCGAGTTGCGGCGGTGGCGGGCTAAAGCAGCGAGAAACCGACGAACACCGGTTCGGGCTGCAGGATCACACCGAAGTCGCTCTGCACCCGCTGCTGCACGAAGCGGGCGAGCTGCCCGATCTCGTCGGCGGTGGCCCCGCCGGTGTTGGTGATCGCCAGGGTGTGCTTGCTCGAGATCGCGGCGCGCGACCCGGGCAGCCGGAACCCGCGGTGGATGCCGGCGTTCTCGATCAGCCAGGCTGCGCTGAGCTTCACGGTGCGGAGCACCTGGCTGCCGGGGACGGGCCCGACGCCGGCGTACTCGTCGAGCGGGATCACGCGGTCGGGCAGTTCGACCTCGGCCTGTTTCCAGCGCGGCGCATCCGTGGGCAGGGTGCGGGCGAAGCTCTCGGTCACGATCGGGTTGGTGAAGAACGACCCGGCGCTGTAGGTGTCGGGGTCGGCCGCGTCGAGCACCATGCCCTTGCCGGCCCGCAGGCCCAGCACGCTCTGGCGCAGATCGGTCAGAGGCACCCGGTCGCCCACCTGCACGCCGAGGGCCTGGGCCAGCTGCGGGTACCCCACCGGCCGGCTCAGCGGCGTGCCGAGCACCTCGGCCTGCGGGGTCATGTCGCGCAGCTCGAGTTCGATGGCAAGCACCACGCCGCGGCGCCCCTGCTTGAGCACCGAGGTGCGGTAGTCCAGCCGGAGGTCGGCGGCGCTGAGCCGTTCCACCTCGCCGGACTCGTAGTCCAGGAAGTCGATGGCGGCCAGGCTGCTGGAGAGCTCCTGACCGTACGCGCCGATGTTCTGCACGGGCGCCGCACCACTGGTGCCCGGGATGCCCGACAGCGCTTCAATGCCCGCCCAGCCGTTCGCGACAGTGTGGGCCACCAGCTCGTCCCACGGTTCGCCGGCCTGCACACGGATGCGCACGGGCCGCCCGTCGAGGTCGTCGTCGGTTGCCGACTCCGGCACTGGGTCGAGCCGCTCAATGCCGCGCGTGCGCACCAGGATGACCACGCCGTCGAAGCCGGCATCCGCGGCCACGGTGTTGGAGCCGCCACCGACGAGCGCCCACGGCTCGTCACCCGCCCAGGCCTCCAGAGCCGCCGCGATCAGACCGGCCTCGTCGGGCGGGGCCACCAGCTGCGTGGGGGCGCCGCCGACGCGCAGCGTGGTCAGCTCGGACAGGTTCACGGGCACAGGCTCGGTCATGGGGATCAGACGAGGCTGACGCGCGCCTGCGCCTTGCCCAGGACGGTGGTGTTGTTGAAGGTGACGGTGAGGTCGATGCGGGCCACGCCGGCCTCGGCGTCGAGGGCGCCGACCTTGGCCAGAACGGTCACGACCGCGCCGAGGTCGGGGTCGACGGGTACCGGACGGGTGAACCGCACCTGGTAGTCCACAACGCGCGCCGGGTCGCCGGCCCAGTCGACGACGGGCTGGATGGCCAGACCCATGGTCAGCATGCCGTGGGCGAGCACGCCGGGCAGTCCCACCGACTCCGCGACGTCGTCACGGTAGTGGATCGGGTTGAAGTCGCCCGAGGCGCCCGCGTAGCGCACCAGGGAATCCCTGGTGAGCGGGAAGCTGCTCTCGGCGACGATGTCGCCGACCGAGAGGGAGTCGAGGCTGGGCGTGGTCGGCACTGTCTTGTTGGTCATTCGTCTCCCCTGACGACGAGGGTGGAGGTGGCGGTGACCACGTGGGCGCCGGATGCGTCGACGATCGTCGACTCCGCTGTGACCATCGAGTGGCCGCCGAGGCTCTTCACGCTGGCGACGGTGAGCGTGGCGGTGAGCTCGTCACCGGCCACGATCGGCCGGCTGAAGCTGAAGCGCTGGTCGCCGTGCACCACCCGGGTGAAGTCGATGCCCGCGTCGGGTTCGGCGAGCAGCTGGGCCAGGGTGGCCTCCTGCACGACCACGGCGAAGGTGGGCGGCGCCACGACGTCGGCGTAGCCGGCGGCTTGCGCGGCCTCGGGGTCGAAGTTGATCGGGTTGGTCGCGAAAACGGCCCGCGAGAACTCGCGCACCTTCTCCCGGCCCACGAGATACGGCGGCACAGCGGGAAAGACCCGGCCCTGGATTGCTGGATTCACAGACACGTACCGAGTGTACTTGCGCCGGGCGCCGGCCGGCCCGCGCGACGGCCCCCGCTGAGGAATTGTCGGAAGCTGGGCGTTAGGGCAGGATTGGCCCAGTGGATTACCAACAAGTGGCCCTGACCGCCCCCGAGGTCGAACCCCTGCTCACCGGCCTCCGTCAGGAGTATGAGACACGCTATGGTGCCGGCGCCGGCGACTCGGTGCTGGATGTGGAGCCGCAGGAGTTCGAGGCCCCCACCGGCGCCTTCGTGGTGCTGATGGACGGGGACCGCACCGTCGCGGGCGGCGGCCTCCGCCGGATCGACGATGAGACCGTTGAGATCAAGCGGATGTGGACCAACCCGGACTACCGCCGCCAGGGCCATGCCCTGCGGCTGCTGCGCGAGCTGGCCGGCCTCGCCGAGCAGCTCGGCTACGCGACCGTGCGTCTGGAGACCGGGCACGCCCAGCCCGAGGCGCTCGCCCTGTACCGCGGTCTCGGCTTCACCGAGATCGACAGCTACGGGCCCTACGAGCACGCCGCAGCGTTCGAGTTCGGCGTCGACGCCGTCACGACAACGCCCCGCCACTCCCGCCACTAGGGCGGAAGGACGGGGCGTGGACGTTCGGACGCGCTGACCGAAACGGCTCAGCCTGCTCAGACGGACGGGATGACCAGGCCGCCCCAGGTGTCGAGCATGTACTGCTGGGTCTCCGGGGAGAGCAGCAGTTCCTTGAGCTTGACGATGCGCGGGTCGTTCTCGAGCTCGGGCGTGGTGGCCAGCACGTTGGCGTAGGGGCTGTCCTTGCCCTCGATCAGGATCGCCTGGTCGGCGGTAAGGCCGGCCGGCAGCGCGAACGAGATGGTCACGAACGCCGCGTCGACGTCCTGCACGGCCTGCGGCAGGGTGGCGTTCTCGATCTCGCGGAACTCGTACTTGTTCGGGTTCTCGGTGATGTCGGCGAGCGAGGTGGGCTCATCCGTCGTCTCGATCAGGCCTTCGCCGGCCAGGATCTTGAGGGCGCGGCCCTCGTTGGTCGGGTCGTTCGGGATGGCGATGGTGGCGCCGTTCTTGAGGTCGTCGAGCGACTTCACGGTGTTGCTGTAGAACGCGGCGCTGGGCAGGTAGATCTCGCCGACGCTCACCAGGCTGCCGCCGGCCTGCTCGTTGTAGGTCTTGAGGAACGTGGCGTTCTGGAACAGGTTCGCGTCGATCGAGCCGTCGGACAGGGCCACGTTGGGGGTGTTGTAGTCGGTGAAGTCCTGGAACTTGATCTCCAGGCCCGCGTCGGCGGCGAGGTTGTCCTGCACGAACTTGAGGATGTCGCCGGCCGGGGTGGCCAGGGCGCCCACGGTGACGGTGCCGAGGTCATCGGCTCCACCGCTGGCGGCCGGCTCGTCGGAGGAGCCGGCGCAGGCCGTGAGGGCGAACAGGGCGGAGATGGCAACGGCGGCACCAGCAAGGCGCGTGCTGCGTGAGGTGAACTGCATGGGAGGACTCTTCTCGTGGGTGGCGGGTGGTGAGAGCCGCGCCGTCATGCTGACTTCGGCGCGACCGGGTGAGACAGGGGGTCGGGTGAGACAGGGGGTGGGGAGTGGCAGCTCAGGCGCCGGTGGCGACCTCGGCACGCAACGCGGGTGACGTCTTCTCCGCGCGGCTGGGCCGGGAGCGGTGCGCGAAGCGCTTGGCCAGCATCGTCGCCAGCCCCTGCAGCAGCATCACGATCACGAAGATCACGATGATCACGGCGACCATGTGGATGGTGCTGTAACGCTGGTAGCCGTACCGCACGGCGACATCGCCCAGGCCACCGCCGGCAACGGTGCCGACCATGGCGGAGAAGTTGATGATGGAGGTCACCGTCGTGGAGAGCCCCAGGATCATCGGGGCGAGCGCCTCGGGCACGAGCACCTTCGACACGATCTGCCAGCGGGTGGCGCCCAACGACTCGGCCGCCTCGATCAGGCCCGTGTCCACCTCCTTGATCGCGATCTCCACCATTCGGGCGAAGAACGGGATCGCCACCACGGCCAACGGCACGATGGCGGCGGTGGGGCCGATGAAGGTGCCCACGACCAGGCGGGTGAACGGGATCAGCGCGACCATGAGGATGATGAACGGCACGCTGCGGCCGAGGTTCACGATGAAATCGAGCACCCGGTTTATCACCCGGCCGGCCCGGCGCGAGCCGAACGGGCTCTCGAACAGGCCACCGGGTTCGGTGCCGACGAGCAGGATGCCCAACGGCAGCCCCACGATGACCGTGATGAGCAGCGAGACGCCCACCATATAGAGGGTCTGACCGGTGCCGATGAGCAGCACCTGGAACAGGTCCGACCAGAACTGCGGCAGTGATGGATCCAGAAGCACGGTTACTCCCCCACGATTTCGACGAGCATGCCCTGGCTGCGCAGGTCCTCGATGGGCCTTGCGTTGCCCGCCGGACTCCCCGGCAAGGCCAGGCGGGTGCGCCCGGCCTGGTTGCCGCCGATGGTCTCGATGGCCGCGCCGAGGATGGACACATCCAGCCCGTAGGTGCGCGCCAGCTGGGCGATCACCGGCCGGTCGGCCGATCCGCCGCTGAAGGTGATGTCGATCACCGTGTCCCCCGGCAACGACGGGGCGTCGCCGAGCGGGAAGAGTTCGTGCGCCAGGCGGGAGCCGGCGGTGGAGATGAGTGAGACGATGCGGCCCTGTTCGACGATGCGGCCACCCTCGATGAGCGCGGCGGAGTCGCAGATGCGCTTGACGACATCCATCTCGTGGGTGATCAGCAGCACAGTGAGGCCCAGGTCGGTGTTGATCTTCTTGACCAGGTCGAGGATCGACCGGGTGGTCTCCGGGTCGAGCGCGCTGGTGGCCTCGTCGGAGAGCAGCACCTTGGGGTTGCCGGCCAGCGCCCGGGCGATGCCCACGCGCTGCTTCTGTCCGCCGGAGAGTTCGGCGGGGTAGGCGCCGGCCTTGTCGTCGAGCCCGACGAGGTCGAGGATCTCCAGGGCCCGGCGGCGGCGCTGCTCACCGTCGACTCCGATGATCTCCAGGCCCAGTTCGACGTTGCCGCGCACAGTGCGCCCGGCGAGCAGGTTGAAGTGCTGGAAGACCATGCCGATCTTGCGGCGTGCCCGGCGCAGCTCGGCGGGCGCGAGGGCGGTGAGCTCGTCGCCGTCCACCGTGACGGTGCCGGAGTCGGGGCGTTCGAGCAGGTTGACCGCCCGGATCAGGGTGCTCTTGCCGGCACCGCTCTGGCCGATCACACCGAAAATCTCGCCCTCTGCCACCTCGAGAGAGACGTCCTGCAGGGCGGCGGTGACCGTCCCGCCGGAGCGGAAGGTCTTGGAGACGTGCTGAACGGAGATCACGGTGGTCCTGAGGTTAGGGCTGCACGGTCGGGTGGTGCGTTCTGGCGGCTTGTACCCCAGTCCTTCCGAGTCTGTCAACCGCAACGCCGCGGGCCAAATCAGTGTTACGGAATGTGTCGGGTGGCCTCTCCTTGCCGCGTCGACCCCCGTAGAGGGATAACGTGGACACGTTATGCATAACAAATTGACCCCCCACCCCGATCTTCCGATCGACCTGCCCACGGCCGAGCGCCTCGCCAAGGCCGTCGAACACTATGGCGAGTCCACCGTCGTCGACCACTCCGTCGCCCTCATGCGCGGCAAGAACGCCGGCAAGGACTTCCTGCTCTACGTGGGCGGCCGGCACGCGCTCGGCATCCTCGAGGGCGCCCCGGCGCTGTACTGGCCCGAGCTGTGGGGCGCCCGCGCCCTGCTGCACGTGTGGAACGACTCCGCCGCACCGTATGTCGTCGTCGGCCTCAACAACGAGGCTTGGCGCATCCGCGAAATGTGCGCGAAGGTCGTGCTGCTGCGCGGCCTGGATGTGGCGCCCAAGCTCGTGAAGGCGACCACCGACGAGGTGCCGCGCGTGCGCGTCGCCGCCCTCAACGCCCTCGCCGTGCAGGGCCGCGAGCAGGACATCCCCACCATCACCGTGCGACTGCGCGACCCAGACAAGGACGTTCGTCGCGCCGCCCAGCAGGCCCGCGACGCCATCGTCAGCCGTCTCAACCTGCCCAAGGAGTAACCACGAACGCCACCCAGACGCCTCAGCCGTCGAACCTGCAGCCGTACCGGCGGTACGTGGCCATCGGCGACAGCTTCACCGAAGGCGTCGGCGACGACCTGCCCGACGGCCAGGTGCGCGGATGGGCCGACCTCGTGGCGCTTGGACTGGCCGCGGCGAGCCCCGAGCCGGTCTCGTACGCCAACCTCGCCATCCGTGGCAAACTGCTCGGCCCCATCGTGAACGACCAGTTGGAGCCGGCCCTCGCGTTGAAGCCCGACCTGCTCACGGTGTGCGGCGGCGGCAACGACATGATGCGGCCCCGGGTGGAGATCTCCTACGTTGTCGACCTGCTCGACCGGGTCGTCGACAAGGCGGTGGCCGACGGCATCCATGTCGTGGTGCTCAGCGGCGGCAACCCGTCCCGGCACCTGCCGCTCGGCTCGCTCATGCAGAAGCGCGGCGACAGGCTCGCCGAGGCCGCCAGGGAGACCTTCGGCAAGCCCGGCGTCACCCTGGTCGACAACTGGATCGACACCGAACTCATGCAGAGCCGGTTCTGGTCGGCCGACAAGCTGCACCTCAATGCCTGCGGGCACACCCGGGTGGCCACCAACGTGCTCACCGCCCTCGGCGTGCCGGTGCCGGTCGGTTGGGCGCAGGGTGAGGCCGGCGAGGCCCCGCCGCGCGAGCGCATCCAGGACACCGCCGCGTACTACGCCGCCTACGTGTTGCCCTGGATCGGGCGCCGGCTCACCGGCCGGTCCTCCGGCGACGGTCGCCCGCCCAAGCGCCCTGAGCTCACCGAGGTTGTCGTCCCGTCCGCCTAGGCCTTAGCGGTTGGCGGCCACCTGGTCGGCCAGGTATCCGCCGAACCCGCCCGGCGCCCGGCCGTCCAACCGGCCGGAGGTGATCACGGGGATGAGGGCCGTGCGGCACTCGTGCACGCCCAGGCGGCGCAACTCCCCCACCAGCAGCACGTCCTCGTCGGAGTCGACGTCACTGAATCCGCCGGCGGCGAGGTAACGGTCCGCCCGCACGCCCAGGTTGGCCCCGTGCACGTGCGGATGCCCGTCCACCAGGCTGTGCTCGTCGTGCCAGCGGGCGCGCTCCCCCGCCGGAAGATCGGCGTCGGGCAGCACCGTGCCCAGCATCAGCTCCGTGCCCGCCTCGGCGAGCGCCAACTGCACGGCCAGCCAGCGCCGGGGAACGGCGGAGTCGGCATCCGTCGTGGCCACCCAGGTGTGTGCGGGTGCGGCGCCGGCCAGCAGCCGGTCGACCCCGAGGCGCCGGGCCGTGCCGACCGAACCGGCGTCGCTCTCCATCGTCAGGGCCCAAGGCCACTCGGCCACGACATCGGCCGAGCCGTCGGTGCACCGGTCGAGCACGACAAGCACCGAAATGGCGGGGGCGTCGGCGCCGAACTCCTCCCGCACCACCGCAACGGCCTCGCCCAGCGCGGCCAGGCAGCGCGGCAGCCGGCTCTCCTCATTCCTGGCGGGCACCACCACGAGCACGGCGTCGATCCGCGCGGGCTCACGATGCGCAGTCTCGAGCGGCCTGGTCACGGCGCCAGGCCCTCACGCTGGGCGACCGACCGGGCCGGGGCTGGTTCGTAGACCTCGAGCACGAAGTCGCGCTCCAGATGCAGCACGGTGCGCTCCAGGCCCGGCAGTGCGGCCAGTGCGGCGTGCACGTCGTCGCCGCCGAGCGGGTATTCGCCCACCGGGTGCCGCCAGTGGCAGGCCACGAGCGATCCGCCGGGCGCGAGGCTGTCCCGGCACCGCGTGAGGAGCACATCCAGGTCGGCCGGTGAGCAGTAGTAGCCGATCTCTGACAGCACCACCAGGTCGAAGCTGCCTTCCGGCCACTCGGCGGGCAGGATGCGTTGTTCAACCGTGACCCCGGGGAGCCCAGCCAGCCGGCGGCGGGCCACGTCGAGCGCCCGCTCGGCGAGGTCGGTGGCGAGGAGGGTGTCGCAGCGGTCCGCGAGCTCGCGGCTGAGCACGCCGATCGAGCAGCCCAGTTCGAGCGCCGCACCGTAGCGTTCCAACGGCAGCGCGGCCAGGGTGGCGGCGCGCTTGCGCGACTCGTACCACCGGGTCTCGAAGCCCCACGGGTCGGCCGAGCCGGAGTAGAAGTCGTCGAAGAACTCGGCCGTCAGGCTGCCTGGCGCCGGCGTGTCGGGCACGGCGCGGTCGGGCGTGGGCGCATCGGGCGCGTCGGGCGCCGGACTGCCGAGCGCGTCATCGCCGGGCGCTTCTGCGGCGTCGGGTGCACGCACGATCGATGACGTCGCCTCCAGGAACATCTCCCAGGGGCGTTCGAAGTGTGCGGCGAAGCCCGGCTGCACGATGGCCTCGTCGCCGGGGTAGGCCGAGAGCGGGCGCACCTGGCTGACGTGCGCGGCCATCGCGGCGCTCTTGCGCGCATGACCCGCCGCGCCGAGGGCGATCGAATACAGCACCTCGACGCCGTCGCCGGCCGGCCAGACATCATCCGCCGGGGTCGACCAGTGCCAGGCCCAGATGGGGTACTCCAACAGCCGGGCGCCGATACGGGCGGCCACGAGCGCCGCAGCCTCGCCGGCCGCGGTGTGGTCGGGGTGACCATCCTTCCGCCACGGGGCGACCAGCCATACCCCACCGGCATCCGCGGGCGCATCTGCCGTCGCCTCTGCCACGATCGCGTCGGCCAGCTCGGTACGGTGGGCCGCGAGCCTGCCGTCGGGCAGGTCGAGCAGCCGGATGCGCGCCGCCGGCGTCAGAGCGCGCACGGCCGCCACCACCTCGGCACGGCGCACCACCGCGAGGCCGGCGGGTGTGGTGGTGGGCGAGTGCGGGTGCGAGGCTTCACCGTTGCTGGCCACGATCACGGTGACCGGGATCCCCTGGGCCGCGGCCGCGACGATCAGGCCGCCGGCACCGAGGGACTCGTCGTCGGGGTGCGCCGCGACAACCACGAGCCGGTCACAGCCGGTCAGGGTGAGCGGCCGGGCGCGCACCGCCCAGTCGGCGCCCTGCCAGACCTCTTCGCTGGTTCCGCCGCCGTCGTGAGTGAAGGTCACCATGCCGGGAACTCCTCGCCGAGCACGCGGTCGCCGAGCGCCGCGTCGTCACGCTCCGCGTGGTGCTGCCGCACGTACAGGGTCAGGTCGGCGACCCGTCGGGCGTGCCGGGCATCGAGCGCGAGCGGCGCCGGGCCGAGCGCGTGCCCAACCCGGGTCAGCACCTCGTCGACCGTGCGGGCCACGACCCCGCGCACCCGCGCGGCGAGCAGCACGCCATCCGCCCCCACGGCCTCGCCCGCGTCGATCGCGGTCGCGGCATCGAAGAGGGCGGCCCCGGCGCCGAGTAGCGCCAGGTCGACCGCGCCGAGATGGGCGCGCATGATCTGGTCGGGCGCACGGCCCTCGGCGGCCCGGCGCAGCTGCCGGGCCACCCCCACGGCCCCGCCCCACCAGCAGGCCGCCACCTGGATACCGCCCCAGCTGAACCCGGGCCGGCTCAGATACCAGTCGTCGTCACCCACCGGCACGGCGGGAACCGCGCTGAAGTCCACGGGGCCGCTGGGCACCTGGGTCAGTCCGGTGGCGACCCAGCTGCCCTCGTGCACCCGCACCCCGGGATCGCCGAGGTCGACCGCGAACAGCCGGCGGTGCCCTGGATCGGCACCGGCGGGGGTGGTGTGGGCGGTCACCAGGGCGTGGCTGAGCAAGCCCGCGAGCGAGCACCACGGCTTCGTGCCGTCCAGCTGCCAGCCGGTGTCGCCGGGCGCGCCGGTGCCGCGGGTGGCGGACAGCCGCACCCCGGGCCCTTCGGCGGCGAAGACCCCCCAGCTCTCTGTGCCGGCGCCAGTCGAGCCGAGCGCATCCGTGTCACCGCGAGCCTGCCGCAGGATGGTCAGCGCATCGGTGTGCGCCTCCAGCACGCGGGCCGCAGTGAGGTCGGCCGCTGCCGCGCTGGCCAGGGCGTCGAAGAGCAGCGGGGTCTGCCCCGCACCGGGCTGCGGCAGCAGGGGCGCCGTGTCCACGGCGAACCGGATGGCGCGGCCCGCGTCGCCGTCCACCGCCCACGCGGCGGCGGCCACGGCGGCCGGGCTGCCGGGCTCGTGCGGCCCCGCGGCGGTCACGCCGGCCGCTCCGACCGCGGATCCGGCCCGGCGTCGGACGCCCCGCACCGAAACCGGTGCCGACGCCGCAGCATCCATCGCCGGAGCTGCCGCCACCGGCGCCCCGGGTGCCCCCTGCGTCGCCGTGCCTGACTGCGTTGCCATTGTTCTCCTCCGGTGCGCCATCCGCGCCATCCACTCCGCGGCGCCGGCTCCCCGATCGCTGCGACACCTGTCAGAACATCCTGCCAAATCAACCGGCGACCCGGACAGATCCGTCGCCCTCCGGGCCTTACGAACCGGTGAATTCGGGGATACACTGCCCCCAAACGGGGGTGTTCCCCGAAGTGTGGCCCTGAGGCACCGTTGATAGGGCCTGACCGAGGTCACACCAGAAGCATCCCCGCTTGGGGTGGGCCGTCATCGGGGTGGCCCGCCCCTTCCTTCTGGCCGTCCGGCCGGCCCTCTGCCCGGTGTCCCCGCGGCCCGGTCAGCGCACCCGGCCGATCTCGAAGACCGGGTAATCCGCCGCGATCGCCGCGAACTCCGCCACCGGCGCATCCTTATCCACCGGGATGTGCGGGCGGGCGCCGGGGGCACGCTGCAGGTAGTTCTTGATGATGGCGGGCCGGCGGCCCACGTCCACCTCGGTGAGTTGCACGGCCCGGCTCATGCCCGCCCGGATCGACACGCGTCCGTCGGCGGCCCGCACGTTGCGCACCCATCGTGCGCCCTGGCCGAGCATCGAGACGACATAGCGACGCCGGTCCACCCGCGCGGTCACCAGAGGCAAGCGCAGGGGCGTGCCCGACTTCGGATTCACGGTGTCCAGCCGGATCAGCCACCAGCCCAACAGGCCGGACGCCGCGAGCCGACCCATGAAACGGTTCGATCGCAGGGCCGCCCGGCCGGGGCGGCCCCCGCTGTACATCTGCCGGTGCCGGTCATCGAAGCTCATTGGTCAGATAGTACGCGCGAGCCACCCGGCACGAACAGTTTCTGCTGCCTCAGGCGGGCACCGCCTCGGTGCCGCGCGTCCGCTCGGCCATCCGCTCGACCGCGGTGGCCACCAGGCGGGCGTCCTCCACCGTCACGCGATGCACGGCGCCGGTGATGCGGATGCTCCCGGTGGTCTCCTTGACGGCACAGGACGGGCCCACCCACAGTTCCACCTCGCCCGGCTCCACGATGCGTTCGAAGGTCAGGCCGGTGAAGGCCAGCCGTGCCGTCGGAACCGCAAAGCGCACCACGGCTTCCTCGCCCGGCTCGAGAGTGACCCGCTGGTAACCCAGCAGCTGGGCGACCGGCCGGGTCACGCTGGCGTGCACGTCCCTGGCGTAGAACTGCACCAGGTCGGTGCCCGCATTCACCCCGGTGTTGCGGATGCGTACGCTCGCCGAGAACGTGCCGCCGGCGTCGACGGTGGCGTCGGCCTCGAGCGCCGTGCGTTCGAAGGTCGTATAGGTCAGCCCGTGCCCGAACGGCAGCACCGGGGTGCTGTCCACGCTGGTCACGTCGCTCGGCCCGCCGAGGATCGGGTGCAGGTAGGAGTACGGCTGGGCCCCCGCCGCCCGCGGCAACGACACGGGCAGGTGCCCGGTCGGCGCGACGGTGCCGGCCAGCACGGCCGCGATGGCGCCGCCGCCGGCCTCGCCGGGGAAGAACGCCTGCAGAACCGCCGCCGGGGCATCCGGTCCGTCGACCGCCCACGCCACGGCATAGGGGCGGCCCGTCATCAAGACCATGACCACCGGGGTGCCGGTCGCCGTGACGGCCTCCACCAGCCGGCGCTGCAGACCCGGCAGCTCCAGGCTCTCCACATCGTTGCCCTCGCCCACGGTGCCGCGGCCGAACAGCCCGGCCCGGTCGCCGACGACGACCACGGCCACGTCGGACTGCCGGGCCGCGTCCACCGCGGCGGCCAGGAGCGACTCATCGTCGCCCTCGACGTCGCAGCCGGCGGCGTACCGGATCTCGGCGCCGGGGAATTCCTCCCGCAGCGACTCGAGCACGGTGGGCATCGACAGCTCGGCGGGCACGTCGGGGTGGTGTGCGAGAACGTGGTTCACGAACGAATAGCAGCCCATCAGCGCCTCGGTGGAGTCCGCGTTCGGCCCCAGCACGGCGATGCTGCGGGGCCCCCGGCCGTCGGCTGCGCGCAGGGGCAGCACACCCTGGTTGGTGAGCAGCACGAGGGACTCCTCGGCCAGTACCCGTGCCACCCGGCGGTGCTCGGGCGAGTCGAGGTCGATCTCGGTGGGCGCCATGGTGAAGGTCTCGTCCAGGAGGCCCAGGTCCTCCTTCTGCGTGAGCACCCGCAGCACCGCACGGTCGATCAGCGTCTCGTCGGTCAGGCCCGCGCGCACCCGGTCCATCAGCGGCGCGAGGAAGGCGTCTCCGGTCGGCAGTTCCACATCGATCCCGGCGGCCAGCGCCAGCTCGGCGGCCTCACCGCGGTCGGCGGCGACGGCGTGCATCAGCTGCAGGAACGCCACCGAGAAGTAGTCGGACACGACCACACCGTCGAAGCCCCAATGGTCCCGGAGGATCTCGGTGAGGTACTCAGGGGTGGCGCCCACGGGCGCACCGTCGATCTCGGCGTAGGAGTTCATCACGCTCCGCACCCCACCGTCCAGTACCGCCATCTCGAACGGCGGCAGGAACACGTCGTTGATCTCGCGCCGGCCGGCGTGCACCGGGGCGTGGTTGCGACCGGCCTGCGACGCCGAATACCCGACGAAGTGCTTGAGGGTCGCGTGCACACCCTCGGCCTGCAGCCCCCGCACATACGCGGTCCCGATGGTGCCGACGACGTAGGGGTCCTCGGCGATGCACTCGTCCACCCGACCCCAGCGCGGGTCGCGGATGACGTCCAGCACGGGCGCCAGGCCCTGATGGATGCCGAGCTGCCGCATCGAGCCGCCGATCAGCCGGCCCATCTCCTCGACGAGCTCGGGGTCGAACGCGGCCCCCCAGGCCAGCGGGGTGGGGAAGGTCGCGGCCTTCCACGCGGCGAGCCCGGTCAGGCACTCCTCGTGCACGATGGCGGGGATGCCCAGCCGGGTCTCTTCCTTGAGCCGGCGCTGCTCCGCCCACAGCCACTCGGCTCGCTCGACCGGGTCGACCGGGCGGGTGCCGTAGACGCGGGTGAGGTGGCCGAGCCCGTGGGTCGTCGCCTCGTCGTACCGGGTCGAGGTGGCCATCTCCCCCGCGAGCGGGGCGACGACCTCACCGCCCTGGTCGACCCAGTATCCGACGAGCTGCGCGAGCTTCTCCTCCAGGGTCATCTGCGCGTGCAGGGCGCGGACGCGTTCGGACACCGGCGGCATTTCGGGGTTGGTCACAACGTTCTCTTTCTACTTCGACAAAAACACTGACGCCACACGCGGGCGGCAGATCAGCCCTTGACCGCGCCAGTGAGCCCGCCGACGATGCGGCGCTCGAACAGGGCGAAGAACACCAGGGCGGGAATCATGGACAGGGAGGTGAACGCGAGAACCTTCGCGGTATCCACGGAGTACTGCGAGGCGAACGATTGCACGCCCAACGGCAGGGTGAACACGGCGTCGTTGTTCAGGATGAACAGCGGCAGCAGGTAGCTGTTCCAGCTGGCGATGAAGGCCAGGATGCCCACCGTGATGACGCCGGGCATGGCCAGCGGCACGATCATCCGCCAGAAGAAACCGAGCCGGCTGCAACCGTCGATGAAGGCCGCCTCCTGGATCTCGTCGGGGATGGCCCGCAGGAACGGCACCAGGATGATGATCGTCGTGGGCAACGCGAACGCGATCTGCGGCAGGATGACACCGCCGAGCGAGTTCATCAGGCCCAGGTTCTTCACCACCAGGTACAGCGGGGTGATGGCCACGGTCATCGGGAACATCAGCCCGGCCGCGAACATGGCGTAGAGGATGCCACGGCCGCGGAACGAGTACCGCGCCAGCACGTAGCTGGCCATCAGGCCGAGCAGCACGACACCGAAGGTGGTGGCGAGCCCGGCGATGAGGGAGTTGCCCACGAGCCGCCAGAACGTGCCGCCGGTGAGGACATCGAGGTAGTTGCCGATGTTCCACACGCTCGGCCACCCGGACGGGTCCGTGGTGATCTGGGCGTTGGTGCGGAACCCGCCGATGATGATGAACAGCACCGGGGCGAGCATCAGGCCGATCACGAGCACGGCGACAACGTAGGCGACCGGGGTGCCCCAGCGTCGCTTGGTCACGATAGCGGGTGGCGGGGTGGCCGGCGGCAGGGCCACCGCGGGCGTCTGTAGCGCGGTCATCGGCTCTTTCCCTTTCCAGTGATGGCGCCTTCGGTGTCCCTGCGCAGCACGTAGCGCTGGTAGATCAGCGCCACGATCAGGGAGATCAGGAAGAGCACGACAGCCACGGCGTTTCCGTAGCCGTAGTTGCCGGCGTTGCGCCCATTGGTGACGAGGTACGTCGCCATGGTCGAGGTACCGGCGGTTGAGGCGATGTACTGGCCCCAGATGATGTAGACGAGGTCGAACAACTGCAGCGCCCCGATGATGGACAGGAACGCCCAGATACGCAGGGTGGGCGCCAGCAGCGGCAGCGTGATGTGGCGTTGGATCTGCCAGAACGACGCTCCGTCGATGGCCGCCGCCTCCGGCAGCTCCTCGGGGATGCCCTGGAGACCGGCGAGGAAGAGGATGACGGCGAAACCGACGTACTTCCAGGTGATGATCACCATGAGGGTCCAGATGGCGATGTCGGGGTTCGACAGCCAGTCCTGCGTGAACGCGCCCAGGCCGACCTTCTCCAGGAGGCCGTTCACGGCGCCGTTGGTCTGCAGCATGAGGCTCCAGCCGGTGCCGACGACGACCTCGGAGATGACATAGGGAACGAAGATGAGCACGCGGATGAGCGATTGCCCGCGGAGCTTTCGATTCAACAGCAGGGCGAGGAGGATCGCCACCGGCCCCTGGAGCACCAGGGAGAGCACGACGATGACGCCGTTGTGGGTCAGGGCCTCCTGAAAAGTGGGGTCCTGGATGATGGTGATGTAGTTGCGGAACCCGACGAAGTCGGTCGGCGGGCCGTAGCCCTGCCAGCTGAAGAAGCCGTAGTACGCGGCCATCACCACGGGGAAGATCACGAAGCCGAGGAAGACGATCAGCGCCGGTCCCACGAGGACCGCGATCTCTACCCGGGCCCCCCAGTTGACACGGCGGGGGCGCCGCACGGGCGGGAACCCGGGCGTGGTGCCCGAGTTCCCGCCGCTCGCGAGATCCACCTCTAATCGCGTCGAAGTATTCTCGCGAACTGACATGAGCTGCCTAGGCCTTCTTGGCCGCGTCGTTGACCGCCTGGATCAACAGTTCCGGGCTGCCCTTGCCGGCGAGGAGGTCGACGACACCCACGTTGAGCGCGTTTCCGACGTTCTGGCCGTAGACGGTGTCCAGCCACTGCGAGACGTACGGGGCCTTGTTGTAGGCCTCGATGATCTGCTTGAGGTAGGGCTCGGTAACGGCTTCCTGCGCCACGGTGTTCACGGGCGGCGCGTTGAAGGCCGCGTAGTACTCCTTCTGCACATCGGCGCTGCCGATGTAGTTGAGGAAGTCGACGCACTCCGGCGGAGCGGAGGCCGAGCAGGAGTAGCCGTCGACGCCGCCGAGGATGGAGCCGGGCTTGCCGTCGCCGCCGGACACCTCGGGGAACGGGAACCAGGCCAGGTCGGCCAGCGGCTTCGTGTCGGGGGTGAGGGAGGCGATGACGCCCGGGTTCCAGGCTCCCATGAGTTCCATGGCTGCCTGGTGGTTGGCTACGAGGCCCGCGGAGCTGCCGGCGCCCTGCTGGGCGGCGGTGGTGAGGAAGCCGTCGTTGAAGGGCTCGGTGTCGGCGAAGCTCTGCAGGTCTTCGCCGGCCTTGATCCAGCAGTCGTCGCTGAAGTCCTTGGTGTCTGCCGCCTCGGCCAGAACGGCCGGGCTGCATTCGCGGAGGGCGAAGAAGTAGAACCAGTGCGCGGCGGGCCAGGCATCCTTGGCGCCGAGCGCGATCGGTGCGACGCCGGTGGTCTTGAGCTTCGCCGCGTCGGCCTCGAGCTCGTCGATCGTGGTGGGGGTCTCGGTGATCCCGGCCGCCGTGAAGAGGTCCTGGCTGTAGAAGATACCGCCGGGCAGAACCGCGACGGGCATGGCGTAGACCTTTTCGTCCAGGGTGTTCGCGATGAAGGAACCCTCGGGGATCTCTTCCTTGACCTGGTCGGAGATGCCGCCGGTGAGGTCCATCAGCTGGCCGGCCGCGACCATGGCCGCCATCTTGCCGCCGCCGCGCTGCAGGAAGATGTCGGGGGCGTCACCGGAGTTGAGGGCGGTCTGCAGCTTGCCGTCGAGGTCTTCGTTCTGGATGGACTGGACCTTGATGGTCACGCCGGGGTTGGCGGTCTCGAAGTCGGCGACGGTCTTGTCCCAGAACGCCTGGCCGGGGCCGGTGGTGGAGTTCTGCCAGAGGCTCATCGTGACGTCGCCGCCGGATGACGACCCGTCACCCGTTGAGTCGCCGCTACAGGCCGTCAGGCCCAGGGCACCGAGGCCCAGGACCATGGTTCCCGCGAAGATTCTCTTCGCTGTGGTGTGGTTCACCTTCATTGGTTCAACCTTTTCTCTTCATTGAGGGACGCCATCGGTCATCGATGGTCTTGGTGTAGAGCCGCGCCCTGTCGGGCAGTGCTGTATTTTCGGCCTTCGGCACGCCCACTGTGATGGCCCGTCCGACATCCGAATTGCCTCAGTGTCACAGCCAGGAAAAATAGTGTCAAACGTTTTCGAAAACAGTTTCCAAACGTCCTATGCTGATCCCATGTCTCCCCGCGCCACCATCCACGATGTCGCCGCCGCCGCCGGCGTGTCCGTCGCCACGGTGTCCAAGGCGGTCAACGGCCGGTACGGCATCTCGGCGGCGACCACGGCGCGGGTGCTCGACGTGGTGCAGCAGCTCGGTTACGAGTCGAGCCTGGTCGCCAGCAGCATGCGCTCCCGTCGCACCAGCGTCATCGGCATCCTGGTGGCCGATTTCGAGCCCTTCAGCGCTGAGATCCTCAAGGGCGTCGGCGTCGCGCTGCAGGATTCCGGGTATGACCTGCTCGCCTACAGCGGTTCCCGGCAGCGGGAGACCAACGGCTGGGAGCGCCGGTCGCTGAGCCGGCTCAGCGGCACGCTGATCGACGGTGCGATCATGGTCACGCCCACGGTGGACACCACCTCCACCGAGATCCCCGTCGTGGCCATCGACCCGCACACCGGCCGCGCCGACCTCCCCACGGTCGAGTCGGACAGCTTCGGCGGCGCCCTGCAGGCCACGCGCTACCTGATCGAACTCGGCCACCGTCGGATCGGCTTCCTCGGCGGCCGGCCGGACCTGCGCAGTGCCACCCTCCGCGAGGCCGGTTATCGTCAGGCGCTGGCGGATGCGGGCATCGCGTTCAACCCGGCGCTGGTGCGGGTCGGCCTGTACAAGCGCGACACGGCCAAGGCACCGGCCGCGTCGCTGCTGTCAATGACCGACCGCCCCACCGCGGTGTTCGCCGCGAACGACCTGTCGGCGATCGCGATCATCCAGGTCGCCGCGGAGCTCGGCCTCGAGGTACCCGGCGACGTCTCGGTGATCGGCTTCGACGACATCCCGGAGGCGTCACAGATGAACCCGGCGCTGACCACCATCCGGCAGCCCATGAAGAGGCTCGGCGCCACGGCGGCCGGGATGCTGGTCTCCCTGCTGAACGGCGACACCCTGCCGCAGAACCACATCCGGTTGCCCACCGGTCTCGTGCGCCGGGCGACGACCGGTCCCCCGCGCCCGTAACCCTCCGCGAACCGGAGGAGCACACACACAGTGCCGTGGTCAGCGCCACCACTCGTGACTACGTACCGAGCAACTCGGCGAGCTCATCGAGAGTCTCTCGTGCAAGCGCCTGGACCACCGCATCGTGGTTTGCCCAGGGCGTCGTCTGCTCGTTGAGTACTTTGACGAGAGCGCGCAGGCGTCCCCGGCTCTGCTGACCCAGGCCGAGCAGCGCTTCGCTTGCATCGTCCATACAGGCCAGGAGTACCACTGCGTCTTCAGCGTGGCGGCCCCGCGCTCGGGAGTCCGCCAGATAGGCAGCACCCTTGAGCACCAGCGCGCCACGCACGGTGGGGACGACGAGCCGGACTGTGTCTATTTCCGTCAGTACATCGACATTGATCGTTTGCTGGAGTGCGCGGGTGCCCCCGGGGATTCCGAAGAGTGGGCGGCCGTCATATCGAGTGCCCCTGAAGATGAGCTGACGATCGGCGCACATCAGGTCTACCCGCTCACTTCCTCGATCGAAGCGGTATGCGTGCTTGGTGGACCTGTCCAGTACATAGCCGGCTCCTTGCAGGAGCGCAGCGGCCTGGGGGAAAGTGATCGCCTCAGTTTCGAGATGGAGAGCGGAGTCCACGTCCACTGTCGTGCGCGGGGCGGGGAGCTCAGAGAGCTCAGCGTGGAGCTTCACCATGAGGCCGCCGACCAGAGTCCAGGAGCTGTGCGGCAGGAGCCTCGCGAGCTCGAACGCTGAGGGCCACGGCGGCTCGTCCCATTTGCTGGAGCGAGCATCGACGTTGACCAGCGGACGGCTGGCTATCGGACGGTCACTCATAGAGCTGCCTGCACTGCGGAGAGCCACTGGGATGCGGCTGAGCTTTCACGCGCGTCGCCGTAGGTGTACAGGGCCAGGGCCTCAAGAGCTTTGCGGTGGGCCTCGTCGCCTTCGATGACAGCGATGTCGCCGGCGTCATCCAGGCCGAGCCGGCCCCTTCTGGCCGCGCGGCTGGCGTCCTGTGCGACGAGCACGCCAAGTCCGCCGCCAACGGAGAGTCCGAGCTCACCGGCCAGCCCAGCCACGAAACGGCTCTTGGCCTCGTCGCTCACAGCTCGCCTCAGAGACACGCGGCCCCGGAGGATCTGCCCCGCGAGCGTGCCCACGTCGACGGTGCGAATGCGCTGCTTGAGTCGACTTCGCTCGGTGCTGCTCAGCGCCGTGTTGGTTAGATCAGAGGTCTTTCCGGTCGCAAGCAAGTCGAGAGCAGCCTTTTGCACTTCGTCTGTCCAGTTGCGGCCTCGGTGGGCTGTGCGTTCGAGAGCCTGAACCTGGCGCTGGGAGAAGGCGTGGGATGCACCGTGCTTGGTGGCGACGATTCGTCCAGAAGCCGCAGAACGCCTGACTTGGCGAGCGGATACACCTAGCTCACTGGCGGCCTGAGACGTGGATAGATGCATACATAAATAGTCCCATGTAGGACTATAAGTGTCAATAATGAGTGCAGGCGCCTCGGGAAGTCTCAGGCAGACTGCACGAGCGCGAACACGATGCCAGCGGCGACGATGAGGGCTCCGGCGATGGGCCAACTCAGTCGCGGTCGTTGCGCTCCAACGATCATGGACAGGGCGGCCAGGAGACACGGCACCATCGCCCAGATCGGAGCCAAGACGTAGGGGCGCCACGCTTCCGTGCACGCATCCGCGACATCGGGTCGAGGCTCGAGCCCGTAGTTCGGCACCCAGCAGGTGAAGACCAGACGCCCGCCCTGATACAGAGTGAGTGTTCCGAGAACAATGAGGGAGGCGGCGACGGCGATGATGCCTACCCACATCGAGATAAGCATTGACGTCTTTCGACGAATGACCGATTCGACTGCGCTGCTCAGCAGCTCGCGGGACTCAGAGAGCTCAAGCACGGGTGAATTCACAACATCCATGTCACGCCTCCATCTTCAGGAGCATACGCGAGGCTCTCGTGTGCGCTGTGCCGGTCCACAGGGAACCGGTCCGCGCTCGTTCCTGAGCTGGTCTTGCGGAATGAGACGTCTGGCGACGATCCGGCGGCTCCCACCGACGCTGGGCCGTCGTTGGCGCACAACACTCTGGTCTAAACCGGAGCTAGGAGCGGAGTCGGCTGGCAACCAGCAAAAAAGAAAAGGCCCCATGATCGGCTAAATTCTTGATCAAAGGGCCTTTGTGTGTAGCGGGAGCGGGAATTGAACCCGCGACACCACGATTATGAGCCGTGTGCTCTAACCAACTGAGCTACCCCGCCTTAGGCCTTCAGAGCTTAGCTCCCAAGCCTGAGCCCCCTGTGGGAATCGGACCCACTACCTCTTCCTTACCAAGGAAGTGCTCTACCAATGAGCTAAGGGGGCAAAACTTCATAGTTCTGAAGCTGAACCGTGCTTTTGGCAACCGGTAAACATTATCACCTCGCGAGACCTCTCTGCGACACAGGGCGCTCATCCGCCGCGATTGTGACGCCGGGCAGCACCCAGGTGGTGAAGGATGCGCCGGTGGCGGCCAGGTGCAGCCCCTCCTGGCCGGCAGAGAAGACCGCCGATCCCAGCTCCGCCGGGAGGGTGCCGACGACGCCGCCCAGCGGCACCACCCAGGCCGGCAGGGTCACGTCAGCCGCGGCGCGGGTGGCGAGCAGCAGCACCGTCTCCCCCGCGCTCTCGCGCACGTAGACGAGCGCGTCGTCGCCCACGTGCAGCCAGCGGAGCCCGCCGGTGCTGAGCGCCTCGTGCGCCCGGCGCAGCCCGATCAGCGCCGCGTAGAGGTCGATGCTGCCGGCCACCTCGGGGTCGGCCGCGGTGGACCAGGGCATCGGCGTGCGGGAGTGCTCGCCGTCGATCCCGGCCAGGCCGAACTCGTCACCGGCGAACACCACCGGGATGCCCGGCAGTGTCACCGAGAGGCCCACCGCCACCGGCACCACCTCGGCCTCGGCGTGGGTGCGGAACCTGGCGGTGTCGTGGGTGTCCAGGGCGTTCATGGTGGCCAGCCGGGTGCGCCAGGGGAATCCGGCGGCGAAGCGGGTGTGCGCCCGGTGGAACTGGGCGCCGGTGTGCGCCGGGATACGGCCCAGCGGCACGCCGAAGAATGAGGGCACCGGGTCGGGCCGACAGAGCCATGACCAGAGCGGCTTGGTGAAGTTGGCGTAAGTCATCGCTCCGTGCCAGGCGTCGCCCTGGAAGTCGGCCGCGGCGTCGTTGGTGAATTCGCCGAGCAGGATGGTGTCGGGGTTCACCTCGAGCATGGTCTGCCGGATGGCCTGGCGGACCTCGGCGTTGAGGTCCTCGTCGCCGAGGCGGCCGGTCATGTTCGCCACGTCGATGCGCCAGCCGTCCAGGCTGAACGGCGGCTCCAGCCATTTCGCAACGACCGAGTCCGCGCCCTCGATGAACCGGCGGCGGAGCTCCGGGGAGGTCCAGTTGAACTTGGGCAGCTCGGGCACGCCGAGCCAGGACATGTAGTCGCGCTGCTCGGCGTCGAGCCAGTAGTAGAAGGCGCTTTCGGGCGCCGCTGGGGTGCCGTGGGCCGCCCGGAACCACTCGTGGCCGTCGCCGGAGTGGTTGGCCGTGAGGTCGCCGATCACCTTGAACCCGCGCGCATGGGCGGCCTCGACGAGCCGGATGAGGGCCGCGTCGCCGCCGAGCAGCGGATCGACCTCGGTGAAGGCAGCGGCGTCGTAACGATGGTTGGAGCGGCCCGGGAAGACCGGGGTGAGGTAAAGCAGGGTCACGCCGAGCCGTTCGAGATGGTCGAGGTGCTCGGTGATGCCGTCGAGGTCACCGCCATAGAACTGGTGCGAACGCCCCGGCGGCAACTGGTCGACGGCGTCGCCCCACTGCGCGGGCATGGCCCAGTCCGGTGCCTCGCGCGTGTCGGCGGCGGCGGAGCGGCCGAACCGGTCGGGGAAGACCTGGTACATCACGCTGGTCGCGGCCCAGTCCGGCGGGGCCGGGTGGGCGACGAGCTTGAAGTCCTCGGAGTCGAGGGTCTCGATGTCGTGCAGCCCGCTGGCGTTCAGCCACCAGTGGCCGCCGTCGGCCATGTCGATCAGGAACCGGTAGCCGTGCACCGGGTTCTCCACCCGGAGGTCCGCGGCCCACCAGGCGTATCCGTCAGCGTCCGTGCCGGCCGAACCGAGTGGCCGGGCGTCGTCGAATCGCGGCTCCTGGTCGGGGTTGGACCGGGTGCGCACCGTGGCCACGGCGCCGAAGGCGAGCGGGATGCGCAGCCGCACCGTGACGACGTCGCCCAACGACGGGGCGGGGGTCGAGACGTAGAGCGGGGAGCCATCGTGGTGCGGCAGGGCGTGGAGCGGCGTGGCGCCGGGCGGTTGCAGGTGCTGCGGAGTCGGGTGGAACGGCATCCGGCGCTTACTTGACGGAGCCGGCCGTGAGGCCGCCCACGATGTACTTCTGCAGCCAGAGGAACAGGGCCATCACCGGTAGGGCCGCGAGCACGGCGCCGGCCGCGAAGACCGAGTAGTTGCTCGAGAACTCCTGCGACACGAACTGATAGAGGCCCACCGCGAGGGTCTGCTTCTCGGGGGTGATCAGCACGATGCTCGCGATCACGAACTCGTTGGTGGTGCCCACGAACGAGAGCAGCCCGACCACCGCGAGGATGGGCGCGACCAGGCGCAGGATGATGGTGAAAAAGATGCGCGCGTGGCCGGCGCCGTCGAGCTTGGCCGCCTCGTCGATGGAGGCCGGGATCGTGTTGAAGAAGCCGTACATCAGGTAGGTGTTCACGCCGAGCGCGCCGCCGAGGTAGACCATGATCAGGCCGATCTGGGTGTCGAGGCCGATGGCGGGGAAGATGTCCGAGATGCCGTTGAGCAGCAGGAAGATGGCCACGACGGCCAGCAGCTGCGGGAACATCTGCACGAGCACGAGCATCAGCAGGCCCACCCGGCGGCCGGTGAAGCGCATCCGAGAGAAGGAGTACGCCGCCAGGGCCCCCAGGAACACGGTGCCGGCCGAGGTGATGCCGCCGATCAGCAGGGTGTTGGCGTACCAGTCGGCGTAGGGCTGCTGCGGCAGGTTGAAGAGGGTGACGTAGCTGCCGATGTCGATCTGGCTGAACAGGCCGTTGGCGGTGATCAGGGTGCCGCCGGGGTGCAGCGACGCCGAGAGAACGTAGAGCAGCGGGAAGGCGGAGAAGACCACCATGACGGCGCCGATGAGGTGGCGCCAGCCGGTGGCGCGGAACCAGCGGCCGAAGCTGAAGGGGCGCTTCACCGGGATGTAGTCGGTGTCGCTCGGGGCTGCGATGCTCGGTGCGATGGCCATCTCAGTTCAACTCCTCTAGTGCCTTGGTCTGTCTGAAGCTGATGATCGACACGAGGGCCACGAGCACGAAGATCAGGATGGAGAAGGCGCTCGCCAGCCCGTAGTCACGGTTGGCGCCGACGAAGGCGACCTTGTAGACCATCGAGATGAGGATGTCGGTGGCGCCGACGTTCACCCCGGCCGTGACGTCGCGTGGGCCGCCGTTGGTGAGCATGTAGATGAGGTTGAAGTTGTTGAAGTTGAACGCGAACGAGGCGATCAACAGCGGCGACACCGACACCAGCAGCAGCGGCAGCTTGATCAGCCGGAAGACCTGCCAGGGCTTCGCGCCGTCCACCGTGGCGGCCTCCTGCAGCTCGCCGGGGATCGACTGCAGCGCGCCCGTGCAGACCAGGAACATGTAGGGGAAGCCCAGCCAGAGGTTCACGAAGATGATGCTGAACTTGGCCAGCCACTCGTTGGTGAGCCATGGGATCTCCGCGCCGCCGAAGAGCACCTGGTTGATGAAGCCGAACTGCGGATTGAGCATGCCGGCCCAGACCAGGGCGGAGAGGAACGCGGGGAAGGCGTAGGGCAGGATCATCACGACGCGGTAGACGTTGCGGCCGCGCATCCTGAGGTCGTTGAAGACGATGGCCAGGAACAGGCCCAGCGCGAAGGTCGTGGCCACCGAGAGGAAGGCGAAGGCGAAGGTCCACAGGGTGACGCTGATCAGCGGGCCGCGGATGGAGTCGGTGCCGAAGGCCTTGGCGAAGTTGGCCAGGCCCACTTCCACCTTCCAGCCGGGCTGGAGCTCGCTGCCGTCGGCGGCGACGAAGGAGCCCTGCGACGGGTCCTCGGTGTAGACCACGCCGGTGCCGGTGTTCGTCATGGTTCCGGCGGCCTCGTCGTAGACGAGGTCGGAGAGGTAGAGGTAGGCGGCGGAGCCGTCCGGGGTGCGCAGGCTTCCGTCGTTCGGGTCGTCGGAAAGGGGCACGGCCACGGCCGCGATGGCCTCCTGGTTGGACACGATGTCCGCGAAGTTGAGGGTGGTGTAGCCGGGCAGGCCCACGGCCTGGCCGGAGCCGTCCGTCTCGGCATCCGTCACGGTCTTGAGCGGGGTGTCGGCGTTGCCGACGCTGATGTCGCCGTCGGGATCGGTGACCAGGAAGCTGTAGACGCCGGCCTGTTCGAGCACGGTGAGGGCGTAGGTGGGCGAATCGGGCACGCGCTCCTGCGCCGACAGGATGAGCGAGGAGACCGCATCGTCCTTGGTGCTGTTGTGTCCGGTGCCGTAGTTGGTGAAGGCGATGTAGCCGGAGTACCCCACCACGAAGATCTGGAAGATGAGCAGGAAGATCAGGCCGGGGGTGAGGTACTTGGCCGGCAGGCCCTTGACCCGGAAGTAGATCCAGTTGACCGCCACGGTGACGACGAGGACCAGTCCGAAAACCAGCCAGTCCTGCTTGGCGAACAGCACGAAGAGGGCGTAGACGCTGATCGCGTCGACGATGCCCAGCACCAGCACCTTGACCAGCAGTACCTTGATGCCGGCGGATGCGGCCTCCGCGATGCGGCTCGCCTGCCGCTGCCTCTTGGCGGCGACGATCTGGGCCCGGTCGTGCCCGGTTCCGGGGGTAGTCATCATTGTCTGCTCTCGATGTGAGGTGCGGGTGCTGCGAGTGCTGCGCTTCTGCGGGTGGTGCGGCGTAGCGGTGGTGCGGTGATCGGGTGCGCCCGGCCCCGACGAGGCCGGGCGCACCTGGGAGGAGCCGGTTGTTACTGGATGGCGGCCGCGATGTCCGCGGTCATCTTCTGCCACAGCTGCACGGGGTCACCCTGGTTGCTGATGATGGCGGCCTCGGTAACGCCCCAGAACTGCCAGACCTTGCCCATCTGCGGGATGTTGGGCATCGGCACGGCCGTGGCGCCGACGGCGCCAAAGCCGGCGGTGATCGGGTCGGAGCTGGCGGCTTCGAACGCGGCGGTGAGCGCCGGCGGGCGCCCGCCGACCTCATAGAGCGCGGTCTGCACGTCTTCACTGCCGATGTAGTTCACCAGGAACTCGTTGGCGGCGATGGCGTTCTTGGTCTTGGCGCTGACCATGAAGCCCTGCACGCCCACGAACGGCTGGGCGGGCTGGCCGCCCGCCGAGGGAACGGCGTCGACGGACACGTCGATGCCGGCGGCCTGGGCGTCCGGCACGTTCCACGGTCCGGTGAGCAGGAACGGGGAGGCGCCGGCGTAGAACTTCTCCTTGGCGATGTCGCCGGTGAGGTTGACGCTCATCCGCCCGGCCGCACCCTCGGCGGCAAGCCAGGTGGCGAAGGCCTCGCCACCGGCGTTGCCCACAGTGAGGTCGTCGGGGTTGTAGCTGCCGTCGGCGTTGGTGCCGAAGACCGGGGCGCCGAACGAGGTCTGGAACGGGTAAAGGTGGTACGGGTCGGCCTCGGGGCCGATCTGCACGAGGTAGGGGAACTCGGTGCCCGCGGCGGTGCCGGCGGCGACCATGTCGTCGAAGGTGGCCGGGGCCGTGGGGGCGAGGGCCGTGTTGCGCAGCAGCGCGATGTTCTCGATCGAGTACGGCACTCCGTAGGTCTTGCCCTCGTAGCTCATGGCGGTGACGGCGACCTGCTGGTAGTCGGCCGCGGTGTCGCCGAGCTCGACGGGCTGCACGACGCCGTTGCTCACGAAGTTGCCCAGCCAGTCGTGGGCGGCGATCGTGATGTCGGGGCCCTTGCCGGTGGGAACCTGCGCGATGAACTCTTCCTGGATCTTGGCGAAGTCCTTCTGGACGAGCTTGACCTTGACGCCGGATTCCTTGGTGAAGGCCGCGGCGGCGTCCTTCAGCACGGCGGCGCGGTCGGCATCGACCCACACTGTCAACGTGCTGGAATCGGCGTCCGAGGTGGCGCCGCTCGAGTCGGATCCAGCCGAGCATCCGGCCAGGGCCAGGGACGCCGCGACGGCTATCGCGCCCGCGGCAAGCAGGCCATTCTTCTTCACCATCATTGGTGTGCCTTTCGTAATCAACATTGACATTTGTGCAAGCGGTTACATGTATACCTGTCATTTTCTCGATTAGCAACCCAGTGTGTGGTTATCTACAGCGCTGAGGTCAATATGCGGTTGCAGATTAGTGGAAGCGCTTGCACGTTCGTCGGAATGCCGTAGTCTGTCCGTCATGACAGGCACAGAGTGGTGGCGTACCGCCGTTATTTATCAGATCTACCCACGGTCGTTCGCTGACGCGAACGGCGACGGCATGGGCGACCTCGCGGGCATCCGTTCCCGCCTGCCCCAGCTGGCCGAGCTCGGGGTGGATGCCATCTGGCTCTCGCCGTTCTACCGGTCGCCGCAGCGCGACGCGGGCTACGACGTTTCCGACTACTGCGACGTCGATCCGCTCTTCGGCACGCTCGCCGATTACGACGCCATGCAGGATGCCGCGCACGCGCTGGGCATCCGGGTGATCGTGGACATCGTGCCCAACCACTCCTCCAGCGACCACCCCTGGTTCCAGGCGGCACTGGCGGCCGGGCCCGGCAGCGAGGAGCGCGGGCACTACATCTTCCGCGACGGCCGCGGCGAGAACGGCGAACTCCCGCCGAACAACTGGGAGTCCGTCTTCGGCGGCAACGCCTGGACCCGCACCGTGGACCCCGACGGCACGCCGGGCCAGTGGTACCTGCACCTCTTCGACACCACCCAGCCCGACTTCGACTGGGACAACGAGTGGGTGCGCACCCAGTTCCGGGACGTGCTGCGCTTCTGGCTCGACCGCGGCGTCGACGGCTTCCGGGTGGACGTGGCCCACGGCATGATCAAGGCCAAGGGCCTGCCCGACTACACTCCGCCGGTCGACGGCGGAAGCATGGGCGGGGCCACCTCGCTCGAGCCCGGCGTCGTGGCCGAGCCCGTTGCCGGCGCGCCCTACTGGGCTCAGGACGGCGTGCACGACATCTACCGCGACTGGCGCCAGGTGCTCGACGAGTACGAGGGCGACCGGATCCTCGCCGCCGAGGCCTGGGTCGACCCGCTCGACCGGGTGGCCCAGTGGGTGCGCTCCGACGAGATGCACCAGGCCTTCAACTTCGCCTACCTCGAGACCCCGTGGGACGCCGCGCCGCTCAAGCGCGTGATCGACGACTCCCTGGCCGCGTTCAGCGCCGTCGGCGCCCCGAGCACCTGGGTGCTCTCCAACCACGACGTGGTGCGCCACGCCTCCCGGCTGGCCCTGACCGCGGACAACCTGCAGGGCCACGGCATCGGCCCGAACACCGTTGGACTGCCCGACACCCAGGTGGGCCTGCGCCGGGCCCGCGCCGCATCCTCGCTGATGCTGTCGCTGCCCGGTTCGAGCTACATCTACCAGGGCGAGGAACTCGGCCTGCCCGAGGTCATCCACCTGCCGGATTCCTCCCGCGAGGACCCCACCTGGTTCCGCACCAACGGGGAGCGCTACGGCCGCGACGGCTGCCGCGTGCCGATCCCCTGGGAGGCGGCCTCGCCGTCGTACGGCTTCGGCCCCAGCCCGGCCAGCTGGCTGCCCCAGCCGGCCGAGTGGGCCACTCTGGCCCGGGATGCGCAGGAGGGCGTCGAGGGATCGACGCTGGAGCTTTACACGCTCGCACTCAAGCTGCGCCGCGAGCACGGCCTCGGACTCGGTTCGGTCGACTGGCTGCCGTCGCCCAGCGACAGTGTGCTCGTATTCCGCAACGGGAATGTCGTCGTCGTGGCGAACACCGGCGACCAGCCGGTGGAGCTGCCCGACGGCGACCTGCTGCTCAGCAGCGAACTCCTCGAGGGACGCACTCTCCCCGGCGACACCACCGCCTGGCTGCAGGCCTGATCCGGGCCGCACGGCGGCGGTCGCCCCGCATCCCGCACAACGCCTTCTCATCGGGCGCTCACATCCTGCTCCCAGCGAGTGCCGATGTGCGGGATGCCAGACTGGGGTGGTCGCCGCTCTGTGCGCGCGGCATCGTTGGAGAGCCGCACCGTGTGATCGCAACACGGTGGATGACGGCGTTGGTGGATGAGGGAGAACTCGTGACGGACCAGGACGCCGAATGGCCGACCGACCTCCGAGCACTCCGGACCGAGCTGACTCGCTTCATGATGTCGTACAAGTTCGCGACCGACGAGATGATGACCAAGGTCAACATTCTCAAGGAAGAGTTCAGTGCGATCCATGACTACAGCCCGATCGAGCACGTCAGCCACCGGCTGAAGTCGCCCGAGGGCATCCTCAAGAAGGCCACCCGCAAGGGCTACCCGATGCACCTCGAGGGCATCCGGGAGAACATCCAGGACATCGCGGGCATCCGGATCACCTGCAGCTTCATCTCAGACACCTATCGGGTACTGGAGATGCTGACCAGCCAGCAGGACATCACGGTGCTGCAGGTCAAGGACTACATCAAGAACCCGAAGCCGAACGGCTACAAGAGCCTGCACCTGATCGTGGCTATTCCGGTCTTCATGTCCGACCGGGTGCAGCCCGTGACCGTCGAAGTGCAGATCCGCACCGTGGCGATGGACTTCTGGGCCAGCCTGGAACACAAGATCTTCTACAAGTACGACGGGGCGGTGCCGGCCGCCCTCGTGGGCGAGCTCAAACAGGCCGCGGATGTGGCCCACCGGCTGGACGTGGACATGGAGCGCCTGCACGACCAGGTGGTGTCGCTGGGCACCGTCGCCGAGCCGGTGGCGCAGCGCGAGCTTCAGTCCGCACCCAACGGAGCCGACGGCATGCCGTTCCCGCTGCCCCGCTCGTTGCTCGAGGCGTTCCTGGCCAAGGCCGTCTGAGCCGACGCCCGCGCCGGTCGAGCCCGTCGAGACCCCGCGCGGGATCGTAGGACAGGTCACCAGGTTTCGACAAGCTCAACCACCGTATGGGCGCGCCGTGCGCAGAGTCCGCGAGCCGACCTCAGGAACGCCACCACACGTCGGTCGAGCCTGTCGCGACCCCGGGTGGGATCCCAGGACGGGTCACCAGGGTTCGACAAGCTCAACCACCGTATGGCCGCGCCGTGCGCAGAGTCCGCGAGCCGGACTCGGGAACGCCACCACACGTCGGTCGAGCCCGTCGAGACCCCGCGCGGGATCGTAGGACAGGTCACCAGGTTTCGACAAGCTCAACCACCGCATGGGCGCGCCGTGCGCAGAGTCCGCGCGCCGGACTCGGGAACGCCACCACACGTCGGTCGAGCCTGTCGAGACCCCGCGCGGGATCGTAGGACGGGTCACCAGGTTTCGACAAGCTCAACCAGCGCATGGGCGCGCCGTGCGCAGAGTCCGCGCGCCGGACTCGGGAACGCCACCACACGTCGGTCGAGCCTGTCGAGACCCCGCGCGGGAACGTGAGACCGGTCACCAGGTTTCGACAAGCTCAACCACCGTATGGCCGCGCCGTGCGCAGAGTCCGCGCGCCGGACTCGGGAACGCCACCACACGTCGGTCGAGCCTGTCGAGACCCCGCGCGGGATCCCCGGACGGGTCACCAAGTTTCGACAAGCTCAACCACCGTATGGGCGCGCCGTGCGCAGAGTCCGCGCGCAGGACTCGGGAACGCCACCACACGTCGGTCGAGCCTGTCGAGACCCCGCGCGGGATCGTAGGACGGGTCACCAGGTTTCGACAAGCTCAACCAGCGTATGGGCGCGCCGTGCGTGGACTCCCGGGCTGGGCTGCTGGCGGTGGCCTAGTTGGTGTTGGCGCGGAGCCAGACCAGCGGGTCCACCTTGGTGCCGTTGATGCCGCCGAGGCGGATCTCGAAGTGCAGGTGCGGGCCGGTCGACATGCCCGTGGAGCCGACCTGGCCGATGACCTGACCGACCTTCACGACGTCGCCGGTCTTCAGCAACATCGACCCGTGGATCATGTGCGCGTAGACGCTGGATACCAGTTCGCCGTTGATCATGTGGTCGATGACCATGTGCACGCCCAGGCTGCCTTCGCCGTCCTCGGCGTAGCTGACGACGCCGTCGGCGATCGACTGGATAGGAGCCCCGAGGCCGGGGTTGAAGTCCTGGCCGCCGTGGTTGACCGAGCAGCCGGCGCAGTTGCGGTAGCCGAACTGGTCGCCGACGTGCACACCCACCGCGAACGGCCACTGGATGGTGCCGTTCGGGTTGTTGGTGAAGTCAGCCTCGAGGCGGATGCCGCTGGCCGCGGCCACTTCGGCGATGGACTTGGATTCGAAGCTGTCCTGCTCCACCGTGATGGTGTCCGTACCGCTGGCGAGGTTGATGACCTGGGCAGGGCCGCCGTCGGCGGGCTTCTGCGCCTGGTGCGCCGCGGCCTGCACGTCGCTGGAGGACAGCAGGGCGTCGGCGGGGATCGAGGTGGCCACGGCCATCAGTGCCACGAAAGTCATGGCGACGATCGATCCGCTGCGGGCGGCGAGCATGCGCATGCGGTGGTGTCCGGAACGGGTGGACACGGGAGTGCGCTTGACCGGGGCCGGCAGCGCACGGGTGCGCGGCACGAACTCGGGCAACACCCGCTCGGCCTCGGGCGACTCCTGGGGCGCCTGTGCGGCCGGAACGGCGGTGACGGTGGGCGTGGCCTCATCCTTCGCCTGCGCGGCGCGCAGCTGGGCGCGCAGGGCCGCGCGGGAGGGCAGTGGGATCGAGGTCGTCGTGGTGTTCGGCGACACGTCGGTGGGGAGCTGCTCGTAGGCCGGCTCCGCGGGGAGGACGAGATCCGCTTCGCGCACGACGACGGACTCGACATGCGGCTCGTCCAGCTCGGCGTCGACAACGAGAAGCGCCTCGGGCGTGAGCTCTGCGGCGCCGGCGGCAACAAAGTCGGTGGATTCGTGGCCTGCGGCCGGGGCGTCCTGAGCGGGGGAGGCGTCTTCGGCCAGTCGGCGCTCGAGTTCGCGCTGTTCGCGGCGGGTCAGCACCGGCTGCGGGGTGTTCGACGGAGCCGGGAACGGCGACAATTCGTCGTCTTGTGAGGGGTCACTCGAGTCGGGCGCGGAGGCATCCGAGAACGGGGAGTGACGTGACAAGGGCGGGAACTTTCAGCGCGTAGGACAGGGAAAAATCGGGTGATTTGGCTCTAGCCAAAGTAACGAATAGATAAAGGCTAGCTTGCGAGCCGCGAAAATTCCATTTCGCGACGGCGAATCACACCCGAAAACGGGGTGGTGCGCACCCCGTCGGGGCGACTCGGGCCGCTTCGATCATGGGACGAGAACCGGCGTGTGACCCGGCATCGCAAGGGACGCGCCGGTAGCGCCGCCGGGGAATCCTCATATGTCGTCGTCGGCCATAAAATCCTGGAAAAGTTCGGTCAGCAGCGGTTCGGCCGTGCGGTAGAGATCCGGGGCGGCCGCGATGAGAAGGCTCTGGCCTTCACGGTCGTCACCGAACGCACCGACCCGGGCGCCGGCCTCTGCGGCGACGAGAGCGCCGGCGGCGTGGTCCCATGGCTTCAGGCCACGCTCGTAATAGAGGTCGAGCCGGCCGGCCGCCACCCCGCACAGATCGAGGGAGGCGGCGCCCATCCGGCGCACGTCGCGCACCTCGTGGATGAGGCCCTGCAGTACCTGCGCCTGCCGGGTGCGTCGGGCCGAGTCGTACGAGAAGCCGGTTCCGAACAGGGCCAGCGACAGCGGCACTCCGCTGGCCACCTGGAGGCGGCGTCCGTTGAGGTGAGCACCGTGGCCGGCGCGCGCCGAGAACAGCTCGTCGATGGCGGGGTTGCGCACCGCGCCGGCCAGGGCCGTCCAGGTGGCCGGGTCGGCGTCGCCCTCGACCACGGCGATGCTCACACCGTAGAACGGGATGCCGTAGAGGTAGTTGACGGTGCCGTCGATGGGGTCGACAACCCAGGTGAGGCCCGACGTGCCATTGGTGGCGGTGGACTCCTCGCCGTAGAAGCCGTCGTCGGGTCGCGCATCCGCCAGCAGGCCGCGGATGAGGGCCTCGGTCTCGCGGTCGGCCAGGGTCACCACGTCCTCCGGGGACGACTTGGATGCGGCGATCTCCACGCCCTCGGCGCGGCGGAGGCGCGCCAGCTCCCCGGCGACCGTGGCGGTCTCCTGGGCGAGGACGAGCAGTTCGGCGGTGGCTGCAGTGGTCATCCGCCCACGGTACGCCACGGCACCCGACCCCGACAGGGCGGCTGGGCATCCGGCGGGTTAACGCACGAACGCGCCGGAGGTCCGGCGCGTTCGTTGTGCTGTGTTTGTGCAGTTCTTGCTGTGGCGAGTGCGAGATTCGAACTCACGAAGGCTACGCCGTCTGATTTACAGTCAGATCCCTTTGGCCGCTTGGGTAACTCGCCAGTGCATACCCGACCATATGTGACCACGTGACCGGAGACGCTCAGACAGAATACAAGCCAGAGGGCCCAAGTGCGAAATCAGGGTGGGCGACCCGCCGCTCGGCCGGTGGATATGATCGGCTAATACCCCTTCTTGCACGCCGGTAAGGAACCCGAATGGTCGGCATCGACGAGGTCGCCCGCCGCGCGGGCGTCTCCACCGCCACGGTTTCGCGCGCCCTGAGCGGCAACGGCCACGTGTCTCCGGCCACCCGGTTGAAGGTCAAGGCCGCCGCGCTCGAGCTGGGTTATGTGGTCTCGTCCAACGCGTCGAGCCTGGCGTCGGGGCGCATGAAGAACATCGGCGTCGTCGTACCGTTCCTCAACCGCTGGTTCTTCTCCAGCGTCGTCGAGGGCGCCCAGAAGGCGTTGCTGCAGAACGGCTACGACCTCACCCTCTACAACCTCACCGGCGGCGGCGACGAACGCCGCAGCGTGTTCGAGCACTTCCTGTTGCGCCAGCGAGTGGATGCCGTCATCGCGATCTCTCTCGAACTCACCGAGAGCGAGGTGGCCAGGCTGCACGCCCTGGGCAAGCCGCTGGTGGGCGTGGGCGGTCCGATCTCCGGGGTGCGCACCCTCACGATCGACGATGTGGCGGTGTCCAGGCTCGCCACCGAGCATCTGCTCGCGCTCGGCCACACCCGCATCGCGCACATCGGCGGCAACAAGGACTTCGACCTCGACTTCCACCTGCCCACGAACCGGCGCTTCGGCTACGAGGCCGCCCTGGACGGCGCCGGGATCGGGCTGTCGGCCGAGCTGTTCCAGCCGGCCGACTTCACCATCCGCGGCGGCTACCGGGCCGCCAAGCAGTTGCTCGGCAGCCCGCACGACCGCCCGACGGCGATCTTCGCGGCCTCCGACGAAATGGCGATCGGCAGCATCCTGGCCGCCCGCGACCTGGGCCTGGTGGTACCACGGGACGTCTCGGTCATCGGCGTCGACGACCACGAGCTGGCGGACTTCTTCGGCCTGAGCACCATCGCCCAGTTCCCGCAGGGCCAGGGGGCCAAGGCCGTGGAGATCCTGATGGACCAGCTGCACCCGGGCAAGCACGACCAGGCGGCGTTGAACACGCCGATGCCGTTCGAGCTCATCGTGCGTTCGAGCACCGCCCGCCCCGGCGGCTGAGCGGGAGCGCGGCCGGAGCGGGCAGCATCCGGCCCTTCTCGGTAACATGGCTCCCATGGCAGATTCAACGTTCGACATCGTCAGCAAGGTCGACCCCATGGAGGTCGACAACGCGCTCAACCAGGCTCACAAAGAGGTGGCTCAGCGCTACGACTTCAAGAACGTGGGCGCATCCATCGAGATGAGCGGCGAGAAGGTGCTCATGAAGGCCAACACCGAGGAGCGCGTCAAGGCGATCCTCGAGGTGTTCGAGTCGAAGCTGATCAAGCGCGGCATCTCGCTGCGCAGCCTCGACGCCGGCGAGCCGTACGCGTCGGGCAAGGAGTACCGCATCGAAGCCAGCATGAAGGCCGGCATCGACCAGGAGAACGCGAAGAAGATCAACAAGATCATCCGCGATGAGGGCCCCAAGGGCGTCAAGAGCCAGATCCAGGGCGACGAGCTGCGGGTCTCCTCGAAGAGCCGCGACGACCTGCAGTCCACGATGGCCCTGCTCAAGGGCAAGGACCTCGACGTGGCCCTCCAGTTCGTCAACTTCCGCTAGCCCTCCTCCGCCCCTCCCCCTCGCGACCTATGAGATAAGCCCCAGAATCTCGCGTTTTAGGGGCCTAACTCACGGTTCGCGGATGGTTAGGGGGCGTAGGCGCGCAGCCACCGGGTGAGCGCCGCGTACGCCGCCGCCCGCGGAGCCGGAGCCGAGAGAACGACGTCGTGCAGTGCGCCCTCGATGCGCGCCACGGTGACCGAGGAACCCAGCCGCACCGCGGCCCTGGCGATGTCGTCGACCACCAGCACGCTGTCGGTGAACCGCATCTGGTCGCTCCACCGCGGCAGGATCGTCGACCGCGCCGAGAGCAGCGTGAGAATGGGCACGTCGATGCCCAGCCCGCCCGCCACGGCGGCCTGACCCTCGAGCACCGCGTTCAGCCAGGCGCGATGAGCCGGGAAACCGCGCGCCGGCCGCCAGAGCTTGTTGTAGCTCCACTCGCCGCCGGTGTCGGCCGAGACCGAGCGGGTGTAGAAGCCGAGGTCCACCTGGGGCAGGGTGCCCAACGGCTGCACCCGGGCGCCCAGCTGCACGAGGGGCGCGATGAAAGCGCGACCCGCACCGCCGGTCTGCAGCTCGAGCCACGGACTGTTCAACACCAGGGCATGCGCCCGGCCGGGATGCCGGGACGCCCACAGGCTCAGTGTGAGTCCGCCGGTGGAGTGGCCCATCAGCACCAAGCGGCGGCGAGACGGCCGCTCGGCGTTCTCCCCGTGGCCCATCGCGGTGAGGGCGGCGTCGATGTCCGCGTCGTAGGTGGCCAGGTCGGCCACGTAGCCGGGGGTCTGGTGGTCGCGCAGGCTGCGCCCGTACTTGCGCAGGTCCAGGGCGTAGAAACGGGCGCCCACCCGGTGCCAGTGTTCGGCGAGGCCGGTCTGGAAGAAGTAGTCCGACCATCCGTGCACGTAGAGCACGTCGATACCGTGCGCCGGGGCGAACGGCGAGACGAGCTCGGTCGCCGTCGGCCGGTGGCGAACCAGGGTGGCGACCACATCGCCCTCGCCGTCGCTGCCGAGCGGCAGCGTGGCCTGCTGGAAGCGCTCCCCGAGCAGATCCTCCTGCCACACGAGCTCCCCCATACCCCCACCCTAGAACGCGAACTGTGAGCTAGGCCCCGAAAACTCGCGTCTTTTTTGGGGCTTGACTCACAGTTCGCTGAGGCGAGGAGTGAGAGGTGGGCTAGAGCTCGGCGGGCACCTGGGCCCGGGAGATCTCGACCATCTCGTGACGGGGAACCACCTTGACGCGCACGCGACCCTGCTCGGCGCCGAGCGCGAGCTCGTGCTGGTCGAGGCGGTGCCAGCCGTCGAGGTCGGTGTATGCCACGCCGCGCTCGTCGAGCAGCTCGAGGATGCTCTCCTCGGAGGGCGACTCGGGCCGCCACCAGTTGCCGACATCGTTGATCAGGTGCCGCACGGTTTCCATGGCGTCGGACTTGGTGTGCCCGATCAGGCCCACCGGTCCACGCTTGATCCAGCCGGTGGCGTAGACGCCGTACATCTGCTGACTGGCCGTGCTGGACTCGAAGCCCGGCTCGCCCTTCCAGAGCACCTGGCCTTCGCGGTTGGGGATCACGCCGCGCTTCTTGTCGAATGGGATGCCCGGCAGCGAGGAGCCGTAGTAGCCGACGGCCCGGTAGATGGCCTGGATCGGCACCTCACGGATCTCACCGGTGCCCACGACGCCGCCCTGACCATCCGGTGCGGTGCGCTCGTACTTGAAGCCGCCGACGTGGCCGTTGCCGTCGTCGGTGACCTCCACCGGGCGGGCGAAGAAGTGCAGGTGCAGCCGTCGGGACGCGTTGCCGGTCTCGCGCTTCCGCCACTGGTTGAGCACCTTGTCGATCACGAAGACCTGCTTGTTGCTGGCCACGGCCGCGCGGGCGGCATCGTCGTAGTCGAAGTCCTCGTCATGCACGATGATGTCCACGTCGTTGAGTTCGCCGAGTTCGCGCAGCTCCAGCGGGGTGAACTTCACCGAGGTGGGGCCGCGGCGGCCGAACACGTGCACGTCGGTGACCGGGGAGGCCTTGAGGCCCTCGTAGACGTTCGCCGGGATCTCGGTGGGCAGCAGGTCGTCGGCGTGCTTGGCGAGGATGCGGGAGACGTCGAGAGCGACGTTGCCGTTGCCGATCACGGCGACCGACTTGGCCTCGAGCGGCCAGGTGCGCGGCACGTCGGGGTGGCCGTCGAACCAGCTCACGAACCGGGCGGCGCCGTAGGAGCCCTCGAGTTCGATGCCCGGGATGGCCAGGTCGGCGTCGTGCACGGCCCCGGTGGCGAAGATGACCGCGTTGTAGTGCTTCTTGAGGTCGTCCAGGGTGATGTCGGTGCCGTAGCGCACGTTGCCGAACAGGCGGATGTCGCCGCGGTCGAGCACGTCCCGGAGCGCCGTGATGATGCCCTTGATGCGGGGGTGGTCGGGCGCGACGCCGTAGCGCACGAGCCCGTAGGGGGCCGGAAGGTGGTCGAACAGGTCGATGGAGACATCGAAATTCCGCTCGGCCTTCAGGAGGATGTCTGCGGCGTAGATGCCGGCGGGGCCCGCACCGACTATGGCCAATCGCAACTTGGTCATGGAAGCCTTTCTAGCTGGATCGCTCGACGATGGTCTCGGCGAAACGGGTGAGCGCCTTCTTGACCGAGCCCTGCGGCAGGGGCTTGAGGGCGTCGACGGCATCACGGGCCCAACCGTGGGCCTCCGCGAGGGTCTGGGTGGTCACATCATGTTCGCGCAACGCGCTGATGGCGGAGTCGGCGGCCTCGGTGGTGGCGCCCTTGCTGTTCATCACATCGGCCTCGAGGCGGGCGACGAGGTCGACGGCCCGCGCATCCGTTGCCGCGCGTTCGCGCAGGCGCAGCAGCGGCAGCGTCGCGACTCCGGCGCGCAGGTCGGTGCCGGGCACCTTGCCGGTCTCCTGCGGCTGCGGCGACAGGTCGAGGACGTCGTCGATGAGCTGGAAGGCCACACCGATCCGCTCGCCGAACAGCACGACGGGCTCCTCGAACTCGGCGGGCGCGTTGGAGAAGATGATGCCGGACTGGGCGGCGGCGGCGATGAGCGACCCGGTCTTGTCGGCGAGCACCTGGATGTAGTGGTCGATCGGGTCCTGGTCGTCGGCGGGGCCCACGGTCTCGTGCAGCTGGCCGAGCACCAGGCGTTCGAAGGTGTCGCCCTGCAGGCGCACGGCGCGTTCGCCGAGCCGGCCCATCAGCTGGTTGGCGCGGGAGAAGAGCAGGTCACCGGCCAGGATGGCGATGGAGTTTCCCCAGACCACCTGCGCGCTGGGCACGCCGCGGCGCTTGTCGGCGTCGTCCATGACGTCGTCGTGGTACAGCGAAGCCAGGTGGGTGATCTCGATCGCGGTGGCGGCACGGATGACGTCGGGCACGGTGCCATCGCCCAGGTGGGCGGTGAGCAGCGCGAGCATCGGGCGCACGCGCTTGCCGCCGGCGTTGAGCAGGTAGCGGCTGGTGACGTTGGCGATCTCGTCGGCGAAGACGAGTTCGCCGAGCAGGCTCGTCGTCACGTCGTCGAGTCCGGTCTCGATGCTGGCGGCGAGGCCACGGTCGGCGGCCGTGGAGAAGATCCGATCGCTCAGGCCCAGCTGCGACGTTACCGACGGGCTCCGGCGGGCCACGGGGGCGGTCAATTTCACTCTGTCAGCCTAACGATCGGATCTGGGAGTTTCAGGAGGTTGGGGACGCTGCTGCGGCCGTCTTGATTCCGCGGTGCAGAGCCACGATACCGAGACTGAGGTTGCGGTAGGCCACGGCATCGTATCCGGCATCGCGCAGCCAGGCGCTGAGCGTGGGCTGGTCGGGCCAGGCGGCGATCGATTCGCCCAGGTAGTCGTAGGCCTCGGCGTTGGACGAGGCCAGCTTCACGATGCGGGGCATCACGTGGTTGAGGTAGGCGAAGTAGCCCACCCGGATCGGGGTGAACGGCGGGGTGGAGAACTCGCAGATGACCACACGGCCGCCAGGCTTGGTGACGCGGTAGAACTCGGCGATGGCCTTCTTGGGCTCCACGACGTTGCGCAGGCCGAAGGAGATGGTGACGGCGTCGAACTCGCCGTCCGCGAACGGCAGCGCCGTCGCATCCGCCTGTACGAACTCGACGTTCGGGTTGCCGGCGTGCCGCTCACGGCCCACCTTGATCATGCCCTCGGAGAAATCGGCGGCCACGACGTGCGCGCCGGTGTGCGACAGCGCGACGCTCGAGGTGCCGGTTCCCGCGGCGATGTCGAGGATGCGCTCGCCACGCTTCGGGTTCACGGCCCGGGTGGTCGCGACACGCCACAGCGAGGCGTTGCCCACGGAGAGCAGTGCGTTCGTGCGGTCATAGTGTGTCGAGACCAGATCGAACATGGCGGCGACCTGCGCTGGCTGCTTATTAAGATCTGCTCTACTCACCGGTCCAGTCTAGATTGCGGCGCCTGGGATACGGCGCGGCCGGGTGCCCGCGGGCGCAGGCGTAGGGTAGACGAGTGAATGCGCCTGCTCTAACGGTTGAAACGTCCCCGATTGCCGACATTCGCCAATTGATCCTCCTGCTGGATCAGCGCGCGCCGTTGCTCTGGATGCGCCGCAACCAGGGTCTCGCCGGCATCGGCACGGCACTGCGGCTCGAGTTCTCCGGCCCGACCCGCATGCAGGATGCCGCAGCCGCCTGGCGCGATGTCGTCGCGGCGGCCACCGTGACCGACCCGTTGGCGCGCACGGGCACGGGCCTGCTCGCGTTCGGCACCTTCGCCTTCGACGACTCCTCCAGCCAGACCAGTGTGCTCATCGTGCCCGAGGTGATCGTTGGCCGTGAGGACGGCCAATGCTGGGTCACCCGCATCTGGCCCACCGGACAGGCCGCCCCCGAGATCCCGCTGGCACTGCAGCCGCTCGGCGACGAGTACCGCATCTCGCTGCTTCCCGGCGCGCTGACGCCGGCCGGCTACCGTGAGGCCGTCTCCGCCGCCGTCACCCACATCGGCGACCGCGACCTGAGCAAGGTCGTGCTGGCCCGCGACCTCGTCGGGCATCTGCCGGCCGAGTCCGACCTGCGGCGGCTGCTGACCGAGTTGGCCCTTGGCTACCCGGACTGCTGGACCTACGCCGTCGACGGGCTCGTCGGCTCGAGCCCGGAGACCCTGATCCGCGCCGACCACAACGAGGTCAATGCCCGGGTGCTGGCCGGCACCATCTCCCGCGGGGCGGATGCAGCGGCCGACCTCGAGGCCGCCCTCACCCTGGCCACCTCCAGCAAGGACGGCGACGAACACGAGTTCGCCGTGCAGAGCGTGCTGGCCGCGCTCCGCCCGCACACCTCGGTGCTCACCACGAGCGAGATCCCGTTCACGGTCAAGCTGCCCAATCTCTGGCACCTGGCCACCGACGTCGAGGGCACCCTGAGCGACGGGTCCACCTCCCTCGACCTCATTGCGGCGATGCACCCGACCGCCGCGGTGGCCGGCACCCCGACGCAGGACGCGCTCGCGCTCATCCGCGAGCTGGAGCCCTTCGACCGCGGCCGCTACGCCGGGCCGGTGGGCTGGGTGGGCGCCGACGGCGACGGCGAGTGGGCCATCGCGCTGCGCTGCGCGCAGGTCACCCCGGCCGGGGACGTCACCGCGTACGCCGGCTGCGGCATCGTGCTGGACTCCGACCCCGACCGCGAACTGGCCGAGACCAAGATGAAGTTCCGCCCCGTGGTGGAGGCGTTCGGCTAGAGCCGGCTCGGTGCACCGCGTCGGTTAGCCCGGCAGGTTGTTGATCTGCTCCACGAACGAGATCACGATGATCACGTCGATCACGATGTTGGTGATGACCGCGAGGGCCGAGAGGATCAGGGCGGTGAGGCCGAGTTCCGGCCGGTTCGAGCGCCGCTTGGCCAACAGCCCCAGAACGACGCCGATCACACCGAGGATCAGGCCCAGCACGGGCAGCCATCCGCCGAGGAACGCGACGATGCCGGCGACCATGGCCCAGCGGGAGAGCTGGTCGGCCCGCGGATGCACCGGATGCACCGGCGATGGGAGGGTGGGCCTGGTGGGCGACTTGCCGGTCATGCTGCACTCCTCGAGGCCTGTCCGCCACGACGTGGCGCAACCAAGCAACGGTACCAAACCCGCTGCCGACACGGACGGCGCCGGTTCGCTCGCCCGCCGGCCCGCCCGCTTCCTCGCTGAACGGGCGACAGTTGCGAGGTCAGGCGGCCAGGTGGGCCCGCCAGCCGCCGGTGGCCGTGATGTCGGCGGCGCCAGCGGTGGCGATCGGCTCGCAGAGGAACCCTTCCACCTGGCTGCCGTCGGCCAGCACTACTCGCCCGATGGCCATCGGCTGCGGCAGCGCGGCCACGAACCGGCCGAAGGATGCCGCGTCCAGCGCCCAGAGTTCGACCTCGATGGGTGCCCCCTCCCCCTGGGCCACGCGCACCAGGCCGGGCTTGGGCGGCACGGTGTCCAGGGCGAAGAGGCGGTAGTCGGCCGAGGTGGTGGTGGTGGCGAGCAGCCGGCCGTCCAGCGCAGTGAGCTGGTGGTTCAAGGGCTGCCCAGAGAGGTGCGCGCCCGCCACAGCCAGCACGATCTCGTCCAGCCGTGCCGCGGCCGGTGCTGAGGGCTGGTCACCCGCACCGGCACCCACAATGCGGCGGGCCAGGCCGGCCAGCCGGGCGTCCGTGAAGGCCGGGCCCACCAGCTGCACGCCGAAGTGGGTCTCGCCCACCATGCCGCCGGGCACCGCGATCGCGGCCAGGTCGAGCAGGTTGGCGAAGTTGGTGAACCGGCCCAGTCGACTGTTCACGGCGATGGGCTCAGCGGCCACCTCGGCCAGGGTCGGGTGCTCCACCGTGGTCGGCAGCAGCAGCGCGTCGATGGTCGTGAACACCTGCCGGCTCCGCACCCGTTCCACGTCGAGGGCCTCCAGATCGCTGAAGAGCCGGTGCGCCGGCACGTCGCGGGCGCCGGACACTATGGCGCCCACGACGGGATCGACCTCGTCGGGGTGCGCGTCCACGAAGGTGCCGACGGCCGCGTACCGCTCGGCCACGAAGGCGCCCTCGTAGAGCGTCCGCGCGGTGCGGAGGAACGGCTCGATGTCGACCTCGACGAGCTCGGCGGCGCCGGCGCGCAGCCGGGCGACGACGTTCTCGAACGCCTCGGCCCAGCCGGGTGCGAGCTCGCCGAGCTGGCCGGGGCGCGGGATGCCGATGCGCGCGCCACGACCGCCGGCGGAAGCCGAGGTGGCAGCGCCGGGGGCACCCCCGCCGGCCGGGTCCACCCGGGACAACGGGTCGCGCTCGTCGAAGCCGGCCATCATGCCGGCCACCTTCTCGGCCAGGTCGAGGTCGGCGGCGAGCACCGTCACGCAGTCCAGCGACCGGCAGGCCGGCACCACGCCCGCCGCAGAGACCAGCCCGCGGGTCGGCTTGATCCCCACGAGGCCGTGGAAGGCCGCCGGCACCCGGCCGGAACCGGCCGTGTCGGTGCCCAGGGCGAAGTCGACCAGGCCGAGCGCCACGGCAACGGCGGAGCCGCTGCTCGACCCTCCCGAGATGTACTCCGGCCGGAACGCGTGCCGCACGGCGCCGTAGGGGCTGCGGGTGCCGACCAGGCCGGTGGCGAACTGGTCGAGGTTGGTGGCACCCAGGCACACGGCACCGGCGGCGCGGAGCCGGGCGACGGCCGTCGCATCCGTCTGGGCCACCTCACCGTAGGCCGGGCAGGCCGCGGTGGTGACGAGGCCTTGGATATCGAGGTTGCCCTTGGCCGCGAAGAGCAGCCCGGCCAGCGGCAGGTCGGCGCCGTCCAGTAGTCGGCGCTCCACCTCGGCGGCCTCGGCGTGTACCTCGGCCTCCGGCCGCAGCTCGACCCACACCTCGGGCCGGTCGACGTCCGCGATGCGGGCGTAGGCGCGGGAGACGGCATCCGTCACGGTCGAGCCGACATTCTCCGCCGGGCTCATGCTGCCTCCTCCCGTTCCACGATCACCAGGACCGAGCCGGGCGCGACGCTGTCGCCGGCGGCCGCGAGCATGCTCACCACCCGCCCGTCGAAGGGCGCCACCACGTGCGCCTCCATCTTCATCGCCTCGAGCGAGACCAGGGTCTGTCCGGCTGCGACACTGTCGCCCACCGCCACATCGAGCCGGAACACGCTCGCGGTGAAGGGCGCCTCGACGCCCTCACAGCCGGGCGGCACCACGACGGCGGCGGCGGAGACCACCGGCGCCAGGGCCGCGGCGTCGTCGCGGTCGAACTCACCGGACTCCTCCCAGGCGTGCCGCTCGGCCGCGAACGCCTCGCCTTGCTGCGCGCGGAACTCGGCGATCGAGTCGGCGTTCTCGGCGAGGAAGGCCTCGTACTCCTTCATCGAGAACTCGCCTTCCTCGATCCGGATGGGCAGCCGGCCGGCCTTCATCTCGGCGCGCATCTCGAGCAGGTCCTCCGGCAGCACCGGGTACCAGCTGATGCGGTCGAAGAACTTGAGCAACCACGGCACCCCCTCGGCGAACGGCCCGCGCTGCGCGTGCGTGGACCAGATCGGCACCGTGCGGCCCACGAACTGATAACCGCCCGGGCCCTCCATGCCGTAGATGCAGAGGTAGGCGCCGCCGATGCCCACGGCGTTCTGCGGCGTCCAGGTGCGCGCAGGGTTGTACTTCGTGGTCACCAGGCGGTGCCGCGGGTCCAGCGGCGTGGCCACGGGCGCGCCCAGGTACACGTCGCCGAGCCCCAGCACCAGGTACTCGGCCTCGTAGACGGTGCGCATCACGTCGTCCACCGAGGCGACGCCGTTGATACGGCGGATGAACTCGATGTTCCACGGGCACCACGGGGCGTCGTCGCGCACCCCGGAGATGTAGCGTTCGATGGCCTCGCGGGTGGCCGGGTCGTCCCACGACAGCGGCAGCGACACGGTGCGGCTGGGCACGGTGAGCTCGCTCGTTGCGGGCAGGCCGGCTTCGACGGCGGCCACGATGTCGAGCAGCTCGGGCAGCGGCAGCAGGTCGGGATTCACATGCACCTGCAGCGAACGGATACCGGGGGTCAGGTCGATGATGCCGGGCAGGTCACCGTCGTCCCAGCGCTGCTGCAGCACCGCGGCGAGCGCATGCACCCGCATCCGCGAGGCGAGGTCGAGGACCATCTCGCCGTACTCCACGAGCAAGTTGGCGTCGCCGCTGCGGCGGAAGGTCATGGCCGGGCTGGTCGCCGTGGCGGGCAGGCTCCGCAGGATGCCGCCGTCGACCGTGGGCGCGCGCCCGGCGGTGACCGCCAGGGTGGGGTCCAGCCGCAGGGCGTGGGCCTGCCGGTCGTCCACGGGCACGAACTCCACGGTGTCGCCCGGGCGCAACTGGCCGAGCTTCCAGAGCTGACCGCTGGGCACCGTGGCCGGGCAGGTGAAGCCGCCCAGGCTCGGGCCGTCCGGGCCGAGCAGAATCGGGAGGTCACCGGTGTAGTCCACGGCGCCCACCGCATACGGGGTGTCGTGGATGTTCGACGGGTGCAGTCCGGCCTCGCCGCCGTCGTTCCGGGCCCATTCGGGTTTCGGGCCGACCAGCCGCACGCCGGTGCGGGCGGAGTTGAAGTGCACGGCCCAGCGGGTGTTGTGGAACACCTCGATGTCGGCCTCGGTGAAGAACTCCGGGGCGGCGTGGGGGCCTTCCAGGGCGGCGATGCGCCACTCGGAGGTGAACACCGGGCGTTCACGCGCGGGCACCTCCCGGGGCGCGGCCACGGGCATCCGTCCGGTGAGCGCGACGATGTCGCCGGTGCGGAGGGCCCGGCCGGCGGCGCCGCCCATCTCACCCAGGTCGAAGGTGGCGGCGCTGCCGAGCACCAGCGGCACGTCGAGACCGCCGGCCACGAGCAGGTAGCTGCGCATGCCGGTGCGGGGCGTGCCCACGGCCAGCGTCGCCCCGGCCGGCACGGCCACCGGGGTCCACTGCGGCTGGTCGACACCGTCGACGGTGAGGGGGGTGGGCGCCCCGGTGAGCATCACGGTTGCGGCGGTGTGGAAGCGCAGGGTCGGCCCCTGCATGGTGATCTCCAGGCCCGCCTCCCCCTCGGCGTTGCCGAGTGCGGTGTTGCCGAGCCGGAAGGACAGGTCGTCCATGGGCCCCGACGGCGGGATGCCGACGGCCCAGTAGCCGGTGCGGCCGGGCCAGTCCTGGATGGTGCAGAGCAGGCCGGACTTCACGACCTCGAACCGGGGGCTGGTGTTGTGGATGCCCGCGAGGGTGTCGGTGGAGTGGGTGGCGGCGCGCACCGTGGGATCGGCGGCGATCGACCGGAGCAGCCCCAGGTTGGTGGCGACCCCGTCCACGCGCACGTCGGCGAGGGTATCGGCGAGGGCCTGCCAGGCGGCCTCGCGGGTGGCACCGTGGGTGATCACCTTGCTCAGCAGCGGGTCGTAGTGGGTGCTCACCTCGGCGCCGGCTTCGAGCCAGCTGTCGATGCGGGCCGCGTTGGCCAGGGTGCCGTGCGGATGCACCACCCGGGTGACGGTGCCGGCGCTGGGCAGGTTGCCGAGATCGGTGTTCTCGGCGTAGACCCGGGCCTCCACCGCGAAGCCGCTCGCGACCAACGGTGTCTGCACCACGGTCGTGTCACCGAGGGCCAGGCGCAGCATCCACTCGACCAGGTCGATGCCGTAGACGGCCTCCGTGACCGGGTGTTCCACCTGCAGGCGAGTGTTCACCTCGAGGAACGCGGCCTCCTGCCGCACCGGGTCGTAGATGTACTCCACGGTTCCAGCCGACCGGTAATCGACGGAGGCGCAGAGCCGGCGAGCGGCGTCGGCGATGCTCTCGCGCACGTGGTCGGGCAGGTCGGGCGCCGGGGCCTCCTCGGCCACCTTCTGGTTGCGGCGCTGCAGGCTGCAGTCGCGGTCGCCGATGCTCACGACGCTGCCGAGCCCGTCGCCGAAGACCTGCACCTCCACGTGCCGGGCGCCCACGACGAGCCGTTCGAGGAAGACGCCGGAGGAGGAGAAGCTGGCCCCGGCGATGCGGGTGACGTTCTCCCAGGAGCCGGCAAGTTCGGCGGCGTCGTGACAGGCCTGCATACCGATGCCGCCGCCGCCGGCAGTGGCCTTGAGCATCACCGGGTAGCCGATGGTCTCGGCCGCGGCGAGCGCATGCTCGAGGCTGTCGAGCAGGCCGGTGCCGGCCAGCAGCGGCACCCCGGCGGCCGTGGCGGCGTCGCGGGCGGTGTGCTTGGTGCCGAACAGGTCGAGTTGCTCGGGCGTGGGGCCCACGAAGACGATACCGGCGGCCTGGCAGGCGCGGGCGAAGTCGGCGTTCTCGGAGAGGAACCCGTAGCCGGGGTGGATGGCGCCGGCGCCGTGTTCGAGGGCGGCGGCAATGATCAGGTCGCCGCGCAGGTAGCTCTCCGCGGCGGGCGACGGGCCGAGCAGCACGGCCACGTCGGCCTGGTGCACGTGCAGGGCGCCCCGGTCGGCCTCGGAGTAGACGGCCACGGTCTTGAGCCCCATGGCGCGGGCGGTGCGGATGATGCGCACCGCGATCTCGCCGCGGTTGGCGATCAGGACGGTGTCGAAGGCGCTCATGCGGACACTCCCGCGCTGATGATCATCTCGGCCCGGCTCGGGTTGAAGCCGTTGCAAGGGTTGTTGATCTGCGGGCAGTTGGAGACCAGCACCAGGGTGTCCACCTCGGCGCGTAGCGACACCGACAGACCGGGTGCGGAGATCCCGTCGACGATGCCGAGCGCGCCGTCCGGGTCGACGGGCACGTTCATGAACCAGTTGATGTTCGACACCAGGTCGCGTTTGCCCAGTCCCCGGCGGGAGCCCTCGGCCAGGAAGTTCTCCACGCAGGCGTGCTGGGCGAAGGTGTGCAGGCCGTAGCGAAGGGTGTTGGACTCCTTCGAGCAGGCACCGCCAAGGGTGTCGTGTCGGCCGCAGTCATCCGCGATGATCGTGAGCAGGGCGGTCGATTCGTTGTCGCGCAGCACGCTGCCCACGGTGAGGTACACGCTGTCCTGCTCCTGCAGGGTGGCCTGGGCGCTGTAGGCCCGGTCGGTGTCGTCGGCGGCGTAGGCGAGGAAGTCCACGGCCTGGTTGCCGTCGAGATCGACGATGGTGAGCACCTGGCCGGCCTTGATCACGGCCGACCAGGGCGCACGGGCGGCGACGGTTTCGCGGGAGATCTCGGCGCCGAAATCGACGGCGGACGCTGCAGCGGATGGGACGGATGCGGTGGCGGTGGTCATTTCAGTCCCCTTGCGGCGAGGTAGTCGGCGGTGTTCACGAAGGCACGGCGGCCCTCGGGGCTGGCGGTCCAGAGCGGGTCGTCCGGCATCGTGGGCGTATCCGCCCAGGCGAGCACCTCGAGCGGGGTCGAGACGAACTCGGGGCGGTCGTCGAGCGGATGCGCCGTGTTGGCGATGAGCACGATCACGGGCATCTCGGTGCGGAGCGTCACACTGGCTCCGGCCCCGGCGCTGCCGGTGAAGCCGGGGTGGCCGTCGGCGTCGACCGTGACGCCCTGGAAGTACGAGACGCTCGGCGGCAGGTCCCGGCGGGTGAGGCCGTTCTTCGCCGCGGCCAGGGCGAACAGTTCGCGGCCGGCCGGCGTGGGCCCCTGGGCGGAGCCGTCGCCGTACCTGGCGGTGTTGCGCGCTGCTGTGCTGGTGCCGAAGAGCGTGTCGTGCCTACCGGAGGCATCGGCCACCGAGCTGTCGGCCACAACACTGTCGGCCACGGCGCTGTCGGCCATCACCGTGGCGAGCACCCGCCCCTGGTCGGAGAGCAGCAGCTGGCCCGGCGCCGTGTAGACCTGCCACTGCACCTTGACGGTGTCGGCCACGTTGAGACGCTCGAAGGGCTGATCGACGTTGTAGAGCAGCACGTGTGCGCAGGCGTCGCCGGCGAGGTCGGTCAGCCGCAGTGTGGTGCCGCGGGCGAGCACCTTCTGGGTGTACCCGCCGCCGGCGACGGTCTCGGCCCAGACCAGACGGTCCGCGTCCAGCCCTGCGGGCGGCGCCGGCCAGGCCGTGGCCGGGCGCACTGGAGCGGCCTGAACGACGGTGCCCTCCTGCGCCCTGGCGTGTTCCCGGGCTCCCGAGGTCGTGGAGGTGGTGGACGATGACGCTGCTGCTGCAGGCACGGTTTCTGCTGGCACGGTGGCTACTCCCTGTCCGTCGACCACGGTTTTCGATCAACTGATAGAAACTAAACCGCGGCGCGGTGTCGCCGCCGTGTCTCCCGTATTAAGAGCGTGTTACGGGCCTTTCCGACAGGCGCACCCCTTACCCGCGCGATGCACACCGGCCCCGGGCATCCGCCGACTGAGTTAACACGATCGTTGCAATCCAGAAAGACCGCCGTGACAGTCAGCGGGCTGAATTGCATTATCGATCGGTTGACCGAAAGTCTCCCGGCGTTACCTGCTCGCCCCACAGGTTGACCGACTGGGCGGCCAGCACAGCCATCCGCACCCAGCCGCAGCGCCTAGTCAGGAGAAACCATGATCGTCATCGGGGTGGGCATCAGTGTCCTCATCGTTCTCATCGTCGGAATCGTCGTCGCCCGGAAGGTCGACGGCGACAGCGCCAACTACCTCGTCGCCGGGCGCAGCCTCGGCGTCCCCCTCGTGGCGGTGTCGTTGATGGCCGCGGCCGTCGACAGCAACGCCACCGTCGGCAACACCGACCTCACCTCCGGCTACGGTTTCTGGGCCGGCGCCTCGCTGGCCATCGGCCTGGCCGTCTGCCTGCTGATCTCCGGCCTCTTCCTGGCCAAGCCGATGAACAAGCTCAAGCTCTACACGCTCGCCGACTTCTTCCGCCGCCGCTACGGCCGGGTTGTCGAGGCGGGCTCGTCGGTCATCATGATCTTCTCGTTCACCATCCTGCTGGCCGGCAACCTCGTGGCCGTCGGCTTCCTGCTCGAACGTTTCGCCGGCATCGACTACGTCTGGGGCATCATCCTGTCGGTGTCGCTGGTGCTCGCCTACACGCTCGCCGGCGGTCTGTTCTCGGATGCCTACACCGCCGCCATCCAGACCGTCATCACCGTCGTGGCCTCCATCGCCCTGCTCGGCTGGGTCGTCATCAACTTCGGCATCATCGTGCCGGCCGGCATGGGTCCGTTCGACCTCGGCCAGCTCACCGACCCCGCCCAGGGCGCCCCGATCAACTGGGCCACCCTGATCTCGCTGGGCATCGGCGACCTTGTCGCCATCGACTTCATGCAGCGCATCTTCGCCGCGAAGTCGCCCGAGGTTGCCCAGAAGTCCTGCTTCTACGCCGCCGGCGGCACCTTCGTGATCGGCATCATCTACGCCCTCGTCGCCCTCACCACCACCGCGGCACTCGGACTGTCCACCGCCGACGGGCCCATCCTCTACACGCTGCTCGGCGACTACGCGCCGCCGCTCCTGGCCGTGCTGGTGCTCTCGGGCATCGTCGCCGCGTCGTTCTCCACCGCAGCCGGCGCCATCCTGGCCACCTCAGCCATCGCGGTGCGCAACATCTTCGGTGTGCGCCGCATCGTCTCCGGCGGCGGCGACCCGTTGCTGCGCTGGACCCGCGTGGCGATGGTGCCGATCGTCGTGATCGGCGTGCTGCTGGCGATCCGGGTCAGTCAGACCGGCATCCTGCTCACCTTCGCGTTCGACCTGATGCTGGCCTGCCTGGCCGCGCCGCTCGTGCTGGGCCTGTTCTGGAAGCGCCCCGGCGCCAGTGCCGTGATCGTCGGCGCGCTGCTCGGCTTCACCGTGCGCATCACCCTGCTGGCGCTCACGCCCACCATGTACGGCGTGCCGAACGACCTGTTCTACATTCCGAACACCATCATCACGGCCGACCTCGACGGCTGGACCACCATGATCTCCGCCGCAGTGGGTATCGGCTCGTTCGTGCTCGTGGCCCTGCTGCACCCGCGCACGCTGCGCGAGCAGGAGCAGGAGCTGCAGGTCGAAGAGGAGCTCTCCCAGGAGCAGGCTGCCCTCCTCGAGCCCGTCGCCTGACCCTCCTGTTTCGCTCCCGCGAACTGTGAGTCAAGCCCCGGAATCTCCCGAATTCCGGGGCTTTTCTCGCGGCTCGCGGTGGGGGCGCTAGCGCTGGAGGGGGACCTCGACGAGGGTGGGGCCCGTGACCGGCGCAGTGAGGGCCGTCTCCAGGGCGCTGCGGGTGCCGGCGCGCACGTAGGCCCAGCCGTAGGCGGCCGCCAGGGACTCCAGGTCCACCTGTTGCGGGGTGAAGAGCACCCGGTCCACGGCCGTGGGGCTGGCTGTTGCGGCCACCTCGAGGCCGTCGAAGATGGTGCCGCCGCCGTCGTTGCCCACGACCACCTGCACCCGCGGGCGTGTCTCCCCTGGCGCGATGAGCAGCGACCCGACGTCGTGCAGCAGGGTCACATCGCCCACCAGCAGCCGGGTCGTGCCGCTCGAAAGCGGATGCTCACCCGCTTGGCTGGCCAGCGCGATACCCACGGCCGTGGCGACGGTACCGTCGATGCCGGCCAGGCCGCGGTTGGCGTGCACGGGGATCTTCTTGCCGGTGACCCGGGTGTCCAGTTCGCGGATCAGCCGGGACGCGCCCAGCACCAGCCGGTCGTGCGGCCAGGAGGCCCGCCACACCGCGTCGGCGAGCATGGCCCGGGTCACCGGGGCCTTCATCGCCGCGAACTCGGCCTTGGTCATGCCGTGGGTTCCGAAGGCGGGCGTATCCAGCTGTGTGTCGCCGGCCAGGATGGCCCGGCTCGTCATCACCCAGCGGCCCGTCCAGGCGCGCGCTTCGCGGGTTCCCGCGGCGGTGATGGCCTCGGCGGAGGCGGTGACGGTGCGGGCGAAGCCGGACACCCGGTGGCCCGGGTTGTACCACTCGGCTCCAGCCGGAGCCACGACGACGGTCTCCACCCCGTCTCGCTGCACGAGCGCCGGCACCTCGCGGCTCAGGGTGGGGTGGCCGAAGACGATCACGCGCTGCACCTGGCCGCCGAAATCGGCGTCGCGGATCAGCTCCCGGTAGGCCACGACGAGGTTGGGCCCGAACCGCGAGCCGCTGGACACCTCGGCCACCAGCGGCCAACCGGCCGTGCGGGCGAGCTCCTCTGCCGCCGGACCGGCGCCGGCGCCGGCGACCACAATCGTGCGGGGCCCGGCTTCGAGCAGCACGGCTGCGGCGATGACTGCGCCGGTGCCCCCTGGAGTTCCAGCGTGGGCGGCGGGGTCGGCCTCGTCGGCGATGCCGTCGACGGCGTTGCCCGCACCGGCATCCGCGGGGCTGGTGGCATCGAGGACGCCGGCGAGGTCAGTCTCCGGTCCGGCAACCGCGAGGTCGACCGCGGCCGACAGTGGTTCCCGGAACGCCAGGTTCAGGTGCACTGGACCGGGATTGAGCGTGCCGGTGCCGAGGGAGGCCCGGTAGGCCCGGCCGGCCAGGAGCACGGCAAGACCGGCCTCTCCGGCGCTGCCGTCTGGGGCATCCACGTCGTCGCTCAGCCGCACGGCGCCCGCGAAGATGCCGGGCTGCACGGTGGTCTGGTTCGATCGGATGCCCCGTAGCTCAGCGGGCCGGTCCGCCGTGAGCAGGATCATCGGCACCATTGAGTGGTGCGCCTCGAGCACGGCGGGGTGCAGGTTGGCCACGGCGGTGCCGGAGGTGCAGACCACGAGCGCCGGGCGGCCGCTCTCGATCGCGAGCCCGAGCGCCAGGAAGCCGGCGCCGCGCTCGTCGATGCGCACGTGCAGGCGCAGCAGGCCGAGCCGCTCGAACTCTGCGGCAGCCAGGGCCAGGGCCTGCGAGCGCGATCCGGGGCTGAGCACGAGATCGCTCACGCCCAGGCGCACGAACTCGGCCAGCAGGGCCACGCTGAAGTCGGTCGCCGGGCTGCCGCTGGGCGCGACGGGCGCCAGACGCGGTGCGGCGTCACCCGGCAGGGTGGCGGGCGCCTCGGGTGTCGATCCGGTCTGAGCTGCCGCCTCAGGCATCCCGTCGGCCCGGCTGGTCACCGTCACCGGGGTCGGTGTTCTTCGGGTCGACCCCAGCGGTGCCGGGGTGCGAGCTCGGCCCGGCGTCGGGCGGGTCCATCTTGTCGAAGTCGGCGAGTTCCTGCTCCAGGTCGCGGATGCGCTGTTCCTGGTCCTTGGCGCGGTCCAGGCCGCGCAGGAAGTCGGGGTCGTCATCCGGAGCCATCGAGCGCGTCACCCGGGCGCCGGGGCCCGCGGCGCTGCTGCGGCGTCCGCGGCCGATCAGCAGCCACAGCACGGCGCCGATCACCGGGATGAGGACTATGACGAAGACCCACACCCAGCGTGGAAGACCGCGTATGCGATTGCGGTCGAACACCGCGCAATCCACCAGCGCATAGATGGTGAGAATGACGACGACGACTCCGAGGCCGAACAACAGGCGGAACATGCCCCAATTGTAGGCCGGTCGCCCGAGAGATCGGTGAGTGCCGGTCAGGAGCACGTTCTAAGCTGGATTCATGAAAGCTGTTCCAGCGTGGTTGGTGTTCACCGTGCTCCGCGTCCTGATGTTCGCGGTGCCGTTCGTGATCCTGCTCGTGCTGGGACTCGAGGGTTGGCTGGCCGCCGTTCTGGCCGCCATCATCGGCCTCTGCCTGTCGTACATCTTCCTGCGCAACCCGCGAAACAGCGTCTCCCGCGACCTCTATGAGGTGCGGCACCGCGCGAAGGAACCCGTGCACCCCGACGCCGAGTCCGAGGATGCCGCGGTCGACCGGGCCGAATCCGAGCAGGAACGCGAGCAGCAGGCGCGAGCCGAGCAGGAGCTCACGGACCAGCCGCCCAACGACCAGCGCTCCAACCTGGCCTAAGCCCCGGCCGGGTCTTCCCGCCCGCTATGGGCCTGCAGTTCGGCCGCGCCCGCCAGCATCTCCCGGAACGCCCGCAGCGCCGGCGCCTCCAACCCGGCCTCGCGTTGGGCCGTGAAGATCGTGCGGCGCGGGTCGCCGGGCAGCGGCTCGAGCCGGCAGGTGTTGCTGCGCCCGGTCCAGACCAGGTCGGGCATCAGGCCCACCGCGTTGCCCGACTCGATCAACCGGATCTGCGCCTGCAGGTCGGCGGTCTCGAAGCGCACGTCGGGCTCGAAACCGGCGCTGCGGCAGAGCTGCTCGGCGAAGTGCCGGGAGGCCGTGCCGCGCGGTTCCATCACCCACGGCAGCCGGCCCGCCTCGGCGAGCGTGCCGACGGGCCAGAGCGCGGCATCCGTGGCCGGCAGCGCCAGGTGGATGGCGTCGGTCGTCAGCTCGCGCCGGTGCAGGCCCGGCAGCCACGGCGTCGAGTGCGCGGGGTACTGCTCGGCGATGACCAGGTCGAAGTCGCGGGCCCAGGTCTCGTGCAGGGCCTGCTCGGGTTCCCGCTGCACCATCTCCACGCGCACATCGGGGTGCTGCCGGGTCATCATCGCCAGGGCCGTAGGCATGAGCGCCAGCGCCGCGGACTGGAAGACCGCCACCCGAACGGTTCCCCGCACGGTCGTGTGCGAGGTGCGCAGCGCCGCCTCGGCCCGCTCCAGGGTGTCGAGCACCTCGCCGGCTGATGCCACCAGCAGCTCGCCCTGCGGGGTGAGCCGCAGGCGGCGCCCGGCCTTGCGGGTGAGCTGCGCCCCGGCCTCCTTCTCCAGCTGGCTGAGCTGCTGCGACACGGCGGACGGGCTGAGCAGCATAGCCTCGGCGACGGCGGCGATGGTGCCGCGGATGGACAGCTCGCGGAGCAGGATCAGGCGGCGCACATCGAGCATCAGGGGCCTCCAAAGCATCAGCTGAGCTGAATCTTATCAATCAGTATTCGCTACTTCTTCTAAAGCGTTCGGCTGCAGATACTGAGTGGATGCCGCGCACTCCCCCGCCGCGGCCGACCCTCTGGAGCACCATGACCGACCTCGCACCCCGGCCGCACGGCGAGCAGACGACCGGCACCCCGTCCGGCCTGTTCGCCGCCGAGACGATCGCGCTCGTGCGCCGCTGGCTGGCCGAGGCGTCCGGGTTCCCGGTGGACGGATCGGCCGCGCAGCTCGCCGGGGTGCTGCGCGATCCCCAAGGCCTCGCCTTCACGGTCGGCTTCGTCGACGGAGTCGTGCGCCCCGAAGACCTGCGGGTCGCCGCGCGCACGCTGGCCCGGATCGCACCAGACGTGCCCGCCTTCCTGCCCGCGCCGATGCGCGCCGCCGTGCGGCTCGGCGGCTTGACGGCACCGCTGCTGCCCGGGGTCGTCGTGCCGATCGCGCGGCGGGTACTGCGCCACATGGTGGGCCACCTCATCATCGATGCCACGGATGCCAGGCTCGGCCCGGCCATCGCCAAGATCCGCGGCGAGGGCATCCGGCTCAACGTCAACCTGCTCGGCGAGGCCGTGCTCGGTGAGGGCGAGGCCGCCCGCCGCCTGGCCGGCACGCACCGGCTGCTGGCCCGCGACGACGTGGACTACGTGTCGATCAAGGTCTCCTCCACCGTCGCGCCGCACAGCCACTGGGCGTTCGACGCCGCCGTGGCCGGCATCGTGGAGCACCTGAAGCCGCTCTTCGCCCGCGCGGCAGCGGCCCCGCGGCCCAAGTTCATCAACCTCGACATGGAGGAGTACAAGGACCTCGACCTCACCATCGCGGTCTTCACCGAACTGCTCGACCGGCCCGAATTCGCCTCGCTGGAGGCCGGCATCGTGCTGCAGGCCTACCTGCCCGACGCCCTCGGGGCCATGATCCGGCTGCAGGAGTGGGCGGCGGCCCGCCGGGCCCGCGGCGGCGCCGGTATCAAGGTGCGCCTGGTCAAGGGCGCCAACCTGCCGATGGAGCAGGTGGAGGCGGAGGTGCACGGCTGGCCTCTGGCCACCTGGCACACCAAGCAGGAATCGGACACCAACTACAAGCGGGTCGTGGACTACGCGCTCACCCCCGACCGTATCCGCAATGTGCGCCTGGGCGTGGCCGGCCACAACCTCTTCGACATCGCCTGGTCCTGGCTGCTGGCCGGTCAGCGCGGAGTGCGTGACGGCATCGAATACGAGATGCTGCTCGGCATGGCGCAGGGACAGGCCGAGGCCGTGCGCCGCGACGTCGGCAGCCTGCTGCTCTACACGCCGGTGGTCTCGCCCGCCGAGTTCGACGTGGCCATCGCCTACCTGATCCGCCGGCTCGAGGAGGGCGCGTCCAGCGACAACTTCATGTCGGCCGTGTTCGAACTGCACGACAACGAGGCGCTGTTCGCCCGCGAACAGGCGCGTTTCCTGGCATCCCTGGACGCGCTCGACACGGCCGTGCCCGCGCCGCACCGGGTCGTCGACCGCTACGCAGCCGTGCCGGCGCCGTCAGCGGACGCCTTCGAGAACACCGCAGACACCGATCCTTCCGTGGCCGCCAACCGCGACTGGGCGCTGCAGATCCTCGGCCGCGTGCCCGGCTCCAGCCTGGGCGTCGACACCATCGAGGCGGCCCGGGTGACGGATGCGGCGGCCCTGGATGCCGTGCTCGCCGATACCGCCGCCGCCGCGTCCGGTTGGGCCGCGCTCGGTGCCTCCGGCCGGGCAGCCGTGCTGCACCGCGCCGGCGAGGCCCTCGAGGCCCGCCGTGGCGACCTGCTCGAGGTGATGGCGGCCGAGGCCGGCAAGACCATCGACCAAGCCGACCCCGAGGTGTCGGAGGCCGTCGACTTCGCGCACTACTACGCTGGCCTCGCCCGGGAGCTCGAGGAGGTCGACGGTGCCCGGTTCACACCCGCGTCGATCACCCTGGTCACCCCGCCGTGGAACTTCCCCGTCGCCATCCCGGCCGGGTCGGTGCTCGCCGCCCTGGCGTCAGGCTCCGCCGTGGTGCTCAAGCCCGCCGGGCCGGCCGAACGCTGCGGTGCCGTGATCGCCGACATCCTCTGGCAGGCCGGCGTGCCGCGAGACGTGCTGCGCCTGGTCCAGGTACCCGAAGACAGCCTGGGCGCACATCTGATCGCGCACCCCACGGTCGACCGGGTGATCCTCACCGGCGCCTACGAGACCGCCGAGCTGTTCCGCAGCTTCCGCCCCGACCTGCCGCTGCTGGCCGAGACCAGCGGCAAGAACGCGATCATCGTCACGCCGAGCGCCGACCTCGACCTGGCCGTCAAGGACGTCGTCTCCTCGGCATTCGGGCACGCCGGCCAGAAGTGCTCGGCCGCATCCCTTGTCATCCTGGTGGGCTCCGTCGCCACGTCGCGCCGGTTCCGCACCCAGCTGCAGGATGCGGTCGCCTCGCTCACCGTGGGCTACCCGGAGAACCCGGCCACCCAGATGGGCCCGGTGATCGAACCCGCAACGGGCAAGCTGCTCGACGGGCTCACCGTGTTGGGCGCCGGGGAGAGCTGGCTGCTCGAGCCGCGCCGGCTCGATGATTCCGGCCGGCTGTGGAGCCCGGGCCTGCGCGACGGCGTGCAGGCCGGGTCGGCCTTCCACCTCACCGAGTACTTCGGCCCGGTCCTGGGCATCATGACCGCGGCCACCCTCGAGGAGGCGATCGACCTGGCCAACGCGGTCGACTACGGCCTCACCACCGGCCTGCACGCCCTCGACCCGGCCGAGATCGGCACCTGGCTGAACAGCATCCAGGCCGGCAACCTCTACGTGAACCGCGGCACCACCGGGGCCATCGTGCGCCGGCAGCCGTTCGGCGGCTGGAAGAAGTCGGCCGTGGGCCCTGGCACCAAGGCGGGAGGACCGAACTACCTCGTCGGCCTGGGCTCGTGGACCCGCGTCCCGGCCACCGCCGGCGCGGCCGTCACGCATCCGGTCGTCGAGGCCGTCCTCGCGGCGGCGACGCCTGGGCTGAGCACTGCCGACGCCGAGCTGCTGCACCGCGCGCTGCGGAGCGACGCCCTGGCCTGGGCAGAGCGCTTCGGCGGGGCGGCCGACGTGTCGGGTCTCGCCGCCGAACGCAACGTGTTCCGGTACCGGACGCCGGCGGCCCCCGTCGCCATCCGCCTGGCCGCCGGCGAACCTCTGGTGTCGCTGGTGCGGGTTGTGGCCGCGGCCTCGCTCACCGGCGCGCCCGTGACGGTGTCGACGGCCCTGGCCCTGCCGTCAGCGCTGACGGATGCTCTCGCGCCGGCCCTCAGCGCACCGCTCACGGTGGAAGACGACGACGCCTGGCTGGCCGGAGCGGGCCAGCGCGGCGGCGGGCGGCTCCGGCTGCTCGGCGCCCCGGCGGGCTCGGCGGTGCACGGCGCGCTGGTGGAGGTCACCGGCGGCCGGCCCGACCTGGCGGTCTGGGCTCAGCCGGTCACCGAGGCGGGCCGGGTGGAGCTGCTCCCGTTCCTGCGCGAGCAGGCTGTGAGCATCACGGCGCACCGGTTCGGCACCCCGAACCACCTCACCGACGCCCTACTCTGACCCCAACTCAACTGTTCCCGAAGCGGACAAGGGACTAGCTGGGCTGATCAGAGGCCGTTAGAGCGCGAAGGCCAGCCCGAGCAGGATGCCGTAGAGCAGCGCGGCCAGGCTGGTGAGCTTGAGCGCCAGGATCAGTTCCTTCGCGGTGGTGGCCGTGGCCACGATGAGGGCGGCCGGCAGGGCCAGCAGCAGCACGAAGAAGGTGTACCAGGCCAGCGGGTAGAACAGGGCGAAGAACCCGGCGATGGCGAACGGCACCAGCAGGAACACGCAGAACACCACGCGAGACGCCTTCGCGCCGATCCACACGGCGAGGGTGCCTTTGCCGGCCACCTTGTCGGGCTTGATGTCGCGCAGGTTGTTGACCATCAGCACAGCGCAGGCGATCAGCCCGATTGCGACGGCGCTCAGCCAGCTCTCCAGGTTGACGGTGCCCACCTGCACGTAGGTGGTCCCGGTGGTGGCCACGAGGCCGAAGAATACGAAGACGAACAGTTCGCCCAGGCCCAGGTACCCGTAGGGCTTCTTGCCGCCGGTGTAGAACCATGCCGCCACGATCGCGGCCGCACCCACGGCCAGCAGCCACCAGTACTGGCTCACGATCACGAGCACGAGGCCGGCCACGGCGGCCAGGCCGAAGAAGACCAGGGCCACGGTGAGCACGGTGCGCGGTTTGGCCGCTCCCCCGCCGGTGAGCCGGGCCGGGCCGACCCGGTGGTTGTCGGTGCCGCGGATACCGTCGGAGTAGTCGTTCGCGTAGTTCACGCCGATCTGCAGGCACACCGCCACCACCAGGGCGAGCAGGGCCCGCACCCAGTGGAACTCGCCGTTGCCGGCGGCCACGACGGCCGCGCCGGTGCCCAGCGCCACGGGGGCGATGGCCAGGGGCAGGGTGCGCAGGCGAGCGCCGGAGATCCAGTCGCCGGCCGTGGCCGGGCCGGTGCGCACGGCACCGGTCACGACACCGCTCTTCCGAGCCGGGTTGCCCGACTTGGCCGGGTTCTTCGGCCGGTTCGCGGCCGGCCGCGACGGCTGGGATGATTTCTGCTGGTTGGGCCGCGAGGGCCGAGCTCCGTTTGCCACGCACTCATGTTAGTGGCCCCGGCTGCGAGCGACTCAGTCCGCCGTCGGAGCCTGCCCGGAGTCCAGCGCGGCGGCTCCCACGCGTGCCTGCAACGCCCGGCGGTCGGGCTTTCCGGAGGCGAGCAGGGGAAGGGCCGGCACCGTCACGAGGCGCGCCGGTCGGGCCGCCGGGCCGAGTGCCGCGGCCACGGCGCCCCGCACGGTCTCGAGCTCCGGCACGACGGCAGCGTTCACGGCGGCAGCCGGCAGCCCGGCGGCCACCACGACGACCGGCACCTCGCCCCACACCGCATCCGCTGCACGCACCACGCAGGCGTCGGTGAGGCCCGGCAGGGTGCGCACCAGGCGTTCGACGGCGTCGAGAGACACCTTCTCTCCGCCGGAGATGATCACGTTGTCGGCCCGGCCGGTCACGCTCACGGTGCCGTCCGGGGTGACCGCGCCCAGGTCGCCGGTGCGGTACCAGCGCACCCCGTCGTGTTCCACGAAGCGCTCCCCGGTGAGGTCTTCGTCGGCCAGGTAGCCTTCCGCGAGCATCGAGCCGCTGATCTCCAGCTGCCCGTCGACGGTGCGCACCACGGCGTTGCCGATCGGCGCCCCGTCGTACACGCAGCCGCCGGCGGTCTCGGACGAGCCGTAGGTGCGCACCACCCGCACCCCGAGGGCCTCGGCCCGGCCGATCAGCTCGGCCGACACCGCTTGGCCGCCCACGAGGATGCCGGTGAACCGGCGCAGCACGGTCAGCAGCGCCGGGTCGCCCGGCGCGGCACCCAGCAACCGGGCCAGCTGCACGGGCACCAGCGAGGTGAACCGCAGCGGCTCGGTGAGCCGGCCGGCGTGGGCGGCGAAGACGGCGGGGTCGAAGTGGCCCGGGGGCAGCAGTACGGGTTCGGTTCCGGCGGCGATGGACCGAACGAGCACCTGCACCCCGGCGATGTAGTGCGCCGGCAGGGCCAGCAGCCACTGGCCGTCGCCGCCCAGGTGCACCCCCGATGCCGCCGCGGAGGCCAGGAGCGCGTCAGTGCTGAGCATGACCCGTTTCGGCCGCCCTGTCGACCCCGAGGTCTCGATCACCACGGACACGTTCCGCGGCACGCGGCCCAGGTCGCCGCGGCTCGCCACCGCGCCGGGCTCAGCGGGCACCGGCAGCAGCGCCGGGCCGTCGTTCGCGAGCGCCAGGCGCAACTCGGCCAGAAAGCGCAGCGGGTCGCCGACGGGTACGACGCGGAGGTCTCTCACGATGCGATCACCGCGGTATCGCTAGAACTGCCAGGGGTACGGCGACCAGTCCGGTTCGCGCTTCTGAAGGAACGAGTCCCGCCCCTCGACGGCCTCGTCGGTGCCGTAGGCGAGTCGGGTGGCCTCACCGGCGAAGACCTGCTGGCCGACCATGCCGTCGTCGACCGCGTTGAAGGCGAACTTGAGCATGCGGATGGCCGTGGGCGACTTGGTCAGAATGGTGCGCGCCCAGTCCAGCGCCTCGTTCTCCAACTCGGCGTGCGGCACCACGGCGTTGATCGCTCCCATCTCGAGCGCGCGCTGGGCGGAGTACTCGCGGGCGAGGAAGAACACCTCGCGCGCGGCCTTCTGGCCCACCTGGCGGGCGAAGTAGGCGCTGCCGTAGCCGCCGTCGAAGGAGCCGACGTCGGCATCCGTCTGCTTGAACTTGCCGTGCTCGGCGCTGGCAATGCTGAGGTCGCAGACCACGTGCAGCGAGTGCCCGCCACCGGCCGCCCAGCCCGGGATCACGGCGATGACGACCTTGGGCATGAACCGGATCAGGCGCTGCACCTCGAGGATGTGCAGGCGGCCACCCCTGGCCTTGTCGATGCCCGTGGCGGTCTCACCCTCCGCGTACTTATAGCCGTCCCGCCCACGGATGCGCTGGTCGCCGCCCGAGCAGAACGCCCAGCCGCCGTCGCGGGGGCTCGGGCCGTTGCCGGTGAGCAGCACCACGCCGATCTGCGGGTTGGTGCGGGCGTCCTCCAGTGCGGCGTAGAGCTCGTCGACGGTCTGCGGCCTGAAGGCGTTCCGCACCTCGGGCCGGTTGAAGGCCACCCGGGCGATGCGTCCGGTGATGTCGTGGTGGTACGTGATGTCGGTGAGGGAGGCGAAGCCGTCCACCGAACGCCACTGGGAAGGATCGAAGATCTCAGAAACGAGTTCGGGCATGGGATCAGCCTACGCGGCGGGGTCGATGGCGAGTTGGCTGAGAGAGTTGAGGGCGTTTCAGGTGTACCTCCTCCGAGGGCATCGCGTCAACCCCTTGAACGGGTTCAATCCCCGGCTGTGTACTTATCTCACCCGAACGACCCGGAGGTGGTCATGTTTGATAACAGCCCCTCGGCACCCGACACCGCGTTACCCGAACACGCACCCGTCACCAGCGCCGAAACCACGCCCTCTGTCCTGCCCTACCCGACACAGCATGAGATGCCCCAGTTGAAGCCGAGCGCCCGTACCGCGCCCGACCCCGACTACACCGACGTGGAGATCACTCCGCTGTCGCCCACCGAGTGGCGCGTCGCCGATCACACGATCACGCGGGACGACCCTTCGGCCCTTCTCGGCTTCATTCAGATCGTGGGCAGCGCCTTCGAGGTCACCAATCTCGGCCGGCCCCGCGAGCGTGCTTACTTCTCCTCCTTTGACCGTGCAACCGCAAGTCTTCTGCCCCGGGAGGTTCTCGCATGACGACCATCGTCCACACACCCGCCACCTCAACGACCGCCCGGACCGCAGCCACCACTACGGCGCCCGCCCGCACGTCAGCGCCCACCCGTCAGCCGGCCCCCACGCGACCGGCCGCCGAGCCCAGCGAACCCAGCACCGGGTACACCCCCTCGGCCGCCGCCAGCGCCTCCGCCACCTCCCGGTACAGCCGGGCGTCGACGGATGCGTTCGGCGACTACCTGCGCCGCATCGGCAAGGGGCCCCTGCTCTCGGCCGAGGACGAGGTGGACCTCGCCCGCAAGATCGAGGTGGGCCTGTTCGCCGAAGAGAAGATGTCCCGCGCCGCCGCCGACGGGGTGGACCTGTCCGCCGAGTTCAAGCGGGAACTCACCTGCCTGGTCTTCGAGGGCAGACGCGCGAAGAACCACTTCATCGAGGCCAACCTGCGCCTGGTGGTGAGCATCGCCAAGCACTACTCCGGCCGCGGGGTCCCGATCATGGACCTCGTACAGGACGGCAACATCGGACTGGTCCGTGCCGTCGAGAAGTACGACTTCATGACCGGTTTCAAGTTCTCCACCTACGCCACCTGGTGGATCCGTCAGGCCATCCACCGTGGCATGGCCGACAAGTCGCGCATGATCCGCATTCCGGTGCACACCGCCGAGAAGCTCAACAAGATCAAGCGCATCCGCCGTGACCTCACCAGCACCCTCGATCGGGAACCCACGCTCAAGGAGATCGCGGAGCTCTCCCAGATCGCGGTGCGGGATGTCTCCCGGCTGCTGCAGTACGACAACGAGCCGATCTCTCTGCACGCCCCTGTCGGTGACGGCATCGGGGACATCGCGGAGCTGATCATCGACGACGACCTGCCGCAGCCCGACGAGTGCGCCACGATCACTCTGCGCGCGGCCGACATCACCTTCTACCTCGATGCTCTTCCGGACCGGGAGCGTTCCATCCTCACGGCCCGCTTCGGGCTCACCGGGGAGGAACCGCGCACCCTCGACCAGATAGCGGTCATCCAGGGGGTGACCCGTGAGCGTGTGCGTCAGATCGAAAAGCGCGCTTTGGCCCTCCTAAAGGTGCCACGACTCGAGAGGTATCTGAGGGACTAGAAGCAGAAACCGGCGTACCGTGTCAGCAAACCCAAATAACGGAGTGGTGCAATGGGCAAGCTGACGTACGATTCGAGCCTCACGGCGGACTTCGATGATCGGGTCCTCGCCCATCTCCAGGTTGTGATCGGCGCGAAACTGCGCCGGGGCGAGGCCTTCTATTTCACGTGGCGTGATGACCCCCAGGGTGGTGACGGCCGGAGCACCATTTGGATGCATCCGAGCATTCCACTGGCCTACAAGTACTTTGGGGGTCGTTCGCCGAGCCTGAACCGTGACTGGATCGAGGCCCTGATGTTGACCGCGAATTCGTCCGGTGGCCTGCAGATCGTGCCCGAACCGCACCGACTCGGGTCCACTTCGGTAGTGAAGGATGACTCGTGAGCCGCATCGACATCGTCTACGGCGGCAAGCCGTACACTCTCGGCGATCGCACCGTCGAGTCACTGCGTGCCGAGATCACCGCGGCCGTGACCAGCGGGGTGCCCACCTGGCTCCGCGTCAACAGCGGGGCCGGCCGCTATCAGGACGCCTACCTGCTCGTCTCCCCGGGCACCGCGATCGCGATCGTGGATGTGCAGCCCAATGCGCCGGACGTCATCCTGACCGACGAGCAGACCTTCATCGCCGATTCCACCGAATGAGCCGGTCCAAACCGCTCAAGCGGATGCTGGCACACTAGAGCCATGCTCCCCTCACTGCACGACGTGCTCGCCACCGCCCGCGTGGTCGACCTCCCCCTCGTCACCCGTTTTCGCGGCCTCACGAGCCGGGAAGCCGTGCTGATCGAGGGCCCGGCCGGCTGGTGCGAGTTCTCCCCCTTCGTCGAGTACGACGACGAGGAGGCCGCCGCCTGGCTGCGGGCAGCACTGGAGTTCGGTTGGCAGGAGACCCCGGCGCTCTTGCGCGACCGGGTGCCAGTCAACGCGACGGTCCCGGCCATCGACGCGGACGCCGTCCCCGCCCTGTTGGCCCGCTTCCCCGGGTGCCGCACCGCCAAGGTGAAGGTCGCCGATCCCGGCCAGACCCTCGCCGAAGACGTGGAGCGTGTGCGCGCCGTGCGCCGGGTGCTCGGCCCGGAGGGACGCATCCGTGTCGACGCGAACGGGCTGTGGAACCTCGACGAAGCCGAACACGCCATTCACGCTTTGGCCGAGTTCGACCTCGAGTACGTGGAGCAGCCCTGCGCGTCGATCGACGAACTCGCCGAGATCCGCCGCCGCACCGACTACCTCGACCTGCCGATCGCGGCCGACGAGAGCGTGCGCAAGCAGGCCGATCCGCTCCTGGTGTCGCGCTCGGGAGCCGCGGACCTGCTCGTGGTCAAGGTGCAGCCGCTCGGCGGCATCCGTGCGGTGCTGGCCATTCAGGCCGAGACCGGCCTGCCCCTCATCGTCTCCAGCGCCCTCGACACCTCGGTGGGTATCTCCATGGGTGCGTTCCTGGCCGGGGCGTTGCCCGAGCTGGACTACGACTGCGGCCTGGCCACGGCGTCGTTGCTGGCCGCCGATGTCACCCACGACCCGCTGCTGCCGGTCGGTGGCAGCATCCCGGTTCGTCGCGTGGTGCCGGATGCCGACCTGCTGGACACCTATGCCGCGAGCGCCGAGCGCCGCGACTGGTGGCTCGCCCGGATCACCCGCGTGCACGCGCTCCTCGCCGACTGACCGCCGGGCACCACCTACGAGCACGTCGCGAGCCATCCTGCGAAACAGCACCATCCCGTCGGTCGAGCCTGTCGACGCCCTGCTGAGCCTGTCGAAGTAGACCCCGCAAGCCGACCTCGCCTACGCAACAACACACGCGCACGTCGCGCGGTCTCGACGAGCTCGACCAACGATCGGTCGCGACACACACGCACGTCACCAGGTCTCGACGAGCTCGACCGACGACCGGTCACCGCCCACACGCACGTCGCGAGCGATCCTGCGAAACCGCACCATCCCGTCGGTCGAGCCTGTCGAGACCCCGCAAGCCGACCTCGCCTACGCAACAACACACGCGCACGTCACCAGGTCTCGACAAGCTCGACCGACGATCGGTCACTGCCCACACGCACGTCGCGCGCGATCCTGCGAAACCGCACCATCCCGTCGTTCGAGCCTGTCGACGCCGTGCTGAGCCTGTCGAAGTAGACCCCGCAAGCCGACCTCGCCAACGCAACAACGCTAGGCCTCGACGAGCTCGACCGACGACCGGTCGCGATACATACGCGGGTTGCGGCCGGGGCGACCGGGGCGCCGCGGCGGGCTAGAGGCCGGAGTAGGCGTGCAGGCCCTTGAAGAAGACGTTCACGATGCCGAAGTTGAACATCACGGCGGCGAAGCCGATGATGGCCAGCCATGCCGAGCGCGATCCGCGCCAGCCGCGGGTGGCCCGCGCGTGGATGTACCCGGCGTAGATCACCCAGATGATGAAGGTCCACACCTCTTTGGTGTCCCAGCCCCAGTACCGGCCCCAGGCGCGTTCGGCCCAGATCGACCCCGCCATGAGGGTGAAGGTCCACAGGATGAAGCCGATGATGTTGACCCGGTAGGCCAGGTTCTCCAGCGTGAATGCCGTGGGCAGCGTCTTGAGGAACTTGAGCCGGCCGGGCTTGTCGGTGCCGGCCTGCTCTTCGCGCCGGGACTGCAGCAGCTGCACGAAAGAGAGCGCGAAGCCCAGCGCGAAGAAGCCCGTGCCGAGCGACGCCACGAACACGTGGATGACGAGCCACACCGACTGCAACGCCGGCGGCAGCGGGGCGACCTCGACGTAGTACTGCAGGGCGCCGATGCCGAGCAGGATCAGGATCAGGCCCGTGACGAAGGTGCCGAGGAAGCGCAGGTCGGTGCGGGTGAGCACGATGAGGAAGACCGTGACGATGAGCAGCGTGCCCGTCATGGCGAACTCGTACATGTTGGCCCACGGCACCCGCTCGGCGGCGATGCCGCGGAGCGCGGCGGCCACAACGTGCAGGCCCCAGGCCAGCACGGTGAGCGAGACGCCCACGCGGAGGCTCGCGGAGCGCCCGTACGGCGTGACGGCGTCGTTGGCGATGCGCGCGCTGATGCGGGTGAGCGTCGTAGTGCCGCCCGCCACCGCCCCGGCCACCGAGGATTCACCGGCAGCACCGGATGCGGCGGCCGCGGCCTCCGAGTCGACGGCGGAGCTGCGCTTGGCCAGGTCGATCGCGAAGGCGATGAACGCCAGCGCGTACACGGCCATGGCCGAGTACAGGCTGAGGATCGAGAGCTCGTTCAGATTCACTTCTACAGCCTAAGCGCGTTCGGGGGTGTCGACCACCGGTTGTGAGCGTTCCATCAGGGCGGCATGCCGGTCGGCGAAAGACGTCACCGCCGATTCCAGTCCGGGGTCCTCCCCGCGGGCCAGACCCGCGTATTCGAGCCGCACCGAGCCATCCGCCTGTTCGATCGCCTTCACCCAGAGACGTCGGCGGGGCACGAACAGCGAGGTGAGCAGGCCTCCGAGCACGAGCACGGCGAAGAGCAGCACCCAGCCCTGAGTGGGGTCGTGGTGGATGTCGAACGAGGCGAACCGCGGAACCGAACCGGCGTAATCACCGGCGGCGGCATCCGGGGTGGCGTTCTCGAAGGTCACCGAGCCCAGCCCGTTGGGCAGCTCCTGGGTCTCCCCTGGCTTGAGTTCGAGCGGCTTGACGTCGCTCGTGCGGGTGGCCAGCGGCTCCATGGTGTCGGTGTCGAGCGCGTACACCGAGGAGGGCACACCGTCGTTGAGGCCGAGGTCGCCCGCGTACACGTTGAGCGTCAGCACCGGATAGGTGAGGTCGGGGAAGCTGGAGAAGTAGGAGCCCGTGGTGGTCTCGGCCTGGGTGGGGTAGAAGAACCCGACCAGGCCCACCTGCTGGGCCAGTCCATCGGGCACCTTCACGATGCCCAGCGATGTGAGGTTGGCGTCCTGCGGGAGGAACGGCACGGAGTCGGTGAACACCACGGTGCCGTTCGGGTCCTTCACCGTGATGGTGGGGGCGTAGCCGTTGCCGAGCAGGTAGATGCTGGTGCCGCTGGTGCGCAGCGGGTCGTTGACCCGCACCGCACCTGGCTGCGGCTCGCCGCCGCGCGGGGTCACCGTGACGCCGGCGGTGAAGTCGAGCGGCTGTCCGAAGGCGTCGAGGTTCTTTGTCTCATAGCTCACCTCGAAGTCGTCCAGGGTGAGCTTGTACGGGTCGAGACGGGTGTCGTTGAAGAACCGGCCCGGGTTGAACGAGTCGTAGGCAAGCAGCGTGTTGACGAAGGTCTGTCCCTCCACGAGCACCCGCTGGCCGCTGAAACCGAAGCCGCTGCCGAAGCCGACGACCACGAGCAGCCCCACCAGCGCGGAGTGGAAGACCAGGTTGCCGGTCTCGCGCATGTAGCCGCGCTCCGCCGACGCCGAGAACTCCCGGGGGCCGTCGAACAGGGCCACCCGGTAGCGCCCCTGCTTGAGCAGGGTGCGGGCGGATGCGACGGCGGTGGCGGCATCCGTGCCCGCCGGGGCGGTGCGGGTGGTGAAGCCCGCCAGCCGGGCCAGCCGGGCCGGCGTCTTGGGCGGCTTGGCGCGCAGCGCCTGCAGGTGGTGCTTGGTGCGCGGGATCACGCAGCCGATCAGGGAGATGAACAGCAACAGGTAGATCGAGGAGAACCAGGCCGACGAGTAGACGTCGAACGCCTGGATCTTGTCCAGAATCGGCGCGAGGTCGGGGTTGTCGGTGAAGTACTGGGTGACACCGTTCGGGTCGGAGCTGCGCTGGGGCACCAGCGAACCGGGCACTGCCGCGATGGCGAGCAAGAGCAGCAGGAACAGGGCGGTGCGCATGCTGGTGAGCTGACGCCAGAACCAGCGCAGGGTGCCCACGAAGCCGAGCTTCGGTTGGGTGATTCCGTCGCCGGACGGGGCCGGTGCCGAATCGATGTGGTCAGATGGCCGGGACATAGCTGCCAATCACCCCTTGCAGGTTCAGGAGCCAGACGTTCCACACGCCGCTCACCATGAGCACCCCGATAACGATCAGGAGCACGCCGCCGAACAGGTTGATCGCTCGGATATGGCGCTTGAGAAAGGCTACGGCCCCGGTGGCCCAGTTCAGACCCAGGGCGATCAGCAGGAACGGGATGCCCAGGCCGAGCGCGTAGAACAGTGCCAGCAGGCCGCCCTGCCAGGGCGATCCGGTGCTCAGGCTCAGCGAGTTGATGGCCGTGAGCGTGGGGCCCGTGCACGGAGTCCAGCCGACCGCGAAGACCGCGCCAAGCACCGGTGCGCCGGCCAGGCCCATCCTGGGGCGCCACGAGGTCTTGATGGTGCGCTGCATCGCACCGAACTGGCCCACGAAGACCAGGCCGAGCAGGATCACGATGGCGCCGGCGATGCGGGTGATCAGGTCGCGGTACTGGTTGAGCCAGAAGCCGGCGAAGCCGAACACCACGCCGGTGAGCACAAACACGAGGGTGAAACCGAGGATGAACAGGGCCACGCCGAGCAGGAGCCGGTTGCGGCCGCGGCGGGCGGACAACTTCGACCCCGCGCTCCCGTCGGCGAAACCGCCGATGTAGGCGAGGTAGCCGGGCACGAGCGGCAGGATGCAGGGTGACGCGAACGAGACCAGGCCGGCCAGCACTGCGATCGGGATCGCCAGGAACAGTTGCCCGCTGAAGACGATCTCGCCGAAGGGATTACCCACGCCTAGCCGTCCTCGGCAATCGCGTCGCTGATCAGGGTTTTCAGAATGCCCGGCGAGTTCACCTGGCCCAGGATGCGCGCGGCGACCCGGCCGGACGTGTCCAGCACCAGCGTGGTGGGCACGGCGTTCGGCGGGATGTTGCCGCTGAAGGCCAGCTGCATCCCGCCGTCGTCGACGTCCATCACCGACGGGTAGCTGATCTCGTAGGCCTCGTTGAAGGCGATGGCGCTGGCGGCCTGGTCGCGCACGTTCACGCCGAGGAAGCTGGCGCCGTTGTCGGCGAACTGCTCGCTGATGGCCTTGAGGTCTGGGGCCTCGGCGCGGCAGGGGGCGCAGCTGGCGTACCAGAAGTTGACCACGAGAACCTCACCGGCGTAGTCGGCGGAGGTGATGGTGGAGCCGTCTTCGAGGGTGCCGTCGAACTCCACGGGCTCGCCGCGCTCGTCAGCGGGGATCTCCGTGACGCTGCCGTCCCCGGCGATGTAGCCCTTGCTGTTGCCTTCCCGGTACTGATTGGCGAGGGAGTCGTCGCTGCTGCAGCCGCTGAGGGCGAGGGCAAGCGCCGCGAAGCCGGCCAGGATCGCCGGGATGCGGCGCGGTCGGCGGTTCATACTGCACCCACGTCGTTGGCGGGCACCAGGAGGGCGGCGGCAGGGCTCGAGTAGGCGACCTCGGCGGGCACGTTGCCGCGCAGGGTCAGGGTGGTGATGCTGGAGAGGTCGCAGCGGCGCTTGCGCGGGTCGTGCGCGAGACGCTCGCCGGCCAGGCTGCGGTGCACCATCCAGATCGGCAGTTGGTGGCTGACCAGCACCACGTCGCCGTCGTCCACGGAGTGGAAGGCGTCGTCGATCGCGGCGATCATCCGGGTGGAGATGGAGCGGAACGGTTCGCCCCAGCTGGGCCGGGCAGGGTTCACCAGGCTGGGCCAGTTGCGCGGGTCGCGGAGGGCGCCGCCGGGGCCGCGCATCCGTTTGCCCTCGAAGCGGTTGGCAGGTTCGATGAGGCGCTCGTCGAGGTTGATGGGCAGGCCGAAGGCCGCCATGATCGGGGCGGCGGACTCCTGGGTGCGCTGCAGTGGCGACGCGACCACCCGCACTACGGGGCGCGCACGGTCGACGAGGTCTGCGGCAGCCGCCTCGGCCATCTGCCGGCCCAAATCGGACAGCTTGAAGCCGGGAAGTCTGCCGTAAAGCACGCGTTCGGGGTTGAAAACCTCACCGTGACGCACGAGATGTACCTGGCTAGCTACCACGCAGTCCAGTCTACGGAGGGGTCACCCGCGAATTCGCCGAGAGCTGTGCGGCTAAACTTGCGGGGTGAATGCTCGCGTACTGATAAAGAATCTTGCCGCCCTCGACGACGGTCTCGTTTCCGTGTCCGGGTGGGTCGAAACCGTCCGGGACCAGAAGAAGGTGCAATTCGTCGTTCTGCGCGACGAATCGGGCGCGGTGCAGCTGGTCAATCCGCGCAGCACGGATGCCGAGGGTGTCGTCGTCGACGACGAGCCCGCCACCACCATCTCGGGCCTGTCCCAGGGCAGCTTCGTCACCGTCACCGGGCAGCTCAAGCACGATGAGCGGGTCAAGCTCGGCGGCATCGAGATCAAGCTCGAGTCGCTCGACGTTGTCACGCACGCCATCCCGGAGACCCCGATCGCGGCGGACTCCAGCCTGGACAAGCGCATGGACTGGCGCTTCCTCGACCTGCGTCAGCCCAAGTCGAACCTCATCTTCCGCATCCAGACCACGTTCGAGCACGCGCTGCGCACGTACTGGATCGAGCACGACTTCATCGAGCTGCACACCCCGAAGCTGATGGCCAGCGCGAGCGAGTCCCGCGCCGAGCTGTTCGAGGTGGAGTACTTCGACACCAAGGCCTACCTCGCGCAGAGCCCGCAGTTCTTCAAGCAAATGGCGCAGTCCTCTGGTTTCGGCAAGATCTTCGAGGTGGGGCCGGCGTTCCGGGCCGACCCGTCGTTCACCAGCCGGCACGCCACCGAGTTCACCAGCGTCGACTCCGAGATCAGCTGGATTGACAGCCACGAGGACGTCATGCAGCTGCACGAGGACCTGCTCGTGGCCGCGTTCACCGCGGTCAAGGCCAAGCACGGCGAAGAGGTGCTCGCGCTGTTCGGCGTCGAGGTCACCGTGCCGACCACGCCGTTCCCGCGCATCCCCCTGGCCGAGGCCAAGGAGATCGTGAAGAGCCGCGGCTACGAGGTTCCCCGCGACGACGACGACATGGACCCGGAGGGCGAGCGCCAGATCGCGGCCTACGTCGCCGAGACGTACGGGCACGAGTTCGTGTTCCTCACCGACTATGCGTCGAGCATCCGCCCGTTCTATCACATGCGCCACGAGGGCGACGCGAGCCTGACCAACAGCTACGACCTGATCTTCAACGGCACCGAGATCTCCACCGGCGCGCAGCGTGAGCACCGCATCGACGTGCTCACGGAGCAGGCCATCGAGAAGGGCGTGGACCCGGCCGAGATCGCCGGTTACCTCGACTTCTTCCGCTACGGCGTGCCGTCGCACGGTGGTTTCGGCATGGGCCTGGCCCGCGTGCTGATGCTGATGCTGCACCAGGCATCCATCCGCGAGGTCACCTACCTGTTCCGCGGCCCGACCCGCCTGGAGCCGTAACCCGCAACTCCCGCTTCACAAATCGCGCCTGTCCCCCGGACAGGCGCGATTTCGTGTTAACCCGCAAGACACCCTCGCCAACGCACCCATCTCGCTGGTCCGCGATAGGCGCTCAGCCGCACGTCGGGGGCTTTTGTATGCGAAACAGTCCCGTGAGTTGGCCGCGGCAGGCGATCGCGGAAAAGTTTTTCAGATTGACCAAACCTTTTCTGCCGGGGGGCCGAACCACCTGCATACCAAGCAACACCAGCACTACCAGCAACACCCCGCAGACCATCCCACAGCAAAGGAACACATCATGCGCAGCTTCACCAAGACCGCACTCGGACTGACCACCGCCGGCCTCCTCGTCGCCGGCCTCGCCGCCTGCTCCATGGACGAAGGCACGGCGTCGACGCCGTCCTCCAGCTCCTCCTCGAGCAGCAGCTCCGCCGAAGCCACCCCCACCCCGGTCGCCTCGATCCCCGCCCTCACCGGCGTCGACACCGCCGTCCTCCTGGACGCCGACTTCGCCGCAGCACTGACCAGCCTCGGCCTCACGCCCGGTACCGTCGGCACCGCCACCCTCGAAGAAGGCAGCCTGCACTTCCCCATCACCGGCGGAAACGTGGACTACTACGACCCGGCCGAAGATTACCGCCCCTACGTCCAGGGCAACATCGAGCACGAAGGCTCCGGCTTCTCCCTCACCGCCGGCGACACCGTCGTCGAACTGACCAACTTCACCATCGACCCCGGCACCTCGGAGCTCTTCGGAGACGTCACCGCCAACGGCGAGTCCGCCGCCACCCAGGTCAAGCTCTTCGACCTCTACGGCGGAACCCTCAAGCCCCTCCAGATGGACGGCGACAACGCCATCCTCACCGGCACCACCGTGCACATCTCCGCCGACGCCGCCGGCCTGCTCAACACCACCTTCGGCACCGACGCCATCGCCGACCAGCTCCTCGTCGGCATCGCCACCATCACCGTCAACACCAAGTAACACCCCGCAACACACCGCAGTACACAAGAACGGCCGAGCACACGCTCGGCCGTTCTTCTGCGTCACCGCACGACACACACGCACGTCACGGGGTCTCGACAAGCTCGACCGACGTGAGGGCACGACGATCCCGCAGGTCACGGGGTCTCGACAGGCTCGACCGACGTGTGGGCGCGACGATCCCGCAGGTCACGAGGGTCTCGACAGGCTCGACCCACGTGGGGGCGCGACGATCCCGCAGGTCACGGGGTCTCGACACGCTTGAACGACGAGGTGGGCCGTGCCGTTACACGACGAGGTCGACGGCCATCCGCTCGGCGGTGACCGACTTCACGTAGGCGCCCGCCTCGACGTGGGCCGGGTGCACCTGGTAGCGCGCCAACGCCGCCTCGTCGTCGTACTCCGCCACGAGGGCGATGTCCCAATTGGCTCCACCCACCACATCCGGGCCGATGCGCAGGGAGCGGATCTCCTCGATCACACCGACAAGACCGCCGAGCCTGGCCACCATCTGCGCCGCGTGCTCCGCCTTCTCGGCGGGGTCGGTGGCCGCCAGCCGCCACGACACGATATGCAGAATGGTCATCGAACCTCCAGGAGAGCGGTGTGCAAGCGCACCGGATCGATGCGCCAATAGTTGTGCACCCGGCCGTTGATGAGCAGCACCGGGATGTCCTCGACGAACCGCTCGTGCAACTCGGCGTCGTCGAGGATCGACTTCTCCTCGAGCAGCACGGTGGGCGCGCCCGCCTCGCTCTCCAGCTCGGCCAGCACCGTGGTCACCACGGCCCGGGCGTCGTCGCAGAGGTGGCAGCCGGGCTTGCCGATCAGGGTGAGATGCGCGGTGGACATGGCTCCAGCCTAAGCCGCGCCGACAACTGCACCTTGGGTAGACTCGACCGCAATGTCCGAAGAATCCGGCCCCCGCGCAATCGCGTTCTTCGACGTGGACAACACGCTGCTGCGCGGCGCCAGCCTCTATCACGTGGGCGTCGGCGCCTGGCGGATGCGGTTCATCTCGCTGGCCGATGTCATCGCGTTCGGCTGGAGCCAGACCCGGTTCCTGGCGGTCGGCGAGGACGGCGTGAACATCTCCCGGCTCCGGCTGCGCGCGATGGACATCATGACCGGGCGAACCCGTGACGAACTCGTCACCCTCAGCCACGAGATCTTCGACAGCCGACTCATCCAGCGGCTCTGGCCGGAGACCGTGGCCGTGGCCCGCGCCCACCTGACGGCGGGCCGCGAGGTATGGCTGGTCACCGCGACGGCTCAAGAAGTTGCCGACGTGATCGCGGAGCGCCTGGAACTGACGGGCGCGCTCGGCACTCGGCTCGCGACCGTCGACGGCATCTTCACGGGACAACTCGTCGACGGCATCTGCCACGGCAGCCGCAAAGCCGATGTGGCACGCGAGATCGCCCAGGCGCGCGAGATCGACCTGGCCCACTGCTGGGCGTACTCCGACTCGCACAACGACATCCCGTTGCTCGAGCTCGTCGGAAACCCGGTGGCGGTCAACCCGGATGCGACGCTGCGCCGTTATGCGGTCGCCCGCGGGTGGCCCATCATGCGCATGAAGGTGGCACAGCTCAAGGCCGCCGGCGCAAGCAAAAAGCGCTAGGTCACAGACCTAGCGCTCAGCTCATAAAAACGGCCGAGACCGTCTACTTCTTGTTACGACGCTGGTGGCGAGTCTTACGAAGCAGCTTGCGGTGCTTCTTCTTCGCCATACGCTTGCGTCGCTTCTTGATTACAGAACCCACACGGACCTCACAAAGATTTGGTTTAGCCGCGGGATTCGCGACCGACACGAAAACCCCATTCTAACGGATAAAGAAAGTCCCGTCCGACTCACTTCCCCCACGAGTGGGTTCGATGGCCCTCAGAACGGCCGCTTCGGGCACCCGGAACGAGCGTCCGAAGCGCACGGCGGGCAACTGTCCGGCGTGCACAAGGCGGTACACGGTCATCCGGGAGACCCTCATGACATCCGCGACCTCGGCGACGGTGAGGAAGCGCAGGTCATCCAACCGCGGGTCGGGAAGCTCGCGTGACATGGGCGGCTCCCTCGGGGCTCGGCGGGGCTGGTGTCGTCACTGTAGAGCGAACCCCGCCGGCTCGCTAGTCGTTCTTACGCCACTTCTTGACGCTCTTGGTCACCGTCGAGTCCTTGACGGCGTGCGACATCTGGAACGACGTGTCAGCGAACGCCTTGCCGATGGCGGCGGCAAAGGCACGCTGCTCGTCCTTGAGCACCTCGGTCTCGTCGGCGGCGGTGGTATCGACGTCGATGCTGAGGAACGGGATCAGCCAATCCTCGATCTCCTCGAGCGGCGCGTAGTCGAGGTGGTAGTAGCGGTGCTGCCCCTCTTCGCGCACGCCGACCAGGCCGGCCTCACGCAGCACCTTGAGGTGCTTGGAGACCGTCGGCTGGCTCAGGCCGAGGGAATTGACGATGTCGGAAACGCTCAGTTCCCCCTGGGCAGCGCTGGACTGGTTGTAGCGCTCGAGGAGAATGCGTAAGATATCGCGTCGGGTCGAGTCCGCCACCACGCCAAAGATGTCTGCCATGCCCCAAGGCTAGTCATTCCCGGTGCGGGTACCATGACAACTTGTCATCGACCACCATCCAGTTCGGGGATTCGAGTGAAGACGCAAACCCCTAACGCCCGGTTCAGCAGCCATTCCAACACCTGGTACGGACGCATCCGCGATTCTGTCGATGGGATCGTGCGCAAGTCGCCGTCCCGGTTCGCGCTGTTCGTGTTCACCGCACTGATCCTGCTCTTCACCCTGCTGTTCTCCTTGCCGATTGCCTCCGCTGGCGACACGGAAACCCCGCTGCACGACGCCGTGTTCACTGCCGTGTCGGTGATTTGCGTCACCGGCCTGAGCACGGTGGACATGGCCACGCACTGGTCGGCATTCGGCAACGTTCTCGTCGTCGTCGGCGTCAACATCGGCGGCATGGGGGTGCTGACCCTGGCATCCCTGATGGGCCTGGTCATCTCCCGCCGCCTGGGCCTGCGCGCCAAGCTCATGGCGGCCAGCGACTCGAACCCGTCGCGCATCCACATGGGCCCGGTCAATGAGGGTCAGGCCGTGCGGCTCGGTGAGGTCGGCAGCCTGCTGCTCACGGTGGCCATCAGCACTCTGGCCATCGAGGCGGCCGTCGCCCTGCTCTTGTTCCCGCGGATGCTGATCGACGGCGTGCCCACCGGCGAGGCCCTCTGGCAGAGCATCTATTACGCCGCGATGGCCTTCACCAACACCGGGTTCAGCCCGAATGCGGAGGGCATCGGCCAGTTCGCCAATGACTACTGGTTCCTCGGCGCCCTGATGACCGGCGTGTTCCTGGGCAGCCTGGGCTTCCCGGTGCTGATGACCTTCGCCAGGCACTGGCGCACACCCCGTCGCTGGTCGGTGCACGTGAAGCTCACCCTTTGGACTACGGTTCTGCTGCTGGTCATCGGCATGATCTTCTACATCATTCTGGAGTTCGACAACCCGAAGACCTTTGGGTCCTTGAACGCCGGCGACACCATCTTCCAATCCATGTTCATGTCGGTGATGACCCGGTCCGGCGGTTTCGCCACCATCGACATCGCCGACCTGCACGGTTCCAGCCTGCTGCTCAGCGACATGCTGATGTTCATCGGTGGCGGCTCGGCCTCCACCGCCGGCGGCATCAAGGTGACCACCCTCGCGGTGCTGTTCCTGGCCGCCTTCGCCGAGGCCCAGGGCAAGGAGCAGATGGAGGCCTTCGGCCGCCGCATCCCCAGCGACATCCTGCGCCTGGCGGTCAGCGTGGTGCTGTGGGGCGCGACCACGGTCGCCGTGTCGAGCATCCTGATCCTGCACATCTCCAAGCAGGCGCTTGACGTCGTGCTTTTTGATGTGATCTCGGCGTTCGCGACCGTGGGGCTGTCGACGGGGCTGACCGCCGAGCTGCCACCCGAGGGGGTCTACGTTCTGGCCGCGACGATGTTCATGGGCCGGGTTGGTACAGTGACTCTCGCGGCGGCGCTGGCAGCGAGCCAAAGCAGACAGTTGTTCAAACGCCCCGAGGAAAGGCCCATCGTTGGTTGACCGGATCAAGCACGACGCCCCCGTTCTGATCATTGGACTGGGTCGGTTCGGTGCCGCGACTGCCGGCAAGCTCGACCGTCTGGGCCGTGAGGTCCTCGCCGTGGACAGCAGCGAGGCGCTCGTGCAGAAGTGGTCCGAGCGGGTCACCCACGCCGTGCAGGCCGACGCCAAGTCCATCGACGCGCTCCGCCAGATCGGCGCCCAGGACTTCTCGGTGGCCGTGTGCGCCGTGGGCTCGTCGGTGGAGGCCAGCGTGCTCATCGTCGCTAACCTCGTCGACCTGCAGATTCCGCAGATCTGGGCGAAGGCCATCTCCCAGTCGCACGGCAAGATCCTCGAGCGCATCGGCGCCAACCACGTGATCTACCCCGAGGCCGACTCCGGCGAGCGCGTCGCGCACCTGGTGTCGGGGCGGATGCTGGACTTCATCGAATTCGATGATGACTTCGCGCTCGTGAAGATGTACCCGCCCAAGCCGATCCGCGGGCTCAACCTCACCGAGTCCGGCGTGCGCACCAAGCACAAGGTCACGGTCGTGGGCGTGAAGAGCCCCGGCCGGCCGTTCACCTACGCCACTGCCGAGACCGTCGTGTCCAATCACGACCTCATCATCGTCGCCGGCACCGAGGGCGACATCGAGCGTTTCGCGGCCCTCGGCTCCTAACCACGCGCCGGTTGAGCCTGTCGAAACCCGGCGCAACCACACGCCGGTTGAGCTTGTCGAAACCCGGTGACGTGCGTTCAGAGGCCGGCCCACGAGGTCTCGACAAGCTCGACCGACGTACTGGTCGCGACCCATAAAGCCGTCGCGACCACACGGTGGTTGAGCTTGTCGAAACCCAGTGACGAGCGTTCAGAGGCCGGCCCACGAGGTCTCGACAAGCTCGACCGACGTACTGGTCGCGACCACACGGTGGTTGAGCTTGTCGAAACCCGGTGACGTGCGTTCAGAAGCCGGCCCACGAGGTCTCGACAAGCTCGACCGACGTACTGGTCGCGACCACACGCCGGTTGAGCTTGTCGAAACCCGGTGACGTGCGTTCAGAGGCCGGCCCACGAGGTCTCGACAAGCTCGACCGACGTACTGGTCGCGACCACACGGTGGTTGAGCCTGTCGAAACCCAGTGACGAGCATTCAGAGGCCGGGCCACGAGGTCTCGACAAGCTCGACCGACGTACTGGTCGCGACTCATAAAGCCGTCGCGACCACACGGTGGTTGAGCTTGTCGAAACCCGGTGACGTGCGTTCAGAGGCCGGCCCACGAGGTCTCGACAAGCTCGACCGACGTACTGGTCGCGACCCATGAAACGGGCGCGACCACACGCTGGTTGAGCCTGCCGAAACCCAGTGACGAGCGTTCAGAGGCCGGCCCACGAGGTCTCGACAAGCTCGACCGACGTACTGGTCGCGACCCATAAAGCCGTCGCGACCACACGGTGGTTGAGCTTGTCGAAACCCGGTGACGTGCGTTCAGAGGCCGGCCCACGGGGTCTCGACAAGCTCGACCGACGTACTGGTCGCGACCACACGGTGGTTGAGCTTGTCGAAACCTGGTGACGTGCGCTCAGAGACCGGCCCACGAGGTCTCGACAAGCTCGACCGACGTACTGGTCGCGACCCATGAAATGGTCGCGACCACACGCTGGTTGAGCTTGTCGAAACCTGGGGAGGCGGCGCTTAGGACGCGGCGAGCTCCCGGGCCCGCGCCAGCGCGGCATCCGTGGCCCGGTCGAACAGCTCCTTGAGCCCCCCGGTCTCGAGCTGCTGCACGGCCCGCTCGGTGGTGCCTTTGGGGCTCGTCACCTGGCGGCGCAGCTCGGTGGGCGTGAGGTCGGAGACGGCCAGCAGCGCGCTCGCGCCGAGGAACGTGCCGTTGACCATGGTGGCTGCCTCGGCTGGCGTGAACCCCTTGTCGATGGCCGTCAGGGTGAGCTGCTCGATGAGGTAGAAGACATACGCCGGACCGGACCCGGAAATGGTGCTCAGCGCGTCGATCTTGTCTTCGGACACCACCAGTACCTCCCCCACGGTTTCGAACAACGCCGTCGCCAGCGCCATCTGCTCGGCCGTGGACCGGGTGCCGGCGCTCAGCCCGGTAACAGCCATGCCCACCACGGCTGGCGTGTTCGGCATCGACCGGATCACGGCCACCGTCGCGGGCAGGTGCTTCTCGAAGGTGGCGATGGTCACGCCAGCCGCGACGCTCACGACAAGGGTGCCCGGCTCAAGGCTGTCGGCGATCTCGGCGAGCAGGTCGGGCACCATGGCGGGCTTGACCGCCACGATCACGATGCCCGCGCCGGCCACGGCGAGCCGGTTGGCGTCGGGCTCCGTCTCGGTGGCCCAGGCCGTCACACCCGTGGTGCCGGCCAGTTCGGCGGCCTTGGCGGCCGACCGGTTGGTGGTGCGGATGCCGCCGGTCACCGTGACCGTGGGCTTGAGCAGGCCCGCTAAGACCGCCCTGGCCATCGATCCGGCGCCCAGGAAGGCGATGGCGGGCAGGGTGACGGGTGCGGTCGAAGTCATCTCCCCAGTGTAGTTTTCGGCACGGTTTCCGCGGTTCTCGGGGCAGGGCGACGGTTCTAGGATTGGTCGCATGAGCGCATCAGGCGGAAACAAGGCGATTGTGGCGGCACTGCTCGCCAACCTCGGCATCGCGATCACCAAGTTCATCGCCTGGTTCGTATCGGGGTCGTCCTCGATGCTGGCCGAGGGCGTGCACTCGCTCGCCGACTCGGGCAACCAGATCCTGCTGCTGATCGGCGGACGCAAGTCGAAGAAGGCGGCCGACGCCGAGCATCCGTTCGGTTACGGCCGCGAACGTTACGTGTACGCCTTCGTGGTGTCGATCATCCTGTTCTCCGTCGGCGGCGTGTTCTCGATCTACGAAGGCATCGAGAAGCTGCAGAACCCGCACGAACTCGAGAACGCCTGGTTGCCGATCCTGGTGCTGCTCGTGGCGATCGGCCTGGAGTCGTTCTCGCTGCGCACCGCGGTGAAGGAGTCCAACCACACCCGCAAGAACGAGAGCTGGGTGCAGTTCATCCGGCACGCCAAGGCCCCCGAACTCCCCGTCGTGCTGCTCGAAGACGTCGCGGCCCTCACCGGCCTGATGCTGGCGCTGGGCGGCGTGGGCCTCACCGTGGTCACCGGCGACGCCACCTGGGACGCCGTCGGCACCCTCGGCATCGGCGTGCTGCTTGTGCTGGTGGCCATCGTGCTGGGCATCGAGACCAAAAGCCTGCTGGTGGGCGAGGGCGCCAGCGTCAAGGATGTCGACGCCATCAAGTCCGCCATCCTGGCCGGCCCGGAGACGAAGAACCTCATCCACCTCAAGACGCTCTACCTCGGCCCGGACGAGCTGCTCGTCGCCGCCAAGCTCTCCTTCGACTCCGGGCAACGGTTCTCCGATGTCGCCGCGGGGATCGACACCATCGAAGCGCGCATCCGGGAGGCCGTGCCCAGTGCCCGCGTCATCTACCTCGAACCCGATCTCTATATCGACCCGGCCACGGTGAATCCGCCCACCGACGCGATCGTCATCAAGGGCCGCGAATGAGCGCGGGCCCCGTCGCCCTGGTCCTGCGGCACGCCGACGACATCCACCTGGGCAACCTGGAGCCGGTGCTGATCGAGCACGGCTACAGCGTGCGCTACGTCGACACCCTCACCGACGGCGTTCGGCAGATCGACCCGGCCGAGGCCGACCTTCTCGTGGTGCTCGGCGGCGAGATGGGCGTCTACCAGACCGACCAGTTCCCGGTGCTGGCCGACGAGGTGGGCCTGCTCGCCGGCCGACTGGCCGCCCGGCGCCCGATCTTCGGCGTGTGCCTGGGGGCCCAGCTGATGGCCAGCGCCCTCGGCTCCCCCGTCTACCGGGGTCCGAGCAACGAGATCGGTTTCCGCCTGGTGCAGCCCACCGAGGCCGGCCTCGACTCGCCCCTGCGGTATGTCAGCGGCATCCCGGTGATGCAGTGGCACAGCGACACCTTCGACCTGCCCGAGGGCACCACCCGGCTGGCCGGGTCGGATGCGTACGGCAACGAGGCCTTCGCTATTGAGGACTGGGCGCTGGCGGTGCAGTTCCACCCCGAGCTGACCGCCGAGATGCACGAGACCTGGCTGGCCTCCTCCACCGTGGAGCTCGACGCGGAGGGGCTGGACGCCGACACACTGCGGCGGGACCGCGCCGAGCACTCCGACGCGATGCAGGCGGCATCCCGGGCCCTGTTCAGTGAGTGGCTGGCGGCGTTGCCGGGCGGGGCGCAGCCGGGCGGCGCAGCGGATCCTCGAAGAACTCCCTGAGCACTCGTCCGCACTCAACCTCGGCCACCCCGGACACCACTTCGACCCGGTGGTTGAGCCGGCGGTCGCGCAGCACGTCGTAGAGCGACCCGGCGGCGCCGGCCTTCTCGTCCCACGCGCCGAAAACCACCCGGGCCACCCGGGCCGCCACGATCGCGCCCGCGCACATCACACAGGGCTCCAGGGTCACCACCAGGGTGCAGTCGGTGAGGTGCCAGTCCCCCAGCGCAGCGGCAGCCTCGCGGATGGCCACCACCTCGGCGTGCAGGGTGGGATCCTGGTGCAGCTCCCGCTCGTTGCGCCCGCGGCCGATCACCCGGCCGGCCGGATCCAGCACCACCGCGCCGACCGGAACGTCGCCGCCGACCAGGGCGTCCTGTGCCTCGTGGAGGGCCAGGCGCATCCACGCTTCGTGTTCGTCGCTGTGCCGCACCACATCACCTCTTCCCGGGCGCCCGACTAGAGCCGCGGACCCGCGTGAACTAGTAGATTGAGCCTATGCGAGTCCACGTAGCCGACCATCCGCTCATCACCCACAAGCTCACGGTGTTGCGTGACCAGAGCACCTCGTCGCCGATGTTCCGCGCGCTGGTGGAAGAGCTGATGACCCTGCTCGCGTACGAGGGCACCCGGGGCGTTCGCGTGGACGAGGTGACCGTGCAGACGCCCGTGTCGCTCGCCCGCGGTGTGAAGATCAGCGACCCCAAGCCCCTGGTTGTTCCGATCTTGCGCGCCGGGCTCGGCATGCTCGAGGGCATGGTCAAGCTGCTCCCCACTGCCGAGGTCGGATTCCTGGGCATGGCCCGCAATGAAGAGACCCTGCAGCCCACCACCTACGCCGAGCGTCTGCCCGACGACCTCTCCGACCGCCAGTGTTTCGTGCTCGACCCGATGCTGGCCACCGGCGGCTCCTTGATCGCAGCGATCGAGTTCCTCTTCGACCGCGGCGCCGTCGACGTCACGGCCATCTGCATCCTCGCCGCCCCTGAGGGCCTCGCCGCCGTCGAGAAGGCGCTGGCGGGCCGCGAGGTCACCATCGTGCTCGGCGCGGTGGACGAACGCCTCGACGAGCACGGCTACATCGTTCCCGGCCTCGGCGACGCCGGTGACCGCCTCTACGGCCTGGTCTGACCCAGCACTCCGCAGATCCTGCGACGGGCGACGCGCCGACCGCAGTTAGATTCACAAAACTTTGAAAAACTTCATTTGAGGGCCGCTTTCTTTGAGAAAGCGGCCCTTTGTGCGAGATCCTCCGATTTCGCAGATTCCCCGTGAACGTGATGCAGCCGCACGGGCGAGATTCCGCGTAACTGAATTGACACAACTCGTCACAGTCGGCTTTACTCACAGTCATGACTTCCACCACACGCATCCCGACCTCCTTCGAGGCTTTGGGGACTGCCGGCATGATGATGCCCGGCAGCAGCGTGATGGCGTGTTGCCGAATGTGCCGCTAACCCAGACAGGCAATAGCGCCGAGTCGATCAGCCCTCACCCGCTGTCCCACAGCCGCTGAGGCCGCCAGATTCACGGCGGACCGACTCCAGGGCTCTCCTCACAGGGGCCGCCCGGCCACTCCGGCCGATCTTTTTCGAACCCACGAGCGCTGACGCGCCGGGTTTTGCGCATCATCACACCTCAAGGATTTCTCCAATGTCACTCGCACACATCGACACCGCCCGTTCCGTCCAGTCCTTCCGCCCCGAGCTCACCCTGGCCCCCGCGCCGGCTCCGGCCGCGCCGCGCATCCGCGCTGTGCCGGAGGGCACCCAGGCTCGCGGCTTCGTGCTCTACGTGGGCATCGACGAGGCCAAGGCGGCCGCGGCCGGTACAAGCCTGCACCGCATCGTCGAGGAGCTGAAGAAGCTCACCCAGGCCATCGCCCCCTCGGCCGAGACCCACGCCGCTGTCGCCCTGGCACCGGAGGGCGTCGGTGGCCGCGATGTGGACGTCGTGCGCCTGGCCCTGCAGGACCCGGCCGCCCTGGCTAAGCACCGCAACACTGCCGAGGATGCCGACCGCGCGCCCGGCGGCGTCGTCGTCGACATCTCCCGCAAGCGCGTGATCCTCGACAACGAGACCGCGGCGCTCACCTACAAGGAGTTCGAGCTGCTGCAGTACCTGGTGCTGCGCGAAGGCCGCACCATCGAGCGCGCCGAGTTGATCTCCAAGCTCTGGGACGCCGAGAGCGAAGAGGATGCCCCGAACGAGCGCACCATCGACGTGCACGTGCGCCGCCTGCGCTCCAAGCTCGGCCGCTACGAAGACATCGTGCGCACCGTGCGCGGCGTGGGCTACCGCTTCGACCGCCACGCGGATGTGTCGATCCGCCAGGCCAGCACGCCCAGCCCCGACCGCTTCTAGGTAGCGCCCCGCCCAGCTGGGCGACCTCGACCACGCGCGCATGCGCTGGTCGAGCCTGTCGAGACCCCGCGAGACGGCCCCGTCAAAGCCCCGGTCCGGCGGTCGAGCCTGTCGAAACCCCGCAAGACGATCTCGACAGTGCGCCCATCGATGTCCCTACGACTCAGAGCACCTCACCAGGTCTCGACAAGCTCGACCGACGTGGGGGCACGACCTCGCGCACCTCACCAGGTCTCGACAAGCTCGACCGACGTGGGGGCACGACCTCGCGCACGTCGCCAGGTCTCGACAAGCTCGACCGACGTGGGGGCACGACCTCGCGCACGTCGCCAGGTCTCGACGGGCTCGACCGACGTGTGGGCCGACCCTGCGCACCTCACGAGGTCTCGACGGGCTCGAGCGGCGACGCCGCGTAGCGCGGCGCGGCGGCTACTGCCCGTTAACGTGATTGAGGGCCGGTCGTAGAGGCAAACGACCGACCCTCTTCCCTTGCACCAAGAGTGTCCTGCAATCACATTCGCATCTTCCGCCACAGCAAACGGTTGATGCACTACGAATATATAACGAACGGATAACGGAGCGCCAGTTATCGGATCGTTATTTTCCTGCGAGTTCACCCAGTGTTCCCTTGGACGACGCTATTGCCGGCCAAGGCGTGACGAAGTCCAGGCGTCGGCCTAGGGTCATGGCATGCACCTGAAGACTCTGCCCCGACAGGCGAGTTGGCGTCATTCCGGCGTCCGGCAGGGCTTCGAGGTGCTCTTCACCGACAGTGGTCCGCGGGGCCACCGGCTGCGGGGCGTCTCCACGGCCGTGGAGGACGCATCCGCCTGGTCGGTGGACTACTCGATCGATCTCGACCCCGTCTGGCGCACTCAGGAGGTGCGGGCCGCCGCCTCCACCGTGGACGGCGAGCGGCACACGGTGTTGCGGCGCTCCGCCGACCGGGGTTGGGAGGTCGACGGGATACCGCGAGCCGACCTCACCGGATGCGTGGACGTCGACTTCGAGTCCTCCTGCGTCACCAACACCCTCCCCCTGCACCGGCTCGAGTTCGTGGCCGGGGAACCCGTGCGAGTACCCGCGGCCTTCGTCCGGGCGAACGATCTCAGCATCGTCCGCTTGGAGCAGGAGTACACCCTCACGGCGCTCTCGCCGCGCGGGTTGAGCTTCCACTACGAGTCGCGCTCGTTCGACGTCACCTGCGAGCTCACGTTCGACACCGCCGGCCTGATCCTGGCCTACCCGGGCATCGCCGTGAGGGACGCCTAGGAGTGCGCTTGATCCACCTCGAAGCGCGGCGATCGGGCTAGGCTGCCGCGGGATGCTCCACGAGTCCCATACTCTTGACCAAGAGATGCCCTGGGGGCGGTGAGGAGGCAGCATGGTCGATCGAGCGGTGGCAGTTGCCGCCTGGGAGTCGTTGTTCCGCGCCCAGGTCGCCATTATGCGCAGCCTGGCCGAGGAGTTCCCGTCACGGGAAATCTCCTTCAACGAGTACGACGTGATGTTCAACCTGTCCCGGCAGGAGGACCGCAGCATCCGTCTGCGCGACCTGAACAAGCACGTGCTGCTCACTCAGCCGAGCGTGAGCCGGCTCGTGGACCGCCTGGCGTCCCGCGGATACGTCGCCAAGCATCCGGACCCCGACGACGGCCGGGGCGCCATCGTCGAGCTCACCGAGGCCGGCTACGCGCTGTTCCGCCGGGTGGCGCTCGATCACATGGGCTCGATCACGACCCGCGTGGGCGACAGCCTGAGCGCCGACGAACTCGTGCAGCTCACGGCCCTCTGCGACCGGCTGCGGCTGGGACCGGACCAGCCCGCCTGACCCGCCCTGCGGATGCGACCACTGGTCGCTGCCCCTGTGCAGGCGCCGGGCGCGAGCGTAACCTGCCCGGCAGGAGGTGAGCGTTATGCGCGCAACTGAGAACGACCGCATCATCATTCGAGGAAAGACCGATTCGACGCCCGACCGGCACGGGACCATTCGTGAGGTGCGCGGCCCCGAAGGGGAGCCGCCCTACCTGGTGTCGTTCGACGACGGCCACGAGACGCTGGTGTTCCCCGGCACCGATTTTGTGGTCGAGCACACCCACTGACCTCTGAGTGGTCCCGCAGCGGACACCTGCACCCGGCACACCGGGACCAATCGTCCACGCGGGCAACAGTTGCGGGCGGCTATCCTCGGATGTGCCCGATTCCGCTCTGCGCTCCCCCACCGATGACCTGATCGACCGGCTCCGGGCCTGGACGCCGCTCGCACCCGGTCAGGCGATGCTGCGGGACGAGTACCTCGACTTCCTCGCGGATTCGCCCGGTGCGGCGCTGCGCCGCGACGGCGGCCCGGAGCATGTCACGGGCAGCTGCTTCGTCTTCACCCCCGACCTCGCCCAGGTGCTGCTCTGCTTCCACCGCAAGGGCCGCTTTTGGGTGCAGCTCGGCGGCCACGTCGAGTCCGCGGATGCGTCGGTGGCCGCGGCGGCCTACCGCGAAGCGCGTGAGGAATGCGGCATCGCCGACCTCGTGCCGCTCGGACCCGGCATCCTCGACGTCGACCGACACACCCTGGGCGGCGGCTTCAGGTGCAGCGCGCACTGGGACGTGGGTTTCGCGGCCGTGGCCCGCCCGGAGGCGGCCCCGGTGGCCAGCGACGAGAGCGACGACGTGGCCTGGTGGCCGGTGGATGCGCTGCCCGAGAACGTTCCCCCGCACTTCGACCGCCGGCTGGCCGGTGTTCTCGCGGAGCTGGCGCACCGGCTCGACTGACGGCCGGGCGCCCTCAGCCGGCGTGCGGCCCGAAGGCGTGCAGGCCGAGGTCGGCGCTGAGCCGCTCGCTCGCGATGCGCCCGCGCACGCTGGTGCCCTGCGCGTCGAGCGGCGGACTCACGATGGCGGCGCCGAGACGGCCCGGCGCGGCGAGCACGATGGCCCCGGAGACGCTCGATTTGGCTGGGACGCCGACCGTGCGCATCCACCGGCCGGAACCGTCGTAGACCCCGCAGGTGGCCATGACCGACATGACGTCACGGGCCACCGCCGCGGCGACCACACGCTCGCCCGTCACGGGGTTCACACCGCCGCAGGCGAGGGTGGCGCCCATGACGGCCAGCGCGGTGGCGTCCACAAGCACCGCGCACGCCCGGGCGTACACGGCCACGGCGTCGTCGGCGCTGACGCCGAGGGTGCCCTCCGAGCGCATCAGGTGCGCCAGGGCGTGGTTGCGGTCACCCATCAGGTGCTCGTCGCGGGCGATCTCCTCGTCCACCTCGAGCGGCCGGGCCGCGAAGGCCGACAGCCCGCGCAGGATGCGGTCGTTGCGGGCCTCGACGTCGTCCCCGTCGACCAGGGCGGCCGTGAGTAGAGCCCCGGCGTTGACCATGGGGTTCGGCGGCCGGCCGGTGCCACTCTCGAGCTTGATGGCGTCGAAGGCCTCCCCGGTCGGTTCGATGCCGATGCGGTCGAGTGCGGCTCCGTCGGTGTCCTGCAGGGCGAGGGCGAAGAGGAACGGTTTCACCGCCGACTGCACGCTGAAGGGCAGGTCGGCCTGCGCGCTGGCCCGGATGCTGCCGTCGGGGAGCACGAGGGCGATCCCGCAGAGCCCGGGATCGGCGGCGGCGAGCTGCGGGATGCTGTCATTCACCGTGCCCTCGTCCTCGGGGAGCAGCCGGTCGCGGAGGGCATCGAGGTCGTAGGTGCGGGGATCGGAAGCGCGGCGCATCGCTCCATCCTGACACGGTCGTCTCAGCAGACACCGGAAACGACAAAAGCGGCCCACCGAAGTGAACCGCTTTCAATCTGTGCGCCCGAAGGGATTCGAACCCCCAACCTTCTGATCCGTAGTCAGATGCTCTATCCGTTGAGCTACGGGCGCAGTGGTGACTTCTGCAGCGAAACGCTCGAAGACAACTTAGAAACTATAACAGTTATTTGAGGCGCCCACGTGCGCATGAGGCCACTAGGCCGGCTCTCCGATGGCCGAGGGCGGCGCATCCGCCACCGGCACGACCCGACGGATGCCCAACCAGGACACGATTCCGCCCAGGAACATCAGCGCCGCCACAACCACCATCGCCCGCTGGAAACCGGCCACATCGAGGGTGGAGCCGACGATGGTGCCGGTCATGGCGATCGCGATCAAGCCGGCCACCCGGGCGACCGCGTTGTTGATCGCCGACCCGATACCGGCCTGACCGGGGTGAATGGAGCCGAGGACGGCCGCTGTGAGCGGCGCGACCGTGATGGACAGGCCCAGGCCCACCAGCACGATTCCCGGCAACACGTGCAGGGCGAAGTTGATCGGCGGCACCGCCGTGGTCACCAACAGGAACCCGCTGCCGGCCACGATCGGCCCGACGGTCATGAACAGTCGCGGACCGTATTTTCCGGCCAAAGTGCCGAAGAGTGTGGCGAAAATCAGCATCATCACGGTGGCCGGAATGCCGGCCAACCCGGCCAGCGTGGCCGAGAACCCGCCGACCTCCTGCAGGTAGAGCGCGAAGAGGAAGAATCCGAGGTTGAGTGCCGCGTAGATGCCGACGGTGGCGATGTTGCCCACGGCGAAGTTGCGCACCCGGAACAGGCCGAGGGGCATCATCGGATGCGGGGCCCGCGCCTCCCACCACAGGAACGCGCCGAACGAGGCCAAGCCCACCAGCAGGGGCAGGTAGACCACCGGGCTCGTCCAGCCGAACCGGCCCTGCTCGATGAGCGCGAACACCGGGCCGCCCAATCCCACCACGGCCAGGCAGGCACCGAGCACATCCACGCGGGCACCGGCGGCGGGCCGCAGGGGTTCCTCCACCCGGCGCAGCAGGATCAGGGTCAGAGCGATCGGGATCACGTTGATGAAGAACACCAACCGCCAGGTCGCCGCATCCACCAGGAGCCCGCCCAGCAGCGGCCCGGCGATGCCGGCCACGCCGGTCCAGCCGGTCCAGGCACCGATGGCCTTGCCCTGCGCGACCCCGCTGAACCTCGAGGTGATCAGGGCGAGTGAACTGGGCACCAGCAACGCAGCGGCCACACCCTGCAGCACGCGGGCGATGACCAGGAAGAGACCGGTGGGAGCCAGACCGCAGGCGAGCGAGGTGATGCCGAACCAGATCAGCCCGGCCCGCAGCACCCGCACCCGTCCGAATGTGTCGGAGAGAGACCCGGCCACCAGAATCAGCGCGCCCAGGCTGAGCAGGTAGCCGTCGACCACCCACTGTTGCAGCGGCAGCCCACCGCCGAGCTCCCGGGAAATCGCCGGTAACGCCACATTGATGATGGAGCCGTCCAGGAACGCCACGAACGACGACAGGATGGCGACGATCAGGATGCGTCGCTGCGCGGGAGTCATTCCCCTAGTCAACCTCAATCGGGGGCTTCTCCGGCAGGATGCAGCCCGATAATCGGCCGTAATCTCGGCGAACTCGGCCCGGCCCGGAGCGAGGCGGAAGTGCTGATTGTGCACAATTGCTGGACATCCGAGGAGTCCTGTGGTTCGCTCATATTCAGACGAGCCGCACCAAGGGGGGTGACGACGTGGAGCGAAAACAGGGGATACATCTCGCTTCGCCGGCGCGCATCGCCCTGGCGATTGTCGCCGCCGCCGCCGCCTGGCTGGTCTTCGACACACTGTCGGCCCCCACCTCGGCCTCGGCTTCGACCGCTTCTGCGTCATACCGCGAGACCGGCACCGGTGACTCGCTCCTGGGCGGCCTGCCGGACTCGACGGCCCCGGTGGTCGACACCCTCGACGGATACGTTGACACCGTGGCAGGCACCGTTCGGGTGGCCGCGCCCGTTGCAGATGCCGTGCAGGTTGGCGAGGTGCTCGACGGTGCCGACGCAACGGCAACCCAGGTCATGTCGGCCGTTCCCGTGGTGAACGATGTGGCGGTGCCCGTGGTCGCTGCGGTGGTCGAACCCATCACCCAGTCGGTGGTCGACCCGCTCGTTGACCAGGTCGTCTCCCCCACCCTCGATGCCGTCGTGACGCCCGTGGTTCAGGATGTCGTGGCCCCGGTCGTGACCGAGGTCGTGGCCCCGGTAGCCGCCGTGGCGACACCGGTGCTGACACCCGTCATCGACGCCGTGGTGGTGCCCGTGGGCGACGTCTTGCCCCCGACCAGCACGCCTGTCGTCGGCACCGTGCCGGCGCCGAACGGCGTATCGGCCGGCCTGGAGCCCACGCTGGGTTCACCCGCTGCCCCCGGCGAGGCGGCACAGATCGTTGTCGCTCACGGCCAGACGCAGAGCGGCTCCGGTACGCCCTCGGCGCTACCCGGATGGAACACCGCGCCGACGTCCGCCGCCCCAGCCACCGCTACCGCGACGGCCTCTGTGGTCGCAGGGTCCCCGGTTCCGACGGCTCCCGCAACACCGTTCGGCACGCCGTTCTCCCCGACCGCGCTGCCTGCGCCGGCCGGCGGTTCGATCAGCGGCTCCGGCCCGGGCAACGGGTCGCCCGTAGCCACCACCACGCCCTCCGGACTGCTGGCTGCGCCCGTGGTCCGATTCCACTCGTCGTCGGCCACCGGCGATGAGCTTCCGCTCGCCCCCTCGTTCAACCCCGGTTCCACTCCTGATTGATCGGTCGCGCTGCTGAGTACTCGCAGACCGCGACCACCGCCTCCCTCGGAGGCACCACATCAATCGTTCAAGGAGTTAAAACCATGTTCTCGTTCGTCAAAAAGGGCCTGTACTGCGCCCTCCTCGTCGGCGGCCTCTCGGCCATCGGCGCCGGTGTTGCCAATGCCGCAGAAGCACCCGAAACATCCGGTACCGACGGAATCTTGTCGGGCACCCAGGCGGTGATCGACACCGTCCTACCCGTCACCGTGTCCGGCAATGCGATCTCCATCATCGGAGACTCGACCAGCACGGATGCCACCACAACCGCACCGAGCGACCCGCCAGCATCAGCATCGCCCGCCGCTTCGACCACCGACGGAGACAACAGCGTTCTCGGCGGCACCCAAGCTGTCGTCGACGCCGCTGCGCCAATCACCGTCAGCGGCAATTCGATCTCGGTAATCGGAGATTCGACCAGCACGGATGCCACCACCGCCCCGGCCCCGGCCCCGGCCGAGTCCACGTCGGCAGGACCTGAGGCCGTAAGCACCGACGGAAGCGACAGCATCCTCAGCGGCACCCAGGCCGTCATCGACGCCGTCGCCCCGGTCACCGTCAGCGGAAACGCCATCTCCGTCGTCGGAGACTCGACCAGCACGGACACCACAACCACGGCCCCGGCCGACCCAGCGGCAACGGCACCGGCTGCCGCCCCGACCACTGACGGAGAGGACACCGCCCTCGGCGGCACCCAAGCCGTCATCGACGCCGTCGCCCCGGTCACCGTCAGCGGCAACGCCATCTCCGTCCTCGGAGACTCCACCACCACGGATGCCACCACCACCGTTCCCTCCGAGTCAACGACCGCGGGCCCCGACGCCGCTAACACTGACGGAAGCGACAGCATCCTCGGCGGCACCCAGGCGGTTCTCGACGCCGTCGCCCCGGTCACCGTCAGTGGAAACGCCATCTCCGTAGTCGGAGACTCGACCAGCACGGACACCACTACGGCCCCCGTCGGCTCCACGACGGCAGGACCGGAAGCCGCTAACACCGACGGAAGCGACAGCATCCTCGGCGGCACCCAGGCGCTTCTCGACCTGCTGATCCCCGTCACGGTGGGCGGCAATGCGGTCTCGGTGATCGGCGACAGCACCACGACGGGCTCCACCACCACGGTTCCCGGCGCCCCGGTCACCCCGGTCACCCCGGTGACGCCGGTGACGCCGGTGACGCCGGTCAACCCCGTAACGCCGGTCACCCCGGTCACCCCCGTGACGCCGGTAACGCCGGTCAGACCGGTTAGCCCCACCGGCCCGCGGGACACCGTGATCCCCGCGGGCGTGTCCCCGACCACATCCGTCACACAGGGCGCACTGTCGACCTCGACAACCGCCGGTCTCCTGCCCGCCGCCCTGGCCAGCACCGGGGCCAACCCGGCGTTCCTCGCGGCCATCGCCCTGATCCCGGTGATGCTGGGCTCGCTGCTGCTCCTCGCGCTCGCTGGGCTGCGTCGCCGAATGGGGCTGAGTGCCGGGCAGGCTAGCGAAAGCTAGGCCGGCCCAACCGAATCCCTTGTGACCGGTCGCCGACTGTGTGTCGGCGACCGGTCAGAGGCATGCCCGGCTGCGGCAGTGCCTCCGGCGGCTCAGCTGGCCCCGCGCGCGTTGTAGACCAGCACGTCGGCCGCTCCGTACTCCCGGAACACCTGCAGCGCCTCCTCGCGGCCGATGTCCTGCACCACGGTGATGCCACGCGCCTCGAACTGCTCGGCCCAGTCCTCGCGCATCGGCCCCTCGTCGAAACCGGTGAGCTCCTCCAGCTCGGCCCCGGAGCCCGCCACCACCAGCCGGCGCACGCCCGACCACATCGTGGCGCCGTAACACATCACGCACGGACGCCAGTTGACCACCAGCTCCAGCGGCCGGGCGGGGTCCGCGCCGAGGTCCCAGGTCCCGGTGGCGCGCTGGGCCAGCCCGAGGGCCATGATCTCGGCATGGGCGCCGGCCACCCCGGAGGAGAGCACCACGTTCACACCCACCGATACCAGGGCGCCGGTCGTGGCGTCGACCACGATGGCCGCGAACGGGCCGCCGTTGCCCTCGCGGTAGTTGCGGGCGGCGAGCGCGTTGACCAGGGCCATCCGTTCGTCGAGCGTCGACAGCACCGCGGGCAGGCCGGGCAGCTCCTCGACGAGCCAGGGCGGGAGGGAGAGGGTGAATTCGGTCTGCATGGTGGCCTCTTCGTTCTGTGGCGCCGCACCGCGCGGCGTCTCGGGGCCCAGCGTACGAGACGGATGTTTCCGGCAGATTGTGCCGACGCGCCGCGTCGGCCCGCGCCTGCATTTCGGCCGTCGAACGGTTGTGTTTCCGGGCGGTGAAGCCCGTCGAATTCGCTTGCGCGCGCCGGGACGATGGGCGAGATTGAGCTAATTGGACAAGCGTCCAAGTCACTTGACCCACTGGAGCTCCTGCGTTGACCATCGCCCGCTCGTCGCCCCCGCCGCAGACCGACCGCCGACCCATGACCCGCCTAGCCCTCGCCGATCGCCGCGCCGCACTGATCGATGCGGCCGTGCGCGTGATCGCGCGGCACGGGTTGGCGGCGGCCACGACCCGCGCCATCGTGGCCGAGGCCGGCATGCCCCTGGGCAGCTTCCACTACGCGTTCGACTCCCGGGACGACCTGCTCGCCGCGGTGATCGACACCGTCACCACTCAGGAGCACGATGCGGCCGTGGCGGCCGTGGCGGCCCTGCCCGGCGACGACGGCAGCAGCTCAGCCGGCCTTGCGGACACCCTCCGGCAGGGCCTCGACCGGTACCTCGACCTGCTCGTGGCCGACCCCCAGCGCGAGCAGGCCCTGCTGGAGCTCAGCCTCTACGCGCTGCGCCAGAACCCGCCGACATCCCAACCGAGCGACCAGTACCGGGCCTACTACCGAGCCGCCGAACACAGCCTCCGCCTCGCCGCCACCGCCTGCGGGCGGGAGTGGTCGGTGCCCCTGGCCCGAGCGGCCCGACTGCTGGTCACCCTCACCGACGGGATCACCAGCACCTGGCTGGCCGATCGTGACACCGAAGCGGCCCGCGAGAGCGTCGTCTTCGCCGCGGATGCCCTCGCCCGCCTGGCCGCACCGGCCCGGCCGGCCGCCACTTCGGCCACCACCGCCGCGCCCCGACCCATCTCATCCCCGACACCACCACTCGACCTCGCTGAGGAGCAGCCCCGTGCTGATTGACACCGACCCACGCGTCCAGGCGCATATCAACCTCTATGCCGTGCTCGGCACGCTTTCGTTGCTCGTCGACCGGGTTCCGGCGGCCCGGGCCCTCCTCGCCGACACGGCGATGCCGGTGGGCATCCGCTTTGTCGTGCCCGGCCTGCCGCGCGCGCAGCTGAGCTTCCAGTCGACCGGCGTGCTCTGGGGCCGGGAGCCGAAGGCCCCGGTCATCACCCTGGCCTTCACTTCCGTCGCCCACTTCAACCGGATGATCGACGGCACCGCCCAGCCGATTCCGGTGGCCGCCCCGCACCGGCTGCGCTTCCTCACTGGCGTCTTCGCTCCCCTCACCGAGCTGCTCGGCCGATACCTGCAGCCCGCCGAGGCCGACCTGGCCGACCCGGAGTTCCGCGAGACAAGCACCATCCTCACCCTGCACGTGGCCGCAGCCGCCCTCGCCCAGGTCGCCAACGAAGACCGCAGCGGCAGGTTCAGCGCCCAGCACATCCCCGACGGCGACATCGCGCTCGAGGTCACCGGCACCCTCGCCTACCATCTGGCGCTCCGCGACCACCACGCCACCTTCGTCGCGGCGCCCTCGCCGCATCCGCGCGGGGCACTCACCTTCTCCACCCTCGAGGTCACCGGCGGCATCCTCGCCGGCGACCTCTCCGCCATCGCCTGCATGAGCGACGGCCGCCTGGCCATGCGCGGTGTCATCTCCATGGTCGACAACGTCAACCGCATCCTCGACCGTGTCGGTCACTACCTCGGAAAGTCAGCCTGATGAGCCTTGTCCCCGCGCGCACCGCGCCCACCGTCCCGTACACCTTCGAGAAGAGCCGCGCCGCGTTCGACCGCGCGCTGCAGGTCATCCCGTCGGGCATCTACGGCCACCAAGGCCCCACCGAGGGCTGCTATATCCCGCAGACCTCGTTCCCGCTGTTCTCGTCCCGCGCCGAGGGCACCCGGTTCTGGGACCTCGACGACAACGAGTACATCGACTACATGTGCGGTTACGGGCCCAATGTGCTCGGCTACGCCGATCCGGATGTTGATGCCGCCGCCGCCGAGCAGGCCCGCCTCGAAGACGTGGTCACCATCCCCTCGGCCATCATGGTCGACTTCGCCGAGCTGCTCGTGGACACCGTGGCGAGCGCCGACTGGGCGTTCTTCGCCAAGAACGGCGGCGACGCCACCACCCTCGCGGTGCTCACCGCCCGCGCCGCAACCCGGCGCAAGAAGATCGTCTTCATCAACGGCTTCTATCACGGCGTCTCGCCCTGGGCGCAGAAGCTCGACTACCCCGGCGTGCTCGAGGAGGAGGTGGCGAACAACCTCTACGTCGACTTCAACGACCTGCCCGCCCTTGAGCGCCTGTTCAGCGAGAACCGCGGCACCATCGCGGGCCTCATCGCCCAGCCCTACATGCACGGCAACTTCACCGACAACACCCTCCCGGAGGCGGGCTACTGGCAGGCCGTGCGTGCGCTCTGCGACGCGCACGGGGTGGTGCTCATCGTCGACGACGTGCGCGCCGGGTTCCGGCTCGACCTGGCTGGCTCCGACCACTACTTCGGGTTCAAGGCCGACCTCATCTGCTTCTGCAAGGCCCTCGCCAACGGGTACAACGTCTCGGCGCTCTGCGGCCGGGAGTCCCTCAAAGACACCGTGAGCAGCCTGCACTACACCGGCAGCTACTGGATGAGCGCGGTGCCCTTCGCGGCCGGCATCGCCACCCTCACCAAGCTCAAGCAGCTGGATGCGCCGGCCCAGTTCGCCCGGCTCGGCACCGACCTCACCACCGGATTGACGACTGTAGCGGCGGAGAACGGCTTCACCCTGATAGCCTCCGGGGCACCTGCTCTGTTCTACCTCCGCATCGCGGACGACGACTCGCTCATGCTGCACCAGGAGTGGGTGGCCGAGAGCGTCCGGCGCGGGGTGTTCCTCACCTCGCACCACAACCACTTCATCAACGCCGCTCTCACCTCCGCCGACATCACCCGCACTCTCGAGATCGCGCACGAAGCCTTCGGCATTGTGCGAGCCCACCACCCCGAATTGGAGCCGACCGCATGAGCGCACCCACGATGATCCACCCCCCGGTCAGCGTCCGTCGCTCCCGGGTGGCGGTCAGCGCCAGCTACGCCGCCCAGGGGTTCGGCTACGCGGTCGTGGTCACCTCGCTGCCCAACCTGAAGACCCGGTACGGCATCGACGACACCGTGGTGTCCTTGATCGTGCTGCTGGTCTGCCTCGCGGCGGCCGTCGGGTCGCTCGCGGCCGACCGGCTCGCCCTGCGCTGGGGCAGCCGCGTCGCCCTCGTGGTGGGGCTCCTGCTCGAGGCCGTTGCGCTTCCGCTGATCGCCTCCCCGATCGGGCTGCCGGCGTTCATCGCCGCGTTCGCGATCTACGGTGCGGGCCTGGGCATCGTCGACGCATCCGGGGCCATGCAGGGCGTTCTCGTGCAGCAACGCGTGGGCGTCTCGGTCATGGCCGGCTTCTTCGCCTGGTACACCGGCGCGGCCATCGTCGGGGCCCTGCTGATGTCGGCCGTCGCCGGCACCGCGGCCAACGCGAGCATCGCCCTGGTGGCTGGCGCGATCGTCGCCCTGACGATCGCGATCGTCGGGGTGCGGGGCTTCGACCCGCGGCTCACCAAACTGGCCCCGGCGCCGGATGCGGCGCCGCACGGCAAGCTGCCCCACCGCGGCATCGCCCTGTTCGGCACGGTGGTGCTGGCCGCGTTCGTGGTCGACTCCGCGGTGAGCACCTGGAGCACCGTCTACCTGCACGACGTGCTGCTCACCGGCGCCGCGATCGCCCCACTCGGCTACGCCGCGTACCAAGCGGCCATCCTGGTCACCCGCATCGGAGCGGATGTGCTGGTGCGCCGGTTCGGTCGGGTGATTCTGGCCGTGGTCACCACGGTGCTGGCGATCCTGGGCTGCCTGCTCGTCGCCCTGGTTCCCGTCACCTGGGCGGCCGTGGCGGGCTTCGCTCTGGCCGGCTTCGGGGTGGGCGCCCTGGTTCCGCTCGCGTTCAGCGCGGCGGGCGATCTGCACGAGGCCCGCAGCGACGAGGTGATCGCCAGGGTCAACCTGTTCAACTACGCCGGCGCGGTACTCGGCGCCGTTCTCGTGGGCCTGCTCGCCGACTCCACCGGCCTCGCGCACGCGTTCCTGCTGCCGATGGTGCTCCTCATCCCGGTGCTGTTCCTCGCCCGCCGCTTCGGGCCGCGCCCGCAGCGCGTTGCGGAGTCCACGCCCGCATCCTGAGCCGGTCCATTTGCGGACTTCACGCCCCCTGCCGCTTGGCTAGGCTCACGGCATGGGGACTCCGAAAGTGCACACGTCGCGCAAGAGCACCATCATCGGCCTGGTCGGGCTGGTGGCGATGACCACGTATGCCGTGGTCGGCACCATGCAGATACTCGTGTGGAATCCACTCGCGGCGGTGCCCGGCGCATCACTCGACGACATCCACCGACGGCTGGGGAGCACCGGCGGGTCGCTCGGGCAACCCGTGGTGCTCGCCTGGGCGGTCATCGGCGTAGTGCTTGCGGCGCTTGTGCTCGCGCTCGCCCGTCGACTGCCGGCCACACCGCCGACGGCCATCCTCGCCGCCGTTCTCTGGCTGGTCGGGCTCGGGGCGCCATCCCACTTTGCCGCGTCCTTTGGCGCCGGCCTGTCATTGGCCGATGGCTACGGGATCTCGGGGGCCGCCTACGCCCCGTGGGGAGGGGTACTGTATCTCGTCAGCACCGCGGCCTTTCTCGGACTGATCGCCCTGCTCACCATCACGCTGTACACGACCCTGACCGCGCGCCGCGCCGAGCGCCGGCACGCCCCGACTGAACTCCCCGGCTGAGCTCCCCCCGGCTGAAACGATTCGCACCGGCCTAGACGAGGCCTGATGCGGGTGCTTGACTACGGGCATGGCGCACAGCACACGCAACACCCAGGCTTCGTTCGAATACCAGGGCCTCCGCGCCCTGTTCATCAACTGCACCCTCAAGCGCAGCCCGGAGATCAGCAACACGCAGGGCGTGATCACGCTCAGCGCGCACCTGATGCGTGAGCAGGGCGTGCACGTCGAGGTCATTCGCGCCATCGACCACGACATCGCCACGGGCGTGTACCCCGACATGACCGAGCACGGGTGGGCAACGGATGCCTGGCCGGCGCTGTTCGACAAGGTCGCCGCCGCCGACATCCTGGTGATCGGCGGCCCGATCTGGCTCGGCGACAACAGCTCAGTCACCAAGCGGATCATCGAACGGCTCTATGCGATGTCCGGCGAGTACAACGACAAGGGCCAGTACGTCTACTACGGCAAGGTCGGCGGCGCCATCATCACGGGCAACGAAGACGGCGTGAAGCACTGCGCCTCCAACATCCTCTACAGCCTGCAGCACATCGGTTACACGATCCCGCCCGCGGCCGACAGCGGCTGGATCGGCGAGATCGGCCCCGGCCCCAGCTACCTGGATGCCGGCTCCGGCGGCCCCGAGAACGAGTTCACCAACCGCAACACCACGTTCATGACCTGGAACCTCATGCACCTGGCGGCAATCCTCAAGGCCAACCGCGGCATCCCCGCCTACGGCAATCTGCGTCAGGAGTGGGACGCCGGCGAGCGCTTCGGTTTCGAACCGAATCCGGAGTACCGCTAGGAGACGCAAGGCCCCGAGCACTCGAACCGGGGCGGGAAGGACGCACGATGTTCCGTCCCCTGTCCGAGAACGGCTTGGCACCGTCGCCGTCCACCGCCCGGTCCTGGCCTGTCGACGTGCACGTCACCGGCGGCATTGTGCGCGGCAGCCGGCCCGTCGCCGGCGTGCAGACCTGGCGCGGAATCCCCTACGCGGCACCGCCGGTGGGGGTGCTGCGCTTCCGGGCCCCCGAGCCCGTCATCCCGTGGAGGGGCGTGCGGGACGCCAGCAGGTACGGCCCCGTCGCCCCGCAGGACCGGGGCACCCAGTTCAAAGGTGTCGACCGACGCACCCGCATGGGCGAGGACTGCCTCACTCTCAACGTGCAACGCCCCGCCGACCGGCCGGAGGCCGACAACCTGCCGGTGATGGTGTACATCCACGGAGGCGGTTACACCTCCGGATCCTCGAATGACTTCACGGAGCGCAGCCAGGCCATCGTGCGCTCCGGCGGCACCATCTACGTCGCGATCAACTACCGGCTGGGCGCCCTCGGCTACCTCGACTTCAGCCGGTTCAGCACCCGCAGCCGCCTCTTCGAAAGCAACCTCGGGTTGCGCGACCAGGTTGCCGCCCTCGAGTGGGTGCAGGAGAACATCCGGGCGTTCGGCGGCGACCCGCACAACGTCACGGTGATCGGCGAGTCCGCCGGCGGCAACGCCGTGGTGACGCTGCTGGCCACTCCCGCCGCCGCCGGTCTGTTCGCACAGGCCATCGCCCAGAGCCCCCCGTCGAATGCCGCCTACTCACGCACGCTGGCCGGCCGCTGGGCCGTCGATTTCATCGAGGCACTGCGCCAAGGCCGGGCGCCCGAGCTGGCCGGCGGGCGGCGCCCGGCCGGCGAACTGCTCGACACCGCGACCTGGCCGGCGTTGGTGCGGGCTGCCCTGGTCGTGCAACGCAACACGCCGGATGTCGACCCCGGCACGTTCTGCATGGCCCCCGTGGTCGACGGCGATTTTCTCCCCGAACGCCCTCTCGACGCCTTCCGGCGCGGGCACGCCCACCCGGTACCCCTGATGATCGGCACCAACGACCGGGAGGGCTCGATGTTCCGCGGCCGGATCGACATCCTGCCGCGGTCGATCCGTCGCATCCAATCACTCTTCGACGCGGCCCCGCCGCACTCCCACGAGGGCATGCGGGCGGTGTATTCGGCGTTGCCGCCCATCCGCGCCGAGCTGGACTTCGGCGGCGACTACGCTTTCTGGTTTCCCAGCGTGCAGGTCGCCGATCTGCACTCCCGCACGGCCCCGGTCTACCTCTACCGTTTCGACCTGGCTCCCCGGCTGCTGCGCCTCATGGGTTACGACGCCACCCACGGGCTCGAGCTGCTGGCCCTCTCCGGGTCGGGCACCGACCGTCGCGTGCGCACCCTCACCGCGCTGGGCGGCCGCCACAGCTTCCTCAGCACCGGCGAGCGGATGCGGGCGCACTGGCTGCGGTTCGCCTCCTCGGGCCAGGCCGGAGCGGAATGGCCGGTCTACACCGAGGCGGACCGGCTCACCCTGATTTTCGACGAGGCCGACCGGGTGGAGTCCGACCCACGCGGCGAGCGACGGAGGGCGTGGCTGGAATTCCTGCCCGACCTCTGACGGCCCGGCTCATGACGTAGCCGCCAAGCGACCGCTCAGCGACCGCCCACGATGTCGCCGGCGTTCGACCCCACCCAGCGCACCAGGGGAATGAGGTGCCCGGCCAGCTCCTGCCCGCGCTCGGTCAGGCTGTAGTCCACCCGCGGCGGGATTGTCGGCTGGGCCGCCCGATGCACCAGGCCGTCGGCCTCGAGGATGCGCAACGTCTGCGCCAGCATCTTCTCGCTGATGCCCTCGATACCGCGGCGCAACTCGCCCCAGCGCAGGCTGGTCTCGGCGAGCGCCACGATCACCAGTACGCCCCATTTGCTCGTCACGTGGTCGAGAACCACGCGGCTGGCGCATCCCGCCGCGAACACGTTCGGTGCCGCTGCCCCGTCGGAGGCGGGCGCCGGGTCACCGACCAGCCGGGCCAGGCGATCCCGCACCGCGAGCTCGGCGGCGGGCGGTGCGACAGCGGCAGCAGGCACAGGCTGCACATCACGCATATCGGGCAGTGTGGACGTCATGGAAAGTAGCTTACCAAAAGGTGGGTACCTGCGGTTGGGAAGTAATGGGGGAAGTCGCTGGTTACATCCCCCAGAAGGCGCGCGACTGCGTGCTACGGAAGGAAACCCCATGTCTATCGTCGTCACCGGAGCCACCGGTCAGCTCGGCCGCCTCATCGTCGAGCACCTGCTCAACCGCGGCGTCGCCCCCGCCGAGATCACCGCCGTCGGCCGCAACACCGAACGCCTCGCCGAGCTGGCCGCGTCGGGCGTGGGCACCGCCGCCATCGACTACACCGACCCGGCCAGCCTCGAGGCCGCGTTCGCCGGCGCCGACGCACTGATGCTCGTCTCCGGCAGCGAGGTGGGCCAGCGCGTCGCGCAGCACACCAACGCCATCACCGCCGCCGTCGCCGCCGGCGTGGGCCGCATCGTCTACACGAGCGCCCCCAAGGCAGACACCTCCGCGCTGATCCTCGCCCCCGAGCACAAGGCCACCGAGGAGGCGCTGCACGCGTCGGGCCTTCCCGTCACCATCCTCCGCAACGGCTGGTACACCGAGAACTACGCGTCCGCTGTGCAGCAGGCCCGCGAGAACGGCGTCTATCTCACCAGCGCCGGCGAGGGCCGGGTCGCCAGCGCCTCGCGCACCGACTACGCCGAGGCCGCCGCCGTGGTGCTCACCACCCCCGGCCACGAGAACGTCACCTACGAACTCGCCGGTGACGTGGCCTGGACCGGCACCGACATGGCCGCCGCCCTCACCGAGGTCGTCGGCAGCCCGGTGGTCTTCACCTCGGTCACGCCCGAGGAGCACAGCGCCATCCTCACCGGCGCCGGCCTGGACGGCGGCACCGTCGGCTTCGTCGTCGCGCTCGACGGCAACACCCGCGACGGCCTGCTCGCCGGTGGCACGAACGATCTCGCCACCCTGATCGGCCGCCCGACCACCCCGCTCATCGACGGGCTGCGCTCGGTCGCCTGATCTCGCATCCTCTCCTTCCGCCCCCGGCCCGTTTGACGCGCCGGGGGCGCTGTGGTTGGCGGGCATTGAGGCGGCCGGAGGCCTCGACTACGCTGTACGAATTATCGGAAGGGAGATCATGAAACCACTTTCCGCTGCCGAGATCCGCAGCTCCATCGTGAACGCCACGGCCGAGGAGATCGCCCGGATGCCGCTGCCCGGCCTGCACGAGACCATCTGGGATGAACGCGAATACCTGGGTTGGCGCGATCCGCAAGTCACCCAGCGCGGCTACATAGTCTTCTGGCGGGGCGACACTCCCCTCGGCATGGTGTTGCGCGCCGCGACCCGCGGACCGGGCCGGTCGATGTCGGCATTCTGCTCACTGTGCCGCACCCAACAGCCGGCCCACCAGGTGAGCCTGTTCAGCGTGCCCAAGGCCGGTCAGGCAGGCCGCGACGGCAATACCGTCGGCACGTATATCTGTTCCGATCTGGCCTGCTCCACACTCATCCGCATCCTGCCGCCGCCGTCACAGATGCAGCCGAACCCCGCCGCCGAGATGGTCGTCACCCGGGGCGCCGGGCTGCTCGCCCGCCTCGAGGGATTCACGAACGAGGTGCTCAAGCCCGCCGAGTGAGCCGCGTCGACCCTGGAACTCATTCCCGGTCGACGTTGCTAGATTGGGCACAGGCCGGCGACGCAGCCGCCGATTGCACGACAAGTGGACAGGGGCTCCGCATGGCACGCACTTCTCAGCGCCAGGGCGTGGGCTACCATCCGGGACTCTTCACCGCGGCCGGTTCGGCCGGCGCACTGCTCGGCCTGGCCCAAGTGGGCTTCGGGTTGCCCCTCCTCCTCTATGCCGTCAACGCTTCCCTCCAGAGCGGCGCCCCCGACACCGTGCCCCTCGGCGTGGGCCTGGCCCTCCTCTGCACCGGTGTGCTCACCGTGTTGTTCCGGCACCGGATGCGGGTGCCACTGCGCCACATCGTGCTCTGCTGGATGGGCGCGGCAGGCTTGCTCTGCCAAGCCGCCACGGGTGGCCAGGCGGTCTCGTTCACCTTCGCCTGGACCCCGAGCCTTCTGGCCCTGATCGCCTTCGCGGTGCTCCCCGCCGCCCAGTCGCTGGTCTACCCGATCGTGTTCATCCCGCTCGCGCTGATCACCCTGGCCCTGAGCCCCGGCACCGCGCCGGCCGACGTCGCCATGGCAGCGCTGCTCATGCTGGCCACGGGCCTGGGGCTCACCTGGTTCGCGCGCAGCGCCCTCCTGGCAGAGACCGATGATCTCACCGGCATCCCCAACTTTGCCGGCTTCGAGCAGGTGCTCTCGGCGGCCATGCGCGACGCCGGCCCGGGCGAGTCGCTGGCCCTGGTGCGCCTGGACATCAACGAATTCGCGCTGGTCAACCGGCGAGAGGGTCAGGAGGCCGGCGACGCGGCCATGGTGGCGTTTGTGGCAGGGGTCTCGGCGGCTCTGCCCGCCGCGGCCACGATGGCCCGCATGGAGGGCGACGCCTTCGCCATCCTGCTGCCCGGCTTCACCGCCGCCCGGGCACGCGACCTGCTGGAAGGCCTACGGGGCCAGGTCGCCGGGTTCTCGGCCGGCATCGCGGTGCGGGAGGGCAACGAATCGGAAAGCGAGTTCTTCGGCCGGGCAGGGAAATCCCTCTTCGAGGCCCAACGGGTGGGCCGGGGCAAGATCGTCAGCCACGGCGGCTACTACGCCTCCCCCACGGCCGTGCGGGACGGCCTGGCGAACGGGGAGTTCTTCCTCTGGTTCCAGCCGGTGATCGAGCTGACCGGTGGCCGTGCCGTCGGTGCGGAGGCCCTCGTTCGCTGGCAACATCCGACCAGGGGGCTCGTCTCACCGACCGAGTTCATTCCCCTCTGTGAGGCGAGCGGCTCGATCCAGGTGCTCGGCCGGTGGATCGTGCGGGAATCGATCGCGGCCGCCGAGAACTGGCGCCGCTTGCGGAGTCCCGAAGGACGGCCCCTGAGCGTGTCGATCAACGCGTCGGCCAGGGAGCTGGCGTCGGACGGCTACGGTGCGTATGTGCTCGCCGAGTGTGCCGCCGCCGGTTTCCCTCCCGACCTGGTGCGCATCGAGGTGACCGAGACTGAATTCGGCACCGATGCGGGCGCCGTGCGCGACAACATCCGGCTGCTGCGCGGCGCCGGCGTGCTCATCTCGATGGACGACTTCGGCACCGGGCATTCGAGCCTGGCCCGGCTCACCGAGATTGATCTCGACGTGATCAAGATCGACCAGTCGTTCGTGGGCGTGATCGATGCCGACACCGAGTCGCCCGTCGCCGAGCTGGCGATCAAGCTGGCCGCCGCGCTCGGCCTCGACGTGATCGCCGAGGGAGTGGAGACCGAGACGCAGGCCCGGTGGCTGCGCGACCGCGGCTGCGCCTTCGCGCAGGGCTACCTCTACTCCCGACCGATCCCCGCCGGCGAGTTTTTGGCCAGATTCGTCGAAACCCGCTCGACCGCGTAGACGCGCCTAATCCGGCGTGACCGCCACGAGGGTCACGTCGTGCAGCTGCCCCTCGGAAGCCAGGGCGGTGAGATACGTGTGCGCCGGTTGCCGGCGCCGGTCGGTGGGCGAGCCCGGATTGAGCAGCCGCATACCCGCGGGCGAGACGGTGTCCCACGGAATGTGGCTGTGCCCGAAGACGAGTACATCCGTGTCCGGGAAGGCGGCGTCCATGCGCGTGTGGCGGGAGGGGGCGTCCCCGGTCTCGTGCACCATCGAAAAGCGAATGCCCTCGATCGTCTCGTGCATCACCTCCGGCAAAACCCGGCGCAGCGCGTCGCCGTCGTTGTTGCCGTACACGCCGCGGAGGTCGCGGGCCCGCTCGGACAGTTCCTCGAACAGGCTGAGGTGCACCCAGTCACCGGCGTGGAGCACCAGGTCGGCTTCGTCGACGGCTTGCCAGACCTGGTCCGGCAGGCGCCGGGCCCGCTGGGGAACGTGGGTGTCGGAGATCAGGAGCAGTCGGGTGGCCATGTCCCATTCTGGCCCGGCTACCGGCCTGAGCGCACCGGGGCTAGGGTCACAGCGTGAGCGACCGGTTCAACAGCACCGCCGATATGCAGGATGCCGTCTTCTTCGACGGCCCCACTGCCGGAGCACGTTATTCGCGCTTCTGGATGCTGCTGGTGCTCGCCTCGATCATCGCCTCGGCCGGGATCGTCGGGGATTCCACCGCCACGGTCATCGGAGCGATGATCGTGGCGCCCCTGATGACGCCGATCCTCGGCACCATGCTGGCCACGGTGTTGGGCGACCGGGTCAACCTCGCCCGGGCCCTGCTCCTGGTGTTGACCGGCGCCGCGGCCGCGACGGCGATCGGGTTCGCGGTGGGGCTGCTGGTGCAGACGCCGGTTCTGGCCGCCACCAATGCCCAGGTCGCAGGCCGGGTGACCCCGCGGCTGATCGACCTGCTCGCCGCCCTGGGTACCGGCGTGGTGGGCTCGGTGGCGCTCGTAAGGCGGGACATCTCCGACACCCTCCCCGGCGTGGCCATCGCCATTTCGCTCGTGCCGCCCCTGGCCGTCGCCGGGCTGGTGCTCGAGTCCGGGTCGGTGCCGCAGTTCCTGGGCGCCCTGCTGCTCTTCGCCACCAACGTGGTCGCCATTCTCGGTACCGGGATCGTGGTGATGTCGGTCTACGGGGTGAGCCGGCTGACCCGCCGCAGGGTGCCGGGCGACCAGAGTGCCCCGAACCTGCTCGGCCCGGTGACCGTGCTGGCCGGCATGCTGCTGCTCATCGGCATCCCGCTCACCCTCACCAGCGTGGATGTCACCGCACGCAGCAACGCCGAAGGCACCGTGCAGTCGGTGGGCCAGGAGTGGGCCGCCGGCGTGGGCTGGACCGTCACCGGCGTCTCGACCCAGGGCACCGAGGTGATCCTGCACGTGCAGGGAGCGCCGCCGATCCCCGGCACCACCGACCTGGAGACGGCGCTGGAGGCCGCAGGACTCGACCCTGACCGGGTAACCGTCGATCTCTCGCCCGTCACCCTGGTGCCGCTGAGCAACAAGCGGTGACCGGTTGCGCCCGGGAGGCTACTGCGGTGGCCGCCGTTCGCCGGCGGGCCGGGGCAGGGTGCCCAGCGCCGTGACGACAAGGTCGGTGAGTTCGGCGACCCGCAGGGAATCGCGGCGGAGCTCGTCCACCGCGAGAGGCACACCATCCAGCTCGGCCAACCGGTGCTCCACACCCTCCATCCGTGTCTGCAGATCGTCGACTCGGCGCACGACCCCCGGCAGGCGCTCATCCAGCCTCCGGAGATCGCCGGCGTATTCCAGGGTGCGCATGGTCTCGGGGGCCAGCTTGCGCACGACCCTCCCGACCAGCGTCTTCACTCTGTGCACTGCAACGTTGTTCACTGCAACGTTCCTTTCCGGGCAACGCCAACCGTGGCGATGCGTCTGTCGGTTTCGATGTCCACCTCGACGGAGCGAATCTCCAGGGCGGGGGCGGCTGCCAGCAACTGCCGGAACTGGCTCACCGTGAGGTGCCAGGTGGTGGGATCGTCCACGCTCAGTCCGGGTGCGGGCACCGTGGGGAAGCTGGCGACCCACTCGCCGCCCCGGCGCAGCAGCAGCTCCACCAGGGTGGGCAGCGTCTGGCGCGCTTCCACGGTGAGGGCCTGCACGATGCCGGCGGAGTAGATGTGGGCGGTGCCGGGGGCGCTCAACTCGGCGGCGGCCAGCGCGAGGGTCTGCCGGGTGTCGCCCAGGTCGACGCGGCGGAGTTCCACGGTGGGGTGGTCGTCGGCCAGCCGCGCGCGCACGGCGGCCTCGGCCGATGCCGAGTAGTCCACCCCCACGACCCGGTGGCCTCGGCCGGCCAGGTGCGCCAGGTCGTCGCCGCCGCCGTAGGCCAGCTCGTAGATCGTCGCGCCGACCGGCACCCGGTCGAGGAAGGCCCGCGCGGCCGCTGCCGGCTCCTCGTGGATGCCCGCTCGGGCGGCGTTGAATTCCTCCCAGAAGTGCAGGTGCTGGTTGGTGGTGCCGAACCAGTTGCCGTACCGCCGGGCGGCCTCCGGCGGGGTGACGAACCGGTGGCCGGCATCCGGGATGCGCCAAGTGGGTCCGTAATTCGCCTCGAGCCAGCGTTCGGGCGGGTTCGGGGCCGCGAACGACCAGCCCTCGATGGTGATCTCGGCGAGGTTCTCGAAGGTGTCCCGGGGTATCGGTGCGCGCACGTGGAACGGCTGCATGAACATCTCGTCGCGGTAGAAGCCGCCGAAGATGTCGACGTGGAAGGCCGTCCCGGCCTCCTCCGGGAAGAGCACCTGCATCTGGGTGGCGCCGTACCGGATGACGGTGTAGCCGGCCCGCTCGAGGAAGCGCTGCAGCGCGAAGCTCTCCAGGGCCACATCGACCGGGTGTTCGTGGGCGCTGACGTAACCGACGTCGGCGTCGTCGTCGTGCGGCAGGAGCGCGCCAGAGCGCACCGGGCCGAGCAGGGTGCCGCCCATGATCCACGGCGTCAGGCCGAAGCGGGTGAGGGCGGCGAAGACCTCGCTGGTGCGCCGCAGCAGGTCGGCGATGATCTCGTCGGCGGCGTCCGCGAAGGTCAGCGAGTGGTGTCCCCACTTGTTCAGCACCACCGGGGTGCCGGAGGCGTCGGTGAAGCGCAACCCGCCGTCGGGGTCGACGACGGATCGCACCGGCGTGCGCGCGAGCTCGGCCCCGGTGTCGACGGCGTGCACGACGACATCCCCCGAGCCGCGCAGAGTGAGGCCGAAGGCGGGCGGCAGCCGGTACCGGACCACGCCGTTCGCGGCGGTCTCGGCCAGTTCGGCGGCGAGGGTGAGCACCCGGCGACCGGAGACCCGCACCTCGACGGCGCGGGCGGCGCCGCCCTCGAGTTCCAGGGCAAGTTCGGTCAAATCGAGCTTCATCTCAGTGCGGCCGCCTACAGCTCAGCCGGTGAAATGTTCATCGGATGTTCAACTACCGTCCTCCTGGGGCAAGCCTACTGTCTGAGAGTTCTCACAGACAAGCTCATCTCCGGGCGCGGTCTCTCGGCGCAGACGGCTGGGAGAACGAAAAAACCCGCTGGATCTTGAGGATCCAGCGGGCTTTCGTGAAGTGCGGAGACGGAGGGATTTGAACCCTCGGTGCCCCGTGAAGGGCACTCCACCTTAGCAGGGTGGTGCACTAAGCCGGACTATGCGACGTCTCCTGAGCGAGAGCTTTCGCAAACGCACATGCACCATACTAACGGCACCGCGGCATCCGATTGAACATGGGTTCAGCGGATGCCGCGCTGCGGCTACTGGTCTTCGACCGGACGACCGGACGAACAGGTCTGCTGCGAGGCATCCTGCCCGTAGACGTTGCTGGGCAGTGCCGTCGCGGTCGGTGCCGGGTCGGTGGTCACCGGGGCGTCAGTGGCCGCGGGGTCCTCCGTCGCCGGGTCGGTCGGTGTGGCGCTGGCGGTGGGGTCGGGCACCGACAGGAAGTCGGCCTCGCCGGGCGCGAGGGTGGGCGAGACGTCCGCGTTGATGGCCGCGATGAGGTCGGCGGCTGCCGTCTCATCGGGCTCGACGCCGCCGTCGACGTAGTTGATCGGGTACTGCACGAACACGACCTTGTCCAGCGGGATGTCCTTGAGCGCCATAGCGATGGACACCATGGTGTCCATGCTCTTCAAGGTGTTCGACAACTCCATGTTGTCGACCGCGGCCTTGGCGATCGAATACAGCTTGATCGGGTCGCTGAGCGTGTCGGAGCTCTTCAAGGTGCGCGCCAACGCGGAAAGGAACACCTGCTGGTTGCTGATCCGGCCCAGGTCGCTGCCGTCGCCGACGCCGTGGCGGGTGCGCAGGAACTGCAGGGCCTCGAGGCCCTTGAGCTCGTGCAGGCCGGCGGGGATGTCGAGGTCGGTGTACGAGTCGACGATGGGCTCGGCGATGCACACGGGCACCCCGCCGACGGCCTCGGACATGGCCGCGACACCGTTGAACTGCACGAGTGCGGCGTAGGGGATGGACAGGCCGGTGAGCGCCTCCACGGTCTTGACCGTGCAGGCAAGGCCGCCGTAGTTGAGAGTGGTGTTGATCTTCTGGCTGCTCATGGCACTGAAGGTGCCGCCGTCGGGGTCCGGGCACTCCGGGATGGGCACGAAGGTGTCCCGGGGGAAGCTGACCACAGTGGCGCTGCTGTGGTCTTCGGCGATGTGCAGCAACATTGTGACGTCGTTGAGCACGGAGGTTTCCTCCTCGGGGTCGCCGTAGCCGTCCCCCTGGCCGGCACGGCTGTCGCTGCCGACGAGGAGCAGGTTGGCGCCGCCGTCGATCGAGCTGATGGAGGGGATCGGGCCGTCGGTCTCGTTGTCGAGCGTGACGCCCGGCTTGACGCTCGCGGCCACGTTGAGGGTGGCCAGGGCGGCGACGGAGACGCCGCTCACCATCACCACGGCGAGGGTGGCGGCGAGGATCTTGGCGACGTTGGCGAAGGCGTTGGAGCGCTTGAGCCGTCCGTGCCGGGCGATCGTGCTGATCTGCTTCGATCGTCTGGAGCGGGGGCGCAACTGGTCGCTCACTCATTTCCTCTCGTCGTGCTGCAGGTTCGGCCGCCTGATGGCGGAGGGCGTGGGATTCGAACCCACGAGACATTTCTGCCCACCAGTTTTCAAGACTGGCTCCATCGGCCGCTCGGACAGCCCTCCAGATTCGGATGCCGGGCCGTGCCACAACGGGCGCGGTCCAACTACGAACTGCGCCCGATCTTAGCCGATAGCGGAATGTGCAGCCTGACACGCGAGGCTGACAAGCGACTGCACGCGCGCGTTCTGGGGGTTAGAGGCTGCTCAGAACCACGGCCAGGCCGTCGTCCTGCACGCTCACGGTGAGTTCGCTGGCCGCCTCGAGAACGTCATCTGGGGACTGGCCCATGGCCACGCCGCGGCCCTCTGAGCCGGCCCAGAGCAGCATGTCGATGTCGTTGCGCCCGTCGCCGACGGCCATCACCCGGCTTCGCGGAATGCCGAGTTCGGCACGCACCCGCTCCATGGCGGTGGCCTTGTTCACGCCGTCCGGCGCGATGTCGAGCCAGGCGGTCCAGCCGATCGCGTAGCTGACCTGGTTCAACCCCATCTGTTCGACCACCTGGAGGAAGTCCTCCATGTCGTGGTCGGGCGAAACGACGACGACGCGCGTGGCGTCGTGCCGCAGTAGCTCCTCGAAGGGGACGTGCTCGCTGTCCAGGCCGATGGTGGAATCGGGGAATGCCTCGGTGTACCGGTAGTAGCCGTGCTCGTCCTCGACGGCGTAGCGGGCGTTGTTGAGGTGCGAGCGGATGGAGAGCAGCACGTCGCTGGGGTTGAAGGTCTCGACCCATTCCCTGCGGTAGCCCATAGGGGCATCCGCGTCGCGGCGCAGGGTGATGGCGCCGTTGGAACAGACCACGAACTGCGGGGTGATCTCGAGGCGGTCCAGAACCGGCAGGGTGGACGCGGCGCTCCGCCCGGTGGCGAGCATGATCTGGTGGCCGGCGGCGGCCACGCGGCGCACCTGTCGCACGACGGCCTCGCTGATGGTGCCGTCCTCGTGCAGGGTGGTGCCGTCGATATCGAGGGCGACGAGCCAGGGCGCGTCGGTGGTGACGGTCATCGGATAGGCGTGAGGACTTCGAGCCCGCCGAGATAGGGCCGCAGAGCCTCGGGTACACGCACCGAACCGTCGGCCTGCTGGTGGGTTTCCAGGATGGCGACGATCCAGCGGGTGGTGGCCAGGGTGCCGTTCAGGGTGGCGACCGGGGCGGTCTTGCCGGTCTCCGTGCGATAGCGGATGTCCAGGCGGCGCGCCTGGTAGGTGGTGCAGTTGCTCGTGCTGGTGAGCTCGCGGTAGGCGTTCTGGGTGGGCACCCAGGCCTCGATGTCGTACTTGCGGGCGGCGCTGGAGCCGAGGTCGCCGGCGGCGACGTCGATCACGCGGTAGCTCAGGCCCAGGGCCTGCAGCATGTTCTCCTGCAGGGCCACGAGGCGCAGGTGCTCGGTTTCGGCGTTCTCCGGCAGCACGTAGGTGAACATCTCGAGCTTGTTGAACTGGTGCACGCGGATGATGCCGCGGGTGTCCTTGCCGCCCGAACCGGCCTCGCGGCGGTAGCAGGTGGACCAGCCGGCGTAGCGCAGCGGCCCGTCGGTGAGGTCGAGGATCTCGTCGCTGTGGTAACCGGCCAGGGCCACCTCACTGGTGCCGGTGAGGTAGAGGTCGTCGGCGGGCAGGTGGTAGATCTCGTCGGCGTGCTCGCCGAGGAAGCCGGTGCCGTCCATGATCTCCGGGCGCACCAGGGTGGGCGTGATCATCGGGATGAAGTCGGCCGCGAGCGCGTGGTCGAGGGCCATGTTCATCAGGGCGATCTCGAGCCGGGCGCCGATGCCGCGGAGGAAGTAGAAGCGGGCGCCGGAGACCTTGGCGCCGCGACCCATGTCGATGGCGCCGAGCAGCTCACCGATCTCGAGGTGGTCGCGCGCTTCGAAGTCGAAGGTGGGGATCTCGCCGTGGGTGCGCAGGGTGGCGAAGTTGGCTTCGCCGCCGGCCGGAACGCCGTCGATGATCGGGTTGGCGATGGTGCGCATCACACTCGTGAAGCGGGCCTCGGCCTCCGCGGCGACGACACCGGCCGCCTTGACCTCGGCGGCGAGGTTCTGCGCCTGGGCGACGAGGGCCTTCTTCTCGGCCGGGGGGGCCTGGGCCACGGTCTTGCCGAAGGCGTTCTGTGACGCCCGCAGGGCCTCGAAGCTCGTGATGGACGCCCGACGGTCGGCGTCGGCGGCGAGCGCCTCGTCGACGGCCGCGACGGAGTCACCCCGCGCCTCCTGCGATCGCTTGACGAGGTCGGGATTTTCGCGTAGCAGCACCGGATCAATCACTCGGTCAGTCTACAAGCGCCGCATGCTCCGCCCGGCGGCCTGTTGCTAGCCTGAGCGAATGGCCGATCCCAGTTCCGCTCCGCGTGACGCCGCATCCGTCGTTCGCCGGGCCGCGGTGGTCTATAACCCGGTGAAGACGGATGTCGTGCGGTTGCGCGCCGGGGTCACCGCCGCTGCCGCCGCTGCGGAGTGGGGCGAGACGCTGTGGTTCGAGACCAGCGTGCAGGACCCCGGGCAGCGGGTCACCCGTCAGGCGCTGCGCCTGGGAGTGGACCTGGTTCTCGTCGCGGGCGGCGACGGCACGGTGCGCGCCGTCGCGGAGTCACTGCGCTCCTCCGAGGTGCCGTTGGGCGTACTGCCGGTGGGCACCGGAAACCTGCTGGCGCGCAACCTGCAGCTGCCCCTGAACAGCCTCGATGACGCCATCGTGATCGCCTTCACCGGCCACAGCCGGGCGATCGACCTGGGCATCGCGTCGGTGACCTACGCGGACAACCGCATCGAGGACCACGCCTTCCTGGTCATGGCCGGCCTCGGCCTCGACGCCCAGATGATCGCCGCCACCCGCCCCGACCTCAAGAAGCAGGTGGGCTGGCTGGCATACGTGGACGCGGGCATGCGCGCCCTGCCCAAGGCGGAGCAGTTCCGCATCCGGTACAACTTGGGCACCCGCAGCGAGCACCAGGCGCTCGTGAGCACCATCCTGATCGCCAACTGCGGTGTGCTGCCGGGCAACATCCAGTTCCTGCCCGAGGCGCTGGTCGACGACGGGATCCTGGACATCGCCGTGCTGCAGCCGCGTGGGGTGCTCGGCTGGTTGAAGATCTGGCGCCGCGTCACCTGGCAGAACGGCGTGCTGCGCCGGTTCGCAGTGGGGCGGCGCATCATCGAGCTCACCGAGACCGATGACGAGCGGGCCATGACCGTGCTGCGCGCCACCGACATCCGCATCGTGCCCGACAAGCCGCAGGAGTTCGAGTTGGACGGCGACGAGTTCGGGCTGGTCCGCAGCGTTTTCCTGCGCGCGGATGCCGGGGCGCTGCTGGTGCGGGTGCCGGCCGTTCTCAGCCGGTGATGCGCCGGCGGGCCCGCCAGGCGGCCGCGTGCCAGAACAGCAGCCCGGCCAGGATGATCAGGCCGGCCGAGATCAGGGGCGGCGCCACCAGATAGCTGAACTGCTGCAGTATGAACGAGACCGGCGGCTCTCCATTGCCCGAGTACGAGTTGTTCCGGAACATATTGCCCACGGTCTGCCACAGCAACGCCGCACCGCCGCCCGCGAGCGCGACGCCCAGCACCCAGAGCAGCGCGATGAACGGGTTCCACCGCGGCCGTTCAAGTTCGTCGTGGAAGCCATCCGAGTCGAAGCCCAACGGGTCGAGGTCGCCGATCTCGTCGGCTGCGACGGTGCCGGCGAATGCCGCGGCGGTCGGCGAGCTGGGCCCGGTCGGCGGAGGGCCGATCCGTGCGGCAGCGGCCCGGGAGGTACCGGCCGGCGCAGCACCCGGCTGGGCCGCCGGGGAGTCACCGGCCTGGTAGCCACGTTGGTAGATGGCATCGTGGCGCGGGTCGAAAGCCGGCCGGTCGGTTCCCCCCGGGGTGCTCACGCGCCCGGCTCCCCCGAGATCAGGCCGCGCAGCCAGTCCCTGGCCTCGATGAAGACCTCGTCGTTATAGCGGGAAGTGAACACATTGGGTTGTTTGTCGGCCCGCGGGTAGGACCCCAGGAAGAGCACCTTGGGGCTGAACCGGCGAAGGCCTAACAGGGCATCCGCCACGCGCTCGTCGAAGATGTGCCCGTCGGCGTCGATGACGAATCTGTATCGACCCATGGCATCGCCGATCGGCCGGGATTGGATCAGGCTGAGGTTCACACCGCGGGTGGCGAACTGCTCGAGCATGTCGAGCAGTGCGCCGGCGCGGTCTTCGGGCAGTTCCACGATCACGCTGGTCTTGTCGGCGCCGGTGGGGGCGGGGATGACCGTGGTGCGGCCCACGAGCACAAACCGGGTGACGGCGTTGGGGTTGTCGCCGATGTTGCGGGCGAGCACGACCAGGTCGTGGTGCTTCTCGATGCCAGGCGGAGCCACGGCGGCATCGGCCGGGCCGGGCTCGAACAGGGCAGCCGCGGCGGCCACATTGCTCGACGAGGGGATATGACCGTGCTTGGGCAGGGTGCCTTCCAGCCAGCTGCGGCACTGCGCGTACGCCACCGGGTGGGCGTTCACGATCTTGACGTCCTCGAGGGCGGTGCCGGGCCGGGCAACGAGCACGAAGTTCACGGGCACCAGGTACTCCCCGATGATCCGCAGATTGGGCACGCTCGCGAGGGCGTCCTGGGTGGCGCTGACGCCGCCGTCGACGGAGTTCTCGATGGCGATCATGGCGGCCACGCTGCGCCCGCTCACGACGTCGGCGAAGGCCTCACCCACGTTGTTGACGGCCCGCCACGGCAGGCCCTGGGCCTCCGGAACCTGGGCGAGGGCGGCCTCGGTGAAGGTTCCCGCCGGCCCAAGGAAGCTGTAGTGCACATCGGGAGTCTCTGGCATGGCTCACAGCCTAGTTGGAGTGCAAGACTGGGGGGCATGAACGAACGCGCAGGCACCCCGGCCCAGAAATCCGATCTGATCGACGTCGAAGCCCTCATCAGGGCGTATTACGACCTGAAGCCGGATGTCTCGGTTCCGGCTCAGCGGGTCGTCTTCGGCACCTCCGGCCACCGGGGCAGCTCGCTGAACACCGCGTTCAACGAGAACCACATCCTCGCCACCACCCAGGCCATCGTGGAATACCGCGCCGGCCAGGGCATCACCGGACCGCTGTTCATCGGCGCCGACACCCACGCGCTCAGCGGCCCCGCAACCACGACGGCCCTCGAGGTGCTCGTGGGCAACGACGTGCGTGTGCTGGTCGATGAGTTCGACGACTACGTGCCCACCCCGGCGCTCTCGCACGCGATCCTCGCCTACAACCGCGCCGGCCACGACGACCAGGCGGACGGCATCGTCGTCACCCCGAGCCACAACCCGCCCATGGACGGTGGCTTCAAGTACAACCCGCCGCACGGTGGACCCGCCGACAGCGACGCCACCTCGTGGATCGCCAACCGCGCCAACGAGATCATCGAGGGCGGCATGCGCGATGTGCGCATGAGTGAGCCCAGTGCCGTCGAGACCTACGACTTCCGCGGCCACTACGTCGACGACCTCGAAAACATCATCGACATGAAGGCCATCAAGGCCAGCGGCATCCGCATCGGCGCCGACCCGCTGGGCGGCGCGAGCGTGGGCTACTGGGGCGCGATCCGCGACCGCTACGAGCTCAACCTCACCGTGGTCAACCCGCACGTCGACCCCACCTGGGCGTTCATGACGCTCGACTGGGACGGCAAGATCCGAATGGACCCGTCCAGCCCCTCCGCCATGGCCTCGGTGCTGGCACACAAGGACGAGTTCGACATCCTCACCGGCAACGACGCCGACGCCGACCGGCACGGCATCGTCACGCCGGACGCCGGCCTGATGAACCCGAACCACTTCCTGGCCGTGGCCATCGAATACCTGTACAGCCACCGCGACGGCTGGCGGGCGGATGCCGCGATCGGCAAGACGCTGGTCTCCTCCACCATGATCGACCGCGTCGCCGGGTTCCTCGGCCGCGAGCTGTGGGAGGTACCGGTGGGCTTCAAGTGGTTCGTGCCCGGCCTCATCGACGGCTCGGTCGCGTTCGGCGGCGAGGAGAGCGCCGGAGCGAGCTTCGTGCGCTTCGACGGCACCGTCTGGACCACCGACAAGGACGGCATCCTGCTGGCGCTGCTCGCCTCGGAGATCGTCGCCGTGACCGGCAAGTCGCCCAGCGTGCGCTACGCCGAACTGGCCGAGCACTTCGGCGCCCCGGCCTACGAGCGCATCGACGCCGTGGCCACCCCGGCCCAGAAGGCCGCGCTCAGCAAGCTCGACGGAGACGCCATCACCGCCACCGAGCTCGCCGGCGACAAGATCATCGGCGCGCTCAGCCACGCCCCGGGCAACGGCGCCGCCATCGGCGGCGTGAAGGTCTTCACCGAGTACGCCTGGTTCGCGGCCCGGCCCAGCGGCACCGAAGACGTCTACAAGATTTACGCCGAGTCGTTCAAGGGCCCGGAGCACCTCAAGCAGGTGCAGATCGAGGCCAAGGCCATCGTCGACGCCGCGATCAGCTAGCGCCCAGCGCGACTTGCGCGAAAATGCCCCTTCACGAGCCGTGAAGGGGCATTTTTGCGCAAGTGGGCGTGCCGATTTTGGCCTAGCGAGCTACGGGATGCTCCAGTAGTACGCGGTGCCACCCGGGTGCTTCTCGGTGACGGCGAAGTCCACCGAGAGGTAGTCGGTGTCGTCGGTGTGCCCGGCGTAGAAGATCTCGATGTCATCGCCGCTGCCCTCGATGCGGGACACAACGGCGGTGTGGTCGCGGTCGCCGGAGTTGTCCCAGTCGAACTGCACGACGTCGCCGAGCTTCACCTGGTCGCGCTGGTCGTCGGTGAGCGCGGTGGCCCGGCCGGAGTCGGCGATGTAGTTCATGAACGCCGTCGAACTCACCCACGGCGACGAGAAGTCGAAGTCCGAGCCGGTGCCGCTGGTCCACCAGTCCTCGTCCATCGCCCAGCCGCGGGCGACAAGCGACTGGCTGGTGAAGTTCACGCAGTCGTTGCCGTCGACTACACCGTATTCGTCGGTGTTGTAGTCGCTCCAGTAAGTGAGCGCGTAGCTCAGCTGGGCCTGCACCGCGGGGTCCACGTCGACCGGGGAGGCCGTGGTCGCGGGGGTCTCACGCGGCTCGGATTCCTGCACGGCGGTGCTGGCCGCATCAGCTGCGGTGGAGGCCTGCGTTGAGTCACCCTGGCGGGCGCCCGAGGCCAGAGCCACAGACCCGACGACGATTCCGCCGAGTACCAAGGCGACGACGCCGATCCGTGCTGGTCGAGCTAAAGCCACAACTACCTCTATTCGGGGGGGGACGAATCACCAAGCGAACCACAGGTTTGTTTGAAGAGTCTGGGACAGACCCATGAGACGATGATGAGCCCGACTGCGCAAGGCTTCGGCCTAGACGACGCTCCAGTAGCTGACGCTGCCGCCCGACAGGGCCAACGATTCGTCCACCGAACGGTAGTCGGTGTTGTTGGTGTGGCCGGCGTAGTAGATCTCGGTGCCGGTGGCGGTGTGCTCGACCCGCGTGACGATGCCGGTGTGGTCTTTGTCTCCGGAATCGTCCCAGTCGAACTGCACGATGTCACCCACCTTCACCTCGTCGCGCTGGTCGGCGCGAAGGGGCGTGGCCCGCTCCGGGTGGGCGGCGAGGTAGGCGGCGAAGGCCGTGGAACTGGCCCAGGCCGGGCTGTACTGGCCGCCGATGAATGACCACTCGGCGTCCATGGTCCAGCCGCGCGCGATGAGGGACTGGCTGGTGAAGTTGACGCAGTCGTTGCCCGGGATGGCGCCGTAGACGGAGGAGTTGTAGACCTGCCAGTGTGCGAGGACGTAGTCGATCTGGGCGGTGATCCTCGGGTCGGGCACGTAGGTGAAAGTGAGTTCCGGCGTCACGGGGGCGACGGTCGCGGCCGCGTCGGTGGCGGTCGCCGCGGCGATCGCGGTGCCGGCGGTGGGTTCGATGGCCTGGGTGAGGGCAGCGGCGGCGACCGAGCTTTGGTCGGACGAGGTGCCGTCCGTCGACCCGACTGCTGTCGTGCCCGCGGCGGTGCTGACGCTCGCTCCGCCGACCACCTGCACCGGCGCATCCGTACCGGCGAAGAGGTTCACGGTGACCGAGCCCGTTGTGAGGTCGGTGGCCGCGGGGGTCTGCAGGGTCACGGTGTCGTTGGTCGCCGAGACCACTGTGGCGGGGTTTCCGCCGAAGCTGGCGCTGGTCACGGCGGCGAGGTCGGTGCCGGTGACCGTCACCAGGGTGCCGCCGGTGACCGGGCCGGCGGGGGTGCCGTCAGCCGCGACGACGGCGCTGCGGATGATCGGCTGGGCCGGCTCGATCACCGTGGGCGCGGTGATGGTGGCCGAGGGGGCGGGCGTTGCCGTGGTGACGGCCGCGCTGGCTGCGACGGGCGCTGTCGCCTCGGCGCTGAAGGCGCCGCTGTCGAGGACGAGGCTGCCAACGATTGCGACGGCCGTGCAGCCGGCGGTGACGCTCGCGACGATCAGCAGGTGGCGCTTGCGCTGCGCCTTTTTCAGTTGGCGTTTGAGTTGTCTGCGGGTGGATTTACGGGAGTCTGGTGAAGGAGCGGGGCGCACGAAGTCGTTTCTCGTCGGCTGGGTGGGGACCCGTTAGGAAAACACACCCACGTGAGTGGAACCTGTGCGGAGCCTCGCAAACCGCCGCACGGCCCCGCTGATCAGTTGTAGTTGGGTGCCGCCGGCAGGCCGAAGAACTCCTCGAGCGTGGTGACACCGGTGTTGTGCATCTCGGTGGCCAGATCGATGCCGATGTACCGGAAATGCCAGGGTTCGTACTCGTAACCGGTCACGTCGACCTTGTCGGCCGGGTAGCGCAGGAGGAAGCCGAAACGCCAGGCATTGGCGGCGAGCCACTGCCCGTGCGGGGTGTCGCCGAAGCAGGCCGCGAGGGAGCATTGGCCGGGCTGGGCGCTGATGTCGATGGTGAGCCCGGTCTGGTGCTCGCTGGTTCCCGGGCGGGCCGTGCTGAGGTCGGCGCCGGCCTGGCCGAGGTTGGCGATGTCCTTGTTATAGACGTTGGTCTGGGTGTCGTAGCTGCGGTAGGCGCTCTGCGATTGCAGCGCCAGCCCGGTCTCGGCGGTGAAGGCGGCGAAGAGGGCGACGACGGCGTCGGAGGCTTCGTGGCGCATCCTCGGTTCGTTGGCGTAGGGAATCGGCACGTCGACGAGGTCGTCCGGGCTGTAGTCCACCGGGTTCAACGGCCTGAGCTTGTCCACGACCACCCAGATGCTGTTGGGGTCGTCGATCGAGTGGGCCGCACGGTCGAAGGTGGGCGCCGGAGCGGGTTCGGGAGTGGCCGACGGGGACGGCCGCACCGGCTCGACAGGTGCGGTCGGCTCGGGAGTGCCGGACGGTGTGGCCGGCTGGGCCTGGCCCGTGGAGGTCGACGATGCCGCGCGCCCGGTGGCTCCGCCCACGACGACGGCCGTGATCCCGGCCGCGACAAGGAGCACCGCAACTGCTCCCACCAGAGCGCGTCTGCGGCGTACTTTCGGTGACGCCCCCCGGCGCGATTCTCCTGTCACGTTGCCGAGCCTAGTCTGCGGATGTGTCGCTGCGGCGCGCTGCTCAGCCGTCGTGAGGGAATTCCGCCGAGCCGGTGACTGTTCCCCTAGGTATGCGAATTGTTATAGCAGGTGGCCATGGAAAGATCGCTCGAGCCCTCACCCGGGAGCTGAGCCGTGACGGGCACACCGTCGTCGGCCTGATCCGTTCGGAGGAACAGAGCGCCGATCTTCTGCTGGACGGAGGCCAACCGGTGGTGATCGATCTCGAGAACACCACGGTCGAGAAGCTGGCGGAGGTTCTCGCCGGGGCCGATGTCGCGGTCTTCGCGGCCGGAGCCGGAGCCGGAAGCGGCGATGCGCGCAAGAATTCAGTCGACCTGGGCGCTGCGGTTCTGCTCGCGGACGCGGCAGAGTACGCCGGTGTGCCTCGGCTGGTGCAGATCTCGTCGACAGGTGCCGACCTCGTGCGCGATGGGGCCACCCCGTCGGAGGTCCCAGACGACTTCGTCGCGTACCTCCGCGCCAAGCTCGGCGCCGAAGAAGACCTGGTGCGCCGCGACCTCGCGTGGACCATCGTGCGGCCTGGAACACTCACCGACGATGACGCCACCGGACTGGTACGCCTCGAGCGCACCGGCCCCGACGAAAGCGGCACCGTGCACCCGGAGACCAAGGGCAGCATTCCGCGCACCGACGTGGCTGCGGTACTCGCCGAGATGATCCGTACCGGTGCTGGCGCGCGCGCGACCCTGCACCTCATTTCGGGTCCCGCCGGCGTCTCAGAAGCCGTCGCGATCTTCGCCTGACCGCCGAGGGCCCCTCCTCCACAGGGAGGGGTCCGGTGAGGTTCTCCACCGCTGATTCATTGGGATCCGCGGTGTCGGTGGCTGGTGCTTCACTATGCCTATGGCCACCTCGAATGCCACACCAGGGAGCACCCCGGATGACTCTCCGGACGACACCTCCGACGGGTTCTCCGAGGACTACGTCGATCCTGTCGCGGAAGCGATCAGCGCGGTCATCGACCCGCTTGTGGAGAACGAAAAAGTCATCGCGGCCGGATACGCGGAACGCATCCGGTTGTTGGCGCAGCTGGATGGGCTCGGTCACGACCGGCGCATTATCGCCGGGCTGGCCGGTGACCCGTTGGAGTCAGGTCGGAACGACATCGACACCCAGAACCACGGTCCCGCGTGGGATGACGAGGAGCTGGCCCGCCGGAGCATGGCCGCCGAGGTCGGCTTCGCCCTGCGAATGAGCTCGCAGACCGCGGGCATGATGATCTTCGACGCCGCCCGGCTTGTGGCCCAGCTGCCCCGGTTCCACCGGGCGTTGACCGAGGGCCGGATCGGCTGGGGTCACGCGCTGAGGATGCTCGAGGTCACCGCGGCCCTCCCGGTGGACCTGCCCGAACACGTGCTGCCCACACTGGAGGAGATGGTGTTGCCGGCGGCGGAGAAACTCTCCGCCAGCAAGTTCGCCAAGGTCGCCCGGCAGATCATGGAGTCGCTGCACCCGATCCCTCTCCAGGAGCGTGTCGACGCCGGTGTGAAGGAACGCCGGGTGGTCCTCCGCCCCGACATCAACGGCATGTCCTGGCTGAACGCCTACCTCAAGGCCGACGAAGCCCAAGCGATCTACGAGCGCCTCACCCAAATCGCCAAGACCCTCGACGATGACGACGCTGCCGCCGATGCAACCGCGTGTGGGGCCGGTGACGCACCCGCGCCTGAACCGGCACCTGCACTGAAACCAGGGGCGGCACGGGATCCGGAGCCGATCGTCTGCCGCACCCGCGACCAACGCCGAGCCGACGCGTACCGAGACCTGCTCCTGGACGGGGTCGGGGCTGACGGGAAACTTGGCAGGGGTATCCACGGCACCGTGAACATCACCATCCCCGTCCTCACCCTCCTCGACCAGGGCGACCAGCCCGCGATCCTGGACGGCTACGGGCCCATCGACCTGGACACCGCCCGGCGGCTCGCGGGAAAGCGACGAGTTTCATCAGCGTCCTCACCCACCCGCACACCGGCTGCACCCTCTCCATCGGGCGCACCGCCCACGACCCGCCCGCGGACCTGCGGCGCTACGTTCAGATCCGCGACCAAACCTGTCAGGAGCCGGGCTGCAACCGCCGTGCCGTGACCAGCGACATCGACCACACCCAGGCCTGGTCCGCCGGCGGTGACACCAGCGCCGACAACCTCGTCGCCCTCTGCCGAAGCGGCCACCGGTTGAAACACCAAAGCAGCTTCAGTACCCGACAAGCCCCCGACGGCACCCTCACCTGGACCACCCCCGGCGGCAAGACCTACACCAACATCCGAGCGCAGGACCTCACCCGCGCCGCCCTGAACCCAGGGACGAGCGGAGACACGTCACCTCGCTCCGCGCAACCGGCGAGGCCACAGCCGCCGGGCGAAGCACGCCTGTCAGCGTCTGGGCGCGCGGGTCCGGACGACAATCCTCCACCGTTCTGACGCCCGGGCACTCCCGCCCGGGTGCGGCGAACGCATCGACCGGCCAGCCCCCGGCCGCAGCCGCAGCCCCGGCCCCGACGAAGCGCACCCGATAGTTCCCCTGTGGTGCGCCCGTCGTAAGCGGTTGGCCAGTCGACTTCCGAGGATGCGTGGCGGGCCTTAGCCCTTGACGGCCCCGGCCATGATTCCGGAGATGAGCTGCTTGCCTGCGAGCACGAACAGGATCAACAGCGGGAGGGTGGCGAGCACGGCACCGGCGAGAACGACCGAGTAGTCGATGTACCGAGCCGACTGCAGCTGGCTGAGCGCCACCTGGAGGGTCGGGTTCTGCGGCGACACGATCATCGGCCAGAGGAAGTCGGTCCAGGCCATCATGAAGGTGAACAGCGACAGGATCGCCATCGCGGGTCGCGCGGCCGGCACGGCCACGTTCCAGAACGTGGTGATCATGTTGGCGCCGTCCACCCGGGCGGCCTCGATCAGTTCGTCCGGAATCACGTCGACCAGGTACTGACGCATGAAGAACACGCCGAACGCCGTCACGAGGGTGGGGATGATGATTGCACCGATCGATCCGGTCCAACCGAACTGACGCATCAGGATGAACAGCGGGATGATGCCGAGCTGGGTGGGAATGGCCATCGTCGCGACGACGAAGACCATCAGCCCGTTGCTGCCGCGGAACCGGAGCTTTGCGAACGCGTAGCCGGCGAGAGTGGAGAACGACACCACCGAGACGGTGATGATCGTCGAGACGATCACGCTGTTGAGCAGCGCCTGCCAGAACGGCACGGTGTCGAAGACCACGGCCACGTTCTCCCAGAACTGCCCGCCGGGAAGCAGCGGCGGCCAATCCTGCGACAGCACCGACGACGGGCTCGCGCCCACCACAACGGACCACCACAGCGGGTAGGTACCGCCGGCGAACAGCGCGATCAGGATGCCGTAGGTGAGGAAACCGGGCCGGCGGTCGATGCCGAGGCCCTTGTGCTTGGTCTTCTTGGGTGCCGCTGACGCGGATCCGCTGCCGGACGAGGTCTCGGGGCGGGCAATTGTGTCGGTCATGCGCGGGGCTCCTTTGCGCTGTCTCGGAGCGTTCGGGCGAGCTCGCGTTTGGCTTTTTTGACATCGGAGCGACTGTCCGTCGTCGCGATCCGCTGCGAGATCAGGAAGTTGAGCAGGCCGAACGCCACGATGATGAGGAAGAGGATGAAGGCCACGGCTGATGCCTTGCCGAAGTTCTGCCTCTGGAATGCCATCTCCCAGAGGTAGAGCACCGTGGTTTGGAATTGCCGGTGCGCTCCTCCCGCGGTGGTGCTGGTTGCGTCGTAGAGGCGCGGCTCGGTGAAGATCTGCAGTCCGCCGATGGTGGCGGTGATGATCACGAAGATCATGGTGGGGCGGATGCTGGGCAGCGTGATCGAGAAGAACCGGCGTACGAAGCCGGCCCCGTCGAGGGCGGCGGATTCGTGGATGTCACGCGGAACGGACTGCATCGCGGCGAGCAGGATGAGCGCGTTGTAGCCGGTCCACCGCCAGTTCACCATGCCGGCGATGGCCAGGTGGCTGGGCAGCACATCCGTCTTCCAGCCGATGGGGTCCACGCCGACGAAGCTGAGCAGGTGGTTCACCAGTCCGCTCTGCTCGCTGAACATGCTGGAGAAGATCAGGGCGACGGCGACCGGTGTGACGACGTAGGGGATGAGCACGCTCATGCGCCAGAAGGTCTTGGCGCGCAGGTTCTGGTCGAGGATCGCGGCGATGGCCGTGGCGACGACGAGCTGCGGGATGCTCGAGAGCAGGAAGATGCTCATGGTGTTGAACAGGGAATTCCAGAACAACGGGTCCGCGAGTTCCGCGGTGTAGTTGTCGAAGCCGACCCACTCCCCCGGCCCGCTGAGCAGATTCCAGTTGTTGAGGGACACCACGAAGGTGTAAATCAGCGGGAACAGTCCCACGAGACCGAACAGCACGAAAAACGGCGAGATGTACAGGTACGGCGAGAGCTTGACGTCGAGACGGCTCAGCTTGTGCTTATAGGTGAGGGCGCTCGCGCGACCGGGGCGCTTGAGAGGAGCGGGAGCGCTGATCTCTGGTTCGAGTGTTCGTGTCATGTGACTTTCTGCCTTCAAGTCGGGCTCCCCGACGCCTGGATTCGGCGTCGGGGAGCCCGGTCGAGCGGATTCTTGCTACTACTTGTTGGTGATGAGCTGGTCGAACAGCGTCATGGCGTCATCCCAGGCCTTGTCGCCTGAGACACCCTGGTCGAGCGAGATCGCGGACGGGCCGAAGACCTGCTCCTGGATCGTCGAGTCGTCCGGGCCCTTGAACTGGGCCTTCACTCCGTCGGCACGCTTGGTGAGGATGTCGGCGATCGGCGCGTCGTTGAAGAACGCGGAAACGCCGGTTGCTTCAGCAAGAGCGGGATCCATCTGGGCTGCGGTGACGCTCGGGAACGGGCCCTGCGCCTTGAACTCGGCGACCTGCTGGTCAGCGTCGGTCAACCAGGCTGCCAGGTCAGCGGCTTCCTGCGGGTGCTTGGACTGCGTCGGAACGGTCAGGAAGGTTCCACCCCAGTTGGTTGCACCGCCGGGGAAGACGTCGGCGAAGTCCCAGCCTGCGGTCGCGCCGGTGGCGTCGCCGCCGGCGGTCTCAACCTGGCCCTGGACGACTCCGAGCATCCAGCCCGGGCACATGAAGGTCGCGAAGGTTCCGTCGGTGAACGACGCACCCTTGTTCCAGTCCCACTGGGTCTGCGCGGCGGAGAGGCCCTTGCTGTCGGCTGTTGCCAGCTTCGTCCAGGCTGCCTTGAGGTCGGCGTTGTCAACGACGTTGAGCTCGCCATCCGCGGTGTAGTAGCCCTCGTCCATCTGGTTCACCATGGAGTTCCAGATGAAGCCGGACTGGTCGAACCAGGCCTTGCCGGTTGCCTTCTGGTACTGCTCGCCGAGGGCGAAGTAGCTGTCCCAGGTGGCGTCGGCGCCGCCGAGTGCTGCGGCAACTTCGGCGCGGTCGGTCGGGAGCCCCGCTGCGGCGAAAGCCTTGCTGTTGTAGCACAGGCCCTCCGGGCCGATGTCGGTGCCGTAGCCGATGATGCGGCCGTCCGCGTCGGTGCCCTGGGCGAGCTTCCACGGAACCCAGCGGTCCTTGATCTTGTCTGCGCCATAGTCGGAGAGATCGACGAACTGGTCAGACACGTCCATGATCGAGCCGAGCCAGCCCTCTTCCACGGCGGTGACGTCGGACAGTCCGCTGCCGGCGGCGATCTTGGTGAACGCATCCGTGCGAGCGTTGCCACCCGTGTCGATGTTGTTGGCCTTGATCGTGATGCCCGGGTTGGCGGCCTCGTACTCTGCGTAGAGGTCGGCCATTCCCATGCTGCCGAACGTGGTGACGGTCAACTCGATGGGGTTGTCGCCTGATGCGTTGTCGGTGCCGGCCGAGGAACAGCCGGTCGCGATCAGGGCGAAGGATGCGGCGCAGGCTACTGCGGCCCCAACCTTGGTGCGTTGTGAGAACTTCACTTTCACTCCTTTGTGTGCGTGTGCGTGTGCGAATGCAGAACGTGTGTGCGGGAACAGCTGTCGTACCGGCGAACGCCTCCGGGGACACGCTCACCGACCATAGATGAGAGCGCTCTCATCAACTGCGTGAGAGCGCTCTCATTGATCACCGCCACCTTAGGACACCATCGGAGCGCTTGTCAAGGCGACCCCCTCGCCGGCCGCGAACCGGCGTGTCGAAGACCGCACAGCGCGCTGAACGCCCCCGGACGAACTTGCGAAATAGAATGACCCCATGACATTGGGAACCCGGAGTGCGCGGCCGCCCCAGCCGACCCTCGAGATGGTGGCCGCCGCCGCGGGCGTGTCCCGAGCCACGGTCAGCCGGGTCGTCAACGGCTCGCCGAAGGTGCGGCCCGAGGTCGTGGAGTCGGTGCAGGCGGCCATCGAGCAGCTCAACTACGTGCCCAACCGGGCCGCCCGATCGCTGGCCAGCCACCAGACGCAGTCCGTCGCGCTGGTCGTGCCCGAAGATATGACCAAGTTCTTCGGCGACCCCTACTTCGCCGCCGTCGTGCAGGGCATCACGCAGCGCCTCGACGAGAGCGACTACACGCTCAACCTGCTCGTCGCCTCGAGCGACCCCCGGCACAAGACCATGCGCTACCTGCGCTCGGGTAACGTCGACGGCGCCCTGGTGATCTCGCACCACACCGGTGACGATTTTGTGGCCAACCTCGAATCCACCATGCCCGTGGTCTTCGGTGGCCGGCCCACCAACCACTCCGGCGCCGACAACTACTTCGTCGACGTCGACAACGTCGCGGGTGCGATCAGCGGCGTGCAGCACCTCATCGACATCGGCCGGCACCGAGTCGGCACCATCACCGGCCCCGTCGACATGCCCGCCGGCATCGACCGCCTCAACGGGTTCCGCCACGCTCTGGGCCAGGCCGGGCTGCCCGCGGATGCCGTGGAGCACGGTGACTTCACGGCCGCCGGCGCCGCCGCCGCCACCCGCCGCCTGCTGGAGCGCAGCCCCGACATCGACGCCCTCTTCGTGGCCAGCGACCTGATGGCCGTGGGCTCCATGGCTGTGCTGGCCGAACTGGGCCGGGCCGTTCCGCGGGACATCGCGGTGGTGGCCTTCGACGACAGCCCGGCCGCGCTCTCCGGCCCGATCTCGCTCACCACGGTGAGCCAGCCGTCCAAGGAGATGGGCTTCGCCATGGCCGACCTGCTGCTGCGCCTACTGGCCGGCGACGACGCCGTGCCGCACCACAACATCATGCCGACCCGCCTGGTGCTGCGCGACTCAGCCTGACCCGCCTCAGCCTGACGCGCCTCAGCCTGGCGATGGCCAGTCTGAAGCGGGCCGGGCTGACGCTGGCCGGTCTGAAGCGGGTCAGCCCAGCTGCGGCACGACCTCGCGCGCGATGAAGTCCAGGTGGTCGAGGTCGGCCAGGTCCATGATCTGCAGGTAGACGCACTCCACGCCGTCCTCGGCGAGCGCGCCGAGCCGGTCGACGATCTCACTCGTGGTTCCGGCGATACCGTGTTCGCGCAGCTCCCCGGGCTCGCGGCCCACGGCCGCGGCCCGGCGCGCGAACTCGGCCTCGTCAGCTCCGGCAACCGCGATGAGCGCGGTCGAGTAGACCAGCTCGCGGGGGTCGCGGCCCACCGCTTCGCAGGCCCGGCGCACCCCGGCGAACTTGCCCGGGATGTCGGCGAACTCCGGGAACGGCAGGTTGAACTCGGTGGCGAACCGCGCGGCCATCGCCGGGGTGCGCTTGGCACCGCCGCCGCCCACGATCACGGGCACGCGAGCCTGGCTGGGCTTGGGCAGGGCGGGCGAGTCGACGAGCGTGTAGTGCTCACCGGTGAAGCTGTAGGTCTGGCCCACCGGGGTCTCCCAGAGGCCGGTCACGATCTCGAGCTGCTCCTCGAGCATGCCGAACCGCTTCGCCGGGAAGGGGATCCCATAGGCCAGGTGCTCCTGTTCGAACCAGCCGGTGCCCAGGCCCAACTCCACGCGGCCCTTCGACATCTGGTCCACCTGGGCCACCTGGATCGCCAGGATCCCCGGCGGCCGGTAGGTGACCGACGACACCAGGGTACCGAGCCGGATGCGCTCGGTCTCGCGGGCGAGACCGGCCAGCGTGGTCCAGGCATCCGTCGGCCCCGGCAGCCCCGAGACGTGATCGCCCATCGCGAGGTAGTGGTCGGAGCGGAAGAAGGCGTCGAAGCCGAGCGTCTCGGTGGCCTGCGCGACCGCGAGGATGTCGTCGTAGCTGGCACCCTGCTGGGGCTCGGTGAAGATGCGGAGTCTCATGCTCCCAGTCTTGTCTCCCGCTCCGCGTCGACGAAATCGACCTCGGGGAGCCCGCCGAGCCGCTCGTGCATCACGGCGAGGGATTCCGGGTTCTGGTCGATGAGCAGGAAGCGGCGGCCGAGCGCGGCCGCGACGGCGCCCGTGGTGCCGCTGCCGGCGAAGAAGTCCAGCACCCAGTCGCCCTCACGGCTGGACGCCTGGATCATGCGGCGCAGGATGCCCACGGGCTTCTGCGTGGGATACCCGGTCTTCTCCTTGCCCGTGGGCGAGACGATGGTGTGCCACCAGACATCCGTGGGCAGCTTGCCCTTGGCCACCTTCTCGGGCGTCACCAGGCCCGGGGCCATGTACGGCTCGCGGTCGACCGTGCTGGAGTCGAAGTAGTAGCTCTTGGGGTTCTTCACGTAGACCAGGATCGTGTCGTGCTTGGTGGGCCAGCGGTTCTTCGACTTGGCGCCGTAATCGTAGGCCCAGATGAGCTCGTTGAGGAAGCACTCCCGGCCGAAGAGGGCGTCGAGCAGCACCTTGGCGTAGTGCGCCTCGCGGTAGTCGAGGTGCAGGTAGAGCGTGCCGTCGTCGGCGAGCAGCCGCCAGGCCTCGATCAGCCGGGGCTCGAGGAACGCCCAGTAGTCCTCGAACTGGTCGTCGTAGCCGAGCAGGTCACCCTTGATGCGCTCGTACCTCTGGCCCTTGAAACCCGTGATGGTGCCGGCCGCGTGCGCGCCGCTGGCCTGGGTGCTGCGCACCGACGTGGTGGCCTGCCGCTTCTGCGACCGGCCGGTGTTGAACGGCGGGTCGAGGTAGATGAGCGTGAACGCCCCGTCGGGAAGCGTCGGCAGCACCTCGAGGTTGTCGGCCTCGATGACCCTGCTGGGAGAGGCCTGAGTCCACGCGTTTGGCATTCCCTCATTCTGTCAGTCGGCCTACGCTGTTCCGATGACGACCGACGAATTGACGACAGACGGATCCGGCGCTCGGGTGGAGCACGAGCCCGAGGTCTCTCGCTACACCCTCTGGCAGGATGGCGAGCCCGTCGGCCTGGCCGACTACCGCATCGTGGGCGAGGAGCTGCGCTTCACCCACACCGAGGTGGATCCGGCCCGGCGCGATCACGGCCTGGCGAGCATCCTGGTGGAGCAGGCGCTGGACGACGTGCGCACCCGCACGGATTTCACCGTGGTGGCGGATTGCCCGTTCGTCGCCGACTGGATCGACTCGCACGCCGAGTACCAGGACCTGCTGAGTCGCGGCCGCTAGCTCCCCAGGCCTGTTCGCTGGCCGTCAGGGAACGCGGCCGATCCATTCGTCGGTGCTGAATTTGCTCTCGACCAGGTCGGCGGCCTTGGCATATTCCTCGTCGGTGATATCTCCCGGCGTGGCCCCGTACAGGCTCGTGAAGGTCTGCTTCATGCGGTCGATGATCTCGGCCCGGCTGAGCCCGGTCTGGCTGCGCAACGGATCCACGCGCTTGGCGGCGCTGGTGATGCCCTTGTCGCTGAGCTTCTCCCGGCCGATGCGCAGCACCTGCACCATCTTCTCGCCGTCCATGTCGTAGCTCATGGTGACGTGGTGCAGCACAGCGCCGCTTCCGAGACGCTTCTGCGCGGCCCCGCCGATCTTGCCGGTGGGGCTCGTGATGTCGTTGAGCGGCTGGTAGTGGGCGTCGATGCCAAGCGACTTGAGGGCCGTGATGACCCATTCGTCGAGGAAGGCGTAGGAGTCGGCGAAGGTCATGCCGTGCACGAGTTCGGTGGGCGCATAGATCGAATAGGTGATCACGGAGCCGGCCTCCATGAACATCGCGCCGCCACCGCTCACCCGGCGCACCACGGTGAAGCCGTGCTTCTCGGCGTTGACAGCGTCGACCTCGTTCTTGAGCGACTGGAAGCTGCCGATGACGACGGCGGGCTCGTTCCATTCCCAGATGCGCAGGGTGGGCTGGCGACGACCCTCGCCCACCTCGACGGCCAGGACCTCGTCGAGCGCCATCTGCATCACCGGCGGCACGGCCTTGGCGTGGATGAGCTGCCAGTCGTAGTCGCGCCAGCTGCTGGCGTGGGCCAGTGAGCGCCTCACGGCAACGGCGACCGACTCCGGCGAGAAGCCGAGCAGGGTGGCCTCGGGCGGCAGTGCCGCCCGCACGGCCGCGGCAATGGTGGCCGCGTCGCTGTCGGCGGCGAGACCGTTCACCGCGGCGTTGATGTCCTCGAGGGCGTCGTCGGGTTCGAGGAAGAAATCCCCGGCCAGACGGAAACCGCTGATGACGTTGTCGACGACCTCGAGGTCGACCACAACGAGCTTGCCGCCAGGAACCTTGTATTCACCATGCATGAGCCCAGCCTAATCGTCGGTCGGGGCCGTTCCGGCGGGCTCGGGGAGGTACGTATTGAGCCAGGAGACCAGGTCGGCGAGCACCTCGTCGCGGTTGGTCTCGTTGAACACCTCGTGCCGGGCGCCGGGGTAGACGATCACCCGCACATCCGTCAGCCCCGAGCGGCGCCGGTAGACCTGGGCGAGCTTCTGCGCGCTGCGCTCCCCGCCGACCGGGTCATCGCCGCCGACCTGGATGAGCAGGGGCAACCCGGCGGGGAGGCCGCGGGCCGGGCGGCCGAGGATGCGGGCGGCATCCCGCAGCCCGAACAGCCTGGCCAGCGGCACGCTCGTCGTGAGCGGATCGGCCACGAACGCCGCCGCCACGGCCGGGTCCCGGCTGAGCCATTCGGCGCCGGTCGAGCCCAGGTGCTTGTGTTTGCGGTTGAGGTCGCCGCTGTCGAGATAGCCGGGCCAGCGGTAGGCGGTGCCGGTGAGAACGACGGCCTGGTAGTCGTCGGGATGCTGGTTGACGAGCATCTGGGCCATGAACGACCCCCAGCTGTGCCCGACCAGCACCAGCGGCAGGGCCGGCTCCCCGGGCTCGGCCTGCTCGAGCGTGAGCCGGCGGATCTCGTCGCTGAAGCCATGTACGGCCGCGACCGCGGCGCGCAGACCGCCAGGGCCGAGCCGGCCGAGCATCTCGGCGTTGCCACCGTGCTGGCGCATCCCGGTCTGCCCGTGGCCACGGTGATCGTCGGCGTAGACGGTGTACCCGGCCAGGTTCAGCGCGCGCGCCACCTCGCGGTAGCGCAGGGCGTGTTCGCCCACCCCGTGCACGAGCTGCACGATGGCGCGGGGATGGTCGACCGGCCAGGCGTAGTACACGATGGGGACGCCGTATTCGTCAATGAAGGTGGGCACGGGCTCATTCTGCCGTAACCGGTGCCCATGCGGACATCTGCACCCGGCACACCGGGTGCGAATGTCCGGACCGGGACCAGTTATGGGCGCCGCACGGCGCTCCGGAGGTCATTGGCGGGCGCGCGGGAATCATTAGCATGGCTAATTTGTTAGGCTAAGTAATCATGACTCTCCTTCCTCCGACTCCCCCTGCCGCGGCGCCGCACACGAAGCGCCGCACCGTCGCCGAACTGAGCCACGACTTCCGCCTGGCCAACGGCCGGCTTGCCCGGCGCGTGCGCCAGGAACAGGCCGAGAACGAACTCACCGGCGGCCAGTTCTCGGCCCTCGGCGCCGTCTTCCGACTGGGGCCGATGACCCTCAGCGCGCTCAGCGAGGAGGAACGGGTCACCCCGCCCTCGATGAATCGCACCGTGAACGCGCTGGTGCAGGCGGGCCTGGTCGACCGGGCCGGCTCGGCCGAAGACGGCCGCAAGGTCATCCTCACCGTCACCCCGGCCGGGCTGGCCCTCGTGAAGGAGACTCGCCGCCGCCGCGATGACTGGATCGCCAAACGCATCCTGCGGCTCACCCCCGAGCAGCGCCAGGTTCTGGCCGCCGCCACCGACATCATGAAGGAGCTCACCGACAGTTGAGTGCAATGTTCCGCTCCCTGAGCGTGGTCAATTACAGGATCTGGTTCGCCGGCGCCCTGGTGTCCAATGTGGGCACCTGGATGCAGCGCACGGCCCAGGACTGGATCGTGCTGACCCAGCTCACCGACTACAACGCCACCGCGGTGGGCATCGTGATGGCCCTGCAATTCGGGCCCCAACTGCTGCTGATGCCGTGGTCGGGTCTCATCGCGGACAGGTTCGACCGGCGCAAGCTGCTCATGCTCACCCAGTCCCTCATGGGCATGCTGGGCCTCGGCCTGGGCATCATCACCGTCACGGGCGTGGTCGAGCTCTGGCACGTCTACCTCTTCGCCCTCGCCCTGGGCGTGGTGGCCGCCATCGACGCCCCCGCCCGGCAGACCTTCGTCTCCGAGCTGGTTCCCGACGACAACCTCTCGAACGCCGTGGCGCTCAACTCGGCCTCGTTCAACGGCGCCCGGCTGATCGGACCGGCCGCGGCCGGTGTGCTCACGGTGGCGGTCGGCGCCGGCTGGGTCTTCCTGATCAACGCCGTGACCTTCGCCTTCACGGTGTTCGCCATGACGCTCCTCCGCACCAAACAACTCCGCAAGCAACCGCGCGCGCCACGCGAGCGCGGCCAACTGATGGCCGGCTTCCGCTACGTGTGGCACCGACCTGACATCGTCGCCGTGTTGATCACGGTGTTCCTGGTGGGCACCTTCGGGTTCAACTTCGCGATCTTCACCTCCACCATGGCCACCGTGGAGTTCGGCATGGGTGCCAGCGAGTTCGGCATGCTGAGCTCGATCATGGCGGTGGGCAGCGTGGCCGGCGCCCTGCTGTCCGCGCGGCGGAGCCGCCCGAGGATGCGCCTGGTGATCGGCGGTGCGTTCTTCTTCGGCCTCTCCTGCACGGTCGCGGCGCTGATGCCCACCTATCTCACCTTCGCGATCTCGCTCGCGTTCGTGGGGCTCGCCTCGCTCACCCTGATGACCACGGCGAACGCCTATGTACAGACCACCACAGAGCCCGCCATGCGCGGCCGGGTGATGGCGCTGTACATGGCCATCTTCGCCGGCGGCACCCCGCTCGGCGCCCCGCTGGTGGGCTGGGTGGCCGACCAGTACGGTCCACGCTGGTCGATCGGCGTCGCCGCCGTGTCGGGGCTGCTCGCGGCCGCCGTCGTGCTGTTCTGGATGATCAAATACCAGAGCCTGCGCGTGCGCATCCGGCCGCGCACCTCGCCCCGCACGCCACGATTCAATGTGCGGCACCGGGGCGACGGGCGTCCGCTCACCTCGGCCATCCGCGTCGTGTCGGAGAAGGCCGCCGCGGCGGAACGCGACCGTGATCGCGAGACCGCGACGCGGGAGATCGCCGTCATCGAGGCGACCACTCCGCGCTGAAGCTGAAGCGGTCGCCGGCTCAGCCTCCGGTGGACGCCCGCACCACGAGTTCGGGCTGGAAGACGACCTGCTCGTGCTCGGCCGCGGCACCGCCCGCCGCCTCCCGCAGGAGCAGGTCAACGGCCGTGTAGCCGATCAGCTCGCTCGGCTGGCGGATCGACGACAGCGGTACGACGGCCGCCGCGGCGAAGGCGATGTCGTCGTATCCGATCAAGGCGATATCACCCGGGACCCGGATGCCGCCGCTCATGTTCAGGGCCTGGAGCACGCCGAGGGCGAGCAAGTCGTTCGCCGCGAAGACCGCGTCCGGGCGCTCGGCCTGTGGCCTCGCCAGGATGGCTTCTCCGGCCCGGCGGCCTTCCAAGACCGACAACGCCGTGGTCTCGATCACGTCGAGACTCGCGCCGGCCTGCTCGGCCACAGCCCGGCGGGCGCCGGCGAGCCGGTCGGCGACCTGGCGGAGGCTCGCGGGTCCGCCGACGAAGGCCAGCCGCCGCCGGCCGCGCTCCAGCAGGTGCTTCGCAGCGGCGAAGCCCCCGGCCGGGTCGTCCACGGACACCGAGGAGAAACTCTGGTCACCCGCCTCGCGGTCGATCAGGACCGTGGCCGTTCCGCGCTCCCGCAGCCCGGCGAGACGCTCGTTCGCGTCGTCGACCGGCGACACGAGAACCCCGAACACGCGCTGCTCCTCGAACAGATCGAGGTAGGCGTTCTCGCGCAGGACGTCATCGTCGCTGTTGCCCAGCAGCACGGTCAGGCCCGCCTCGGCGGCACGCTTCTCCGCGCCGCGCGCCAGGTCGGTGAAGAACGGATTGCCCACGTCGAGAACGACCAGGCCGATGCTGCGGCTCCGCCCGGCGCGCAGCTGGCGGGCGGCGTCGTTGCGCACGAAGCCCAGTTGGCGGATGGCGGCCTGCACCCGCTCCACGGTGTCCGGCGATACCTTGTCCGGACGGTTCATCACGTTCGACACCGTGCCGACGGAAACCTTGGCCAGGGCCGCCACCTCGCGCACGCTTACCGCCATGTGAGCCCATCCAATCGCTGCTGTCGCTCCACCTTATCCGCCGCCGAACAGGCGGCCGAGGTGCGGATGGAGTGCCGCCTGGCTGCAGCCCGGGCGCGGCCGTTGGGACCGATTGACAGCCGCCCAACGCCGATCTATGTTCGAGGCCCGGCCGTTTAAACGATTCAACGCTCACCGTGGCCCAGGCCGGAATGGCCCAGACCTCGGTCAACGCCCGGTGGCAGGCGGAGATGGCCGAATTCTTCGTCGACCTGGATGACACTCCGGACCAGGGTTTCCTTCAGTTGCGGGAGGTCTTCAACCTCGAGGACCAGCTGCGTGGCCTCTCGCAGGCTTGACTCTGTTGAAACGATTCATTTAGACTCGCAGGCACCACTCCCGGCTCTCACAGAGAAGTGACCCTCATGACGTCGTTCGATTCCATCACCGCCCAGCTGGCCGCCCAGGCCATCGAACTGCCCTCCTGGGCATTCGGCAATTCCGGCACACGATTCAAGGTGTTCTCCACGCCCGGCACGCCCCGCACCATCCAGGAGAAGATCGCGGATGCCGCCACCGTGCACAGGCACACCGGGTTGGCCCCCACCGTGGCGCTGCACATCCCCTGGGACAAGGTGGACGACTATGCGGCCCTCCGCGACTTCGCCGGCGACCACGGCCTGGCGCTCGGCACGGTCAACTCCAACACCTTCCAGGACGACGCCTACAAGTTCGGCAGCCTCACCCACACGGATGCCGCCGTGCGCCAGAAGGCCATCGACCACCACTTCGACTGCATCGACATCATGCACGCCACCGGGTCGCGGGACCTCAAGATCTGGCTCGCCGACGGAACCAACTACCCCGGCCAGGGCGATATCCGCGGCCGCCAGGACCGGCTCGCCGACTCCCTCGCCGCCATCTACGAGCGCATCGGGGCCGAGCAGCGACTCGTGCTCGAGTACAAGTTCTTCGAGCCGGCTTTCTATCACACCGACGTACCGGACTGGGGAACGTCTTACGCCCAGGTGTCGGCCCTCGGCGACCGCGCCCTGGTCTGCCTGGACACCGGCCACCACGCCCCCGGCACCAACATCGAGTTCATCGTCGCCCAGCTGTTGCGGCTCGGCAAGCTCGGCTCCTTCGACTTCAACTCCCGCTTCTACGCCGACGACGACCTCATCGTCGGCGCGGCCGACCCGTTCCAGCTGTTCCGGATCCTCTACGAGGTCATCCGCGGCGCAGGCTTCGGGCCGGACTCCCCCGTCGCCTTCATGCTCGACCAGTGCCACAACGTCGAAGACAAGATCCCCGGCCAGATCCGCTCGGTGCTCAACGTGCAGGAGATGACCGCCAGGGCGCTGCTCGTGGACGGCACCGCCCTCCGCGCGGCGCAGGACGCCGGGGATGTGCTCGGCGCCAACGGCATCCTGATGGACGCCTTCTATACCGACGTGCGCGGTGACCTCGCCGCCTGGCGCGAGACCCGCGGGCTGCCCGCCGACCCCATGGCCGCCTACGCGGCATCCGGCTATCAGGCGCAGATCGCCGCCGACCGCGCCGGCGGTCAGCAGGCCGGCTGGGGCGCCTGACGCCCGCAACTGTTGCCAGTGCCGGCACCTGTGCCCCGCGTACCGGGCGCACCTGTCCGGATCGGCACCAGCCGGGCCGCGTTGGCCCGCGGTCCCCTCGCTCCACCTCACTCTGACCTCGAAAGAAGCTCGTCATGACCAACCCCACCGCTCTGGAGCTCATCAGCCGCTCCAACCGGCTCGGCGCCGACCCGAAGAACACCAACTACGCCGGCGGAAACACCTCGGCCACGGGCACCGAAACCGACCCGGTCACCGGTGAGGAGATCCAGCTGCTCTGGGTCAAGGGTTCCGGCGGCGACCTCGGCACCCTCACCGAGCCCGGGCTGGCCGTGCTGCGGCTGGACCGGATGCGCGCCCTCACGAACGTCTATCCCGGTGTCGACCGCGAGGACGAGATGGTCGCGGCCCTCGACTACACCCTGCACGGTAAGGGCGGCGCGGCGCCGTCGATCGACACCCCGATGCACGGGCTGGTGGATGCGGCGCACGTCGACCACCTGCACCCGGATGCCGGCATCGCCATCGCGACCGCCGCCGACGGCGAGGCGCTCACCGGCACCATCTTCGGCGACCGGGTGGTCTGGGTGCCCTGGCGCCGACCCGGCTTCCAGCTGGGCCTGGACATCGCGGCCATCAAGGACGCCAATCCGCAGGCCACCGGCTGCATCCTCGGCGGCCACGGCATCACGGCCTGGGGCGACACCAGCGCGGCCTGCGAGGCCAACTCGCTGTGGATCATCGACACCGCAACCGCCTACATCGCCGAGCACTCCTCACCCGAGCCGTTCGGCGCCGAGCTGACCGGCTTCGGCGCCTTGGCCGAGGCCGACCGCCGCGCCAAGGCGGCGGCCCTCGCCCCCACCCTGCGCGGCCTGGTCTCCACCGACAGCGCCAAGGTGGGCCACTTCACCGACGTCCCCGAGGTTCTGGACTTCCTCTCCCGCAGCGAGCACCCGCGGCTGGCGGCCCTGGGCACGAGCTGCCCCGACCACTTCCTGCGCACCAAGGTCAAGCCGATGCTGCTCGACCTGCCGGCGGATGCGTCGGTGGAGGACTCCCTCGCCCGGCTGCAGGAGCTGCACGAGGCGTACCGCGCCGACTACCAGGCGTACTACGACCGGAATGCGGTCGACGGCTCCCCCGCGATCCGCGGCGCGGACCCTCTCATCGTGCTGATCCCCGGAGTGGGCATGTTCAGTTACGGCGCCAACAAGCAGACCGCCCGGGTGGCCGGCGAATTCTACCTCAACGCCATCAACGTCATGCGAGGCGCCGAGGGCCTCTCGAGCTACGCCCCCATCGACGAGGCCGAGAAGTTCAAGATCGAGTACTGGGCGCTCGAAGAGGCCAAGCTGCAGCGGATGCCCAAGCCCAAGCCGCTGGCCACCCGGGTGGCGCTCGTCACCGGCGCGGCCTCCGGCATCGGCAAGGCCATCGCCACCCGCCTGGCGGCAGAGGGCGCCTGCGTCGTGATCGCCGACCTCGACCTGGCGAAGGCCCAGGCCGCGGCCGCCGAGATCGGCAGCGCAGACGTGGCGATCGGCGTACAGGCGAACGTCACTGACGAGGCAGCGGTGCAGGCATCCGTCGACGCCGCGCTGCTCGCGTTCGGTGGCCTCGACCTGGTCGTGAACAACGCCGGGCTGTCGCTGTCGAAGTCCCTGCTCGAGACCACGGTGGCCGACTGGGACCTGCAGCACAACGTGATGGCCAAGGGCTCGTTCCTGGTCTCACGGGCGGCCGCGAAGGTGCTCATCGACCAGAAACTCGGCGGCGACATCATCTACATCTCGTCGAAGAACTCGGTGTTCGCCGGGCCGAACAACATCGCCTACTCGGCGACGAAGGCCGACCAGGCCCACCAGGTACGGCTGCTGGCGGCCGAACTCGGCGAGTACGGCGTGAAGGTCAACGGCATCAACCCCGACGGCGTCGTGCGCGGCTCCGGCATCTTCGCCGGCGGCTGGGGCGCCAAGCGCGCCGCGGTCTACGGGGTGGCGGAAGACGATCTGGGCAAGTACTACGCCCAGCGCACCCTGCTCAAGCGCGAGGTGCTGCCCGAGAACGTGGCCAACGCCGTCTTCGTGCTCTGCACGAGCGACCTCAGCCACACCACCGGCCTGCACATCCCGGTCGACGCCGGCGTCGCCGCCGCGTTCCTGCGGTGAACGCGGGGCAGGGTGCCGGAGGCACGGTCGCCGCGGTCGACCTCGGCGCATCGAGCGGCCGGGTGATGCTCGGGCACGTCGGCCCGAACCGGCTCGACCTGCATTCGGTGGCCCGGTTCCCCAACAACCCGGTGCGCACCATCGACGGTTTGCACTGGAACATCCTGGAGCTGTACCGCAACTCGCTCGCGGGCCTACGGGCGGCCGCGCGGGAGGCTCCCGAGCTGGCCAGTGTTGGGATCGATTCCTGGGCCGTCGACTATGCGCTCCTACGCGGCGACCGGATGCTGGGGGCCCCCTTCCACTATCGGGACGACCGCACCGCAGCCGGGGTGGAAGCCACCCATGCCCTGGTGCCGCCGGCCGAGCTCTACGGCCGGAACGGTCTGCAGGTGCTGCCCTTCAACACCCTGTACCAGCTGGCGGCGGACCGGGCCAGCGGGGACCTCGCGGTCGCCGACGGCCTGCTGCTGATCCCCGACCTGCTCGGGTTCTGGCTGACCGGCCGGCGGGTCGCCGAGCGCAGCAACGCCTCGACCACCGGGCTGCTGCGCGCCGTCGGGGGCACCGCCGCCGAGTGGGACACCGAGCTGATGCACCGGCTGGGCCTGCCGCGCACGCTGTTTCCCGACCTGGTGGCCGCGGGCGAAGCCATCGGGCCGCTGTTGCCTTCCGTGGCCGCAGATGTCGGCGGGAGCCGGCTCGAGCTGGTGGCGGTGGGATCGCACGACACAGCTTCCGCCGTGGTGGGTGTGCCGATGCTCACCGACGACTGCGCCTACATCTCCAGCGGCACCTGGTCGCTCGTTGGGGTCGAGCTCCCGGCGCCGGTGCTCTCGGAGGCCAGCCGCGCGGCGAACTTCACCAACGAGGGCGGCGTGGACGGTCGTGTGCGCTACCTCCGCAACGTGATGGGCCTCTGGCTGCTCAGCGAGTCGATCCGCACCTGGGAGCGTGACGGCGACCCCGTCGAGCTGCCGGCCCTGCTCGCCCAGGCCGCCGCACTGCCCGGGCCGACCACCCTCTTCGATGTCGACGACCCCCGCTTCCTGGCGCCGGGACACCTGCCCGACCGCATCGACGGCTACTGCCGGGAGCACAGCATCCGCCCGCCCGGCAGCCGGGCAGAGCTGGTGCGCAGCATCGTGGAGAGCCTCGCGGCGGCCCATGCCCGCACCCTCCGCACGATCACCGAACTCTCGGGCCAGCCCGTGCGCACGGTGCACCTGGTGGGCGGCGGGTCGCAGAACGAGCTGCTCTGCCAGCTCACGGCCGACTACACCGGGCTGCCGGTGCTGGCCGGTCCGGTGGAGGCCACCGCGATCGGGAACGTGCTCGTGCAGGCCCGCGCGCAGGGCTTCGCCACCGGCAGTCTGGAGAGCCTGCGGGCACTCGTGCACCAGGCGCATCCACCCCGTGTCTACTCGCCGACGCCGCGGGGCCTGGTCGTGCACGATAACATTTCAGACTAGGCAGAGCGACACGGAAACGGCGGGCACGGGTGGACCTTCATGCGATCATCTCGATGCTCAGCGAGATCTTCACCATCGTGGGCCTGCTCGTCGGTCTTCCGCTCTATATCGCCGGGGTATCCGTGCGTGGTTTCGGCGGTCGCTGGGTGCAGACCGACGGCGTCGTCGCCGCCACGGCATCCGGCCCGGTGATCCGCTGGTTCGACAGCACCGGTGAGGTGCACGAGGCCCTGGCCGACAGTCACGAGACGGAGCACCTGGATCCCGGCGACGACGTCACGGTGTGGTTCAGCGCCCGGTCCCCGGAGCGCTGCCGCACCCACTCGCCCGACCATGACGGCAAGGCCCTGCGGCTGACCGGCCTGATCCTGCTCGCCCTGGGCGTCGCTTCGGCGATCCTGGGCGTCGTCCTGCTCTTCCTCTAGCCGTTCGAGCTGCTCGCCACGCCCCGACGCTCACGGCAGCAGGCGAGAGGGGTTGCCGATAGACGCGCGCCGACGGATGCTGGCGTCCAGAACCATATCCAGAATCTCCATACAGAGAGGTATGCCATGGACAAGATCATCATTCTCACCGGAGACGCCGCCGAGACTCTCGAGGTGTTCTACCCGTACCAGCGCCTGCGCGAGGCCGGGTACGAGGTACACATCGCGGCCCCGGAGAAGAAGAAACTGCAATTCGTGGTGCACGACTTCGTCGACGGCTTCGACACCTACACCGAGAAGCTCGGCCACATGTGGGATGCCGACATCGCGTTCAAGGACGTGAATCCCGCCGACTACCTTGCCGTGGTGGTTCCGGGCGGCCGGGCGCCGGAGTACATCCGCAACGACGAGGACGCCAAGCGCATCGTGCGGCACTTCTTCGAGACCAACGCGCCGGTCGCCGCGCTCTGCCACGGGCCCATGCTGCTGGCCGCGGCCGGAGTGCTCCAGGGGCGCACCTCCTCGGCCTATCCCGCCCTCAAACTGGACGTGGAACTGGGCGGCGGCACCTTCGAGAACGGCGCGGCCGTCGTCGACGGCAACCTGGTCTCCGGCCGAGCCTGGCCCGACCACCCCGAGTGGATGCGCGAGTTCATGAAGCTCCTCGACGACGCCCGGGTGCAGAGCCGGCCCGTGGAGGCCGCCGCCACCGCGTAGCCTGTATGCAGGTACGCGATTCGCGCGTGCGGCAGAGAGGATGCCCGTGGACACCACACTGCTCCGGCGTTTTGTCGCCGTCGCCGAGGAATTGGACATCGCTCGCGCCGCGAAGAACCTCAACGTGTCGCGTACGACACTGATGAAGTCGGTCGCCTCACTGGAGGCCGAGCTCGGTGTGCCGCTTTTCGAACCTGCCGCCGACAACCCCTTCCTCACCGAAGCCGGAATCGCCCTGCTAGCCGAGTCCAAGGGGCTGCTGGCCCACATGCCACCGGCCGGCGGCCCCTCCCAGGGCTCGGGCAACAGCAGTGGATCCGGCGGCGGCAAGGCCAAAGCGTCAAAGGGTCGCGGTCGCGCGCCCGCCGTCAAGGGCCAGTCCGCGCCGGGCAAGCGCCGCCAGTCCCGCTGACCCCACCGAGGACATCCGGAAGCGGCTGAGCCGCCTCCCCGACGTTCTGACGGTCGGCTCCATGACGGCCGGTTGAACTCCGACGACGAGTTCGAACGCGCCTGATACAACGTCATCTCCCCCGGCGTCCCCGCTCTCCTCCCGGCAGAACGAGCCGGGAAGCGGGGGTGGATTTTCGCGCGCCGGCTGGCTAGGCTGTGTGGTCAGACCACATGACGGGCGCCGGAGTTGCACCGCGGGTCTGCACACGGCACACCAGAGCACCACGCACCAGAACACAGCACGCCAGACCCACAGCCCGCCAATGGAGGAGGACACCGTGACCGTCGACGAACGCCGTGCCTGGGAGGTCGTGCTCGCCCACATCGAGGACGACCTGCTCGGCGGCCGGCTGAAGCCCGGCGACCGGCTGCCCGGCGAGCGCGCCCTGGCCACCGAGCTGGGCGTGGGCCGCTCGAGCGTGCGTGAAGCCATCAGGGTGCTCGAGGTGCTCGGACTCGTGCGCACCAACGTCGGCTCCGGCCCCACCGCCGGTGCGATCATCGTGGCGCTGCCCGGCGGCGGTATGAGCGCCCTGATGCGCCTCCAGGTCGCGGCGCAGGGCTTCCCGGTGGCGGACATCGTGAAGACCCGGCTCGTGCTGGAAACCGCCGTGGCCGCGGAACTCGCCGAGGCCGTGCTGTCGGCGGCCCTGCTGCATCCCGACCGCTTGCACCCCGACCGACTGGCCCCCGACCTGAGCCGGTGCGTCCAACTGCTCACCGCGATGGATGCCGAGGGCCTGACCGAAGACGAATTCCTCGCCCTCGACGCGGCCTTCCACCTGTCGCTGGCCGAAGCCTGCGGCAATCAGGTCGTGATCGCCACCATGTCCGGGCTGCGGAACGCCATCGAGGGCTATGTGCGCGCCGGCGTCGCCCGGCTGGCTTCCTGGTCCGACACCAGCGCCCGGCTGCGGGCCGAGCACCGCGGCATCCTGGCGGCCATCGAAGCCGCAGACCCGGCCGAGGCCCACAGCCTCGTGCACGCCCACATCTCCGGGTACTACGCCGAGACCCGGCTGACCCCCGAGCGAAGCCGCTCATCCGCCCTCGCCTTCTCCCCTGCCACCCCGCCCCTCCGCACCGACCCGCCCATCCCCGCTGAGACAGGACCCGTCCATGGTTGACCGCCGCATTCCCAAGATCAAAGACCTTGCCCCGCTCATGCAGTTCAAGGTGCCCGAGCTCAACGCCAAGAAGCGCCGACTCGACGCGGCGCTCACCATCCACGACCTGCGGGCCATCGCGAAGAAGCGCACCCCCAAGGCCGCGTTCGACTACACCGAGGGCGCCGCGGAGGGGGAGATCTCGCTGGAGCGCGCCCGGCAGGCCTTCGAGGACATCGAGTTCCAGCCGTCGATCCTGCGCGATGTGTCGACGGTGTCCACCGGATGGGACGTGCTCGGTGCGCCCGTCGCCCAGCCGTTCGGCATCGCCCCCACCGGCTTCACGCGGATGATGCAGACCGAGGGCGAGATCGCCGGCGCCCACGCGGCCGCGAAGGCCGGCATCCCGTTCTCGCTGTCCACCATGGGCACCACGGCCATCGAAGACGTCAAGAAGGCCAACCCGCACGGCCGCAACTGGTTCCAGCTCTACATGTGGAAGGACCGCGACCGGTCGATGGCGCTGGTGGAGCGGGCCGCCGCCGCGGGCTTCGACACCCTGCTCGTGACGGTGGACGTGCCGGTTGCCGGTGCGCGCCTGCGCGACAAGCGCAACGGCTTCTCCATCCCGCCACAGCTCACCCTGGGCACCGTGGTCAACGCGCTGCCGCGGCCGGAGTGGTGGATCAACTTCCTCACCACCGAACCGCTCGCCTTCGCCAGCCTCGACCGCTGGAGCGGCACCGTGGGCGAACTCCTCGACACCATGTTCGACCCCACCGTGACCTTCGAGGACCTCGCCTGGATCAAGGCGCAGTGGCCGGGCAAGGTCGTGGTCAAGGGCGTGCAGAACCTTGCCGACGCGAAGAAGCTCGCCGACCTCGGAGTGGACGGCATCACGCTGTCCAACCACGGCGGCCGGCAGCTGGACCGGGCGCCGATCCCGTTCCACCTGCTGCCCAGCGTGGCCCGCGAGGTGGGCAACGACCTCGAGGTGCACCTGGACACGGGCATCATGAGCGGCGCCGACATCGTGGCCTCCGTGGCGCTCGGCGCCCGCTTCACCATGATCGGCCGCGCCTACCTCTACGGCCTGATGGCCGGCGGGGAGGCCGGCGTGGACCGGGCCATCCAGATTTTGTCCGACCAGGTGGCCCGCACCATGCGACTGCTGGGCGTGAACTCGCTCGAGGAGCTCGAGCCCGCGCACGTCACCCAGCTCACCCGGCTGGGCCGGATCGACCCGCTGGCCGCGGAGGCCCTAGAGGACCTGCCCGGCCGCTTCTAGCGAGCGATCAGGCGGCGAACTCCTCGAGTACGGCCGCGAGCTGGTCGACGGCCCAGTCGAGGTCCTCGGCCGAGACCACGAGGGGCGGGGCGAGGCGGATGGTGGAGCCGTGCGTGTCTTTCGCGAGCACGCCGCGCTCCATCAGGGCCTCGCACACCGCGCGGCCGCTGGCCAGGGCCGGGTCGATGTCGATGCCGGCCCAGAGGCCGGCGCCGCGCACCTCGAGCACGCCGTGCCCGACCAGGCCGAGCAGCCGCTCGTGCAGGTGGGCGCCGAGGTCCCGGGCTCGCCGCTGGTATTCGCCGGTGGCGAGCATATTGACCACGGCCAGGCCCACGGCCGCGGCGAGCGGGTTGCCGCCGAAGGTGGACCCGTGTTCGCCCGGGCGGAGCACCCCGAGAATGTCGGCGTTGCCGACCACGGCGGACACCGGCACGATGCCGCCGCCCAGGGCCTTGCCGAGCAGGTAGAGATCGGGCACGACGCCGGCGAGTTCCACCGCGAAGGTTGCACCGGTGCGGCCGAGGCCGGACTGGATCTCATCGGCGATGAACAGCACATTGTTCCGGGTGGTGATCTCCCGCACGGCGGGCAGGTAGTCGGCGGGCGGTACGACGATGCCGGCCTCCCCCTGGATGGGTTCGAGCAGCACGGCCACGGTGTTCTCGTCGATGGCCGCCTCGAGCGCGGCGGCATCCCCGTAGGGCACGGTGCGGAAGCCCGGGGTGAACGGGCCGAAGTCGGCGCGGGCCGAGTCGTCGTCGGAGAAGCTGATGATGGTGGTGGTGCGGCCGTGGAAGTTGCCGCCGGCGACGATGATGTTGGCCATCCCCGCCGCGACGCCCTTCACCCGGTAACCCCAGGCGCGGGCCACCTTGATACCGGATTCCACGGCTTCGGCGCCGGTGTTCATCGGCAGCACCATGTCCTTGCCGGCCAGCTTGGCCAGCGCAGTGACGAACGGACCCAGCTGGTCGTTGTGGAAGGCGCGGCTCGTGAGCGTGATGCGCCCGAGCTGGGCGCGCGCGGCATCCAGCAGCACGGGGTTGGAGTGGCCGAAGTTGACCGCGGAGTACGCCGCCAGGCAGTCCAGGTAGCGCTTGCCGTTGATGTCGGTGACCCAGGCGCCGTCACCGGAGGCGACGACCACGGGCAGCGGGTGGTAGTTGTGCGCCGCGTGGGCGTTCTCCAGCGCGACGGCAGCGGACTGGTCGGTCAGGCCCACCTGGGCGGTGAGGCCGGTCTGGTCGGCCCGTCCGGCCTGGTTGATCAGGGCGCTCATCGGCGCAGCTCCAGAGTGCAGCACTTCACGCCTCCGCCGCCGAGCAGCAGCTCGGACAGGTCCACACCGATCGGGTTGTAGCCGCGTTCACGCAGTTGCCGTTCGAAGTCCTTGGCCCGGGCGGCGATCACGACGTTGTACCCGTCGGAGTAGGAATTGAGGCCCAGGATGGCGGCATCCTCTTCGGTGACGATGATCGCGTCGGGGAAGCGCTCGCGCAGGATCGCCAGGCTCGGCTCGTCGAAGGCGCTGGGCAGGTAGGCGATGTTGGTGTCATCGAGCACGGCCACGGCGGTATCGAGGTGGTAGAAACTCGGGTTGACCAGCTTGAGGGTGATCACCGGGCGACCGTAGATGGCCGAGACCTCTTCGTGGCTGTTCGACGCACTGCGGAACCCGGTTCCGGCCAGGATCACGTCGCCGACGAGCAGGAGGTCGCCCTCGCCCTCGTTGATCTCGACGGGCTCGCGCACGTCGAAGCCGTTGGCGCCGAACCAGTCCATGTAGGCCGGGCCCTCGGGCTGGCGCTGGGGGTAGGTGAACTTGGCGCCGTAGGCGATGCCGTCGATGACGAAGCCACCGTTGGCCGCGTAGACCATGTCGGGCAGCCCGTCGATCGGGTCGATCAGGTGCACGTCGAAGCCGAGGCCGACGTAGGTGTCGTACAGGGTCTGCCACTGGGCGACGGCCAGGCTCGTGTCGGTGGGCAGCGCCGGGTCCATCCACGGATTGATCCGGTAGACCACGGTGAAGTAGTCGGGCTTGCACATCAGGATCGTGCGGGTGACCGGCGTGCGAGTCACCGGCGCGGGCACCGCAGACTCGTTCGGGGTAGCGGATGCGACATCAAGTGACACGGGAGCTCCTCTGTTGGCGATCCGTCGGCCAGGCCTGGGCGGAACGCGGGTGGGTGGCGGACCAGGTCGCTCTCGAGAGCCCGGCGCGACCGGTGGGACCGGTCATGCAGGGACGCCGGTTCCAGTCTCACACAGCATGAATCGACGTTTCCTGCGAATCCGCGCATGTAACACGCGTTTCGCACGGAAAAGGCGCAATTTCGGCGCGTACACTCGAGGGATGGACAACCTCGATCGCGGCATTCTCGACCTCCTCCGCAAGAACGCGCGGGCCGGCTACGGCGATATCGGCTCCGTGGTGGGGCTGTCCGCCTCGGCCGTCAAGCGCCGGGTGGACAAGCTCGTCGCCGACAAGGTGATCCGCGGCTTCACGATCCAGGTCGACCCGTCGATCGACGGGATGAGCACCGAGGCCTATGTGGAGCTGTTCTGCCGGGGAACCGTCGCTCCCGATGAGCTGCTGCGCATCCTCTCCGGCGTTCCGGAGGTCGTGGATGCCGGCACCGTGACCGGCAGCGCCGATGCCATCGTGCACATCCGGGCCCGGGACATCCCGGGGCTCGAGGCCGCACTGGAGAAGGTGCGCCTGGCGCCCAACGTCGACCACACCCGCAGCGCGATCGTGCTCACCCGGCTGATCCACCGCGGCGCGGAGTAGCCCCGCGGGCCTTGACGCGTCCGAGCCTGCTTGTTAGCTTGGTACAAACGTCAAACAAAAGAGGATGCCCGTGGACCCGTACAAGATCACCCTGCTGGTCGTGGCTGGCGTGATGACGGTCGTCTTCGCGTGGCTGCTTCGGCCGAGCGCCGTCGTTCGCCCGAATGCACTGCGAGATACCGCTCGCCGTGCCGGACTGGCCATCACACCCGAGGTCGAGCCGGTGCTGATCGCACGCATCCGTTCGCGGAACCGCGGCACGCTGATCGGCACCCTGATCGCTCTGATCGTTGCGACCGCTTCTCTTGTCGCGCTCCCGGACTCACTCGACGGCGGCATCTGGTCCGCGCTGATGATCATCGTGCTGACGGGCCTGGGCGGCGCCGTCGGACTGTGCGTTGCGGAATTCAGGTCGGCGCACGTCTCGCTCGGCGATCGTCCTCGCGTGGCGCGATCGCCCACGCCGTCCCGCGGGGACTATCTCTCCACCGTCGACCTCTGGTGCGCTCCCGTTGCCGTGGCCGTCAGCGGGGTGGCCATGGCTGCCGTGGCCGTGCTGATCCTGGCTGATCCCGACAATGTGTTCCGTGACGCGAGCATTCCCTCCCTATGGTGGCCCGGCTTTCTGCTGTGGATCGTGTCGCTCACATCGATCGGCGTCGGCCGCATCCTGTCGACTCGCCTGGTGGGGCGGGGACAACCCGCCGGTAGCGACATGGAGTTGGCGTGGTCCGACGCGCTCCGCAGCTGGACGCTGCGTGCACTGGTGCAGACGCCGGCGCTGGGGGCGTTCTGCAGTGCGGTCGTGGTGATGACCTCGCTCAGCACGGCGGTGGTGACCCGCCAATCGGGGATCGCAACCGCCGTATCTCTGACCTCGTCGGTCGTGCTCCTGGTCATGAGCCTGGGCCTGGCAGGTGCGTCTGTGTTCGCGATGGAGTCACGCCGTCCGCCGCACTATCTCAGCCGGCTCTGGCCGGACGTGGCCGCAGAGCTGCGCCGCGGCGCATACGGAGTTGCCGCTCCGGTCGAGAGCGGCCGCCCGTGAGACTGGTCATCGACCCGCTGTCGACCACCCCGCCGTTCGAGCAGATCCGGATGCAGGTCATCGAGGCCGTGCGCACCGGCGCACTGGCGCCCGGCGACAAGCTGCCCACCGTGCGGCGCCTGGCCGAAGACCTGGGCCTGGCGCCGAACACCGTGGCCCGCAGCTATCGCGCCCTCGAACAGGACGAGGTGATCGAGACGCGCGGGCGGCTGGGCTCCTTCGTGGCTGCCACCGGGGATGCGACGCAGCGGCAGGTGCAACTGGCCGCGGCGGCCTACGCCGAGCGGGCGAAATCCCTCGGGGTCGACGCCGACGAGGCGCTGGCGATCGTGCGGGCGGCGCTCGGGCTGCCGGGCTGATCTCCCCGGGAGGCCCGGCTGGCCCGGGAGGCCCGGCTGGCCCGGGAGGCCCGGCTGGCCCGGGTGGCCCGGTTTGAGCTCAGGCGCCGTGCAGCTCCGCCAGCACGGCCTCGAGCCGGCGCTGGCGGGTAGCGTCGGTCTTCGCCCCCTCGATTGCGAGCACGTGCCGGCGTTGGTTGCTGTAGGAAAGCGCATCGAAGGCGGTGCGAGCCGCCGGATCGGCGGCGAGCGCGACACGGAGCACCTCGGGCTCATCGACGGTGCGCGGCTGATCGTCAAGCTCGATCGTCACATCCACCTCGTCACCGCCGGCCACGCCGGCCTTCGTGCGGTTCTCGGCGCTCAGGGCGATCATGTACTTTCCGCGATAGGGAGCGACCGAGCTGCGGTAACTGTGCCCGTTGAGGGTGACGGTGATGGCGTGCCGCTTACCCGGGCCCAGACCGTCGACCACCTCGTCAGGCACCGGGATCCCGGTGGCCGTGGCGCCGGATTGCTCGATGATGGTGCGAAAGTCCATGAGGCGAGTATGCCGCCGTCGGTCGAATGTCGGCAAGCACGCTTCCGCACATTCACCACGAGTTGCAGCATATTAACCCTCCAGCGCACCCGGAGGGGCGCCGGGGCGACTCACCACCCCCCTCGGTTCGCGCGAGTTGTGCGGGTGTGGCGCCGCTGTGCGGGCGGAGCACCATGGGCATCCGGGGCTTTGAGGGCGATAAGCGGGTCAGGCGCCGGTAAGCGCGTGGCGCGCCACCCGCATAACGGCGCCGACCCCGCCCGGTGAGCTCTGCGGGCTACACGCCGCTACGCGGGTCAGGCGCCGCTGGGCGAGTGAGGCGCCGCTGGGCGCGTGAGGCGCCACTCTGCGGGTCCGGCGCCGTTAGTCCCGGGCTCAGGCGGTGCGGTAGTGCTCGGCGAGGCGGGCCAGGCCCTCGTTGAGGGTGACCGCGGGCGTCCAGCGGAGGTCGGCGCGGGTGCGTCGCTGATCGAACCAGTGCGCCGTGGACAGCTGCTCGGCCAGGAACCGGGTCATCGGCGGCTCGTCGTCGCCGGGGAACACCCGCCACGCGGCCTCGATGACGGATCCGGCGGCGCGGGCGACGCCGGCCGGAACGCTCCAGGCGGGCGTGGCCACGCCGGCCGCCTGGCAGATGCCGGCCAGCAGCTCGGCCACCGGCCGGGGCTCGCCGTTGGTGATGACGTAAGCGTTGCCGTGCACGGCATCCACTCGCTCGAGCGCGGCGGCGATGGCGTCGGCGGCGTTGTCGATGTAGGTGGAGTCGATCAGGGCGGCACCGTGGCCGAGCAACGGCAGCCGCCCGGCGCGGGCACGCTCCACGATGCGGGCGATCAGCTGGGTGTCGCCGGGGCCCCAGACGAGGTGGGGCCGCACCACCACGACCCGCAGGTCTTCGGAGTCGGCGGCGAGCGCCAGCAGCTCCGCGGCGGCCTTGGTGCGCGCGTAGTCGCCGCGGGCGTGCTCGGGGTCGGCGGGCAGCGCATCGTCGCCCGTGATGGAGCTGCCGGAGTGCGCGACCGACGGCGATGACACGAACACCAGGCGGTGCACGCCCGCGGCGCGGGCCGCGGCGATCAGGCTGCGGGTGCCCTCCACGTTGACGGCGTCGAACTCGGCGGGCGAGCCGGCCAGCGAGACCTTCGCGGCCAGGTGCACGATGGCGTCGACGCCGGCGACCGCGGCGGCCACATCCGACGGCTCGGTGATCGAGCCCAGGGCATCCGTGGCGCCGGTCACACCGCTCGGCCGGCGCTGGAAGCAGCGCACCTCGTGGCCGGCGGCCACGATCGCGGCTGCGACGGCGCGGCCGAGGAAGCCGCTGGCCCCGGTGACCAGGACCCTCATGGCTGGGTCAGCCTGGCGCCCGTGAGGATGCCCTGCGCCCAGCCGGCCAGGCGGGTGCGGTCGATCTTCGAGTTGTGGCGGATGTCGGTGGGCAGGTGCGGCACCACGAGAACGGCCGCGATGGGCTGGCCGGCGACCATCCGCACGTCCTCCGCGAGGCCGGGTGCGGCCAGGCCGACGCGGGTGGCGGCGGGGACGGTCTCGACGACGATGACGACCTGCTGGCTGCCGGCCGGGCCGACTCCCACGGCCGCGGCGCGGCTCACGTCGGTCAGCGCCGACACCGCCAGCTCCGGTCCGACCGGGGTGACGACGCCGTGCGCGGTGGTGATGATGTGCGGCAGGCGGCCCTCGACCCAGAGCCGTCCGGCGGAGTCGAGGTGGCCCACGTCTCCCGTGCGGTGCCAGCGTTCGCCGGCGGCCACGGCACGGGTGGCGGCCAGGTCGGTGAGCCAGAGCCTGTCGTAGTGGTCCTTCACGTGCGGGGCGGAGACCACGATCTCCCCGGTGACCTGCGGGGTCTCGGAGATCTCGCCGACAGCGGCCCCGGTCTCGTCGAGGGCGCTGATGCGCACCCGGGTGGTGGCGGTGGGGCGGCCGACGCACACGCCACCCGGTCCGCGTGCGACGTCGTCGCGGGCGGCCTCACGGATACCGTCGAGGGTGATGTCGGTCATCAACAGGCCCTCGGTCATGCCGTAGGGCGTGTGGGCCGTGGCACCGGGCATGAGCGCCGCGGCCGAGGCGAGGAGCGGCTCCGACACCGGGGCACCGGCGGAGAGGAAGCTGCGCACACCGGCCAGCGCGTCCCGGTCGGCGCCGGTGAGGGCCGCCTGGGTGGCCACGACGTTCGCCAGCGCGGCCGGGGAGAGGAACACCACGGTGGCGTCGATGGCGGCCACCGCGGCGGCCACGGCGGTGGCGGTGAGGGTCTTGGGCGCGGTGACGTCCATGTCGGGCGTCACCGACCGGGCCCCGAGGGCCGGACCGAGCAGGGCGAACGGCGCAAAGCCGGCCACCAGGCCGGTGCCGCGGCCCACGCCGTATTGGCCGGTCAGCGCCTGACTCACGGCGGAGAGCTGGCCGTGGGTGTAGACGACGCCCTTCGCCGGCCCGGTCGAGCCGGAGGTGAAGAGCACCGCGGCCACGTCGTCGGCCTGAGGAGGCTCGGGGAGTTCCTCGTCACGCCCCAGCGAGATGAGGTCGGCGAGAGCGTAGGAAACGCCGAGGGCACGGCGGCTGACGGCCGGGAGCCGGCTGGTCGAGATCTTCTGGCCGGGCCAGCCGAGCGCGCGGGCGGCCATCAGGCCGGGCAGCGCGCCGATGACGTGGTCGGGGCGGGCACCGCGAACGGCGCGGGTGAGCCCGGTGAGGCCGAGGCCGGCGTCGGCCACGACGACGACGGCACCGAGCCGGACACAGGCGTAGAGCACGGCGGTGAGGTCGGCGCTGGGCGGCACGAGCAGTGAGACACGGTCGCCGCGGCACACGCCCACCTGATGCAGGCCGGCTGCGATCTGGCGCACCCGGCCGGAGAGAAGCCGCCAGCTGACCACGCGGGGTCCATGGCCGCCGGTGGGGGCCATATCGATGAGGGCGGTCTCGTCGCTGTCGTGCAGCTCGTCGAGGTAGTGCCAGAGCGGACGGTAGGCGGGAGCCGTGCGCTCGTCGGGCGCCGTGCGCTGGTCGAGCCCTATACGCTGGTCGAGCTTGTCGAGACCCGGCGAGTCTTTCTGCGCGGGCGGGGTCTCGACAGGCTCGACCGACGAGACAGGCTCGACCGACGAGGCAGGCTCGACCGACGAGGCAGGTGCGACCGACGAAGGCTGAACGGGCGCGGATGTCCCGAGCCAGGTCAGCGCCGCTCCGGCGTAGTCCACGTCTTCGGCGATGAGATGCCCGGCACCCTCGAAGCGGTGAACGTCGGCGTGCGGCAGCCGGTCGATGAGGTCGTCGAGGTAGCGGTCGCTGAAGATCGGGTCCCGCGGGCCCCAGAGCATGAGGGCGGGCACGGTGAGCTGCCGCAGCGCCTCGGCGATGCGGTCGAGCTCGGCATAGCTGTCGTGCCCGGCGTCCACGGGAATGTCGGCGACGAACCCGCCGATACCGCCGCGCCGCGCGGGGCTGCGATAGGGCGCACGGTAGGCGTTCTTCACCGCGGCCGGCAGGGCCGGGTGTCCGAGGGCCAGGGTGGTGTCCAGGAACGCCGGGGTGAGCACGGTGCCGGCACTGAGCATCCCCCGGGCCAGCGCGAGGCGCAGCGGGGCGGGGATCGCCTCGGTCTCGCTCTGGTGGATCGCGGTGTTCAGCAGCATCACGCCGGCCAGCAGCTCCGGATGGTCGACCGCCCAGCCGAGGGAGACGACGCCGCCCCAGTCGTGCCCGAAGGTGACGACGGGGCCCGTGAGTCCGAGGGTGCGGGTGAGGTCGTCGAGGTCTTGCACCCGTCGGGCAAGCGGCCGGGCGGCTCCGGTGCGTTCGGAGTAGCCCATGTCGAGCTGGTCGACCGCGATGACCCGCCACACCGGTCCGCCGGCGGCTGCGGATGCCGTGGCCTGCGACACCAGGTCGCGCCAGAGATAGGACCAGGTGGGGTTGCCGTGCACGCAGAGCACCGTGCCGACCGGATCGAGGCCCAGTTCGGCCAGCCGTTCCCCGTTGTCGAGCAGGTGCCAGGCGCGGCTGTCCCCGGCAGGACCGCCGCCGAGACCGTTGTCGAGGGCGCTCTCGGGCACATCCACGATGCGGGACCAGGCCGGGTCGAGCCCGGGGAGGCCGCTCGGCGGAACGCTCGCCGGAGCCAGGGCCGTCGCGACACGCGGCAGCCGGTACCTCACCACTGGATCTCCATCATGGCCGTGTTGAGGCCGGAGCCGACGCCCATCAAGAGCACCCGGTTGCCGGGTTCGAGTTTGGCCGCCTCCTGGGAGAGCGTGATCGGGATGGACGCTGGGCCCACGTTCCCATAGGTCGGGTACGTCAACGGCACCCGGCTGCGGTCCAGGCCGGTGGCCTTCACAATGGCGTTGGTGTGCACATCCGAGACCTGGTGCAGGATGTAGCGGTCCATGTTCGACCAGCTCCAGTCCCGTTTGGCTTCGGTCCAGGCCGAGACGACCAGTTCCATGCCGCCCTTGAGCAGGGCCTTGGCGTCGGTGAACATCCCGTCGACGCTGCCGACGCAGAGGTCGTTGAACTGGGTCGCGGCGCGGGTGACACCACCGAGGATGCGGTGCCCCTCGGGGTGCGCATCCGCCCGGCCGAGCACGGCAGCGGCCGCGCCGGAGCCGAGGGTGAGGCTCGCGAACTCGCTCATGAAGTCCTTGCGGCCGATGTCGGGCCGGCCGAGACGTTCGATGGTGTTGGTCTGGATCTCGTCGGCGTCCTCACCGTCGATGATCACCGCGTACTTGATCTGCCCGGAGTCGATGAGTTGCGCGGCCAGGGTCATGCCGTTGACGAAGCCCAGGCAGGCGTTGGCGATGTCGAAGTTCGTCGCCGAGGACGGCAGGCCGAGACCGTGGTGGATGCGCACCGCAACGGAGGGTTCGAGGTGCTTCCGGGTCACCGAGGTGTTGATCATCAATCCGACCTCGCTGGGGTCGACCCCGGCCTGGGCCAGGGCGCGCTTGCCGGCCTCGACGGCGGCGTCGTCGAACGCCTGGCCTTCGGCCCAGTTGCGTCGCTCGTGCACGCCGGCGACCCGCTGGAGGAGCCCCTTGGGCAGGCGGAGGCGTTTGAGCGCGGGCTGCAGGCGCCGGTCGATCTCCTCCGAGGTCGTGATGCGGGGAGCGATAGTCGTGGCGACCGACAACAACGCGACATTGCGGTGCATCGTTGTTGCGTTTCCGTCCAACGGGTTCCCCTGTCGAGTTATGAGTGGCGACAAATCATGTCCTATCGATTTTCTCCCAGTAGTCTGAGTGGCAACCGTGCGTACGCTGAGGCCTGCGCTGGTCGCCGGAAAAGGGCGGCCGTCGAGATGGCTACCCTCCATTATCAGCCTTTCCGGTCGTCTTGCCGTTACCCGGCACTCCCCCGCCCCGTCTGGCTCACGTGAGCCGCGGAGTGCCCGGCCGGGTGAGGACCGCGGCCACGAGAAAACAGACACCACCGGCGACGGTGCCCACCGTGGCCCAGCCGGCCAGAAACTCCGCCCCGGTGCCGGGAACCGGATACGCACCGATGGCCGCGAGGCCGAAGGCCACCGATCCGAGCAGGTTGAGCCAGGTGCTCCGCCAGGTGCGCGCCCGCGGGTCCCAGAGCGCGTCCCGCCCGGTGGTGGCCACGACCGCGAGGACGCCGGCGATGAGGAAGCAGACCGAGCCGAACGCATCCGGTCGCCAGCCGGTGCGGGTGCCGCCCAGGCTCGCCGAGAGCGCCGTGGCGGTGCTGAGGTTGAAGAAGAGCGTGCCGGCGAACTGGATGGCCGCCGCCCACCAGTCGTACCGGTCGGGCCGGTTGGTCGTGCTGCGCGGGGGTCGCCGACCGCTGAGATTGAGTTGGATGAACGCTGCAAGGGTGAAGAACAGCGACCCGATGAAGAAGGTGAGGTTGTCCACGACGGACCCGACCGCGCCGAGGTAGCCGGGAAGGGCGCCGACGATGAACAGCGCCGACCCGATGATGAAGCCCCAGGCTTCACGGCGCAGACGCAGCCATCGTGGTGCCTTCACTGCATCACCTCGCCTCCGGCCGCAGCCATTATGGCGCTAGACGACCTCGTCCGTGAGGGTGCTCGGGTTGCCGAAACGGTGGTTGGTGATGGAGATGGCCTGCTCGCGCAGGAACGGGAGCAGTTCGACCCGCCCGGACTGGGTCACCGGATGCGCGTACACGGCGATGTCCGGGCTGCCGCCGACCGCGGCGGCGAACGCCGACGCATCCGCGGCCGCGCCGGTCACCGGGTCGCTACCGATCAGGCGCACCCGGCTCGTGGTCACACCCCCGGCGGCCACGCGGGCCAGCCACTCCTCGTCGCTCTCGATGATCACGGGGATGTCGCGCGGCGCGAGCACGGCGCGCACCTTGGGCGGCACCGGGATCGCGCTGGAGACCACGAACCGGGACTTGGACACCAGGCCGGCCGCGATGACCCGCAAGAGCAGGGCCAGGTTGCCGTCGTCGCCGAGCCGCACGGTGACGGGCAGCGCGCAGTAACGGAACAGGTTGCGCTCCAGGCCGAGCTCCGACACGTCGGTGACGGTGCCGAACTCCTCGCGCCACGCCAGGGCGTCGCTGAGCGCCGAGCGCCGCAACACGTCGAAGTCCTCATAGGGCAAGGACGGCTGCGAGGCCTCGATGAGGTCGGTGATGCGCTGTTCGAGCCCACGCAGGTGCAGGGTGGAGCTGTTCTTGCCGGGGTCGGTCACCCAACCGCCGAGTCCGAACAGGTAGTTCGGTCCGCCGGCCTTGCTGCCGGCGCCGACGGCCGAGCGCTTCCAGCCGCCGAAGGGCTGTCGCTGCACGATCGCGCCGGTGATGCCACGGTTCACGTAGAGGTTGCCCGCCTGCACGGTGTCGACCCACTGGGCGATCTCTTCGGCGTCGAGGGAGTGCAGCCCGGCCGTCAGACCGTAGTCGACGGCGTTCTGGTAGCGGATGGCTTCCTCGAGCGTGCGCGCGTGCATGACGCCGAGCACCGGCCCGAAGAACTCGGTGAGGTGGAAGTACGACCCGGCGGCCACACCGGTGCGGATCCCGGGCGACCAGAGCTGGCCGACTCCGGTCTCCAGGGTGTCATCGAGCAGCTTCGGCTCCACCAGCCACTTCTCGCCGGCGCCGAGCTCGGTGAGGGCGTGCAGCAGTTTGCCGCTCGCGGGCTCGATGATGGGGCCCATCTGGCTGTCGGGATCGGCGGGCCGGCCCACGCGGAGCGAGGTCGCCGCATCCACGAGCTGACCGAGGAACCGGGCGGAGCGGGCGACGGAGCCGACCAGGATCACCAGGCTCGCGGCCGAGCACTTCTGGCCGGCATGGCCGAACGCGCTCTTGATCACGTCGGCGGCGGCGAGGTCGAGGTCGGCGGCCGGGGTCACGATGATCGCGTTCTTGCCGCTGGTCTCGGCCAGCAGCGGGAGGTCTTCGCGCAGACCCCGGAAGAGTTTCGCGGTCTCGTACGCGCCCGTGAGGATGACACGGTCGACGTCGGGGTGGGCGAGCAGCCGGCTGCCGAGCGCCCGGTCGGGCAGGTCGACGAGGGCGAGCAGATCGCGGGGAACTCCGGCCTCCCAGAGGGCCTCGGCGAGCACGGCGCCGGTGCGCTGGGCCAGGGTGGCCGGTTTGAGGATCACGCCGGAGCCCGCGGCGAGGGCGGCGAGCACGCCGCCGGCCGGGATCGCGACCGGGAAGTTCCATGGCGGGGTGACCACGGTGAGCCGGGAGGGAACGAAGATGGCACCCTGTACGGCGTCGAGGTCGCGGGCGCGTTCGGCGTAGTAGTGCGCGAAGTCGACGGCCTCGCTCACTTCGGGGTCGCCCTCGGCGATGGTCTTGCCGGTCTCGCTGGCCATCACCTCGATCAGGTCGGCGCGGTGTGCGGCCAGGGCCACCCCGGCCCGGTGCAGGATGATCGCCCGTTCGGCGCCGGACTTGCGGGCCCAGTCGGCTGCGGCCCGGGTGACGGTTCCGATGACCTCGTCGAGCGTGTCGGCGTCGGAGATGCGGGCGGCGCGGATGCCGTCGCGGCCGAGGGCGGACGTCTCCACCCGGGCCAGGATGGCCCGGCCCCAGTCGCGGTTGGCGGGCAGGGACGGGTCGGTGTCGGGCTCGTTGTGGAACCCGCCGAGGACCGACCTGCTGCGCGAGACCGATCCGCGGGTGAGCCCGAGCACCAGGGCGGTCAGGTTGGGGTCATCCGCTTCGGGCGGCGGCATGGTGAGGGCAGGTTCGTCGGCCGCCGGCAGCGGTTCGAGGGGGACGACCACCGATCGGTCCTGGCTGCGGTTCGGCGGCGGGGCCTGGATGCTGCCCCGTCGCACCTCGGGCCCGGACTCCAGGTTCTCCAGCGAAGCGAGGAAGCGTTCCTTCTCCCGGTCGAACAGGGCCGGGGTGTCCACGAGCTCGAAGACCGCCGACATGAAGTTCTCGTCGCTCGCGTTCTCCTCGAGCCGGCGGATGAGGTAGCTGATGGCCACGTCGAATTCGGCGGGGTTCACGACCGGGGTGTAGAGCAGCAGCCGGCCGACGTCCTTTTTCACGGCCTCGGCCTGGCTGGTGGCCATGCCCAGGAGCATCTCGAACTCGATGCGGTCGTCCACGCCGCGCGACTGCGCCAGCAGGTGGGCATAGGCCACGTCGAAGAGGTTGTGCCCGGCGACGCCGATGCGCACAGCATCCGTGTTCTGCGGGGTCAGCGCCCAGCTCAGCACTCGCTTGTAGTTGGTGTCGGTGTCCTGCTTGCTGGAATAGGTGGCCAGCGGCCAGCCGTGCACGACCGAGTCGACGTGCTCCATCGCGAGGTTGGCGCCCTTGACGACTCGCACCTTGATGGGCGCGCCGCCGCCGGCCCGGCGGGCATGCGCCCACTGGGTGAGTCCCTGCAGGGCACCGAGGGCGTCGGGCAGGTAGGCCTGCAGCACGATGCCGGCCTCGAGGTTCATCAGGCGGGGCTGGTCGAGGATGCGTTCGAACACCGCGATGGTGAGGTCGAGGTCGCGGTACTCCTCCATGTCAAGGTTGATGAACTTCGGGGTCGGCGAGGCCGCGGCCAGTTCGTAGAGGGGGGTGAGCCGGGCGACGACCCGGTCGACGGCTTCGTCGAAGGCCCACATCGACAGCTGGCTGGCGATCGAGGAGACCTTGATCGACACGTAGTCCACGTCGTCGCGGGCGAGCAGGGCCCGGGTGCCCTCGAGGCGTCGGAGCGCCTCCTTCTCGCCGAGCACGGCCTCGCCGAGGAGGTTGATGTTGAGCCGGTTGCCCGACGCGCGCAGGTGTTCGATGGCCGGGCCGAGCTTGTCGGGGCTGGCGTCGACAACCAGGTGTCCCACCATCTGGCGCAGCACCTTGCGGGCCGCGGGGATCACCACCCAAGGCAGCACCGGTCCCATCACGCCGCCCACGCCGATGGCGCCGCGCAGGGCCGGCGGCAGGAAGGCGGGCGCGAGCTTGGCCACCCGCTGCAGGTTGTACCCGGCGACCATCACGTCTTCGGGCCGCATCACTCCGTCAACGAAGCCCACGGTGAAGTCGAGTCCGTTCGGGTCCTTCAGCACGCCGGCCAAGCGTTCCGCCGACACATCCGCTGGGATTGTCGCGCTGTCGGCCAGCCACTTGGTGACGAGGGCTACAGCCTCCGCACCGAGGTCCTGCTGCACGTGAGGAAGGGGATTGCTCATGCTCCCGAGGTTAGTCGCAGCAGACCCTCGAGATGCTCGTCCACGGCGGCGATCTGCCGGAGTTTTTCGGCCTCGGGGAGGAAGGACGCCCGAAAGGAATTGCGCGCGAGGGTCGCCATCTGCAGCGGCGACAGGGCGAACTCGTTCTGCACGGCGTTGAGGTTGTCGTCGACGTAGCCGCCGAAGTAGGCCGGGTCGTCGCTGCTGATCGTGACGAGCAGACCTTCGGCGAGCATCGCGGGCAGCGGATGCACGCCGAGCTCCGGGACCGCCCGCAGGCACACGTTCGAGAGCGGGCACACCGTGAGCGGGATCTGGCGCTCGCGCAGGTGTTCGATGAGGTGCGGGTCTTCGATAGCGCGGATACCGTGGTCGACCCGTTCCACGCCGAGCAGGTCGAGCGCTTCGTGAACGTAGTCCGGCCCGCCCTCCTCGCCGGCGTGGGCGACCCGGTGCAGGCCCAGCGCACCTGCTTTGGCGAAGACCTCGGTGAACAACGAGGGCGGGAATCCGACCTCCGCTGAATCGAGCCCGACGCCGATGAACTGGTCGAGGTACGGGATGGCCGCGTCGAGGGTCTCTAGGGCTGCCGCACCGCCGAGGTGGCGGAGGAAGCAGAGGATGAGGTCGGCGGAGATGCCCAGGGTGGCCCGTGCCTCGGTGAGGGCACGGGTGAGCCCGGCGAACACCACGTCGAGCGGGATGCCGTTGGCCAGGTGGGTCTGCGGGTCGAAGAAGATCTCCGCCCGGCGCACGCCGGCCGCCGTCGCCCGGGTGAGGTAGGCGATGCCGAGATCGTAGAAGTCGGCTTCGGTGCGGAGCACCGCCAGGTTGGCGTAGTAGATATCGAGGAACGACTGCAGGTCAGTGAATCTGTAGAGCTCCCGGAGCGCATCCGGGTCGTAGCTGGGCAGTTCGACGCCGTTCCGCCGGGCCAAGGTCACCAGCAGCTCGGTCTCGAGGGTGCCCTCGATGTGCACGTGCAGTTCCGCGACGGGCCAGCTGGCGTGGGTGTTCAAGTCGGCTCCCGCTCGTTCGTACAGTTCGGTGTGTTCCGTCGTGCCCCTGTGGGATTCCCACGCTACTGCCTCCCCCGAATGGTGCGGTCCGAAGGTCGGCTCGCGGGGTCTCGACAGGCTCGACCACCGTGTGGTGCGGCCCCCGGGACACGGTCGCGCAGCCGCGCGACCCGCACCCGTCTCGCTGGTCGAGCTCGTCGAGACCACGTGACGGGCCGTTGTGGTGCGGTCCGAAGGTCGGCTCGCGGGGTCTCGACAGGCTCGACCACCGTGTGGTGCGGCATCCGGACCAGGTCGCGGCTGCCTGCGCGACGCACCCACCTCGTCGGTCGAGCTTGTCGAGACCCGGTGACTCGGCCTATGGGTCGTTCCCGCGTCGTTGGTCGAGCTTGTCGAGACCCGGTGAGGGGCCGGACGTGGTGGGGTCCGCAGATCGGCCCGCGAGGTCTCGACAGGCTCGACCACCGTGTGGTGCGGCGTCCAGGTCGGGTCGCGGGGTCTCGACGGGCTCGACCGGCGTGGGGTGCGGAATCCGGGACACGGTCGCGGAGGGGAACGGTGTGGAGGGGAACGGTGTGGGGGTTAAACGCAGAAAAGCCACCCCGGTGGGGTGGCTTTTCTGTGTGTTTCTAAGTTAAGTCCGGCGGTGTCCTACTCTCCCACAGGGTCCCCCCTGCAGTACCATCGGCGCAAAGAGTCTTAGCTTCCGGGTTCGGAATGTGACCGGGCGTTTCCCTCTTGCTATAGCCGCCGAAACACCTGGTGATGGTGAATCGAATCTATATTTTTAGTTATAGAACACTCCTGGTGGAGTGTGTTTGTTCTCGACCGTACATCGAGAACCACATAGTGGACGCATAGCAGCTTATTCAAACTGAGTGTTATCAAATTATCGGCTTATTAGTACCGGTCAGCTCCAAGAGTCTTTAGTCCTCTCTTCCACATCCGGCCTATCAACGCAGTAGTCTAGCTGCGAGCCTCTCCCCCTAAGGGATGGAAATCTCATCTCGAAGCCGGCTTCCCGCTTAGATGCTTTCAGCGGTTATCCGTTCCGAACGTAGCTAATCAGCGGTGCTCCTGGCGGAACAACTGACACACCAGAGGTTCGTCCATCCCGGTCCTCTCGTACTAGGGATAGATCTTCTCAAATTTCCTGCGCGCGCAGCGGATAGGGACCGAACTGTCTCACGACGTTCTAAACCCAGCTCGCGTACCGCTTTAATGGGCGAACAGCCCAACCCTTGGGACCTACTCCAGCCCCAGGATGCGACGAGCCGACATCGAGGTGCCAAACCATGCCGTCGATATGGACTCTTGGGCAAGATCAGCCTGTTATCCCCGAGGTACCTTTTATCCGTTGAGCGACAGCGCTTCCACAAGCCACTGCCGGATCACTAGTCCCGACTTTCGTCCCTGCTCGACTTGTCAGTCTCACAGTCAAGCTCCCTTGTGCACTTACACTCGACACCTGATTGCCAACCAGGTTGAGGGAACCTTTGGGCGCCTCCGTTACTTTTTAGGAGGCAACCGCCCCAGTTAAACTACCCACCAGGCACTGTCCCTGAACCGGATCACGGTTCGAAGTTAGGTATCCAATATGACCAGAGTGGTATTTCAACGATGACTCCACCTGAACTAGCGTCCAAGCTTCAAAGTCTCCCACCTATCCTACACAAGCCACACCGAACACCAATACCAAGCTGTAGTAAAGGTCACGGGGTCTTTCCGTCCTGCTGCGCGTAACGAGCATCTTTACTCGTAATGCAATTTCGCCGAGTTCGCGGTTGAGACAGCTGGGAAGTCGTTACGCCATTCGTGCAGGTCGGAACTTACCCGACAAGGAATTTCGCTACCTTAGGATGGTTATAGTTACCACCGCCGTTTACTGGGGCTTAAATTCTCAGCTTCGCCTTACGGCTAACCGTTCCTCTTAACCTTCCAGCACCGGGCAGGCGTCAGTCCGTATACATCGTCTTGCGACTTGGCACGGACCTGTGTTTTTAGTAAACAGTCGCTTCCCACTGGTCTCTGCGGCCTTCGAACGCTCCAGGAGTAAATCCCTTCACGCCTCAGGCCCCCCTTCTCCCGAAGTTACGGGGGCATTTTGCCGAGTTCCTTAACCACGATTCTCTCGATCTCCTTAGTATTCTCTACCTGATCACCTGAGTCGGTTTGGGGTACGGGTGACTAAAACCTCGCGTCGATGCTTTTCTTGGCAGCATAGGATCACTGATTTCACCCTTACGGGCTACCCATCGGGTCTCAGCCTTATATGAGAGACGGATTTGCCTATCTCTCGGCCTACATCCTTAGACCGGGACAACCATCGCCCGGCTCAGCTACCTTCCTGCGTCACACCTGTTAATACGCTAACCGCACCAGCATAGGGTCGCACGCTAGGCCTCACGCTTCACCCCGAAGGGATCCATCTAGAGGATTCAGATGCTTAGCATTACTGGATTAGCTTGGACGGTTTTTCATCAGTACGGGAATATAAACCCGTTGTCCATCGACTACGCCTGTCGGCCTCGCCTTAGGTCCCGACTTACCCAGGGCGGATTAGCCTGGCCCTGGAAACCTTGATCTTTCGGAGGACGGGTTTCTCACCCGTCTTTCGCTACTCATGCCTGCATTCTCACTCGTGTAGCCTCCACGGCTGGTTTACACCGCCGCTTCGCTGGCCACACGACGCTCTCCTACCCATCAACACGGCTGAACCAACACCACAAGGGTGCGGCTTACCAAAAATATCAATGCCACAACTTCGGTGGCGTGCTTGAGCCCCGTTACATTGTCGGCGCGGAATCACTTGACCAGTGAGCTATTACGCACTCTTTCAAGGGTGGCTGCTTCTAAGCCAACCTCCTGGTTGTCTATGCAACTCCACATCCTTTCCCACTTAGCACGCGCTTTGGGACCTTAGATGGTGGTCTGGGTTGTTTCCCTCTCGACGATGAAGCTTATCCCCCACCGTCTCACTGCTGCGCTCTCACTTACCGGCATTCGGAGTTTGGCTAACGTCAGTAACCTTTTAGGGCCCATCGGCTATCCAGTAGCTCTACCTCCGGCAAGAAACACGCAACGCTGCACCTAAATGCATTTCGGAGAGAACCAGCTATCACGAAGTTTGATTGGCCTTTCACCCCTATCCACAGCTCATCCCCTCCATTTTCAACTGAAGTGGGTTCGGTCCTCCACGACGTCTTACCGTCGCTTCAACCTGGCCATGGATAGATCACTTCGCTTCGGGTCTAGGACATGCGACTGAATCGCCCTATTCAGACTCGCTTTCGCTACGCATTCCCCTCTCGGGTTAAGCTCGCCACATATCACTAACTCGCAGGCTCATTCTTCAAAAGGCACGCTGTCACACCAACAAAGGGTGCTCCAACGGTTTGTAAGCAAACGGTTTCAGGTACTATTTCACTCCCCTCCCGGGGTACTTTTCACCTTTCCCTCACGGTACTTGTTCACTATCGGTCATGTAGGAGTATTTAGGCTTATCAGGTGGTCCTGACAGATTCACACGGGATTTCTCGGGCCCCGTGCTACTTGGGATACTCTTCGGGCGATTGCTGCATTTCGACTACGGGGTTCGCACCCTCTATGACCAGGCTTTCAATCCTGTTCGTCTATACAACGTTCTAACCCTCACTGTTCGGCAGAAGCAGCAGAAAAGTCCCGCAACCCCGACCATGCAACGCCTGCCGGCTATCACACATGATCGGTTTAGCCTCTTCCGGGTTCGCTCGCCACTACTAACGGAATCACTATTGTTTTCTCTTCCTGTGGGTACTGAGATGTTTCACTTCCCCACGTTCCCTCTACCCGCCCTATATATTCAGGCGGGAGTCACCAGGTCACCTTGCGGGCCTGGCGGGGTTTCCCCATTCGGACATCCTCGGATCACAGTTCGTTTATCAACTCCCCGAGGCTTATCGCAGATTACTACGTCCTTCTTCGGCTCTACATGCCAAGGCATTCACCGTTTGCTCTTAGAAATTTGAAATCACATGAGTTTGAATCGATTAAGTGTCACGAACAAAGTTCGTGACCGAAATTGACCAATGATCACACACTTCGAAAAGTGTGTTGATCTTTGTAATTTGACCCCGAAGGGTTCAAATTTAAGATGCTCGCGTCCACTGTGTAGTTCTCAAAGTACGGGCGGTACCCCTTACGACCAGCGGCTCTCTTACGAAAGCTCGACTGCTGACCGAAAAAGGTCCAGAGGAAAAGTTCACGACCCACCGAAGTGACTCGTGTTCCGGTCCCTCAGGACCCAACAGCGTGCATATGTGTTCGTTCCTCAGACCCGGTTTTCCAACCCCCGAAGGAGCGTACTTACCGGAACTGGATCAGTTCCACATCAATGTCAATGTTCCACCCATGAGCGCCATCGAAGAACATTCGTCTTCGTATGACTTGGCACCTTGAATCTCCCTGTATACAGAGGAGAGGTGCTGTGCTCCTTAGAAAGGAGGTGATCCAGCCGCACCTTCCGGTACGGCTACCTTGTTACGACTTAGTCCTAATCACCGATCCCACCTTCGACAGCTCCATCCCTTGCGGGTTTGGCCACTGGCTTCGGGTGTTACCGACTTTCATGACTTGACGGGCGGTGTGTACAAGGCCCGGGAACGTATTCACCGCAGCGTTGCTGATCTGCGATTACTAGCGACTCCGACTTCATGAGGTCGAGTTGCAGACCTCAATCCGAACTGAGACCGGCTTTTTGGGATTCGCTCCACCTTGCGGTATTGCAGCCCTTTGTACCGGCCATTGTAGCATGCGTGAAGCCCAAGACATAAGGGGCATGATGATTTGACGTCATCCCCACCTTCCTCCGAGTTGACCCCGGCAGTATCCCATGAGTTCCCACCATTACGTGCTGGCAACATAGGACGAGGGTTGCGCTCGTTGCGGGACTTAACCCAACATCTCACGACACGAGCTGACGACAACCATGCACCACCTGTATAGAGACCTTGCGGGGCGACTGTTTCCAGACGTTTCCTCTATATGTCAAGCCTTGGTAAGGTTCTTCGCGTTGCATCGAATTAATCCGCATGCTCCGCCGCTTGTGCGGGCCCCCGTCAATTCCTTTGAGTTTTAGCCTTGCGGCCGTACTCCCCAGGCGGGGAACTTAATGCGTTAGCTGCGACACGGAGACCGTGGAATGGTCCCCACATCTAGTTCCCAACGTTTACGGCATGGACTACCAGGGTATCTAATCCTGTTCGCTCCCCATGCTTTCGCTCCTCAGCGTCAGTTACGGCCCAGAGATCTGCCTTCGCCATTGGTGTTCCTCCTGATATCTGCGCATTCCACCGCTACACCAGGAATTCCAATCTCCCCTACCGCACTCTAGTCTGCCCGTACCCACTGCAGGCCCGAGGTTGAGCCTCGGGTTTTCACAGCAGACGCGACAAACCGCCTACGAGCTCTTTACGCCCAATAATTCCGGACAACGCTTGCACCCTACGTATTACCGCGGCTGCTGGCACGTAGTTAGCCGGTGCTTTTTCTGCAGGTACCGTCACTTTCGCTTCTTCCCTACTAAAAGAGGTTTACAACCCGAAGGCCGTCGTCCCTCACGCGGCGTTGCTGCATCAGGCTTGCGCCCATTGTGCAATATTCCCCACTGCTGCCTCCCGTAGGAGTCTGGGCCGTGTCTCAGTCCCAGTGTGGCCGGTCACCCTCTCAGGCCGGCTACCCGTCGTCGCCTTGGTGAGCCATTACCTCACCAACTAGCTGATAGGCCGCGAGTCCATCCCAAACCGAAATTCTTTCCAACTCCTAGCCATGCGGCTGAAGCTCGTATCCGGTATTAGACACCGTTTCCAGTGCTTATCCCAGAGTTTGGGGCAGGTTACTCACGTGTTACTCACCCGTTCGCCACTGATCCAAGGAGCAAGCTCCTCTTCACCGTTCGACTTGCATGTGTTAAGCACGCCGCCAGCGTTCGTCCTGAGCCAGGATCAAACTCTCCGTAAATGTTTAATAGCCTCACCACCGAAGTGATGGGCACATCTAGTGCTGAAAGCCACCGGAATAGGCGAACAATCAGCAAGTTTGAAACTGACAGAACAAATCATTACTGACTTGCTTTGTTGTTTAAATGTTTTCCAAAGGAATCTCTTGGCTCTTCACCGCTAGAAACGGATCCAAACCACGAGGTTTTTGGCATTTGACATTGTGCACGCTGTTGAGTTCTCAAGGATCGGACGCACCCGACTTCAGGCCTGAAAGGCTGTCGCTCCGGGGCACTTCGATGTTGTTCTTGTTGTCCGCTTGGTTTCCAGTTACTGGATTCGAAGCGAACTTCATCAAGCTGTACAAAGCGAAGAATCGCTTTCTTTTCTGCTTGGATTTGGTCCCGCTTGAGGCCGGTAGCTCTTCGGCTTTCCGAACCTGTGGGGTGACGAGAGATGACTATACGTGGGTTTCGGAGGGGGTCGCAAATCGCATTTGCATCCCGGGCGTGTCGCCCGATGGCGTTAGTGTCGATGCACCAGCATCGGCGCCGACGGAAGGCCTCTCCATGGACAACACACACGACATCGTCATCGTCGGCGGCGGCCACAACGGGCTCACCGCGGCGGCGTATCTGGCCCGTGCCGGCCGCCGGGTTCTGCTGCTCGAACGCGACGACCACGTAGGTGGCGCAGCCGTGTCGGCGGCCGCGTTTGCGGGCGTGGATGCCCGGCTCTCCCGGTACTCCTACCTGGTGAGCCTGCTACCCCGGCGCATCGTCGACGAACTCGGCCTCGACATCCATCTGGCCCGTCGCCGCTATTCGTCGTACACCCCTGATCCGGCGAATCCCTCGGCCGGACTCCTCGTGGACGCCGGCGACCCGGAGGCGACCCGCGCGTCGTTCGGTCGCATCGGCGCCGAGTCGGATGCAATGGCCTGGCAAGAGTTGGGCGAGGATCTCGGTCACGTGGCCCGGGCGCTGTTCCCCACAGTGTGCGAACCGTTGCCCACCCGTTCGGAGGCTCGCCGGCTGGTCGGCAACGACGATCTCTGGACCGAGCTGATCGAGCGTCCACTCGGCGACATGCTCACCCGGCGCTTCAGCAACGACCTGGTGCGCGGGGTCGTGGCAACCGACGGCCTCATCGGCACGTTCACGTCGGTGCACGATTCCTCCCTCGACGCCAACCGGTGTTACCTGTACCACTCGATCGGCAACGGCACCGGTGACTGGGATGTGCCGATCGGCGGCATGGGCGCGGTGACAGGCGAACTCGAACGGGTCGCCAGACAGGCAGGCGCGCGCATCCTGACCGGCGCAGAGGTGACCGGCATCGATGCAGACGGCACCGTGCGGTATCGCCAGGACGGCGTCGACCAGGCCGTTGTCGGCTCCCGGGTGCTGGCGAATGTGGCGCCGTGGGTACTGGACGGGCTCCTGGGCGACAGGCCGGCCGACACGGCGAAACCGGAGGGCGCCCAGGTGAAGGTGAACCTGCTGCTGTCCCGGCTCCCCCGGCTGCTCGACCCGGCGGTGTCCGCAGAGGCCGCGTTCGGCGGCACCTTTCACATCAACGAGACGCTCAGCCAATTGGAGACCGCCTACCGGCAGGCCAGCGCCGGCACGGTGCCCGAGCTGGTCTCCTGCGAGATCTACTGCCACTCGCTGACCGATCCGAGCATCCTCTCTAAGGACCTCGTCACGGCCGGCGCGCACACCCTCACGGTTTTCGGCCTGCACACGCCCGACAGGCTCGCCCAGGAGGACAACGTCGGCCTGCGCGCCCGACTGCAGGCGGCCGTGCTGGCCTCGCTCAACTCGGTTCTCGCCGAACCGATCGAGGGCCTGTTGCTGACGGATGCCGCCGGCGCCCCCTGCATCGAGACGAAGACCACCGCGGACCTCGAGGAGGCGCTCAACCTGCCGGGAGGGGACATCTTCCACGGCCTGCTGTCCTGGCCCTTCCTGGAGGACGACGCGCCGCGAGACACGGCGGCGGAGCGCTGGGGTGTGGCCACCCGGCACCCGCGGATCCTGCTCTGCGGGGCCGGTGCTCGGCGCGGCGGAGGCGTGAGCGGGCTCGGCGGGCACAATGCCGCCATGGCGGTGCTCGAAGCCGAGGTCGCCGAGGGGTCTGCGGCGTAGGTCGCGCTCTGGCGGCGGCCCCGAACTAGGCATAGCCTCAGAGAGAAGGCTCGTGTTTCACTCACCGTGGAGGTCACTATGCCCACCCAGCCCCTGCCTGGTCCGCCGGACGTCGCCCATGCCACCGGACGTTTCGCCCACCGGGACGACGGGCTCTACCTGCTCTTCGACCGGATCTTCACCGCGGCCCCCGAGTACATCTGGGAGGGGCTGACGAAGCCCGAGGCCCTGCACGGCTGGATCGGCACGTACACCGGCTCTCCCCTGACCGGAGCCGTGCGTTTTCGCATGGAGTCCAAGAACGATTCACAGTGGGAGTACGTGAGCATCCTCGAGTGCACACCGCCCACCCGCCTGGCGCTCGACATCGGTGAGGGCGAGGACGCCTGGCGGGTCCTCGCCCATCTCACCGAGGGCTCGGGAAAAACCGTGCTCACCTTCGGGCTGCGGCTGCAATCCCCGGCTGAAGCAGCCACCTTCGGACCGGTCTGGGACTACTACCTCGATCGCCTGGTCGCCTCCCGCACACACCACGCACTGCCGCCGTTCAGCAGGTACTACCCCGCCCTGAAGAAGCACTACCAAGAGCTGATCGTGCCCAAGCGCACCCAGCAGGCAACCACCGCGCCGGTGGACATCGAGCTGGGGAGCACCGACTCGGTCTGACCGGCTACTCCCAGATGCTGGGGGCCGCCGCGCGGGTTGCCGGCATGGCGACATCGGCGCTCCAGTCGAGCAGCCAGGCCGGCACCGTGAGGTCGTCGGGCACGGCACCGACGGCGTCGATGAGTTCGTCGATCGTCACGACACCGCCCGTGCGCTTGAGGAACCGGCCGCGGATGAACCCGCGGGCGTACACCTCGACGGCGCCGCCGGCATCCGCATCGGCGACGGGGCGCACGAAGCGTTGCTCAACATAGACGGCCTTCTCGTCGAAGCCCAGGATGCGGGACTCCACCGTGAAGCGCTGGCCGAGGGTGAGCGATTTGCGGAAGCTGATGGTCTCGGACACCACGACCGGATACCAGCCCTTGGCTTGGAAGATCGCCCAGATGCCGGTGCGGTGCAGCATGTCGAACCGGGCGATGTCCATGATCGAAAGGTACACGCCGTTGTTCATGTGCCGCAGGATGTCCTGGTCGGTGGGCAGCGTGATGAAGCGGGTGCGGGCCACGTCATAGTGCCCGAGCCGGGGGCCGAAGCGCGACAGCAGCGAGTGGAGCAGGGTTCGAAAGAACATGTGCACCCGACGATGCTAGCCGCCGGTGGCCGCTGGTGGGGCGACCGGCGGAGACTCGCGATGGTTCGGACTCAGGCGTCGGGCAGGCCGACGAGGGCGTCAAGGGCCACGGAGGCTCCGCGGGCGAGGTGCGCGGGGTCGGCGACGGTGCCGGCGCCCTCGATCACCAGGCAGCCGCCGGCCCGCACGCCGCGGGTGGACGCCAGCACGAGAAGCGCCGCGAGTTCCATCTCGAGAGCGAGGACGCCGAGCGACACGTAGCCGGCCTGGTCGAGATCGACGATGCCGGGGAAGGATGCGGCCCGGCTCCAGACGACACCGCGGTGGTGCGGCGCGTCGTGTCCGTGAGCGGATGCGGCCAGCGCCAACACCACCTCGGGGCCGGCGGCCGCCGGGTAGCCCGCGGGCACGAGTTGCCCGGTCACGCCGTCGTCGCGCACGCAGGACTCCGCCACGATGAGATCGCCCGGGCCGATGCCGCGCAGTAGGGCTGCGGCGGAGCCGAGTTTGATGATGGTGTCCGCGCCGGCATCCATCAGCTCCTGATAGAGCCGGATGGCGCCGGGGGCCCCGGCGCCGTGGCAAGCGACAACGATCTCGGTGTCGTTCCAGGCGCCGGCGAACGCGCGGTATTCGCGGTGCCTGGCCACCTCGCGCACGTCGGTGAGCCGGAGCGTGATGTGCTCGGCGAGCTGAGGGTCGTCGACCGTCAGGGCCCGCGGCGGCAGCCCGGTTCGGGGCAGGCCGGTGAACGGGAGGCCGGCGGGAAGGAACGGGTGGGCCTGGTTCATGTCTTCCCTCGGAGCCGGCGTGGCCCTGCCCGGGTGTGCGGCAGGTCGAACCTGTCTACCATGCGGCGTACCGCGGCCACCGCGGGAATCAGGCCAGGGCGGGTTCGGCCGGAGCTGAGCGGGCGAGCGCGTGCGCGGCCTGGGTGGGCAGGGCGGCCACCTTGCGCACGAACGTGCCCAACCGCCGGTAGACCTCCTGCGATTCGGGGTGGCTCGCATCCTGCTGCCAGGTGTGCCGGGTGTTAGTGCGGTGCCGGCCGTAGATCACGGTGTCGACGAGGACCGAGCGACGCCGAAGGGCCTCGATGAAGTTGAGGTTGGCGCGGTAGAAGTAGTCCCGCTCCGAAGTTGTGACAAAGACCGGCGGGAACCCCTTGCCCAGCCACTCGATCGGCGACAGGAAACGGGCGGCATCGCGCAGCGATTGGCCACGGCCGCGCTCGGGGAGCAACATCCTCAGGAAGTTGAGGCTGAGCACGAAGCCGCGCTCGAACATCACCGAGAAATCGGCGATGCTGCAGTGCTGCACGAGACCGCGCAGGTGGCCGGGCTCGATCTGCAGGTCGATGTCGTGGTGCGCGGCGAGGGCCTCGTCGTTGGCCGCGGCGGTGAGCAGCGCCGCGATGTGACCGCCGGCGGAGTCGCCGCCGATCACGATGCGGGTGGGGTCGCCGCCGTACTCGAGGATGTTGCGCTTGACCCAGGTGAGCACGTCATTGGCGTCGTGCAGCATGTGCTTGATACCGAACCGCGTGGCCATGCGGTAATTGGCGTTGACCACGACCATGCCCTCGACGGCCTGGCTGGCGGCGTACTTGGTGAGCGGGGCCTTGTCACCAGAGGTCCAGCCGCCGCCGTGGAAGTACACGTAGACCGGCAGCGGGTCCGGGGCCGATGCCCCGTCGACGGCATCGTGCGGCACCAGAACATCGAGTCGGTGGTCGCGGATGCCGTCGCCCACGTAGTCGAGGTCGAAGTGGTAGTCCACGGCGTCGATGGGATCGGCGTTGAACTTGTGCAGCTCACCGGGTGCGAGCCGCGTCATCAACGCCCGCCAGAGCCAGACCGGCACCCGCGCCAGCCCGGTCTCCCGGTGGGTGAGGTGGGAGTCCCGGGCGGGACCCGCGGTGGAATCGAATGCGCTGCTGGTGAGGGGGGAGATTTGGAACATGGTGCCTTACTGCCGGAGTGGCTCTGCCGAGAGCGGCAGGGTCAAACCGATGTCACCCTGGAGGCGCGTGCATCAGAATTTTGCCGCCTGATGACGATAGTCGTCACACCCTGAGATAACCTGAGAATCATTCATGTGCATGAATCCGGCGGTTCCCCGGCTCAGGCAGAGGCGCCTCCGGCGACTCCCGTGGCCTCGAGAACGGCGCGGGCCAGGGTGTGGAAATGCACGTTGAAGCCCATCACCGCGGGCGTGGCCTGTGGGTCGACGCCGAGGTCGGCCACGTCGAGCGCGTGCAGGACGAACTGGTAGCGGTGGGTGCCCGTTCCGGGAGGCGGGCCGGCTCCGATGAAGGTGGGTTCGCGGCCCTCGTTGGGCATCACGACGGCGCCCGCGGGCAGCAGCACCGAGTTCTCGGCCCCGGCGCCGGTGGGCAGGCTGGTGGTCTCGGCGGGGATGTTGAACAGCGCCCAGTGCCAGAAGCCCGAGCCTGTGGGCGCATCCGGGTCATAGACGGTCAGAGCGAAGCTCTTGGTCTCGGCGGGGAAACCCGTCCAGTGCAGGTCGGGGGACACATCTTGTCCACCGGCGCCGGCGCCGTACTGCGCGGCCGCGAGGGGCCCGCCGTCGGTCATCACGGAGCTGGTCAGGCTGAACAGTGGCACCTCGCCGAAACGGGCGAAGGGATCGGTGCTGGGCATACACGCTCCAAGGGTTCGGCTGGTGGTCTGGTGTTTCAGCCTACGTGGCTGCTGCCCCGAAAGCACCGACGCGTAAAATATGGGGGTGGCCATTCCGAAGATCCTGCTGTACTACGTCTTCACCCCGCTCGCCGACCCCGAGGCCATCCGGCTGTGGCAGCGCGACCTCTGCGAATCCCTGGGTCTGCGCGGGCGCATCCTGATCTCCAAGGACGGCCTCAACGGCACTGTGGGCGGCGACCTGCCGGCCCTCAAGCGTTACGTGCGCAAGACCCGGCAGTACGCGGCGTTCGCCGACATCGACTTCAAGTGGAGCGAGGGCACCGGGCTCGACGAGACCGGCGCGAGCCTCGACTTCCCCCGCTTGGTGGTGAAGGTGCGCGACGAGATCGTCAGCTTCGGCTCCCCCGAGTCCCTCACGGTGCAAGCCGGCGGCGTGGTGGGCGGCGGCACCCGACTGGCCCCGGCCGAACTGCACGCCCTGGTGGCCGAGCGCGGTGACGACGTGGTGTTCTTTGACGGCCGCAACGCCTTCGAGGCCGAGATCGGCCGGTTCCGGGGCGCTGTGGTGCCGGATGTGGCCAACACCCGTGAGTTCGCGGCCGAGCTGGACAGCGGCAAGTACGACCACCTCAAGGGCCAGCCCGTCGTGACCTACTGCACCGGCGGCATCCGTTGCGAGGTGCTCTCATCGCTCATGAAGGACCGCGGTTTCGGCGAGGTCTACCAGCTCGAGGGGGGCATCGTGCGGTATGGCGAGGCCTACGGTGACGACGGCCTGTGGGACGGCTCGTTGTACGTGTTCGACCAGCGGATGTCGGTGGACTTCAGCGACCACGCCGCCGTGCTCGGCCACTGCCAGGTCTGCGGCGACCCCACCAAGAACATGCTCAACTGCCGCAACCTGTCGTGCCGGGAACAGCTCGTGGTGTGCCCGGACTGCGTGGCCCTGGCCGCTCCGGCCTGCACGACGCACGCGGCGTAATCCGCCGCACGCCGCCGGAGCCCGGGCGCATTCACGGCGCGACGCGACACGATGAAAGTAGTTGCTTGCGCAGTTACCTAGCGTGTGCAATCATTTATCACGCGCCTGCAACTACCTACCTGGGTCTCGACAAGCTCGACCACCGGGGTCTGGGTCTCGACAAGCTCGACCACCGGGGTCTGGCTCTCGACAAGCTCGACCACCGGGACCTGGGTCTCGACTGGCTCGACCACCGGGACCGATGAGCGATGAGGACGGGCGCGTACCCCGCACACACCTAAGGATTTTCATGCCCATTGGATTGATCGCACTCGCCCTCGGCGGTTTCGGGATCGGCCTGACCGAATTCGTCATCGCCGGCCTCCTGCCCGAGGTGGCCGCCGACTTCGCCGTGTCGGAGGCGGCCGCCGGCTGGCTCATCTCCGGCTACGCCCTCAGCGTCGCCGTCGGCGCCATCCTGCTCACCGCCGCCGTGACCCGGCTGCCCCGCAAACACGTCCTGGTGGGGCTGATGGTGCTCTTCATCATCGGCAACCTGGTCTCCGCGCTCGCCCAGACCTACTCGGTCATGCTGCTCGGCCGCATCATCGCGGCCCTCTGCCACGGCGCCTTCTTCGGCATCGGCTCGGTCGTCGCGGCCAGCCTGGTGCCGCAGAGCAAGAAGTCCGGCGCCATCGCCATCATGTTCACCGGCCTCACCCTCGCCAATGTGCTCGGGGTTCCGTTCGGCACCTTCATCGGCCAGAGCTTCGGCTGGCGGGCCACCTTCTGGGCCATCACCGTGATCGGCGTCATCGCGCTGGCCGGAATTGTGGCACTCGTGCCCCGCGCCACCGACGACACCGCGCACGTGAGCAACCTGCGCGGCGAGCTCCGGGCCTTCCGGTCGGGCCAGGTCTGGCTGTCGCTCGTGGTGACGGTGCTCGGCTTCGGCGGCATGTTCGGCGCCTTCACCTACATCGCCTTCACCCTCACCGAGGTCAGCGGCTTCGACAGCGCCGCCGTGCCGTGGCTGCTCGTGGTCTTCGGTGCCGGACTCTTCGTCGGCAACATCCTGGGCGGCAAGGCTGCCGACCGGCGCCTCGACCGCACCCTCATCGTGTTGCTGTCCGGCCTCACCGTGGTGATGGTGCTCTTCGCCCTCACCGCCGCCAACCCCGTGGCCACCGTCGTCGCGCTCGTGCTGATGGGCGGCTTCGGCTTCGGCACGGTTCCCGGTCTGCAGACCCGCATCATGCTCTACGCCGACACCGCGCCCACCCTGGCCTCCAGCGCCAACATCGCCGCGTTCAACGTGGGCAACGCCCTCGGCGCCTGGATCGGCGGCATCACCATCAGCGTCGGCCTGGGCTACACCTCGCCGATCTGGGCCGGCGCCGCCATCACCGCGGCCGCCGTGGTCGTGATGATGGTGGCCGCCACCCGCCGCAGCGTGCTCGCCCCGGCGAGCGCCGGCGAGACCGAACCCACCAGCGCCGCCCCGGTCGTCACGACCTCCCACTGACCTGCCCGCCGTCAGATTCACCGCACCCAGATTCAAAGGACAACCGCATGAGCATCCCCACCATCACCCTGAACAACGGCGTCGGAATCCCGCAGCTCGGCTTCGGCGTCTTCCAGGTTCCCGACGCCGAAACCACGGATGCGGTGGCCGCCGCCCTTGACGCCGGGTACCGCAGCATCGATACCGCGGCCATCTACGGCAACGAGGCGGGCGTGGGCCGCGCCCTCGCGGCATCCGGCATCCCGCGCGACGAACTGTTCATCACGACCAAGCTGTGGAACAGCGACCAGGGCTTCGAGTCCACGATCGCCGCCCACGAGGCCAGCCTCACCGCTCTCGGCCTCGACCATGTCGACCTGTACCTCATCCACTGGCCGGCCCCGGCGAACGACCTCTACCTCGAGACCTGGCGAGCCCTGGAGCAGCTCCTGGCCGACAACCGGGTGCGCGCCATCGGCGTCTCGAACTTCGAGCCGGAACACCTGGAGCGTCTCGTGGACGCCTCGCTGGTCGTGCCGGCCGTGAACCAGGTGGAGCTGCACCCGCGGCTCACGCAGACCAGGGTGCGGGCCGCCAACGAGGCCCACGGCATCCGGACCGAGGCCTGGAGCCCGTTGGCCCAGGGCAGCCTGCTGGCCGACCCTGTCATCGCCGAGATCGCGGGTCGCAGCGACCGCAGCCCCGCCCAGGTCGTGCTCCGCTGGCACCTGCAGCAGGGCCGGATCGTGATCCCCAAGTCCGTCACGCCCAGCCGCATCGCCGAGAACCTGGCGGTCTTCGACTTCGACCTCTCCGCCGACGATCTGCGACGCATCGACGCTCTCAACACCGACTCCCGCATCGGGCCCGACCCCGTGGAGTTCGCCGGCTGAGAGGCTCAGCGCCCGGCCCGGGCCTCTCCCCGGGCCCGGGCGAAGTGCCGGGCGTTCGCGCTGGACAGCGCGAGCAGGATGAGGATGTCGACCGTGACTCCCGCCAGCGAGGTGCGCAGCGTGATCTCGGCACCGTTGAGGGCGTAGTCGGCGAAGGAGACCAGGATGCTCAGCGACGCGAACGACATGGCCACCACCCTGGCCCAGTTGTGGCCGATGAGCACCAGCACGGCCAGGCCGAGGTAGAGCACGAGGTAGACCGCGTAGGCACCGAGCAGCCAGCCCAGCACGGCGCCCGCGGCCTGCGGGTCGACGCCGCCGAGCCGCTCGCCGTTGATCACGATCGTGGCGGCATAGGTGTCCCAGGACGCCAGCACGGTGACGATCACGGCGGCGCCGGAGAACGCGCGCACCGCCATCAGCAGCGCCCCGCCGACCACCGACGCCGGGCGCTTGCCGCGCGGGGAGCGAATGTCGCTCATGACAGCCCGGTCACTTCGACCACCGATCCGGCCTCGCCCACAGCCTCACCGCCGGGCCTGCCGGCCACGGACAGGCCGCGCAAGTCGATCACCGGCAGGTCGCCGTCGGTCTGGATGCTGTCACCGCCGCCGTTGCGGGAGTGGTAGCCGCTGGCGAAATCGCGCAGCAGCACGATCCGGGTCTGCGGCACGGCGGCGCGGATGCTGGCCACGATGTGGTCACGCTCCACATCGGTGTGCTCGTCGATCTTGTGGGTGACCTGCAGGGTGAACAGGCTGAGCCCCACGGCCCGGTCGAAGGTGCCGGCGGCCAGCCAGTCCACGCGGTGGCCGCCGGGCAGCATCCAGCCGTCCGGGCAGCGCCAGAACCGCACGTGATGACGCTTGGCCGGATTGTTCTCGACCTCCTGCTGATAGGCGAAGTCCTGGATCCGGTCGAAGAGTAACAGTGGACTCACCGGTGCCTGCAGATAGCTGCGCCGACGCACTGTCGATGTCACGATGCGCCAGCTGGAGGCGAGGGTCACGTCATCCGCCCGGGTCCAGCCCGCCGCGGCGAGCGCCGCGTGCACCTGGTCGGCGCTGCCGGTGAGGGCAAGGTTGACCGGGTCGCCGAGCAGGCCGTCGCTCGTGCGAGTGCGGCCGATGAAGTAGTCGGGCACGTAGAGCCGGGTGAGGATGCGGTGCAGGCGCGGCAGCACGAGGTAGGCCAGCAACGCCCAGAACAGCACCGCGAACCAGAGCACCCCCCAGCCCAGCCCCAGGCTCTCGGTGGCCAGGAGCACGGCGAGCCACACCGACGCAAAGCCGGCGAGGACGAAGAAGAACCCGTCGAGCACCGCCCCGAACGACACACGCCGCCGCACGGAGGGCCCCGCCGTGGTCTCTGGCATGCGCCCATGCTAGTTCGGTCGCCCCACGCGCGGCGGGGTGTCGGCCGATCAATGCTTGGATGGCAGGGTGACCTACGACGTCGAAACGATCCGCGCCCATTTTCCCGCCCTGTCCGCCGGCACCGTGCACTTCGACAGCCCGGGCGGCACGCAGACTCCCGTGAGCGTCGGCCAGGCGATCATGGACACCCTCACCGGCCCGCTGTCGATCCGCGGCCGGCGCAGCCCCTCCGAACGCAACGCCGACGACGCGGTCACCGGCTTCCGCACCGCGATGGCGGACCTGCTCGGCGCCGACCCGCTCGGCATCGTCTACGGCCGCAGCGCCACCCAGCTCACCTACGACTTCTCCCGGCACCTCGCCCGCGACTGGGCGCCCGGTGACGAGATCGTGGTCTCCCGCCTCGACCACGACGCCAACATCCGCCCGTGGGTGCAGGCCGCCGCACACGTCGGCGCCACCGTGGTGTGGATGGACTTCGATCCGAGCACGGGCGAGTTGCCCGCATCCGCCGTCGCCGCGGTGCTCACCGACCGCACGCGCCTGGTCGCGGTCACCGCCGCATCCAACCTGATCGGAACCCGACCGGCCATCGCGGAGATCGCCGACGTGGTGCATGCGGCCGGCGCCCGGTTGTTCGTTGATGGGGTGCACTACGTTCCGCATGCCTTCGTGGACCTGGCCGCGCTCGGCGCCGACTTCTTCGTCTGCTCCCCGTACAAGTTCTTCGGCCCGCACTGCGGCGTCCTGGCCGCCGACCCCGCCCTGCTCGAGGGGATCCACCCCGACAAGCTGCTGCCCTCCACGGATGTGGTGCCGGAGCGCTTCGAGCTCGGCACCCTGCCCTACGAGACCCTCGCGGGTGTCACGGCCGCCGTGGACTTCCTCGCCGGCCTGGGCGACCTGGCCAGCGGCAGCACCTCACGCCCCAGCGTCAGCCGCCGGGAGCGCCTGCGCGCGTCGCTCCGGCAGGTGGAGGCGCACGAGGATTCCCTCCGCGAACGGCTCGAAGCCGGACTGGCCGCGCTGGCCGGGGTGACCCTGTACTCGCGGGCCGCCGATCGCACGCCCACGGTTCTGGTCGGTTTCGCCGAGCGCACCGCCGCCGACGCGGCCCAGTTCCTCAGCGAACGGCGGATTCTCGCTCCGGCCGGGTCGTTCTACGCACTCGAGGCATCCCGCCACCTCGACCTCGGCGATGCGGGCGGCCTGCGGGTGGGCCTGGCCCCGTACAGCACGGCCACGGAGATCGACACCCTGCTGGCCACGATCGCCGAATTCCTGCGCGCGTAGCCGACTTTGGCCGCGCTGGACCGGCATCCGTGCAAAAAACCCGGGCGGACCGGCCCGTTTTCCCCATAAACTGGCGCTAGCGACAGAGGGGACACTGATGCCAATCGGCTCGGTCATCGAATTCAGCAATATCACCAAGAGGTTCGGGCAAGTCACGGCCGTCAACGACCTCTCCTTCACGGTCGAGCCTGGCCGGGTGACCGGATTCCTGGGACCGAACGGAGCCGGCAAGACCACAACCCTCCGGATGCTGCTGGGCCTGGTGGCCCCCACGTCCGGCACTGCCACCTTCGGCGGGCTGCGCTACCGGGACCTGCCCCGGCCGCTGGCCACCGTCGGAGCGGCCCTCGAAGCCGCCAGCTTCCACCCCGGCCGCACGGCCGCCAACCACCTCGGCGTGTACACGATCGCCGCCGGACTGCCCCGCACCCGGGTCGGCGAGGTGCTGCACCAGGTGGGCCTGGCCGAGCACGCCGACCAGCGCGTCGGCGGCTACTCCCTGGGTATGCGCCAACGCCTGGGCCTGGCCTACTCACTGTTGGGCGACCCCGGCGTGCTCGTGCTCGACGAACCGATCAACGGCCTGGACCCCGAGGGCATCAAGTGGATCCGCGGGTTCCTGAGCAGCATGGCCGCGGAGGGCCGCACCGTGCTGGTGAGCTCGCACCTGCTCAGCGAGGTGCAGCAGAGCGTCGACGACGTGATCATCATCGCCAAGGGCGAACTCGTGCACTCCGGACCGCTGTCCAGCCTGGACACCAACATCGCCCCCCAGGTCATCGTGGACTCCCCCGACCGGGACGCCCTCGTGGCCGCGCTCACCGCGGCGAACCTGCAGTTCACCTCCGGCCGCACGGGCCTGATCGTGGCCGTGCCGGACCCCGGCCAGGTGGGCCACATAGCCTTCGCCGCCGGCGTGGAACTGAACGTGCTGCACAGGCAGAAGGCCGGCCTGGAAGATTCCTTCCTCGCCCTCGTCGACGGAGGCGAATCGCTGTGAACCTGATCCTGCGCCCCGTGGCCGCCGAATTCAGCAAGATCCTCACCACCCGCATGTGGTGGATCCTCGCGTTGGTGCTGTTCGGCTACATCGCCCTCCTGGCCGGCGGCCTCGCCGCCCTGTTCGGTGGCATCGACAGCGGCGCCATCAGCTCGGACTCCGTGAACACCGGCGGTGGCGGCAGCCTGGCCGGGCTCGGCAGCCTGCCCCCGCTCATCTACAGCTTCGCCGCCTCGGTCGGTTACGTCTTCCCGGTGCTGCTGGGCGCCCTGGCCAGCACCGGCGAATTCCGCCACCAGACCCTCACGCCCACCTTCCTGGCCACACCCCTGCGCGCCCGGGTGCTCAGCGCCAAGACCATCGCCCTGTTCGTGGTCGGTGCGGCCTTCGGCGTCGTCGCGCTGGCGGCATCCGTGGGCGTCGGCGCCCTGGTCTTCAACGGCTTCGGCATCGACCCGCTGCTCGCCGACTCGGCGACCTGGGCGCTTATCGGCCGCACCGTGCTGGCCATGGCACTCTGGGCCGTCATCGGCGTGGGCCTGGGCGTTCTTGTGCCCAGCCAGGTCGCGTCGATCGTGATCGTGCTCGCGTTCACCCAGTTCGTCGAACCGCTGCTGCGCTTCGCGTCGTCGTTCACCCAGGTGACGGCGGATGTGGGCAAGTTCCTGCCCGGCGCCGCCTCCGACGCGCTCGTGGGGGCGAGCTTCTTCACCCTCGCCAGCCCGGGCGGGGCCGTGCTGGCGAGCTGGCAGGGTGGCCTCGTGCTGCTGGCGTACGGGCTGCTCGCCACCGGGTTCGGCTACCTGGTGAGCTGGAAGCGGGACGTGACCTGATCCGGCCGGCAGCACCGCGCCAGGTCTAGGGTGAAGGCATGTCTGCTCCCGAATTCCGCGCCATCGTCGTCGACCGTACCGAGGATGAATCGGGTAAGCGCACCCAGTCCGCTGCGCTGACCACGGTCACCGACGACATCCTCATGGATGGCGACGTCACCGTGGCCGTCGAGTTCTCCAGCATCAACTACAAGGACGGCCTGGCGCTGATGGGCCGGCCCGGCGTGGCCCGGGTCTGGCCGCTAATCGCCGGCATCGACCTCGTGGGCACCGTGGAGTCGAGCAACGACCCCCGCTGGAGCGCCGGCGACCGGGTGATCCTGAACGGGTCGGGCATCGGCGAGAGCCACCACGGCGGCCTGGCCGAACGGGCCCGGATCTCCGGCGCGTCGCTCGTGCGACTGCCGGAGGCCCTGAGCCCCGTGCGCGCGGCCGCCATCGGCACGGCCGGGTTCACCGCGATGCTCGCGGTGCTCGCGCTCGAGCGCGGCGGAGTGCTGCCCGGGTCCGGCGACGTGCTCGTGACCGGCGCGGCCGGCGGCGTCGGGTCCGTCGCGATCGCCCTGCTCGCTGCGCGCGGGTACCGCGTCGTCGCCTCCACCGGCCGAGGTGACGAACTCGGCGACTACCTGCGGGGCCTCGGTGCCGCGGAGATCCTCGACCGGAACACCCTGGGCGAGCCCGGAAAGCCGCTGCAGACCCAACGCTGGGCCGGTGCCGTCGACTCCGTCGGCAGCCACACCCTGGCCAACGTGCTGGCCCAGACCCATCAGGGCGGGGTCGTGGCCTCCTGCGGTCTGGCCCAGGGCGCCGACCTTCCCACGACCGTGATGCCGTTCATCCTGCGCGCCGTCACGCTGGCCGGAATCAACTCGGTCGAGGCGCCGCTCGCCCTCCGCGAAGAGGCCTGGGGGCGCCTGGCCACCGACCTCGACCTCGGGCTGCTCGACGGCCTCACCGAGGTCATCGCGCTCGACGAATCCTTCGCGGCCGCCGAACGCATCCTGGCCGGCCGCATCCACGGCCGCACGGTGGTGGATGTAACCCGCTGACACCGGAACCGGGCGGCTAGGCTGCAGAGATGGCCATCCTCGCTTCAATTTTCGTCGCCCTCGCGGCAGTCCTGCACGTGTATATCTTCCTCATGGAGAGCGCGTGGTGGACCCGGCCGAAGATCTGGCAGCGTTTCGGTCTGGCCAGCCAGGCCGACGCCGAGACGACCAAGGTGCTCGCGTATAACCAGGGGTTCTACAACCTGTTCCTGGCGGTGGGCGCGGCCATCGGCCTGTTCCTCTACTTCGGCGGCCCCCGGGACGCCGGCACCGCGTTGATCCTCTTCAGCACCGCGTCGATGTTCACGGCCGCGATCGTGCTCACCACGACGGGACCGGGCAAGGTCCGGGCCGCGCTGACCCAGGGTACGCTGCCGCTGATCGGATTCATCCTGTTCCTGGCCGCTTAGCGCAGAGCTCCGGCCGCGCCGCAGCGCCACCCTGCCGAAAGGACCGTTGTGACCCACGTCATCCTCTTCCACCACGCCCAAGGCCTCACCGACGGGGTGGCGGAATTCGCCCAGCGGCTGCGGGATGCCGGTCACGACGTGGTCGTGCCCGACCTCTATGACGGCCTCACCTTCGACTCGATCGATGCCGGGGTCGCCCACGCCGAGAAGCTGGGCTTGGAGACCATCATCGAGCGCGGCACACAGGCCACGGATGCGTTGCCGCCGGACACCGTCTACGCCGGGTTCTCGCTGGGCTCCCTGCCGGCGCAGAAGCTCGCCCAGACCCGCCCGGGTGCCCTCGGGGCGTTGCTGTACCACGGCGGTGTGCCGGCGGGCTCGTTCGGATCGGACTGGCCGGGGACTGTGGCGTTGCAGGTGCACGTGGGCAGCGGCGACGAGTGGGTCGAACTCGACGACGCCGAGGACCTCGTCGACGAGGCCGGGGCGGCCGAGCTGTTCATCTACCCGACCGGCGGCCACCTCATCGCCGACTCCAGCCTCGAGGAGTACGACGAGGAGTTCGCCGAGTTGATCCTCGAGCGCTCCATCCAGTTCCTCGACCGGCTGGGCTGACCTCCCGCCCTGCCTCGGCAGTGTCGTCGGTCCCGGCGGTCCCGGCGGTCTCAGCGGTCTCAGCGGTCTCGGCGGTCTCGGCGGTCCCGGCGGTCTCGGCGGTCTCGGCGGTCTCGGCGGTCTCGGCGGTCGAGCCTGTCGAGACCCCGCGAGCCAGCCTCTGCAACGCTGCCGCGGCATCCGCAGGCCGGGTCACCAGGTTTCGACAAGCTCAACCAACGTGTGGGGGCGTCGTACAGGAACGTCGCGAACCGAACTCGGGAGCGCGGCCACACGGCGGTCGAGCCTGTCGAGACCCCGCGAGCCGGCCTCTGCAACGCTGCCGCGGCATCCGCAAGCCGGGTCACCAGGTTTCGACAAGCTCAACCAACGTGTGGGGGGCGTCACGCAGGAACGTCGCGAACCGAACTCGGGAGCGCGACCACACGGCCGTCGAGCCTGTCGAGACCCCGCGAGCCGGCCTCTGCAACGCTGCCGCGACATCCGCAGGCCGGGTCACCAGGTTTCGACAAGCTCAACCAACGTGTGGGGGGCGTCACGCAGGAACGTCGCGAACCGAACTCGGGAGCGCGGCCACACGGCGGTCGAGCCTGTCGAGACCCCGCGAGCCGGCCTCTCGAACTCTGCCGCGGCATCCGCAGGCCGGGTCACCAGGTTTCGACAAGCTCAACCAGCGTGTGGGGGGCGTCGTACAGGAACGTCGCGAACCGAACTCGGGAGCGCGGCCACACGGCGGTCGAGCCTGTCGAGACCCCGCGAGCCGGCCTCTGCAACGCTGCCGCGGCATCCGCAGGCCGGGTCACCAGGTTTCGACAAGCTCAACCAACGAGCGGGGCAACGTCCATGCCCGACGGAATGGCAAGGAGGCTTGCTGAACTGGCATGATGGGGGCATGACCAGCGAACCGGCATCCGTTCTGAAGACCGTCGGCGCGCGGCTGCGCGAGCTCAGGCTGCAGAGCGGGCGCACCCAGGCGCAGCTCTCCGCCGCGACGGGCATTTCGGAGAGCACCCTGTCCAGGCTCGAGTCGGGGCAGCGCACCCCCACGCTGGAGCTTCTGCTCGCGCTGTCGAGCGCCCACGACGTGACCATCGACGATCTCGTGCGCGCCCCCGCCGACGACGACCCGCGGCTCGACCAGCGGCCGTTTACGCGGCACGGCACGACGTTCATCCCGCTGAGCCGGGAAAAGGGCGGGCTGCAGGCGTACAAGCAGATCCTGCCCGGACGCACGAGCGCCGACGTGCTCGAGCAGCGTACCCACGAGGGCTTCGACTGGTTCTACGTGCTCAGTGGCCGGCTGCGGCTGGTGCTGGGCGAGCACGACATGATCCTCGGGGTGGGCGAGGTCGCGGAATTCGACACCCGGGTGCCGCACGCCTTCGGCAGCGCAGGCCCTGAGCCGGCGGAGATCCTCAGCCTGTTCGGCCACCAGGGCGAGCGCATCCACGTGCGCGCCAGCACGGTGCGCTGACCCGGGCTCGGTTCCTACCTCTGCTCCGGCGCCGGTCGGGTCGAGCTACGCGCTCGCCTCCGGGGCGACGGCTGGGACTGCATCCGCCGGGGCCGGCTCGGTGGGCTTGGCGACCTTGGCCGGCTTGACGGCCTCGGCGGGCTTCGCGGACTCGGCGGACTCCGTCGGTGTGACCACCTTGGCGGGCTTCGCAGAGGCGGCGGATTCGGTCGGTGCGACCACCTTGGCGGGCTTGGCTGCTTCGGTCGGCGTGACGGCCTTGGCTGGCTTGGCGGGCTTCGCGGTGCGGGCGCGCTTGACGGGCGCTGCCGGTGCGGGCGTCTCGGCCGTGTCGGCGGCCTCAGCGGGCGCGGCGGGCTTCGGGGCCTTCGGCGTCCGCACTCGCTTGGCCGGCTTGGCCGGGGTGCTCGGCTCGGCGGCCGCATCGGCGGGCTCGGTCGCATCCGAGGCTGCGGCATCCGTCACCGTCTCGTCCGCCACATCGGCGGCTTCGGTGGGCTCGAGCTTGAGCGAGGCGATGAGGTCGGGCGCGTGGTTGGTCGACAGGATCACCCGGGCGAAGTCGTCGCCGGTCAGGTCGATCACGACGGCCTGGCGCTTGCGCTTGATGGCCAGGAAGTCCTTGCCGCCGTGGAACTTCCACACGCCGACCGCGAGCACCAGCGGCACGAGGGCGCCCGGGGCACGGATGCCGCGCACCCAGATCCACGGGTCATCCGTGATCGTCACCGAGCGGATGGTGTCCCGGGAGATCACCAGGTCCTCCCGGCGGAGAGCCAGCGTCTTCTCAGCGGGCGTCAGGTGTATCTCCAGCCGGTCGGGGTGCACTCGCAAGGAAGCCATGCTCCCAGTCTGCCCGGTCCGGCTGGCAATCCCCCTGTCGCAATCTCACAAAGGCGTAACGCCGCCGCGGTGGGATCTGCCCACAGCGCCGCCAACCGTTAGCCGTGCGGACATCCGCGCCCGGTACGCCGGGTGCAATTGCCGTTGCGGCAACAGTTGGTGGCGGCGGTGCAACCGGGCGGGCGGGATCGGAGCGGCTAGACGGCCGGACGGGCCTCGGCGGCTGCCTTCGCGGCGGCCGGCAGGGCCTCCAGGATGCGTCCGATCGCGTCGCCGTCGTGCGCGGCCGACACGAACCAGGCCTCGAACACCGACGGCGGCAGGGAAACACCCTGGTCGAGCATCGAGTGGAAGAACGGCGCGTAGCGGTACGCCTCCTGGCGCTGCACCTCGGCGTAGCTGCGCGGAGGCGTGACCGCAGCCTCCTGGCCGAAGACGAAGCTGAACAGGTTGCCGGCGTGCTGCACGCTGTGCGCCACACCCTCGGCGAAGAGCGCGCTCGAGACGGCCTCCGAGAGCAGCTCGGCGGTCTCGTCGAGCCGGGCGTACAGAGCGGCGTCAGCGGCGGTGAGGGTGGCGATACCGGCGGCCACGGCCACCGGGTTACCCGAGAGCGTTCCGGCCTGGTAGACCGGCCCGGCCGGGGCCAGGAAGTCCATCACGTCGGCCCGGCCGCCGAGCGCGGCGACCGGCAGGCCACCGCCGATGACCTTGCCGTAGGTGAACAGGTCGGGCGTGTACGTTTCGCCCTCCTCGGCCTGTAGCGCCCAGTAGCCGCCCGGGTTCACCCGGAACCCGGTGAGGACCTCGTCGACGATGAGCAGCGCGCCGTGCTCGTGGGCGAGGTCGCACAGTGCGGCGTTGAAGCCGGCATCCGGGGCGACGACACCCATGTTGGCGGCGGCGGCCTCGGTGATCACCGCTGCGATCTGGCCGGGGTACGCCTCAAAAGCGGCGCGTACGGCGTCGAGGTCGTTGTACGGCAGCACCAGGGTCTGACCGGCGGTGGCCGCGGTGACGCCGGCGGAGCCGGGCAGCGAGAGCGTGGCCAGGCCGGAGCCGGCCTCGGCCAGGAGGCCGTCGGAGTGGCCGTGGTAGTGCCCGGCGAACTTGATCAGCAGGTCACGCTGCGTGAAGCCACGGGCAAGGCGGATGGCCGTCATGGTGGCCTCGGTGCCGGTGGAGACCAGCCGGAGCTTCTCGATCGCCCCGACGCGGCCCTTGATCAGCTCGGCCAGTACGGTCTCGCCGGGGGTGGAGGCGCCGAAGGAGAGCCCGAGTGCGGCGGCCTCCTGCACGGCGGCGACCACGGCGGGGTGCGCGTGGCCGAGGATCGCGGGGCCCCAGGAGCTGACCAGGTCGACGTAGTCGCGGCCGTCGGAGTCGAACACGTAGGCACCGGCGGCCTTGACCAGGAACAGCGGGGTGCCGCCGACCGAGCGGAAGGCCCGCACCGGCGAGTTGACGCCGCCGGGGATGGAGAGCTGGGCGCGGGCGAACAGCTCGTCGTTGTGGGTGGTGCGGGTCATCGGGCATCCGTTTCGGTGAGCCAGGCGGCGAGTTCGACCGCCCAGTAGGTGAGAATCGCGTCGGCGCCGGCACGGCGGATGCTGAGCACCGACTCCTCGATGGCGCGGCGGCGGTCGATCCAGCCCTGCGCGGCCGCGGCCTCGATCATGGCGTACTCGCCGGAGACCTGGTACGCCCAGACGGGCACCGAGCTCATGGCGGCGACCTCGGCGAGCACGTCGAGGTAGCTGCCCGCGGGCTTGACCATGACGACGTCGGCGCCCTCGTCGATGTCGATGCGGGCCTCGCGCACGCCCTCGCGGCGGTTGGCGGGGTCGAGCTGGTAGGTGCGGCGGTCGCCGACCAGGGTGGACTGGACGGCCTCGCGGAACGGGCCGTAGTAGGCGGAGGCGTACTTGGCCGAGTAGGCGAGCACGGCGGTGTCGGCGTAACCGGCGGCGTCGAGGGTGGCGCGCACGGAGGCGACCTGGCCGTCCATCATGCCGGAGAGGCCGAGCAGGGCCGAGCCGGCCTGGGCCTGAGCGAGGGCCATGTCGTTGTAGCGCAGCAGAGTGGCGTCGTTGTCGACGGAGCCGTCGGCGGCGAGCACGCCGCAGTGGCCGTGGTCGGTGAATTCGTCCAGGCACAGGTCGGTCTGCACGACCAGGGCGTCGCCCACCTCGGCGACGACGGCGCGCGTGGCGGCGTTCAGGATGCCGTCGGGGTCGGTGGCCCCAGTGCCGGTGGCGTCGCGCACGGCGGGAACGCCGAAGAGCATCACGCCGCCGATGCCGGCCGCTGCGGCCTCGGCCACGGCGCGGCGGGCGCCGTCGATGCTGTGCTGCACGATGCCGGGCATCGAGGAGATCGGGGTGGATTCGTTGCCCTCACGCACAAAGAGCGGTAACACCAGCTCGGCGGGGTGGACACGGGTTTCGCTGGCCAGGCGGCGGAGTGCGGGGGTGCTGCGCAGACGTCGCGGGCGGATGACGGGGTTTATCACCCGACCAGCCTAGGCCTCCCGCCTGAGAGCGGGAGCGGCGGCCGGTCGGGCCTTGGTGTCGCGCCTGTTACAGGTCGCGGGGGGCGAGGCGCACGAGGGCCTCGATGAGGGACTCGGCGCTGCGCTCGTCGGCGATCACGTCGACGCGCAGGCCGATGGCCGCCGCATCCTTCGCCGTGCGCGGGCCGATGCAGGCGATCAGGGTGGTCTCGGGGATGGGGCCGAGCTGCTCCTGCACCTGCTGGGCGACACTTCCGCTGGTGACCAGCACGGCGTGCACCCGTCCGGCCTTGACGTCGGCGACGACCCGGTCGGAGACCGGCACGCCCACGGTGCGGTAGGCGACGACCGACTCGACCTCGTGGCCGATGCGGCGCAGACCCTCGGTGAGCAACGGCTTGGCGATCTCGGAGCGCAGGGTGAGCACGCGCAGCGGGATGACGCCGTGGGTGGCGGCCTCCCAGTCCTCGAGCAGGCCCTTGGCGGAGTTGTCCTCCGACGGGACGATGTCGACGTGGTAGCCGGCGGCCACGAGCGCGGCGGCGGTGGTCTCCCCCACCGCGGCGATGCGGGTGCCGGGAGCCACGACGGCCCGGTGCGACGAGAGGACGTCGACCGTGGTGGCGCTGGTGACGGTCATCCAGTCGAACTCGCCGGCGGCGAGCTTGGCCAGGGCGGTCTCGAGGGCCGGCGCGTCGTCGGTGGGCGCGAAGTTGATCATGGGCGCCACGACGGGAAGCGCTCCGCGGGAGCGCAGGTTGGCGGCGACCTGGTCGCCCCAGGGCCCGCCGCGGGGCACGAGGACGCGCCAGCCGGCCAGGGGCTTGTCGGGGTTGTGGCGGGTGCCGCTCACGAGGTCACCGTGAGGGGGGCGATTTCGGCGGCGCCGCCGGCCAGGAGCTCACGGGCGGCACGGTCGGCCACATCGAGGGCGGCATCCTGCAGGTCGGCCACGGCGTGCGATTCGGGCGTCGCGGCGTGCGACGCCGTGATGCGTCGGGTGCCGTCGGGGCTGTACACGGTGGCGGTGAGGAAGAGCAGGCCGTCATCGAGCACGGCGGTCGCGCCGATCGGGGCGGCACAACCGGCCTCGAGGCGGGCGAGCACCTGGCGCTCGGCCGCGACGGTGGCCTGGGTGGTGGCGTGGTTGAGCACGGCGAGGGCCTTGGCGAGCAGGCGCTCGGGCTTGCCGTCGCGCACCTCGATCGCCAGTGCGCCCTGTCCGGGCGCTGTGGGCCAGTCGGAGAGCTCGAGGTACTCGGTGGCCATGTTCTCGAGCAGGCCCAGCCGGCCAAGGCCCGCCGCGGCGAGCACCACGGCGTGCAGCCTCTCGTCGGCAACGAGCGCGAGCCGGGTGTCCACGTTGCCGCGGATGTCGACGACCTCGAGGTCGGGGCGCAGCTCCCGCAGCTGGGCGGCTCGGCGCGGCGAACCGGTGCCCACGCGGGCACCCTCCGGCAGGGTGGCCAGGGTGAAGCCGGCACGGGCGCACAGCACGTCGCGCGCGTCGGCCCGCTTGGGCGTCGCACCGATGGTGAGGCCGGCGTACGGGTCGGTGGGCAGATCCTTGAAGGAGTGCACCACAACGTCGCACTCGTCGTTCAACAGCGCCTCGCGCAGGGCGCTGGCGAAAACGCCCGTACCGCCGAGGCTGGACAGCGATTCCCGGGACACGTCACCGTGCGTGGTGATCGGGATGATCTCCACCTCGCCGTTGGTCACCGCCTGGATGCGGTTGGCCACGGCGGTGGTCTGTGCCATCGCCAAGGCGCTGCCGCGGGTACCGACGCGGATGACGCTCACGGTGCCATACCAGCGACCGCGGGCTTGAAGCCGAGGCGCACGTTCTCGCAGCAGCCCGGCCGGCACACGTCGTACCAGGGGCCGAGATTGGTCAGGGCGGGCCGGTCGGCGGGCGGCACGTCGTTCAGCCGCTCCTCGACCAGGTCGATCAGGCCGGACACGTAGACCGGGTCCGCGCCGGGCGTGGGCACGCGCACCGAGAACAGGCCGTGTTCCTTGGCCGTTTCGGTGGCCTCGTTGTCGAGGTCCCACATGACCTCCATGTGGTCGCTGACGAATCCGAGCGGCACGATGACGACGGCACGGATGCCGCGCGCGGGCAGCAGCGCGATCGCGTCGTTGATGTCGGGCTCGAGCCACGGCATGCTGGGCGGTCCGCTGCGGGACTGGTACACCAGCTGCCACGGGCTGGTGAGGCCCTGCATGATCACATCGGCCACGGCCAGGTGCTGGGCGGCATAGGCTCCGTCGGGGCCGAAGCCACGCTCGGCCGGTCCGCTCTTGGCCGCATCCGTCGACGGGATCGAGTGCGTCGAGAACAGCACCTCGACCTCGGTGGCGAGGTCGATGCCGGGGATCTGGGCCTCGATGTCGGCCAGCCCCTGGCGCACACCCGTGATGAAGGGGGTGACGAAGCCGGGGTGGTCGAAGAACTGGCGGATCTTGTCGATCTGCACGGTGCCGGTGAGCCCGGTCGTGTCCAGCGCCTGGGCGAAGTCCTCGCGGTACTGGCGGCAGCCGGAGTACGAGCTGTAGGCGCTGGTCGCGATGGCGAGCAGGCGGTCCTGGCCGGCGGCGTGCGCCTCGGCGATCGTGTCGGGCAGGTAGGGCGCCCAGTTGCGGTTGCCCCAGATCACCGGCAGGTCGATGCCGCGGCGGTCCAGTTCGGCCTGCAGCGCGGCGCGCAGCACCCGGTTCTGCTGGTTGATCGGGCTGATGCCGCCGAAGTGCCGGTAGTGCACGGCGACCTCTTCGAGGCGTTCCTCGGGGATGCCGCGGCCGCGCGTGACGTTGCGCAGGAACGGGATCACATCGTCCTGGCCCTCCGGTCCGCCGAAACCGGCGAGGAGGATGGCGTCGTAACTCGTCATTACTGCAGCACCTCCACGAGTTCGGCGGTGGTGATGCGACGACCGGTGTAGAACGGAACCTCTTCGCGCACGTGCATGCGGGCATCGGTGGCGCGGAGCTCACGCATCAGGTCGACGAGCTCGGTGAGCTCGTCGGACTCGATCGGCAGGAGCCATTCGTAGTCGCCGAGGGCGAACGAGGAGACGGTGTTGGCGATGGCCCCGCGGAACGCGGCGCCCTTGCGGCCGTGGTCGGCGAGCATCTTGCCGCGCTCGGCCTCGGGGAGCAGGTACCACTCGTAGCTGCGCACGAACGGGTAGACGGTGAGCCAGCCCTTGGGCTCGATGCCGCGCAGGAAGCCCGGCACGTGGCTCTTGTTGAACTCGGCGTCGCGGTGCACGCCCATGGCGTTCCAGGTCGGCAGGAGGCTCTTGAGCAGGCGGCTGCGGCGGAGCTCCCGGTTGGCCCACTGCAGGGTCTGGGCCTCGTCGGCGTGCGTCCAGATCATCACATCGGCGTCGGCGCGGAGGCCGGAGACGTCGTAGAAACCGCGAACGGTCACGCCCTCGGCTTCGACCAGGGCGACGATGCCGTCGAGTTCGTCCACGAAACGCGGAACGTCACGGCCGTCGAGGTCGTCGGGGTTGCGCGGGTCCTTGCGCAGCACGGTGAAGAGGGTGAATCCGGAGGGGGAAGCCTCGGTGGGTTCAGCCTCTGTCGAGGTGTGGGAATCGGGTGTGGGCACGGTCATGTCTACTGCCTCTCCGGCAGCCGGGTGAGTCATGTCTACTAGTCTCCACCGCTTTGCTCGGAGAGCCAAAAGTAGGCCCGAATCGTTGCCGGATGGAGTCCCGCCGCGCAAGAAAAGGAGGGTGCTGGCCGAAGCTCAGCACCCTCCCTCAGGATCGACGTGATCCGATCCCGGAATTCTTCCCGGTCAGTTACCGGTTAGCGGCGGTCGAGGACCGTCTTCACGCCCCACCAGACCGCGGTTCCCACCACGGCGGCGGCGCCGAGGGCGATGCCCGCCAGGGCGGTCGGGTTCTCGTCGCCGAGGCGGTGCAGGCCCAACGTGAACCGCCGGGTGTTGATCTTGATCTGCTTGGGCACGTTGAGCTTGTACTCGATGGCGTCCAGGGTCCCGGCCAGTTCGGCCCGGGCGCGGGCCGCTTCGGCCCGCAACTCGCCCGTGCTGTGGTGCTCGGGCTTGGCCTCGACGGCCTTGGCGGAGCCGGACCGGGGCGCGGTGTTATCGGTGGTCATACTGGCCAACTCCCTTGAATGCGTCGACGTCCTTCTGGATGCTCGCCGTCACGCCCTCCGGGTCGTGGCTGGTGCCCTTCTTGACCCGGTTGAGCCCGATCAGGGCCAGGATCACCGCGATCAGGAGCAGGGCGACCGCCACGATGAGCGCGGACAGCCAGAGCGGCAGCACCAGATCGAGGGCGATGACGGCCAGCGCGATGAACACGATGACCGCCAGGAAAGCGAACACGGCCGCGCCGATGAACAGGCCGAGGCCGATGCCCACATTCTTCGCCTTGCCGGAGATGTCCGCCTTGAAGGCGTCGATCTCAGCCTTGACCAGGGCGGTGATCTGACCCGGGAGCTCGCTGAGGAGCGTGAACAGGGACTGCTTGCTCTTGGGGTTATACCCGCTGGTACTCACTGGCATCCTTCCTGGACTGTCGTCGTGAGATTACTGCGCGGTCGGCTCGGTCGCGGCGTCCTTCGCGGACGCGGCCGCTGAGGTGGCCGACGTCGCTGCCGCCTTGGCCGACTTCGTGGCGGAGGCCGCGGCCTTGGTGGCTGCGGTGGCGCTGCCGGCCGTGCCTGGGGCGGCATCCTGGCCCTTGTCGGTCTTGTTCTGCACGGCAGAGACGACCTTCTTACCGGCCTCGAACAACACGCCGGGCACGTCGCCGACGCGCTCGAGGGCGAAGTCGCGTACCTCGTTCACGCGGCGCTGCACCGGTGGACGGTGCCACAGGTCGGACGCGGCAGAGGCGATCTGGTCGTAGCGCTTACGACCGGCGCGGGCGCCCAGCACGTAGCCGACGAGCCCACCTGTGATGAAAAGAAGTTTTCCCCGCATTGTGACTCCATTCCTTTACGTTCATGTATTCCCAGCGTAACCCCCCGATCGAGAGAGGAACATGTGCGCCGCGAGCGATCAGCCCCTGATCAGAGGTCTAGCACTGCCCGCCGGGCGCGGATACCCGCAGCGAGGGCGTCCGGGATCACCGAGGCCAGCCCGGTTCCGGACAGCCATCCGCCCGTGACATCCAGGCCCGGCGTGCCCTCGATCACATCGCGGACCTGGCGGATGCGCTCCGGCGCGCCGATCGTGGCCGGCGAGAGGCCGTCGCTCCACAGCGTGCGGGCGAATCCGCGCACCTGCTCCGGTGCGAGATCGACGCCGAGGATGGCGGCGGCATCGCGGACCGCGAGGTGCATGAACTCGTCGTCGGAGAGGTCGAGGGTGGGCACCGGTGCACCGGCGCGCCCGTAGGAGAGCCGCACCACGTGCTGGCCCTGCGGGGTGAGGGCGTCGATCCATTCCCATTTGGCGGTGATGTGGGTGAGCGCCTTGGCCGTGACGCCGGGGGTGCCGACCGCGACGAGAACGCCGGTGCCGCGCGGCTGCGCGTCCAGGGCGGGCGCGTCGAGCACCAGGGTCGCCAGCTCCACGGCGGCCGGGGCCGGCCAGTCGAGGGCGGCCAGGTCGGCGTACTCGGCGCCGAGCGGGGCCAGTAGGGCCAGGGCGGATGCGGCGGGCACGGCCAGGATCACGTGACGGGCCTCGAGGGTGAACGGCTCGGCCGGGATGGGAGCGTCGGCATCCGTGGCCGGGAATGCGGTGGGAGCGACAGCATCCGTGGTCGGGAATGCGGCCGGAGCCACGGTGGCGGGCGCCTCGGCGGCGGGGGCGCATTCGATGAGCCAGCTGCGCACGGGCGTGTCGGTGCCGTCCTCGGCGACGGTCGACGTGTCGACGGGGCGGAAGGAGGCCACCGCGGTGCCGGTGCGGATCTCGACGTCGAACCGCTCGAGGTCCTCGACGAGCGTGTCGACCAGGCGGTGCATGCCGCCGCGGAGCCCGCGCACGGCCGACCCGGCCGGGGCTGCGATGCGCATGGCCGTGACGGCACCGGAGAGCGACCCGGCCGTGGTGAGGGTGCGGTTGAGCCCGGGCGCGACCACGTCGACCTCGAGGTCGACGGCATTGGTGGCGTAGACCCCGCCGGCGACCGGGTTGACCAGACGGTCGAGCACCTTGCTGCCCATCCGCTTCTGCACGAGCTCACCGAGGCTGTGCTCCCGGCCGATCTTGAGCACCGGCATCAGCCGGTCGGCGTACGCGCGCAGAGCCCCGGACCAGCCGATCGCGCGGCGCACGTCGTCGGCCAGCGGCGACCCGGGGATACCGAGCACCCCGGCCTTCGGCAGCGGCACCGACATCGGGGCGCCGCCGGAGCGAAGCGGCGGCAGGTGCAGCCAGGCGCCAGTCGGGTTGGGTTCGACGATCTGGTCGGCGAGACCCAGGTTGGCCACGAACGCCGCCACGGTGTTGCCGCGCACGGCGAAGCTCTCGGCCCCGGCGTCGAGCGGAAGACCGGCGACCTCGTGGCCGGCCACGGCGCCGCCGACGACGTCCGCGGCCTCCAGGACGAGCACGTTCAGCCCGAGGTGGGCACACTCGCGGGCAGCCACCAGGCCGGCGACACCTCCGCCGATGACGATGACGTCCAACATGTCCTTGCTTTCCGCCCGCGACGTCCGCGCCGCCGGCACTGTGCGTGTGAGAGCTGTGCGCTAGAGCGCGAGTGAGGGGGTGGCGCTGGTCTCGTGCACGAAGTTGACGACCCGGGTGAGCACATCCGGGTTGGTCTCCGGCGGCACGCCGTGGCCGAGGTTGAGCACGTGGCTCGGCGCCGTGCGGCCGCGCTCGAGCACGTCGAGCACATGCGCCTCGAGAACCGGCCACGGGGCATTGAGCAGGGCTGGATCGAGGTTGCCCTGCACGGGAACCACTCCGCCCAGGCGCCGGCTGGCCTCGTCGAGCGGCACCCGGTAGTCCACGCCGACGACGTCGGCTCCGATGCCGTGCATGGCCTTGAGCAGCTCGCCGGTGCCGACACCGAAGTGCACGACGGGCACGTTGCGGCGCACCGACTCGGGGTCCGCGGCCAGGTCGCCAACGGTCTCGACGAAGGTGAGGTCTCGGACGTGCCCGATCGCGGCGGTGGAGGCGGGGGCGACGAAGCGCGTGTAGTCGTCGAGCGAGAGCGCGCCGGCCCAGGAGTCGAAAAGCTGGGCGGCGCTGGCTCCGGCGAGCACCTGGGCGCGCAGGAACCGGCCGGTGACATCGGCGGTCCAGGCCATCAGGGCGGCCCAGGCGTCGGGGTCGGAGTGCATGAGGGTGCGCGCGTGGATGTGGTCCTTGGACGGGCCGCCCTCGACGATGTAGGCGGCCAGGGTGAACGGCGCCCCGGCGAAGCCGATCAGCGGGGTGGAGCCCAGTTCGGCAACCGTGCGGGCGACGGCCTGGCTGATGGGAGCGAGTGCCGTGTCGAGCACGGCCGGGTCGAGCGCGGTGAGGCGTTCGACATCCGCCGCGGTGCGCACAGCCTGGGCGAGCACCGGGCCCTTGCCGGCGACGATCTCGACCTCGACGCCCACGAGCTTGAGCGGCACGACGATGTCGCTGAACAGGATGCCGGCGTCAACGCCGTGCCGGCGCACCGGCTGCAGGGTGATCTCGCTGGCCATTTCCGGGTCGAGGCAGGCGTCGAGCATGCGGGTGCCCACCCGCAATTCCCGGTATTCGGGCAGCGAACGGCCGGCCTGGCGCATGAACCAGACCGGGGTGACGTCCGGACGGGTGCCCTGGTACGCCCGCACGAGCCGGGAGTCGGAAGTGAGGCCGGAAGAGAGTGGGTGCGTCGCGTCGAGATTCATCACCTTCGATTCTCCCCTACATCCGCTCCGGGAACGATTCGAGGTGCCGCACTACACAACGTAGAATTGACCGGTGTTGATTTGTCTGTCCGCGAACCACAAGAACTCCAGCTTCGACGTGCTCGAAAAGCTCTCTGTCGGCGCGGACGAGGCAGCGGGCGGAATGCTCACCGGGCATGACGCGCTCAGCGGCGCCGTGGTGGTGGCCACCTGCAACCGCTTCGAGGCCTACCTCGACCTGGACGAACCCTTCGGCGTCTCCCCCCTTCCCGCGGTGTACGCCGCGATCGACGCCGTGAGCGCGAGCACCGGGGTGAGCGCCGCACTGCTGCGCGACACCCTCGACCTCGTGCACGGCAACGGTGTGGCCGAGCACCTCTTCGCGGTCACCAGCGGACTCGAGTCCGTGGTGGTGGGCGAGGGCGAGATCGCCGGTCAGGTGCGCCGCGCCCTCGAAGAGGCCCGCGCGGCCGGCACCACGAGCCCCGAGCTCGAGCGCCTGTTCCAGCGTGCCTCACAGACCTCCCGCGGGGTGAAGAACCGCACCGGCATCGGCGCCGCCGGGCGCTCGCTCGTGCGCCTGTCGCTCGAACTGGCCGAGAGCCGGGTCACCGACTGGGCGCACACCCGCGTGCTGCTGGTGGGCACCGGTCGGTACGCCGGCGCCTCGCTGGCGGCGCTCCGCGACCTGGGCGTCACCGATGTGCGCGTCTACTCCCCCTCCGGCCGCGCCGAGCGCTTCGCCGCCTCGCACGACATCCAGGCCCTCGCCACGGATGCCGATGCGCTGGCCGCCGAGACCGCGCTGGCCGACCTGATCCTCACCTGCACCACGGTGGAGCACCACGTCATCGATGCGGGCATCCTGCTCGCCGGCCGCGCCCTCGTGGCCGCCCGGACGGCCGCGGCCGCCGAATCCGCCGCGCCGGTGCGCTCCTGCCCGATGGGCGGAGACGTGGAGGCCACGCGCCAGCTGGTCATCGACCTCGGCCTGCCGCGCAATGTGGACCCGGACGTGAGCGAGGTGACCGGCGTCGAGCTGCTCGACCTGGAGACCATCCGCATCCACGCGCCCCTCGAAGAACTCAACGCCACCAGCGAGGCCCGCCGCCTGGTCGACCGCGCCGCCCGCAAGTTCTCGGCCGTCGCCGAGGAGCAGAGCCTGGCCCCCGCTGTCGTGGCGCTGCGCTCCTACGTCTTCGACATCCTCGACGCCGAGATCGAGCGCGCCCACGCCCGCGGCGACAACAGCGAGCAGACCGAGTCGGCGCTGCGGCACCTGGCCGGGGTACTGCTGCACACCCCCATGGTGCGGTCGCGCGAACTCGCCCGCGCGGGTGAGCAGGATGCGTTCCTGGGCGGGCTTGACGCTCTCTTCGGCATCGATGTGACCCTGCCGGAGGCCGGCGTCACCGGCCTGCCGACGGCCCCGGGCGTGGCCGGCGTCACCGACATCTCCAGCGCCGCCTCCTAGCGTGCGCGCGGTCTGGTTCGACCGGTTCGGTGCTCTGCCCGAGCTGCGCGAGGTGCCCGACCCGGACCCTAGCGCCGCCGGCGTCGTGGTGCGGGTGGAGGCCACCGGGCTCTGCCGCAGCGACTGGCACGGCTGGCTGGGCCACGACGACGGCATCGCCCTGCCGCACGTCCCCGGGCACGAGCTCGTCGGCGTGATCGAGGCCGCCGGGCCTCTCGTCACCCGCTTCGCCGTGGGGCAGCGGGTCACCGTGCCGTTCGTCTGCGCCTGCGGCGACTGCCCGGAGTGCGCCACCGGCAACGCGCAGGTCTGCCGCAACCAGACCCAGCCCGGTTTCACCCACTGGGGTTCCTACGCCGAGAAGGTGGCGCTGCACAACGCCGACGTCAACCTCATCGCGGTGCCCGACGACCTCGACTCCGGCGCCGCGGCGCTGCTCGGCTGCCGGTTCGCCACCTCCTATCGCGGGCTCGTGCACCAGGCGAAGCTGCTCGCCGGCGAGACCCTCGTGGTGATCGGTTGCGGCGGCGTGGGCCTGTCCGCGGTTATGATCGGCGCAGCCCTCGGGGCCCGGGTGATCGCGGTGGACATCAGCGTGGACGCCCTGGCCGCCGCGGCCCGCGCCGGTGCCACCTACACGGTCAACTCCAGCGGGATGCCCGACGCCGCGGTGGTGGACCGGGTGCGCCTGCTCTCCGACGGAGGCGCCCACGTGTCGGTGGAGGCGCTCGGCCGGGAGAGCACGGTGGGCATTGCCATCCGGTCACTGGCCACCCGTGGCCGCCACGTGCAGATCGGCCTGCTCGCCGAAGACCCGCGCGTGCCGCTGGGTCTGGTGATCGGCCGGGAGCTCGCGGTGCTCGGCAGCCATGGCATGGCGGCCGGCGACTACCCCGAGCTGATGGCGCTGGTGACCAGCGGCCGGCTGCGCCCGCAGGACCTGATCAGCCATCGCATCCCGTTGGCCGACGCTCCGGCGGCTCTCGCCGCAATGTCGGCGCCCGAGCCCGCGGCCGGCGTCACCCTGATCGACCTCACCCTGCCCTAGCCATCCGCCCCACCCGGGTGCTCGCCCTGCGTTCGCCCGCGTGCTCGGCCACGAGGTGCGCGGGCGCCACGCCGCTGCGCTGCTGGCACGCCACACGCGAAACGGCGCCTGACCCGCGTCACTCGAAGTGCGGGTCAGGCGCCGTTGCGCGGGCGTCCGGCAGGCGGATGCAGCGGGGCTGTTACGCTCCGCGCAGGCGCAGGGCCAGGTAGGCGTCGAGCTCGGCCAGGGGCACGCGCTCCTGCGCCATGGTGTCGCGGTCGCGCACGGTCACGGCCTGGTCCTCGAGCGAGTCGAAGTCCACCGTGATGCAGTACGGGGTTCCGATCTCGTCCTGGCGGCGGTACCGGCGGCCGATGGCGCCGGCGTCGTCGAAGTCCACGTTCCACGATTCACGCAGGCGTGCGGCCAACGAGCGGGCCATCGGCGAGAGGGCCTCGTTGCGCGAGAGCGGCAGCACGGCGGCCTTGATCGGGGCCAGGCGCGGGTCGAGCTTGAGCACGGTGCGCTTGTCGACGCCGCCCTTCGCGTTGGGCACTTCTTCCTCGTGGTAGGCATCCACCAGGAACGCCATCAGCGAGCGGGTGAGGCCGGCCGCGGGCTCGATCACGTAGGGGATCCAGCGCTCGTTCTTGGTCTGGTCGAAGTAGGAGAGGTCCTTGCCGCTGGCCTCGGAGTGCGTCTTGAGGTCGAAGTCGGTGCGGTTGGCCACGCCCTCGAGCTCGCCGAACTCGCTGCCGGAGAAACCGAAGCGGTACTCGATGTCGACGGTGCGCTTGGAGTAGTGCGAGAGCTTCTCCTGGGCGTGTTCGTAGAGGCGCAGGTTCTCCGGGTCGATGCCCAGGCCCGTGTACCACCCCATCCGCTGGTCGATCCAGTACTGGTGCCATTCCTCGTCAGTGCCGGGCTCGACGAAGAATTCCATCTCCATCTGCTCGAACTCACGGGTGCGGAAGATGAAGTTTCCGGGGGTGATCTCGTTGCGGAAGCTCTTGCCGATCTGGCCGATGCCGAACGGGGGCTTCATCCGGGCAGCCTGCAGCACGTTCGCGAAGTTCACGAAGATGCCCTGCGCGGTCTCGGGGCGGAGGTACACCATGCCGGCCTCTTCGTCGACCGGGCCGAGGAAGGTCTTGAGCAGACCGGAGAACGCGCGCGGCTCGGTCCAGGTGTGCCGGTTGCCGCAGTTGGGGCAGGCGATGCCGTCGATGCCGCCCTCGGGGGCGCGGCCCTTCTTCTCCTCGAACTCCTCGACGAGGTGGTCCTCGCGGAAGCGCTTGTGACAGCTGGTGCACTCCACCAGAGGGTCGGAGAAGACCTCGACGTGGCCGGAGGCCTCCCAGACCTTGCGCGGCAGGATGACGGAGGAGTCCAGGCCCACGACGTCGTCGCGGCTCGTGACCATGAAGCGCCACCACTGCTTCTTGATGTTCTCCTTGAGCTCCACACCGAGGGGCCCGTAGTCCCAGGCCGACCGGCTACCGCCGTAGATCTCACCGGCCTGGAAGACGAACCCGCGGTGGCGGGCGAGGGCGATGACGGAATCAAGACGGGAAAGTGCGGCCACGGTGGCTCCAATGGTCCAAAAGGATGGTCAAAATGCGGGCGAGGGCCCGGAATGCGGATGGATTCATTTTAGCGAGGCGGGCACCACCCCCGATCACGGGCATTGCCAGCAGCACGCCGCGCCCGTACATTCGGAAACGTTCGCCCGACGCAGCGCATTTCCCGCTCTTCCGTCGTCGCCATCGACCGGCTCCGGGGGGAGGACCGCGTGCCGCAGGATGCTGAGCGAGGCGCGCCAGGTCAAGGCCTCCCCGACCTCGCCGTGAGCCGCCGTACCGTGCTGGCCTCCCTTGGCCTGTCGCTGGCCCTGGCCGGATGCGCCGCCCTGGCCCCCGAAACCCCTCCCGTGGCCACCCGGGCCGCCGTCGTCACGCCGCCGAGCCCGCTCCCCCGGCCGGTGCCCGCCGTGGCACCCGGGCCCGTGCCGGCTCTGCTGCCGGCCCCGAACCTGGCCCGCGTTCCCGTGCCGCCTGGCACCCTGTCCGACCTGCCCGGCGACGCCGGCCTGCTGGCCTGGACCGTGGACGACGGCTCGAGCAGCGAGGTGGTCGCCCGGTACGTGCGATTCGCCGCCGACACGGGTACCCGCCTCACCTTCTTCGTCACCGGCTGCTACGACGCTTGGACCGACAACGCGGCGCTGCTGCGGCCCCTGGTGGCGACCGGGCAGATCCAGCTGGGCAACCACACCTGGTCGCACCCCGACCTCACCACGCTGTCGGATGCCGACGTCAGCCTCGAGCTCGGACGCAACCACGACTTCATCACCGACACCTTCGGCACGGATGCCCGGCCCTATTTCCGCCCGCCCTACGGCGCGCACGACGACAGGGTGGATGCGCTGGCCGCCGACCTGGGCTACTCGGTGCCGACCACCTGGTACGGCTCACTGTCGGATTCCGGGCTGGAATCCGAACAGCAGGTGGTCGACTTCGCGACCACCTGGTTCCTGCCGGAACACATCGTGATCGGCCACCTCAACTTCGAACCGGTCACCAACGTCTTCCCGCAACTGCAGGCCCTCGTGCACGATCGCGGGCTCACCACGGTCACCCTCAACGACGTGTTCACCAGCGCGGCGCATCCCTGAAAGGCGCGGTCGACGGGCCGCTCCGGCGACACGCGCAGGACCAAAGCCCCCATCAGGGTGGCAGCCGGCTGTTACGGTTACCGGGTAACCCGGCAATTTGCTGTGAGTTTCAGCACGTATCTCAAAGGGGAGTACCAATGGGCGCGACGTCCAGCATTCCGCAAGGCGCAACCGACGGGCCAGACCTCACCCAGGACCCGGCGCTGCCGCCGGTAGCCCTGGATCCGACCATCCACGAGGCCGAGGAGGCCCACTGGACCCCGCTGAAGATCGGTATCTGGGTGGCTATCGCCCTGCTCGGCGGGCTGAGTTGGGTGATGCTGGCCGTGGTGCGCGGCGAGACCGTGAACGCCATCTGGTTCGTCTTCGCCGCGCTCTGCACGTACCTGATCGGCTACCGGTTCTACTCCAACTACATCCAGAAACACCTGCTCCGGCCGGATGACCGCCGGGCCACACCCGCGGAGTACAAGGCCGACGGCAAGGACTACGCCGCCACCGACCGCCGGGTGCTCTTCGGCCACCACTTCGCCGCCATCGCCGGCGCCGGCCCCCTGGTGGGCCCGGTACTCGCCGCGCAGATGGGTTACCTGCCCGGCACGATCTGGATCATCGTGGGCGTCGTGTTCGCCGGCGCCGTGCAGGACTACCTGGTGCTGTTCTTCTCGATGCGCCGCGGCGGCCGGTCGCTGGGCCAGATGGCCCGCGACGAGCTCGGCCGGGTCGGCGGCACGGCCGCCCTCATCGCCACCCTCACGATCATGGTCATCATCGTCGCCATCCTCGCCCTCGTCGTGGTCAACGCCCTCGCCGAGAGCGCCTGGGGCGTCTTCTCGGTCGGCATGACCATCCCGATCGCCCTGTTCATGGGCTGCTACCTGCGGTTCTTCCGCCCGGGCAAGGTCACCGAGATCTCGATCATCGGCTTCGTGCTGCTCATCGCCGCCATCGTCGGCGGCGGTGCGATCGCCGGCACCGAGTGGGGCGCGGCCATGTTCCACGTGGAGAAGGTGCCGCTGGCCATCGGCATCATCGTCTACGGTTTCGTCGCGGCGATCCTGCCGGTCTGGCTGCTGCTGGCACCGCGCGACTACCTCTCCACCTTCATGAAGATCGGCACGATCGGCATGCTCGCCCTGGCGATCGTCATCGTGCGGCCCGAGATCACGGTGCCCGCGGTGAGCGAGTTCGCCACCAGCGGCACCGGCCCCGTGGTCAGCGGCCAGCTCTTCCCGTTCCTCTTCGTCACCATCGCCTGCGGTGCCCTCTCCGGCTTCCATGCGTTGATCGCCTCGGGCACCACACCCAAGCTCATCGAGAAGGAACGCCAGACCCGGTTCATCGGCTACGGCGGCATGCTGATGGAATCGTTCGTGGCGATCATGGCCCTCGTGGCCGCACTGTCGATCGACCGTGGCATCTACTTCGCCATGAACGCCTCGCCGGCCCTCACTGGCGGCACGGTGGAAGGCGCGGTCACCTTCGTCAACAGCCTCGGCCTGACGGGCGTGAACCTCACCCCCGACATGCTCACGCAGACGGCGAAGGACGTCGGCGAAGCATCCATCGTGTCGCGTACCGGCGGCGCCCCGACCCTGTCGGTGGGCCTGGCGCACATCATGCAGCAGGTGGCCGGCGGCACCGGCATGATGGCGTTCTGGTACCACTTCGCGATCATGTTCGAGGCGCTGTTCATTCTCACCGCGGTGGATGCCGGCACCCGCGTCGCGCGGTTCATGCTGCAGGACAGCCTGGGCAACTTCTTCCCGAAGTTCAAGGACACCTCCTGGCGCACGGGCGCCTGGCTCACCACCGGCATCATGGTGGCGGCCTGGGGCGCGGTGCTCGTGATGGGCGTCACCGACCCGCTCGGCGGCATCAACACGCTGTTCCCGCTCTTCGGCATCGCCAACCAGCTGCTCGCCGCGATCGCGCTGGCCGTGTGCCTGGCCATCGTCGCCAAGCGCGGCCTGTTCCGCTACCTCTGGATCGTCGCGGTGCCGCTGGCCTTCGCGGCCATCGTCACCATCACGGCCTCGATCCTGAAGATCTTCTCGAGCGTGCCGTCGGTGGGCTACTTCGCCCAGAACGCCGCGTTCAGCAAGGCGCTGGCCGACGGGGAGACCAGCTTCGGCACGGCCACCTCGGTCGAGGCGATGGAGGCCGTGGTGCGGAACACGATGGTGCAGGGCATCCTGTCGATCGTGTTCGTGACGCTGGCCGTGATCGTGATCTTCACGGCGCTGCAGGCCACCTGGAACGCATGGAAGACGCACTCGAACGCGACGAACGAAGACCTCGCCGTGCCGTCCCGCATCTTCGCGCCGTCCGGCATCATGGCCACACCGGCCGAGAAGGCCACCCAGGCGCTGTGGGATGCCCTCCCCAGCACCAAGCGCAAGGCACGCGAGCACTGATGTCCGGCACGCAGGGCGCCACGGCGCCTGGGCTGGCCGGAACGGTTCGCACCGTTCTGGCCCGGCTCGCCTGGTACATCAGGGCAGTGTCGGGTGAGGATGCCTACGACAAGTACCGGGCGCACCACGAGTCGGTGCACGGCCCCGGCGACGCGGCACCGATGCTCACCGAGCGGGAGTTCTGGCGCGACCGCACCGACCGGCAGGACACCAACCCGCAGGGCCGCTGCTGCTGACCGGCTGCCCGTTCTGAAACCCACGGCCCGCCCGGGTGGAGATCCGGGCGGGCCGTAGCATTGAGGCGATGACTGATTCAACGCACCCCGTGACCAAGCCCGCCCTGAACAAGGACACCCGGCTCTGCATCTCGCTGGCCGCGCGGCCGAGCAACTTCGGCACCCGGTTCCACAACTACCTTTACGAGCAGTTCGGGCTGGACTTCGTCTACAAGGCCTTCACCACCACCGACCTGGCTGGCGCCATCGCCGGGGTGCGGGCGTTGGGCATCCGCGGTTGCTCGGTGTCGATGCCGTTCAAGGAGGACGTGATCGCCCTCGTCGACGAACTCGACGCCTCGGCCACGGCCATCCAGTCGGTGAACACCATCGTCAACGACGACGGCTACCTGCGCGCCTACAACACCGACTACATCGCCGCGGCCGACCTGCTGCGAAGCAACGCTCTCGACCCGGCCACCCCGTTCCTGCTGCGTGGCTCGGGCGGCATGGCCAAGGCCGTCGGGGCGGCGCTGCGCGACACCGGCTTCGCCCACGGCACCATCGTGGCCCGCAACGAGACCCGCGGCCGGGCCCTGGCCGATGAGCTCGGCTACGGCTGGCAGGCCGAGCCCGGCGACAGCACGGCGTCGCTGCTCGTGAACGTCACCCCGATCGGCATGGCCGGCGGCGCCCAGGCGGCCGAGTCGGCGTTCACCGACGCGGCCATCGCGGCCGCCGACACCGTCTTCGACGTCGTGGCACTGCCCGCCGAGACCCCGCTGATCCTGGCCGCCCGCGCGCAGGGCAAGACCGTCATCACGGGCGCCGAGGTGATCGCCCTGCAGGCCGCCGAGCAGTTCGAGCGCTACACCGGCGTGCGGCCCACGCCCGAGCAGGTGCACGCGGCCTCGGTCTTCGCCCGCGCATGAGCGACGCCGCGGCCCGCACGCCGCACGGCGGCGCGGTGAACGACGGCCCGGCGCATCCGGACATTCTCGTGGCCGCGATCGCGCTCATCCGCGACCGCCGGGTGCTCATGGTCACCGCCCGCGGCCGTGATGTGTGGTTCATGCCCGGCGGCAAGATCGACCCCGGTGAGTCCGAGGCGGATGCCGCGGCCCGCGAGGCGTGGGAAGAGGTTGCCGTGCGTCTGGACCCGGCCGCCCTCGTGCCGCTGTTCACGGTGCTGATCCAGGCGCACGGCGAACCGGACGGACGGCTCGTGCGGATGGCCGTGTTCGGCGCCGAGACCGCCGACGACCCCGCGGCGAGCGCCGAGGTGAGCGCCGTGCACTGGGCCTCCAGCGCCGACGAGGACCGCTGCCCGCCCGCCGGCGTCGAGGTGCTGCGCCGCCTGCACGCCGCCGACCTCATCGACTGACCCGCCCGCCTCGCGAACAGTGAGTTCAGCCCCAGAATCTGGGGTCTTTTGGGCTCAACTCACAGTTCGCGGGAGGGGACGCGGGTCGGGACGGGCGGGCGTACCCTGCCTGCATGACCGACCACGTGCCGATGCCCTGGGACCATATCCGGCTCTGGGAGATCGGGCAGTTGCAGACCGACACCGGGATGGGCCTCGAGCACTGGCTCGCGCGCATCCAGGATGCCGCGCCGGCGACCGAAGCGGACCTGCGCGAGTGGCTCACCCAGGAAGGGGTGAGCGGCTACTCGCGTGCGCTCCTGGTGCACGAGACGTTCGGCTACCCGAACTCCACCGTGCGGGCCGCCGACGAACTGCTCGACGCCCAGTATGCCGACCGGCCGACGCTCCGGCCGATCCTGGACGCCGTGCTGCTCTACGCGGGCGACCTCGACGATGTGAGCATCCTCACCCGCAGCACCCACGTGGCCCTGACCGGTCCCAACCGCACCTTCGCCGTGGTGCAGCCGACCACCCAGGAGCGAGTGGACCTGGGCTTGCGCATCGAGGTACCCGCCGACGCGCCGGATACCCGGCTGCAGCCGGCCGCACACCTCGGGGCCGACTTCCCGGCCAGCATCCCGCTCACCTCGGCCGGCCAGGTCGATTCAGAGGTGGCCGCCTGGCTCAAGTTCGCCTACGACACCGCCGGCTGAACGGGTCGGCGCCCAGCCGATGTGGTGAGGCAGTGGGCTCATCCCTCCGGCGGTTCGGCGCTGAGGAGCAGGCCGTGGCCGCTATTGGCCGAGGTGGTGAGCTGCTCGATCCAGCTGCGGTTGATCCGAGGGGTCTTGCCCCCGAAGTACCTGAAATACAGCGGGATGGACGGATGCAACCAAACACTGGACCGCCCGGCGCCGGCGGTCGGAGAGTCATTCCAGGACAGGAAGAAGCTCTCGCCCCGGCGGAGCTTGGAACCGATGACGACCTGAAGGTGCACGAGCGCGCGATCGTCGAATTCGACCTCACGGCCGTCATAGATGAGCTTTCCGATGGTGCTGTTCCTTCCCGGGTCTCCCTTCTGCCGGTTTAGAAGCCGCGGCCGCCCGTCACGGGCACGACGGCTCCCGAGATGTAGGAGGCCTCCGGCGAGGCCAGGAACACGTATGCGGAAGCCAGCTCGGCCGGCTGGCCGGCGCGGCCCAGCGGGGTCTCCTGGCCGAAGGTGGGCAGTTTGTCGGGCCAGGACGTCGCCGGGATCAGCGGCGTCCAGATCGGGCCGGGCGCCACGGCGTTCACCCGCACACCCGTGGAGCCCAGCTGCTGGGCGAGCGCCTGGGTGAAGGCCACCAGGGCGGCCTTGGTCATCGCGTAGTCGATGAGTTCGGGCGACGGGCTGGACGCCTGGATGGACGACGTCGAGATGATCGACGAGCCCGGCGCCAGGTGCGGGATGGCCGTACGCGCGATCCACAGGGTGGCGTAGAGATTGGTCTTGAACACCCTGTCGAACTCCTTGGTCGAGAGGTTCTCCAGACCGTCGCGGTTCTCCTGGTAGGCGGCGTTCAGCACGAGGATGTCGAGGCCGCCGAGTTCGGTCACGGTCTGATTGACGATCGAGATGCAGTGCCCCTCCTCGCGGATGTCGCCGGGCAGCAGGAGTGCTGTGCGGCCGGCGTCGCGGATCACGGCGGCGGTCTCCTCGGCATCCGCCTGCTCTTCGGGCAGGTAGGAGAGGGCGACGTCGGCGCCCTCCCTGGCGTACGCGATGGCCACGGCCCGGCCGATGCCGGAGTCGCCGCCGGTGATCAGCGCGCGCTTGCCGGTGAGCTTGCCGCTGCCCCGGTAGGTCTCTTCGCCGTGATCGGGTCGCGGATCGGTCGCCGCGGTGAGGCCGGGCTGCTCCTGCTCCTGCTTGGGGAAGCCGTCGGAGAAGTACTTGGTGGTGGGGTCTTCGCTGTGAGTCATGTGGGGCTCCTTGAATGACATCGGGGTGTCCCTCGGATGCGTCGGGCAGGGTTCACTACGACTAAGACGGAAAAACACCGGGAAACGTCATGGATTCGATGCCCGGGCGTGCCCGCGGGGCGCGGCGAACGCCGGAGCCCCCCAGATCCCCGACCGGGGAGCGCCTGCCGGGGCGAATGCGCGCTCAGTGGCGCGGAATACCGTGCTCGCGCCCGGTCACCCGCGGCTCGCCGGAGCTGCCGGCGCAACATCGGTCAGGTGGTCGCCGTCGGCCAGCGGCTCCGCTTCCTGCCGGCGCACGGCCGCGCGCCCGAACAGCAGCGTGCCCCCGAAGCCGATCACGAGGGCCGCGAGCACGCCGAGGTTGGCGAAGGCCCAGTCGCCGTCCCGGCCACCGAGGCCGAGGGGCTCGAGGAGGTAGCCCTGCCAGGCCAGCCAACCGGCGAACCCGTTGGTGACCAGGCCCCAGCCGACAACCGTGCCGAGGCCGATGAGCACGAGCGCGAGCGCCCGCACCCGCCCGTACCGACCGGCGGGGTCGAAGAGATCGGCGGCCGAGTAACCGGTGCGGCGCATCAGCACGTCGGCCATGAAGATGCCGCACCAGGCCGCGACGGGCACGCCCAGGGTGATCAGGAAGCCCTGGAACGGGCCAAGGAAGTCGGCCGCGAAGAAGACCACGTAGATCGAGCCGAGCACCATGAGCACCCCGTCGATGCCGGCCGCCACGGGGCGGGGCACCCGCACACCGGCGCTGAGCAGCGCCAGGCCGGAGGAGTAGATGTCGAGCACGGCACCGCCGACGAGGCCGAGCACGGCGGTGAGCGCGAACGGGATCAGGAACCACACCGGCAGGATCGTGGTGAGCGCGCCGATCGGGTCGAGCGCGATGGCCGCGCTCAGCTCGGGCGACGACCCGGCCAGGAGGAGGCCGAACAGCAGCAGGATGACCGGGGCCAGCGAGGCGCCGAAGGTGGTCCAACCGACCACGCCGGCGCTGGACGCCGAACGCGGCAGGTACCGGGAGTAGTCGGCGGCCGCGTTGACCCAGCCCAGCCCGAATCCGGTCATCATGAACACCAGCGCCCCCATCACCTGCGGCGTGGATCCGGCCGGGATCGCCGCCAGGGTGGCCCCGTCGATCTGGCCGACGGTGAGCACGATGTACACCACGGTGAGCACGCCGGTGACGACGGTGATCCACATCTGCAGCTTCATGATGAAGTCGAAGCCGATGATGCCGCCGGTCACGATGAGGGCCGCCACCACGAGCAGCGCCACGACCTTGGTCGCATCCCCGCCCTGCCAGCCGAGTTCGCGGAAGACCGTGGCGGTGGCCAACACGGCCAGGGACGCGAGGACCGTCTCCCACCCCACGGTGAGCAACCAGGACAGCGCGGAGGGCACCCGGCTTCCGGTGACACCGAACGCGGCCCTGGTCAGGGTCATGGTGGGCGCATGCCCGCGCTTGCCCGCCAGGGCGATGAACCCGCAGAACAGGAACGAGACGACGATGCCGACCAGGCCCACGATCGTGGCCTGCCAGAACGAGATGCCGAACCCGAGCAGGAAGGACCCGTAGCTCACGCCCAGGACCGACACATTCGCCGCGAACCACGGCCAGAACAGGTCCCGGGGCCGGCCGCGGTGCTCGCTCTGATCAATCGAATTGATGCCGTTCTGCTCCACACTCAGCGCTGTGCTCTGGTCGCTCATGCGACGAGACTACTCGCACGATAGACACGCGGCGGATTGCGACTATCGTGCCTGCATGGAGCCGAAACTCTTCGCCTACCTCAGCTACCGGGATGCCCCCGCGGCCCTGACCTGGCTGGCCGGGCTGGGATTCGCCCTGGTGCGGCGGCAGGACGGCGACGTCGACCAGGTGGTGCACGCCGAGGTGCGCCTGGGCGAGGTGGTGCTGATGATCTCCACCGCGGATGCCGCCTACGAGACCCCCGCGCTGCTCGGCCGCTCCACCGGACGTGGGCTGTACCTGCTGGTCGACGACGTGGATACGAGCTTCCACCGCGCACGGGCGGCCGGGGGCACTCCGGTCATCGAACCGGAGGACACCGAGTGGGGCACCCGGCGGGCGCGGGTGCTGGACCCGGAGGGAAACGAATGGAGCTTCGGGACCTATGAGCCCGGCGCCAGCTGGTGAGCCGGACGGGCGGGCGACGTGAGCGCGGAAGCCGCGCGGGTGCATCCGATGGACCGTGCGGACTGGCGAGCCTGGCTGGAGCGGAACCACGCTGTGGCAGCCGGCGTGTGGCTGGTCACCTGGCGCCCGAGCTCGGGGATGCCCGTGCTCTCGTACGAGGACGCGGTGCTGGAGGCCCTCGCCGTGGGCTGGGTGGACAGCAAGGGTGCCCGGCTCGATGACCGGCGCACCATGCTCTACTTCGCCCCGCGGCGGCGCGGAAGCTCCTGGTCCCGGCCGAACAAGCAGCGCATCGAGCGGCTCCGCGCCGAGCGGCTGATGCGGCCGGCCGGCGAAGCGGCGGTGCTCGCGGCCGAGGCGGACGGCTCCTGGAGCCGACTCGACGAGGTGGAGGAGCTCATCGTGCCGGCCGACCTGGCGGAGGCCCTGGCCGGCCACGCCGGAGCGCGGGAGAACTGGGAGGCCTTCCCGCGCTCCCCGCGCCGGGCGATGCTGGAGTGGATCGTGCTGGCCAAGCGTGCGGAGACCCGCGCCGCGCGCATCCGGTCGGTCGCCGAGGCGGCCGCGCGCAACGAGCGCGCCCGCTGACCCTTCTCGGTGGCCGAGCTCGTCGAGGCCCCCGCGAGGTGCTTACGCACCTCTGCCGCGCTTAGCAGGTCGGCTCACCGGGTTTCACAAGCTCAACCAACGAGCGGGGTGGCCTCGATCTCGATGGTCGGCGGCGTGGGGAGGGTCAGTGCACGTATTCGAGCAGGTCGATGCCGAACGAGCGCATGCCGTCGAGCACCGAGAGGCGCGAGGAGAGCGAGTGGTCGTCGAAGAAGATCGACACGGCGTAGGCCACGCCGGCTCGGGGGCCGCGCAGCACGCCCACCTCACTGCGCACCCCGTTGTCGGTGCCGGTCTTGTTCACCAGCAGCACGCCGTGCGAGGGTTCCCGGTGCGCGTGCGGCGAGAAGCCGAAGGCGCTGGCGACCATGGAGAGGTCGGAGTTCAGCGACAGCCAGCCGAGAACCTTCTCGCTGCCTTCTTCGTCGAGGATCTCGCCGCGGGCCAGAGCCGTGAACAGCCAGGTGAGCTCGCGGGCGCTGCCGACCGAGAGGTTGGGGGCGTCGTCGGGTCCGCGGCTGTCCCGCACCAGGTCGAGCAGGCCGGTGCCGGACAGGCCGAGCTCCTCGGTGCGGCGGCGCACGCTCTCCAGGCCCACGGCGCGCAACAGCACATTGGTGGCCAGGTTGTCGTTGGTGGCGCCGACGAGCGCGGCAAGGTCGGCGACCGGAAGCGAGGGGGCCTGCAGGTGCTGCCACAGCCCGGAGCCGTCCACCGAGTCGCGGACGGTGCGGTCGAGGATCGTGTATGCCCCGAAGTCGGCGTCGCGCAGGCGCGAGGCGACCTCGATGAGCAGGAGCACCGTGCCGACACCGGCGGTGGGCATGACGACGTGATCGTCGACGGAGAAAAGCACCCGGCCGGTGGCCAGATCGGTGGCCCGGGCCGAGACCTGGGCGCCGCCCATCGCCAGCTCACCGAGCGACTGGAAGCCGCGCTCGAAACTGGACGGTACCGATGATTCCCGGTGCCTGCCCACGCGTTCGACAGCGTGCCGCGAACGGCGTTCGGATTCCTGTGCTGGCACGACCACTGCTGCTATGTCCTCCGCCTGTCGGTGCTGTTGAGCCCCCGCGAACACACTAGTCCACCGGCCGCCGGCACGTCCCTGGCGCTACCAGATCGTGACGCGCTTCTCCGGGGCCAGCCACGCGGCATCCGTCTCGGTCACGCCGAACGCCGTGTAGTACTCGTCGATGTTGCGCACGATCTGGTTGCAGCGGAACTCGTTGGGCGAGTGCGGGTCGATCGCGAGCAGGCGGATGGCTTCTTCGTCGCGCAGCTTCATCTGCCAGGCCTGAGCCCAGGAGAGGAAGAAGCGCTGGGCGCCGGTGAGGCCGTCGATCACGGGAGGTTCGGCGCCCTCGAGGGAGAGCAGGTAGGCCTTCCAGGCGATGGAGAGGCCGCCGAGGTCGCCGATGTTCTCGCCGATGGTGAGGGCGCCGTTCACGTGATGCTCGGGGACCTGCGCGGGCGCGAGGGCGTCGTACTGCTCGATGAGCGAGGCGGTGCGCTGCTCGAACGCGGTGCGGTCGGCCTCGGTCCACCAGTCGGTGAGACGGCCGTCGCCGTCGTACTTGGACCCCTGGTCGTCGAAGCCGTGGCCGATCTCGTGCCCGATCACGGCGCCGATGGCGCCGTAGTTGGCGGCGGCATCCCGGTTCACGTCGAAGAACGGCACCTGCAGGATCGCGGCGGGGAAGACGATCTCGTTGAAGCCCGGGTTGTAGTACGCGTTGATGGTCTGCGGGGTCATGAACCACTCGTCGCGGTCGAGCGGGTTGCCGATCTTGCCGAGTTCGCGGTGGAACTCGAACTCGCCCGCGGCGCGCACGTTCTTGATCAGGTCGCCCGGGTCGATCGCCAGGGTGGAGTAGTCGCGCCACTTGACCGGGTAGCCGATCTTGGGGGTGAACTTGTCGAGCTTCTCAAGTGCCCGCTCCCGGGTCTGGGCGGTCATCCAGTCCAGGCCGGTGATGCTGGCCCGGTAGGCCTCGACGAGGTAGCCGACCAGCACATCCATGCTGGTCTTGGCGTCGGGCGAGAAGTGCCGTTCGACGTAGATGCGCCCCACGGCCTCGCCGAGGGAGCCCTCCACCAGGGAGACGCCGCGCTTCCAGCGGGCCCGCATCTGTGGCGTGCCGGTGAGGGTGCGGCCGTAGAAGTCGAAGTTGGCCTCGACGAACTCGCTCGAGAGGTAGGAGGCGCTGGAGCGGATGACCTGCCAGCGCAGCCAGTCGCGCCAGGCGTCCAGGCGGTCCTCGGTGAGCATCTCGGCCAGGCCCACGACGAAGCTGGGCTCGCGCACGACGACCTCGGCGAAGGCCGCGGCCGGTGCATCCAGGCCCTCGAGCCAGAGGTCGAGATCGGCCCCCGCGGCGAGCGCGGAGAGCTGGTCCCAGGTCTTGAGGTTGTAGGTCTTCTCGCTGTCGCGGGTGCGCACGTTGTCCCAGTGGTGACTGGCCAGCTCGGTTTCCAGGGCGAAGATGCGCGCTGCGCGGGCCGGGGCGTCGTCGACGCCGGCGAGGGTGAGCATCCGTTCGACGAAGGCCAGGTAGGCCTCGCGCACGCTCGCGAACTTCTCGTCACGGTAGTAGGACTCGTCGGGCAGGCCGAGGCCGGCCTGCTCGACGAAGACCAGGTAGCGCTCGGGGTTGCCCGGGTCGTTGTCGACGTAGAGCTGGAAGGTGCCGGCGACGCCCACGCGCTCAAGGCGGCCCAGGGTGGCCAGGAACACCGGCACGCTGCTGATGCCGTCGACGGTGGCGAGGTCGGCCGCGAGGGGCGTCGCCCCGAGCTTCTCGATGTGTTCCTCGTCCATGAAGCTGGCGTAGAGGTCGCCGAACTTGCGCTCCTCTGTTCCCGGCTCGGCGGTCTGCGCCTCGAGGATGATCTCCTGCACGGCCTTCTCCGCCTCTTCGGCCAGGAGGTAGAACGAGCCCCAGCGGGCCTTGTCCTCGGGGATCTCGGTGCGGGCGATCCACTTGCCGTTCACGTGGCGGAAGAGGTCGTCCTGCGGGCGCACGCCCGGGTCGAGTTCGTCGGTGTCGATTCCGGATGCAGTCGCCTGATCAGTCATCGCACCAGCCTAAACCTCGTGCTGGGTATTTCCCCCGGAGTGGGACCATCGGCCGTGGTGGCGGGTGCGGCGGGCGTGGGAGCATGAGCCAGGACGGCGCTCCAGACGGGCCGCCATCGAACCGACCCAGGAGATTCCCATGCGCGTCATCACACTGCCCGAGTTCGGCTCCGCTCTCGAACTGATCGAGATTGACACCCCCCAGCCACAGAACGGGGAGGTGCGCGTGCGTGTGCACGCCGCATCCGTCAACGGTTTCGACCTGGCCGTGGCCGCCGGCTCTCTCGACGGGGTGCTCGAGCACCGCTTCCCCGTGGTGCTCGGCAAGGACTTCGCCGGCGTCGTGGACGCGCTCGGCGAGGGCGTCACCGACTACGCGGTGGGCGACCGGGTCTTCGGCGTGGTCACCAAGGCACACGTGGGCGACGGCTCGTTCGGCGAGTTCGTCACCGTGCCCACCGCGACCGGGCTGGCCAAGCTGCCGGTCGAGGTCGACTTCGCCCGGGGCGCCGCGCTCGGCCTGGCCGGCACCGCCGCCCAGGCCGCGGTGGATGCCGCCGAGCTGACCGAGGGAAGCACCGTGCTGATCGTGGGCGCCACCGGAGGCGTGGGCAACCAGGCCGTGCAGTTGGCCGTCGCCGCCGGCGCCACCGTGATCGCCACCGCCCGCACCGCTCTGGGCATCGCCCAGGTGCGCATGCTCGGCGCCACCGAGATCGTGGACCACACCCAGAACATCTCCCAGGCGGTGCGCACCCTGCACGCCGACGGCGTGGACGTGGTGCTGCACTTCGCGGGCGACGCGGCCACCGTGCTGCCGGCGCTCCGCTCCGGCGGCAGGTTCGTCTCCACCCTGATCGCCTCGCCCGAGCAGCTGAGCGTCGTCGACGCCGTCGTGGTGCCGATCTACGCCGACCCCACCCCCGCGGTGCTCGGCCGCCTGGCCGACAGCCTGGCCGCCGGCCGCACTTCCGTGACCGTGCAGGGCAGCTACGCGCTGGCGGATGTGGCCGACGCCTTCGAGGCCTTCAGCGACGGAGCCCGCGGCAAGCTCGTCATCCTGCCGTAGCCGGGCTCAGGGTCGGCCGAAGGGCGCCCTCGGCATCCGGCGGCCCGGCACGTCCCACACCGAATCATGGGGCGAGGTCGCGCCGCCGGATGCCGGTGGCCGCCAACCCGGCCAGCAGCACGGCGAGCGCGCTCATCCACCATGCACCGCTCCAGTCCGGCGCCGCGTCCGCCACAACCGGGGTGTGGCTGAACGGGGACAGGTCTTGCAGCCACTGGGGCAGGTTGAGAAGGTCGCCGAACTGGCCGAGCATCACCGCGGCCACCAGCACGCCCCAGCTCAGCCCGATGCTCAGGCGAGGCAGTACCGCTATGAGTAGGGCCGTGAGTGTGAGAAGCAGCACGGCGGCGGGCAACTGGGCGGCGCCGGCCTGCAGCACGCTCACGATCCGGTCGCCGGGATCCGCCGAACGGGTCAGGCCCAGCGCGGCGCCCGCCACGGCTGTCGCGAGCACCAGCAGGATCGCGGCCAGGCCGATGAGCAGGTGGTCGAGTAGCCAACGGATGCGGCCCAGGCGCGTGCCGAGCAGAACCTCGGCCGTGCCGGCGGCCTCCTCCTGGCGCATCCGGAGCATGGCCTGGATTCCGGAGGCCGCGGCGAGCACCCCGATGAGGCTGAACAGGGTGGCCGTGAACAGGTCGATGATGGCGCCGCGACCACCGGCCAGGCGCACCAGCACCCCCTGAAAGGCGGGGTTGTCCTCCATGACGGTGACGACGGTCTCGCCCAGACTGCCGGCGATCAAGCCGAATACCAGCCCGGTGATCACCCAGCCGAGTATTGCCGGCCACTGCAGCCGCCAGGCCAGGCCCAGCGAGCCGTTGAGCCAGGGGCGTGCGCCGGCGCGGCCGGCCCGCTCGGCGATGACACTCGACCCGGCATCGCGGGTGGACTGCAGCAGCACGGCGACGCTCACGAATACGGCGGCGGCGGCAAGAAGCAGCAGCAGCGGGGCCGGCGAATTCTCCGTGAACGCACGGGTGCGCTGGCCCCAGCCGATCGGCGACAGCCAGCTCGGCCAGGCGCTGGTCAGGCTGAGGCCGTCCGCGGACGGAGTGCCACCCGCGTCTCCCACGGCGCGTAGCGCGTATGCGACCCCGACGATGACGGCGGCCAATCCGTTGGCGCCGCGGGAGGTGCGCATCAACTGGGCCGAGACCAGGCCCACTCCGAGGAAGACGATGGAGGTCCCGGTCAGCGCGGCTCCCATCATGGCCGACCCGGCGGGGTCAAGCCCGGCCGCAGCCACCGCCACTCCCACCGCGACACCGACCAGACAGCCGACGATGACTCCGTGTACCACGGTGGCCACGAGGGGCACCTGCCGGCTCGCCGGGGTGGCTCCGATCAGCTCGGACCGACCGGTCTCCTCCTCGGCCCGGGAGTGCCGCACCGCGAGGAAGGTAGACATGAGCGCCGTCGCCACGGCGAGGTTCGCGAAGACCTGGAAGAAGACCACAGCGCCATCGCTCGTGCCGCGCGGCTCGCCGCGCAACATCAGGATGGTGGGGGTGCCCACGATCACCCGCACCAGCTCGTCCCGCTGGGCCGGGGAGCCGAGGCTGGCCGGCACCGCGATCGCGCTGAGCAGGGCGAAGGCGCCCAAGGCCAGGACCCAGAGGGGCACCTGCACGCGGTCGCGGCGCAGCCGCAGCTGCAGCATCGGCCAGAGCGTCGACGTGGCGGAAACGGCCCCGGTGGCTTCCGTGGCGTCTCCGGCGACGGATGGCGTGGTCATGGACGGCGCCGGTGGTGTGCCGGCGCAACGGCCTCGGATCCGGCCGGAACCGCCGCGGCGCCGGGTGCCCGGCCGTCCGTGGCCGCGCCGGCGCCGGACCCATCACCGTAGTGGCGGAGGAACAGGCTCTCCAGGGTGGGCTCGGCAACCGTGAGCGCCTGCACCCGCAGTTCGGCCAGCACCGGGAGGAGTGCGGGGAGCGTGCCGCCGTCGACGGTGAAGCCGATCCGGCCCTCGGTCAGTGCGAGGTCGTGTGCGCCCGGCAGCCGGGCGGCCAGGGAGGGCAGGTCGGCGGGGGCCACCCCCGCGGCGGCGAAGGCAACCTCGGTGCGGGTGAGGTGGCGAAGCTCCCCCAGTGTTCCGGTCTCGATGACGCGGCCGGCCCGGATGATGCTCACCCTGTCGCAGAGCCGTTCGACCTCGCTGAGGATGTGACTGGAGAGCAGGACCGTGGCGCCTGCATTCGTCGCCGCGGCGACCTCGGCCCGGAAGACGGCGTCCATCAGCGGGTCGAGGCCCGAGGTGGGTTCGTCGAGGATCAGCAGATCGGCAGGCACCGCCAGAGCCGCGACGAGCGCCACCTTCTGCCGGTTGCCTGTCGAGTAGGTGCGGCCCTTCCGCCCGGGGTCGAGCTGGAATCGCTCGAGGAGCTCGCTGCGGCGCGCCCGGAAGGCCGGGTCGGTGGTTCGCGCGCCGCGCAGCCGGGCGAGCAGGTCGACGGTCTCGCCGCCGGAGAGGTTGGGCCAGAGGCTCACGTCGCCCGGAACGTAGGCGATCCGCCGGTGCAGGGCCACGGCATCCGCCCAGGGATCATGGCCGAACACCGTAGCCGAACCGCCGCCGCCGCGCATCAGGCCGAGCAGGATGCGGATCGTGGTGGACTTGCCCGCGCCGTTGGGGCCGACGAAGCCGTGCACCTCGCCCTCGGCCACCGACAGGTCGAGGCCGGCGAGGGCCGGCACCCGGCCGAACCGTTTGGTGAGATCACGCGTCTGAACAACAGGGTCCATGCGCGTGAGGATACGCCCGAATGGGGGCGGGGGTGCTCCCGCGTCGGCGCGGCTAACTAGAGTCGAAGAATCAGACTTCTACGCCCTCAACCCATCGACCGGGAGATCCTCCGGCTGGCCGTGCCTGCCCTCGGGGCCCTCGTGGCCGAACCGATGTTCCTGCTGGCCGACTCGGCCATGGTCGGGCACCTGGGAGCCGTGCCCCTGGCCGGGCTCGGGCTGGCCAGTGCGGTGCTGCAGACGATCATCGGGCTGATGGTGTTCCTCGCGTACAGCACCACGCCCGCCGTGGCCCGCTGGCTGGGCGCGGGCGACCGGCGCCGCGCGGTGGCCGTGGGCATCGACGGGCTCTGGCTGGCGCTGGGCCTGGGGCTCGCGCTGGCCGCGGCAGGCTGGTTCGCGGCCCCCGGACTCGTCGCCCTGTTCGGCGCCGAACCCGCGGTCACCGCAGCTGCCGCGGACTACCTGGGGCTGTCGATGCTCGGGGTGCCGGCCATGCTGTTGGTCTTCGCCGCCACCGGTCTGCTCCGCGGGCTGCAGGACACCCGCACACCGCTCTGGGTCGCGGGCCTGGGCTTCCTGGTCAACATCCTGCTCAACCTCTGGTTCATCTACGGGCTGGGCCTGGGCCTGGTCGGCTCGGCGCTGGGCACGGTGATCGCCCAGTGGGGCATGGTGGCCGTCTACCTCGTGGTGGTCGGGCGGCATGCCCGCCGGGAGCGCGCGCCGCTCCGGCCGCACCGCGCGGGTCTGCTCCGCGGGGCGTCCAGCGGAGGCTGGCTGTTCCTGCGCACCGCGAGCCTGCGCGCGGCCATGCTGCTGGCCGTGTTCGTGGCCACCAGCCTGGGCTCGCCGGAGCTGGCGGCGTTCCAGATCGCGATGACCCTCTTCGCCACGCTGGCGTTCGCCCTCGACGCCCTCGCCATCGCCGCCCAGGCGCTGGTGGGCCGAGGCCTCGGCGCCGGGGATGCCGAACAGGTTCGCCGGGTGCTGCGCCGGTGCCTGGAGTGGGGCATCGGCGGGGGCGTGCTGCTCGGCCTCATCATGATCGCCGTCAGCGGCGTGCTCGGCGGCGTCTTCACCGGTGCCACCGAGGTCACCGAACTGCTGCCGCCGACCCTGATCGTGCTGGGCCTGTCGGTGCCGCTTGGCGGCCTGGTCTTCGTGCTCGACGGTGTGTTGATCGGCGCGGGCGACGCGCGCTATCTCGCCCTCAGCGGCCTGGTCAATCTCGCCGCCTTCCTGCCGCTGGCGGGGGCCGTGCTGCTCTGGGCGCCCAGCGGGGCGGTCGGATTGGCCTGGCTGATGGCCGCCTTCGTCTTCGGTTTCCTGGGCGCCCGCGCGGTGACCCTCTCCCTGCGCGCCCGCGGCACCCGCTGGGTGCGCCTCGGCGCCCGGTAACGCCCCGTTGTAGCGTGGGGGAATGACGGAGACACTGGCGCGGCGCGAACTCACCCGGTGGCGCACCAGCGTGTTCGCTCTGTTCTTCGTGAGCGGGCTCGGCCTCGCCTCGTGGGTGTCCCGCATCCCCACCGTGCGGGACGACCTGGCGCTCCGCACCGACCAGGTGGGACTGCTCATCTTCGGGCTCTCGGCCGGCTCGGTCATCGGCCTGGTTTCAGCGGTCTGGCTGCTGGCGGCGCTGGGCGCCCGCCGGGCCATGGTGCTCTGCGTCGCCGTCTCGTCGACCGGTCTGGTGGTCGTCGGCACCGCCGCCACCCTCTGGGGGTCGGCGCCGCTCGCCTTCGCCGGCCTGGCCCTGGTCGGCTTCGGCCTGGGGTCACTCGACGTGATGATGAACGTGGAAGGCGCCGCGGTCGAACGCGAGCTCGGCGTCACCCTGATGCCGCTGCTGCACGCCTGCTTCAGCCTGGGCACCGTCGCCGGCGCGCTGCTCGGCGCGGGAGCCGCGGCCGCGGGTGTGGCCGTGGCCGGCCATCTCGGCCTCATCGCCGTGCTCGCGGTGGCGACGGCGGCGATCGCGGTTCGGTTCGTGCCGCTCCGGCCCACCCTCGGCGACGCCGCCTCCACCGACGATCACACCGTCGTGCGGCCGAACTGGCGTGAGCGGATGCGCACGAGCCTGGCCGTCTGGCGCGACTCGAGCATCCTGCTGATCGGGGTGATCGTGCTCGGCATGACCTTCGCCGAGGGGTCGGCCAGCGACTGGCTGGCCCTGGCCGTGGTGGACGGCCACGGGCAGAGTGACGCGACCGGGGCCCTGGTCTTCGGCGTCTTCGTGACGGCGATGACCGTGGGCCGGGTGGCCGGCGGGCCGGTGCTCGACCGGCTGGGCCGGGTGCCGGTGCTACGAGCCTGCTCGGCGCTGGGTGTCGCCGGGCTGCTGCTGGTGATCCTCGCCCCCTCCACGCCGCTGCTCATCGTGGGCACCGTGCTCTGGGGGCTTGGTGCGTCGCTGGGGTTCCCTGTCGGCATGTCGGCCGCGGCCGACGACACCGCGAACGCGGCCGCCCGGGTGAGCGCCGTCGCCATGATCGGGTATTTCGCCTTCCTGGTCGGCCCACCCGTGCTGGGCCTGATCGGCGAGCAGTGGGGCATCCTGAACGCCCTGTACGTGATCGTGCTGCTCATGGCGGTGGCCGGACTGGCCGCCCCGGCCGCCCGCGAGCGCGCGAGCACCCGCGCCGCCGGTTAAGCTCGTTCAGTGCGCCTCGTAATAGCCCAGTGTTCAGTTGACTACGCCGGACGACTCAGCGCGCATTTGCCGCTGGCCACCCGCCTGCTCATGCTCAAGTCCGACGGCAGCCTGCTCGTGCACTCCGACGGCGGCTCCTACAAACCGTTGAACTGGATGAGCCCGCCGTGCAGCCTGGCCGTCTCGCAGCCCGACGAGCTGCAGGTGGAGGCCGGCATCACCGAGCTGTGGACGGTGACGCACGCCAAGACCGCCGACCAGCTCATCGTGAGCATCTACGAAGTGCAGCACGACTCCGCGCACGAGCTCGGCGTCGACCCCGGCCTGATCAAGGACGGCGTCGAGGCGCACCTGCAGAAGCTGCTCGCCGAGCACATCCACCTGCTCGGCGACGGCCACACCTTGGTGCGCCGCGAGTACATGACGGCGATCGGTCCGGTCGACATCCTGGCCCGGGATGCCTCGGGCGCGTCGGTGGCCGTGGAGCTCAAGCGCCGCGGAGACATCGATGGCGTCGAACAGCTCACCCGCTACCTCGAGCTGATGAACCGCGACCCGCACCTGGCGCCCGTGGTGGGCGTGTTCGCTGCGCAGCAGATCAAGCCGCAAGCGCGGATGCTGGCCGAGGACCGTGGCATCCGCTGCCTGGTGCTCGACTATGACGCCATGCGCGGCCTGGACGACACGGCCTCGAAGCTCTTCTAGCCAAACCTGTTTCCCGCGCGGACAATTGGTCCTGGCGCACCGCGCGGAAAAGTCCGGACTGGCAACAATTACCGCAGGTCGCGGGCGGGAGACGGCTGGGAATGGCGTGTCGCTCATACCCTGATCAAGCCTCACATGCAAGGGTTTGCTCCTTACGGCCCTAAGATGTTGCGAGTGAACCCCACCTTGACGCGCACCTGGAGCGCCATCCTCTTCGACCTCGACGGAACCATCACGGACTCCGCCCCGGCCATCACGAACTCGTTGGCCCGCACCTTCTCCCTGCTCGGCCGCCCGGTTCCCTCCGACACCGAGCTGATGGCCTACGTCGGCCCGCCCCTGCTTGCCGCCTTCGGCGAGTACGCCGGTATGACCCCCGACGAGGCCCTCGAGGCCCTCGCCGTCTACCGCGCCGACTACCAGGGCCCCGCCTCGCTGGACACCGCGGTGTACCCGGGCGTCGCCGGCCTGCTCGAGCGCATCCACGAGGCCGGCATCCCGCTTGGGCTGGCCACGAGCAAGCCCGAGCACACCGCCATCGCGATTCTCGAGCACTTCGAACTGGCCCAGTACTTCACCGTCATGGTCGGCGCCACCGAGAACGAGACCCGCAGCGCCAAGGCCGACATCGTCGAGGAGGCGCTCGTGCGCTTCGCCGCGGCCGGCGTGGACACTTCCGCGGTCGTCATGGTGGGCGACCGCAGCTACGACGCCGAGGGCGCCGCGGCCAACGGGGTCCCCACGATCCTCGTCGAGTGGGGCTACGGCTCCCCCGCGGAGGCCGCGCTGGCCACCGCCGTCGTGCACTCCACCGATCAGCTCGGCAAACTGCTGCTCGGCTGACCAGCCCCAGTTGCCGCAAAGTGCCCCTTCACGCATCGTGAAGGGGCACTTTTTCGCGGTTCAGCGAGGTCGTCCTCGCTGAGGTGCCGCATCCTGCCCTCTCAGCAGCGCTGAGAGGGGCTTTCGGCGCGACTCGCCGCTGCGGTTAGGCGATGGCGGCGCGCAGCTCGGCGGCCGCGGCGGCCGGGTCGGCGGCGCTGTAGATGGCGCTGCCAGCGACGGCGACGGATGCTCCGGCGCGCTGCACCGAGGCGATGGTCGAGACGGAGACCCCGCCGGCCAGGGAGAACGGCACCTTGGCGGTCTCGCCGGCTTCGAGGAGGGTGTCCAGGGAGAAACCGTCCTCGGCCTGCTCGTCCAGGCCCGCGTGCATCTCCACGAAGACGGCGCCGAGCGCGGTGACCTCGCGGGCACGGGTGACCTTGTCCGCCACGCCGATCAGGTCCACGACGATGCCCTTGTTGTGCTTGGTCGCGGCCGCGACCGCACCGGTGATGGTGCTGTCGCCGGCCGTGCCGAGCACGGTGACGAGGTCGGCGCCGGCCGTGAAGGCGAGGTCGGCCTCGAGCTCGCCGGCATCCATGGTCTTGAGATCGGCGAACACGATCTTGTCGGGGTGCGCCTGCTTGATGGCCGTGACGGCGCGCATGCCCTCGGCCTTGATGAGGGGCGTGCCGAGCTCGATGATGTCGACGTGCGGGGCGACCTGGCCGGCCAGGGTCAGCGCGTCGGCGGTGGTGAGAACATCCATTGCAACCTGAAGCTTCATGGGGATCTGCTTTCTGTCTATCGGTGGGTCATGCGGAAAAGTGGGGGGGAAGCGGGGCTACTCGAGGTTGGCGTGCCGCGGCCAGAGCTCGGCGGCAGAGATTCCGGATGCCTGCCACAGTGTGTGGAAGACGGCGTCGCCGAGAAGGAGCACGGCCTGCTCGAACAGGCCGCCGGAGTACTGCTCCGACCGGGTGCCCCCGTGGTCCTGCTTCTCAGCGGCGGGAACGAGCACCGTGACGTCGGCCAGGCCGGCCAGCGGGGAGGATGCGGCCGTCGTGAGGGCCAACACGGTCGCGCCCACTTCGTGCGCGGTCTCGGCCGCCCGCACGATGCCGGCCGTGCTGCCGGAACCGCTGGCGGCCAGGAGCACATCGGTGGCCGTGATCGCGGGGGTGGTGACGTCGCCGACCACGTGTACGCGCAGGCCGAGGTGCATCAGGCGCATGGCGGTCATCTTGAGCGCCAGTCCCGACCGGCCGGCGCCGAGCACGAAGATCCGGTCGGCCGTGCGCAGACTGTCGGCCACCGCATCGAGGTTCGCGGCGGCGTCGGAGTTCGCCGCGGTGTCGGCGGTGTCGGCGGTGTCGGCGGTGCCGGCCGGCGTGGTCAGGCGTGCGGCCAGCGCCGTGTTCTCGGCCAGGATCGTCTGGAGCGACGAGAGCACGCCGGCAACGGGAGGGTGGAGGGGTTCGGTGCGGGCCATCCCTCTATGGTTGCCGCCGAAGGGTGGGCATGCGGCCCACCGAACGGGGAGCCGTCCTACCCGGACGGGTAGGGCCGGGCGGGACGGGCCGCGGATTCCGGATAGGCTGATCCGATGAAAGCGCTCGGAACGTCCCGTTCGATCGAACTGCTCGGCTCCCTGCAGACCGTGGTCGCCAGCCCCCTGCCCGAGATCGCGGGCCACTTCTCCGAGCTGTTGCGGCCCCTCCTCGGCCACAGCGCCCTGGTGATCTTCACCGAGGACTGCACCGGCCGGCCGCAGAAGAAGGCCGGCGACAAGGCGATCATCGACGAGGTCACGCTGCCCGAGCTGGACGCCGTGCGCCGCGCCCTGGCTGCCGACGACTCCGACCCGTGGGGCCGGCGGGCCGTGATCGGCGGCTCCGACCGCCCGATCACGGCGTGGACCGCGTCGACGGGCGCCCTGCTGGTGCTCACCGACCCCGAGCTCACGGCCGCCGGCGCCGCAGACCCCGAATCGACCCTGGCCATGATCGACCGGCTCTGGCAGCTCGTGGCCACGAGCATCCGCCAGCAGGTCGCGGCGGCCGCCCCCGCCTACCTGCAGGACTCCCGGGCGGCGTCGGCCGAGCGCGCCAAGCTCATCGCCGACCTCACGGATGCCCACTCGACCACGCTCGAGTCGCTGCTGGCGGTGCTCCGCGCCCCGAGTGTGAGCGCCGAGGCCGCCCGCCAGACCGCGATCGAACTGGCGGCCAGCGCCATGGTCAGCCTGCGGGCGGTGTCCGACCGGGACCGCTCGCTGGCCGAGGAACCGGTGGCGCAGGCCTTCGCGCGGCTGCGCGACGACCTGCGGCCCCTCGTGCGGTTCGGCGACCTCGACGTGCAGTTCATTGAGCCGCCCGCGAACGGGCGCGCCCTGCCCGGCGAGGTGGCCCACGCCGGCCGGGCGATCGTGCGCGGCGCCGTGCTCGCCCTGGTCGAGCAGTCCGGGGTGAGCCGGGTGCGGGTGCAGTGGGATTGCGACGGCAGCAACCTGCTCATCCAGATCCGCGACGACGGCGCCGGCGCCCTCACGGCCGACTCCCCCGGCGTCAGCCCGCTCACGGGCCGGGTGGCCGCGCTCGGCGGCAGCTTCGACGTGCAGGCCACGGCCGGCTGGGGCTCGGAGTTGACGGTCTCACTGCCACTGGATGCGCCCCTGGCGCCGCTCAGCCCCGCCGCGGAGTGGGGACTGAGCCCGCGCGAGCAGGGCGTCCTGGCCCTGGTGGCCTCCGGCGCCCGCAACAAGGCCATCGCGGCCGAACTGGTGATCAGCGAGAACACCGTGAAGTTCCACGTGGCGAACCTGCTGCGCAAGGTGGGTGCGTCCACTCGCTCCGAGCTGGCCGCGCTGGCGCGCTGACCGCCCGCCGCCCGTCATCGCACCCGAACGGACGGCAGGTAAGCAGAAAAAAAGAAAAGCGGCAGCAAAGAGGAAGCGATCTCCGATCGCGTCCTCTTAACCGCACTTTTGCCTCTGGAGCCTGCGGCTCGGCAGACCAGGGCGGGCGCAGAGGCTCCGCGAACCACCTAGTCCCGGGGCAACCGGATGGTCGAGGTCCAGCCGAAGTCGGCCGCATCCGTGCCGCCGCCGGCCACAGCGGCCCGGCTGACGTGGCTGCGGGCGTGCTCGATCGCCGCGTCGAGGTCGGTGAACAGGTGGTTGCGGTGCCGCAGCGACGTGATCACGCCCACCCGGGTGACGAGCTTGAGGTGCCGCGGCTGGATGCCCTTGACGAGCACGGTGATACCGCGGCGTTCGAGCGCCTGGATCATCTCGGTGATCACCCGGGCTCCGGTGGCATCGAGGATCTGCAGCTGCGACATGCGGATGATCACGACGGTGATGTGGCTGGTCTGGTTGACGCGTTCGAGCATCCGCTCGGCCGCCCCGAAGAACAGGGCGCCGTCGAGCCGGAACAGGGCGATGCGCTCGTCCCCGGGCTGGGGCTCGCCGGGCAGTTCCTCGCGGTGCACGCCGCTGGAGGCCGACACCGACCGCAGCGCGAAGAATCCCGCCACCAGGATGCCGATGCCCACGGCCACGATGAGGTCGACCGACACCGTCACGAGAGCGGTGATCACGAAGACCGTGGCATCGGAGCCCGTTGAGCCGATGATGCTGCGCACAGTGGCGACCGAGATCATCCGCGCCGCGGTCATCATGAGCACCCCGGATAGCGCCGCGAGCGGGATCTGCGAGACGACCCCGGTGGCCAGGTAGACCACGCCGATCAGCACGATCGAGTGCACGATGGCCGCCAGCCGGGTGCGGCCGCCCGAACGGATGTTGACCGCAGTGCGCGCGATGGCGCCCGTGGCCGGCATGCCGCCGAAGAAGCCCGAGGCGATGGAAGCCAGCCCCTGGCCGACGAGTTCGCGGTCGGCGTCGTACGGGCCGGTGTCGGAGAGCGTCACAGCAACCCGGGCCGAGAGCAGCGATTCGATGGCGGCCAGCGCGGCGATGGTGAGCGCGGGCCCCACCAGCGAGCCCAGGGTGCCCAGGTCGAACTGCGGAAGCATGGGCGAGGGCAGCGAGCTCGGCAGCTCGCCGATGCGGGCCAGCGGCAGGTCGGCGAGGTTGGCGATGACGGTGACCACGATGATGGCCACGATCGAGCCCGGCAGCTTCTTGTGCACCAGCGGGGCCAGCAGCATGATCGCCGCGACGAGGAGCACCATGCCAACGGGCACGATCACGGTGGACCAGTCAACGGTCTGGAAGGACTGCACGGCGGCCACGAAGGCGTTGCTGCTCGCGCCGGCCTTCGACCCGATCGCGGCAGGCACCTGCTGCAGGAAGATGATGACGGCGATACCGAGGGTGAAGCCCTCGATCACCGGCCAGGGGATGAAGGTGACGGCGCGGCCGAGCTTGAGGGCGCCGGCGGCAATGACGACGAGGCCCGCCATGAGGCTGAGCACCGCCACGACACCCACGCCGTGCGCGGCGACGACCGGGCCGAGCACCACGACCATGGCGCCGGTGGGGCCGGAGACCTGGATGTTGGAGCCGCCGAACACGGCCGCGATGACGCCTGCCACGATGGCGGTGATGAGGCCGCTCTCGGCCCCGGCGCCGGAACTGACGCCGAACGCGAGGGCGAGCGGGAGCGCGATGATGCCCACCGTGAGGCCGGCGACGATGTCGCCGCGCCAGGTGCGCTTCACGTCGCGGTAGTCCTGCCAGCTGGGCAGCAGCGCCCGCAGGTAGCGGCCGGTGCGGCCCGCGGCGGTGCCGATGGCACTCATCGGGTCACCGCGTCGCTCGACGCGGCACCGGCGGAAACCAGGCTGGGCAACCCCACGGTGTTGGCCAGGTTCTGCTGGGTGGTCTCGAGGATCTCGACGAGCAGTTGGCGGGCCACCGCGAGCAGGTCGGCGACCTGCGGGTAGGCCAGCCGGTAGAAGACGAGGCTGCCGCGGCGCTCGGCCAGCACCAGGTTGTGCCGGCGCAGCACTGACAGGTGCTGGGAGAGGTGCGAGGCCTCCAGCCCGGTGTCGGTGAGCAGGTCGGTCACCGACAGGTCGCCGGTGGCGTTCGCGAGAACTTCGAGCACCCGCACCCGCACCGGATGCGCCAGCCCCTTGAACAGGTTGGCCTTCACCTCATAGAGGGGGCGGTTCGCATCCGTGAAGGTGTCATTGAAGGTCTGACTCAGCGGTTCCATAAATTCATCATATCGCGCATCCGTGCGAGCCGACCGGACCTTGGTCCCGTTCACGGGCCGTGTGCACGCGGCGCAATACGCCCGTCATCCCCCGGCGGCCCGTGCGGCCCCGGCGCAATCCGCACGCAACATAGCGCTGGCAAGCTCGAGGGGACAGGGAGAACCGTGACCGCACTGAAGCCGCAGACCGACCAGACCGACAGGTCCCGCCCGCCCTCGCTCCGCGCGGTCATGGTGCCGATCAGCGGGCTCCTGATCGCCCAGTTCGTGGCGGGGCTGAGCGCCACGATCGTGGCGACCTCCATCCCGTCGATCCTGCAGAACCTCGACGGCCCCACCGCGCACTCCACCTGGATCGTGGCCGCCACCATCCTGGGGAACACCGCGAGCATCCCGATCTGGGGAAAACTCGGCGACAGGTTCAACCCCAAGGGCATCCTGCAGGCCGGGCTGGTTTTCTTCGCGGTCGGCTCCCTTGTGTCCGGACTCGCGCCCACCACCACCCAGCTCATCGTGGGCCGGGCGCTGCAGGGCATCGGCCTCGGCGGTGTCCTGGCGCTCATCGTGATCGTCATCGCCGCCCTGGTGGAGCCGCGGCAGCGCAGCCGGGTGAACGCCTGGCTCACCAGCATGCAGACCACCGCCACCCTGAGCGGCCCGCTGCTCGGCGGACTGATCGTGCAGACCCCCGGGCTGGGCTGGCAGTGGTGTTTCCTGCTCAGCGCGCCCGCCGCGACGGTGTCGATCATCGTCATCGCCGCCACCCTGCGCATCGTGCGCACCCCCACCGAGCCGCTCCGGGCCGACTTCGCCGGCGCCGGCCTCATCGCAGTGGGGGTGACCGCTCTGCTGATCTGTGTGTCGGTGCTGCCCACTCTGAACGACTCCGTGGTGTTGGCGGCCGTCACCGGCGGCGTCGGGGTGATCGCCCTCGTGGCCGCGTGGTTCGTCGAGCTGCGGGCGGACGACCCGATCCTGCCACTGCGCCTGCTGGCCGCCCGCACCCCGCTCCTGTGCATCACGGCCGCCTTCTTCGCCGGCACCACGCTGTTCGGCGGGTCGGTGTTCATCACCCAGTACCTGCAATTGGGTGTGGGCCTGATGCCCGCGACCGCCGGCCTGCTGCTCACCCCGATGGCGCTGGGCACGGTGGCCTCGGCCTTCGTCGCCGGCCGCTTCATCAGCCGCACCGGGCGGGTGCGGCCGGTCATGGTGGCGGGGGCGCTGGCGCTCTTCGCCGGCAACGCCGTGCTCTTCCTGATGGATTTCTCCCCCACCGTGCTGGCCGTCACCGGTACGGTGCTCATCGCCTGCGGCCTGGGCGCGGTGCTGCAGAACCTCACCCTGACGGCGCAGACCACCGTGCCGTTCAGCATCGTCGGCTCGATGAGCGCCTCGGTCGGCTTCTTCCTCACCCTCGGCGGCGCGATCGGCCTTGTGGTGCTCGGCGCCGTGCTCACCTACCGGCTGGATGCCCTCCAGGCGTCCGGTTCGACCCTCGCCGAGGCCTACTTCGAGGGCATGCCGCTCCTCTTCGGCCTCTCGGCACTGCTGGTGCTCCCGGCGATCGGGGCCATCCTCGCCCTGCCGCCGGTGCAACTGCGGGCCTATCGAGCACCCGACGCCTGACGCCGTCCCGCCCGGACCAGCCCCGGGCCCGCCGACTCTCCCCTATCGTGGAACGAATGCCGAACACCGGCAGCCCGCCCACCTCCGGAGGGACGCATGCCCGTGGACGACTCCCGCGACGAAGAACGCGCGGCTTTCCGGCGCGCCGCGGCCGCCCGCATCCTGAACGAACCGAAACAGAACGAGGTGCGGCGGGTCTACGCGCTCATGCGCACCGCCATCCGCACCCGGGTCGTGCAGACCGGCGAGATGCTCGTCGAGGCCACCGTGATGCGCCAGTTCAACACCACCAGACAGGCCGTGCGCGGGGCGCTCGGCCAGCTGGCCGACGACGGGCTGGTCGAGCGGCTGCCCCGCATCGGCACGCAGGTGCGGGACAGCTTCGACGGGGTGGAGATCGGCCTGCCGCTCGACGCCAGCGAACGCTATGACGACGGCCTCCCAGACGGTGCTGTCGACGTGTACGACATCGCTCAGATCTATGCCGAGGTCGTTCCGGGGTCCCCGGTGATCCGCGCGCAGCTGGAGCTGTCGGTCGACTCCGATGTGTCGATGGCCGAGTACCTGATCTCTTCGGCGGGCGTGCCGTTCTGTGTGGAGACCTGTTACTGGGCGCCCGACGTGACGCCGCGGGTGCCGTTCGTGGCCGAACCGGGCGACGACCTGCCGAAGTCGTTCGAGCGCCACTTCGGCCTTCCGCTGCTGCGGAGTTCGACGTCGGTGGAGGCCCTGCACGGCGACCCCAACACCTGTGCGGCGTTGGGCCTGGCGCCGGGTGCGCCGTTGTTGCTCAGTGAGAAGGTGCTCTACGACACGGATGACGTGCCGCGCGAACTGCAGTACATCTACTACGCCGCCAGCCGCACCTATTTCCGGGCCAGCACGCGCTACCGCTGAGGCAGCGGTTATTCGGCGTTCGGGTCAGCCACGGTAGAGGCCGGGCCGGCGGAGGGCAGATAGCCGATGGGCGCCGAGCGGTGGGTACGCATGTAGTACTCGCGCTTCAGGCTCTCCCAGCGGTCGGTGGTGACGGCGTTGGCCGAGGTCGACTTTTGGTCGGACACGAGGGACTCTTTCTCTTGATGCACATTCACGAAAATCGAGCGGCTTTCGACTGCGTGAGGCAGGGCGTCAATCAAGCGAAGGTGCCGAGATGAATCTGGCGCCACTGTCGGTGGGTTCGGTCACCATCGACCAGCTCGGCCTCAGCAATTCTGGAGGCCGTGAAGCCAGTTTAGAACTCCGAACGGGCTCCACCAGAGGACCAAAGTCCCGTCTTGTGGGGCCGCAGCCACTCGTCGGATACTCCCGATTCAGCACATCCATAGGTCCAGGGTCCAGACTGTACGAGGCCCGACCCTGACTGGAGACTTCTGCGTGCGCACACTTCCTACCTTCCTGACCATGACGGCAGTCGCCGCCCTCGCCCTCACGGGCTGCGCGGCATCGCCCGACACGGCGGCGACGCCCTCGGCGACGGCCGCTGCCGCGCTCGAGTGCACGGATCCCGGCAGCACCTCGGACGCAGTGACCGTTGCCGGCGATGCCGGCGTCGAACCGACCGTCACTTTCGACACCCCGCTGGCCGCCAAGGCGACCGAACGCACCGTCGTGACCGAGGGCAGCGGTGACGCCGTCGAGGAGGGCGACTCCGTCTCCATCTCCTACGCCGCGTACAACGCCACCACCGGAGCCAAGCTGAGCTCCGCCGGCTACGGCGAGGAAGCCGGGCTCACGGTGAACGTGGTCAACAACCAGAGCGTGATCCCCGGCATCCTCAAGGGTGTCGCCTGCTCCAATGTCGGCGACCGCGTCGCCGTGGTCATCCCGCCGGCCGACGGCTTCGGCGACGCCGGCAACACCGACCTGGGCGTTGCAGCCACCGACCAGATGCTCTTCGTGATCGACATCAAGGACAAGGTGCCCACCCGCGCCACCGGAACCGACCAGGAGCCGCAGGACGGCTTCCCCACCGTGGAGCTCGCCGATGACGGTGCCCCCACCGTGACGGTGCCCAAGACCGATCCGCCCGCCGACCTCGGTGTCGAGGTGCTCAAGAAGGGCGATGGCGCGACCGTGGCGGATGGCGGAACCGTCACCGTGCAGTACACCGGCGTCATCTGGGGCACCGGCAAGGTGTTCGACCAGAGCTGGGGCAAGGGCGGTCCGACCTCCTTCTCCACCTCCGAGGTCATCCCCGGCTTCGGTCAGGGCCTGGTCGGCCAGACCGTCGGCTCCCAGGTTGTCATCGTGATCCCGCCCGCACAGGGCTACGGCGACACGGGTAACGACCAGGCCGGCATCAGCGGCACCGACACCCTGGTCTTCGTCGTGGACATTCTCGCGACGGCCTAAGACCCGCATGCCCCCGGCCGGGCACTCTGCGCAGCGACTGCACAGGGTGCCCGGCTATTCTTCAAATAGACCGCTTCCTGCGGTTCCGGACGAGGGATCAGTACCCGGTAAGCGACAAGACTGGCCACGGGAGTGGTGTCTGATGTCCTGGCTGATCTTGATCGTCTCCGGAGTGCTCGAAGCCGTCTGGGCCACGGCCCTCGGCAAGTCCGAGAGCTTCACCAAGCTCTGGCCCACCGTGGTGTTCGGTGTGGCGCTGGTGCTCAGCATGGCCGGCCTCGCGGTGGCGATGCGTTCGATCCCGATCGGCACGGCCTACGCTGTGTGGGTGGGCATCGGTGCGGCGCTCACGGTGCTCTACGCGATGGTGTTCGGCGGTGAGCCGGCCTCGCTGCTCAAGGTGTTGCTCATCCTGGGCCTGGTCGGCTGCGTCATCGGCCTCAAGCTCGTCGACGGCGGCCACTGACCCGCGCCCTCGCCGCACTGTGTGTCAGTGCCCGCCGTATTCCTGCTGGTCGAGCGCTGCGGGGCTCTTGCTGTGGAGTTCGATGAGGCGTTGCCCGGGATCGACTGTGACGGGTGGTCGTAACCAGTAGCGGCCCTGGTCTTCGAGAATCTGCCAGCCCTGGTTGTGCAACAGCCGGTGATGCGGGTTGCACAGCAGGATGCCGAGGCGGATGTCGGTGCGGCCGTCGTCGCGTTTCCAGTGATCGATGTGGTGGGCCTCGGTTTGGGAGGGCGGTTTGGCGCAGTCGCCCCACATGCAGCCGCCGTCGCGGGCGGCCAGGGCGATGCGTTGCGCCATCGTGAACAGCCGCTCTTCCCGGCCGACATCAAGCGGATGGCCAGATGGGTCGAAGGTGATGTCGAGGGTGCCGGAGTCGCAGATCAACCGGTCGATGGTTTCTTGGGAGACCGGGGCGGGGTTGCCTTCGATGTAGCCGTGGCCAGTGCCGTCGGGGAGGGGAACGAGGACATCGTCCGGCTCTGGTGGTGGTCCTTCTCCTGGTGTGGCGTGGTCTGTTGTGGCGTGGCCTGTCGTGGCGTGCCCTGTCGTGGCGTGGCCTGGCGTGGATTCTCCGACCGGGCTCGACTGCTCTGGTGCAGAATCGCCTGCGGCGGGCTCGATGGGGCGCTGCGTCTTGAGGATGCGGACGGCGGGGGTGCGGCCGCCGAGCATGCGGTGGGGGTTGACGGTGCCGCCGGCCTTGATCAGCTCGATGAACCCGTCGGCGGTGAGCTGGTCGGTGCTGCGGGGGTCGTCTTGCACGGCTTTGGCCCAGGCGGCCCGCTCGGGGTCGACGAAGTGCACCCCGCCGCGGCGGGATCCGGTGAGGCTGTCGGCGACGGAGCGAATGTACTCGCCCTGCTCGGGTGGGAAGAGCCCGTTGATGCGAACTTGCCCGGTTTCGAGGGTCCAGATCCGCAGGTACCGGTCGTCCCAGGCCTTCTGTTCGCGCTTGCCGATGCCGGCTTCGTCGAGACGGTCCCGCATCCGCCGGGCACGGCGGATCAATTGGTCGATGGTGAGAGTGCGGGCTTCCTCCAGCAGAGTCTTGAGGTTTGTGGCGAGGATGTCGGCGGTGACGACGGTGTCGATATTGCCCAGCCCGGTGCGGATCGCGTGCGCTTGCGCGGCGGACAGCGTCCCATCGGCGACCGCATGGGCGATCGGGGTGTGCCAGGCCAGCACCGGAATCTCCACCGGGGCCAGGGCCGGCGATGCCTCACTCCCGTCGCCCGCGCCGGCATCAGCGTCGGCGTCGGCCCGGCCGTCGGCGTCGGCCCGGGCGCGGGCGGCGGCGGCTTCCGCCGCGTCACTGTCGGCGAGCATCCGGCCGACATCGGCGAGTTTGCGGGCGTCGGCTTTGCTGGCCCCGGTGAGTTCCTGCATCAAGTCGCCCGGGTTGAGGAAGCCCTGTTGCGCGGCCAGGCCGGACTGGCCCAGCTCGGGACGGGAGCGGTGCGCGACGGCCTTGGCCACCCACACCGATCGGGTGGTCGTGAGGGCTTGCAGGCGGGTGATTTCGCGTTGGGCCGCGAGCAGCTCAGCATCCGGCAGGGCGTCGAAGTCGGCGCTACAGGCCCCGAATCGGGTGACCGCGCCGGCGGCGGCCACGAGCGAATCGGGCCCTGTGCCGGCAGGCGTATCGGCAGCCGGGACAGTGGGCGAAACGGCAGGCACGAGGGACTCCGGCGAGGTGCCGGTGACGAAGGTGTCTGCGATGGTGGACATGCAGTGAGAATAGCTCGATATCGCACTTTTGTGTGCTGGATCTGCACATTGTGGATAAGTTTTTCTGAGCGGTAAAAAAGCCTCTGGACAGGGGTTTATCCAGCGCTTAGCACGGGTTCCCGGGGTGTGCGGGAAGCAGAGGTCAGACTGCCGACGGCGGCCGCTCTACGTCGTCGCCGAGCGCTTCAGCCGGGTCGCTTCCGACGGCCAGGATGTGATTCCGGGCATCCACGTGCACGACCGTTGGCACGTACGCCCGGGCCTTCTTGTCGCCCATCTGGGCGTACGAGATGATGATGACCAGGTCGCCCTCGTGCGCCATCCGCGCCGCGGCGCCGTTGACGCCGATCACGCCGCTGCCGCGTTCCCCGGCGATCAGATAGGTCTCGAAGCGGGCGCCGTTGTTGACGTTGACGATGCTGACGAGTTCGCCGGGAAGCAGGTCGGCGGCATCCAGCAGGTCGAGGTCGACCGTCAGCGACCCGACATAGTGCAGGGCGGAGTGCGTCACGGTGGCGCGGTGGATCTTGGACTTGAACATGGTGCGGCGCATGGGAGCGGGGCCTTTCCGGATCAACCTCTCCACGATACGCCCTCCGTGCGGGAGCCGTCGGGCGCGGGCCACGGGCTCCGCCCGGGGCATCTGTCCCGGCTCTCTGTCAGTGGGTCGAACTAGAGTCGATCGAATGCCTCACTCTCCCGAAACCACCCCGGCCATCCCCCTCGACTCCGCTGAGAATCCCGGCGCCGACGGCTTCGTGCGCGTGCGTGGCGCCAGGGAGAACAACCTGCGCGACGTGAACGTCGACGTCCCCCGTGACGCCATCGTCGCGTTCACAGGCGTCTCCGGCTCCGGCAAGTCGTCGCTCGCCTTCGGCACCATCTTCGCCGAGGCCCAGCGCCGCTTCTTCGAGTCCGTGGCGCCGTACGCCCGCCGGCTCATCCAGCAGGGCCACACCCCGCACGTGGACCTCATCACCGGGTTGCCGCCGGCTGTGGCGCTGCAGCAACGCCGCGGCTCGCCCAGTTCCCGCTCCAGCGTCGGCACCGTCACCACGCTGTCCAACTCGATGCGGATGCTGTACTCCCGCGCCGGCACCTACCCGGCCGGGTCGGACCTGCGTCTGGACTCCGATGCCTTCTCCCCCAATACGGCCACGGGCGCCTGCCCGGTGTGCCACGGTCTGGGCATCTCGCACACCGTGACCGAGCCGCTGCTGGTGCCCGACGCGACCCTGAGCATCCGGGACGGCGCGATCGCGGCCTGGCCCGGCGCCTGGCAGGGCAAGAATCTGCGGGATGTGACCGCGGGGCTGGGCTACGACATCGATGCGCCCTGGGCGTCGCTCAGCCGGGAGGACCGCGATTGGCTCCTGTACACCGAGGAGCAGCCCGTCGTGGAAGTCACCCCGCAGCGCGACAGGGTGGCCAAGCCCTACAAGGGCCGGTTCTGGAGCGCGAAGAGCTATGTGATGCACACACTGGCCGACTCGAAGAGCGCCCAGATGCGCCAGCGCGTGCTCGCCTTCGTGCAGACCGGCCCGTGCGAACTCTGCGGCGGCAGCGGCCTGCGCGCCGAGGCTCTCGCGGTGACGTTCGCCGGTCGACCGATCAACGAGCTCAACGCCCTCACCCTCAGCGAACTCGCCGACGTCCTCCGCCCGACAGCGGAACTCACAGGCGCAGCCGGCTCGCACCGCTCCATCCAGTCCGGCGAGGTCACCGAGGTGGCCGTCACCGTGGCCGGCGACCTGGTGCGCCGGCTGACGGTGCTCATCGATCTGGGGCTGGGCTACCTCAGTCTCAACCGCGCCACCCCCACTCTCTCCCCGGGCGAGATGCAGCGCTTACGCATCGCCACCCAGCTGCGCAGCGGCCTGTTCGGCGTGATCTACGTGCTCGACGAACCCTCCGCCGGCCTGCACCCGGCCGATGCCGAACCCCTGCTGGTGGTGCTCGAACAGCTCAAGGCATCCGGCAACTCGGTCTTCGTGGTCGAGCACAACATGGATGTCGTGCGCCGCGCCGACTGGCTGGTGGACGTGGGGCCGCGCGCCGGCGACGGCGGCGGCGAGGTGCTCTACAGCGGGCCGGTCGCCGGCCTGGCCGAGGTGAAGACCTCGGTCACCCGCGGCTACCTGTTCCCGACCAGCCCGGGCGAGGCGGCCCCGGCGTCGCGCGAGGCCGCCTCCTGGTTGGGCCTGACCGGCGTCACCCGCCACAACCTGGTGGACCTCGACGTCCAGGTGCCCCTGGGCGTGCTCACCGCCGTCACCGGGGTCTCCGGGTCTGGCAAGTCGACCCTGGTCAGCAAGGTCCTCGCGGATGCCGTGGGGCGGGAGCTGCGCCAAGGCTCTGTCGACGCAATACCCGCCGGCACAGCCACGGCCGTTGCCGACGACGACGAGTCGACAGACGAGGACGAGGCCGGCGCCGACCGGGCCACGACGATCGTCGACGCCGTCACCGGCGCCGGCGCCATCGACAGGCTGGTGCGCGTGGACCAGAAGCCCATCGGCCGCACCCCGCGGTCCAACCTGGCCACCTATACGGGCCTCTTCGACGCCGTGCGGGCCACCTTCGCAGCCACCCCCGCAGCCAAGGCGGCCGGCTTCACCGCGAGCCGGTTCTCCTTCAACGTGGCCGGCGGCCGCTGCGACACCTGCCTGGGCGAGGGCTTCGTGGCCGTCGAGCTGCTCTTCCTGCCCGGCAGCTACGCGCCCTGCCCCGCCTGCGGCGGCTCCCGGTACAACGCCGAGACCCTCGCGGTGCGCTACAACGGCAAGACCATCGCGGATGTGCTCGGCCTCACGGTGGATGCCGCCGCGGTCTTCCTCGCCGACGTGCCCAGCGCCTCCCGCAGCCTGGAGACCCTGCGCGAGGTGGGCCTGGGCTACCTCAGGCTCGGCCAGCCCGCCACCGAGCTCTCCGGCGGCGAGGCGCAGCGCATCAAACTGGCCACCGAACTGCAGCGCGCCCGCCGTGGGCACACGCTGTACCTGCTCGACGAGCCCACCACCGGGTTGCACCCGGCCGATGTCGACCTCCTGATGACGCAGCTCGGCCGGCTCGTCGACGCCGGCAACACGGTGGTCGTGGTGGAACACGACATGGGCGTGGTGTCGGCTGCGGACTGGGTCATCGACCTGGGACCGTCGGGCGGCAGCGCGGGCGGGCGCATCGTGGCCGAGGGCACCCCGGCGGCCGTGGCGGCGCATCCGCACAGCCGCACCGCTCCGTACCTCGCCCGACGCTTGGAGCTAGCTGTGTAAAGGGGCTCTCACCCGGTCAAACGGGACTTTGGTCCCCACTGGCGGTTCAGCGGCAATTCTAAGCTGAGCCGGGAGTTGAGAAAATGAAGCGCAGCACGCTGTTCCGCCGCTCGCCCGGCCCGCTCGAGACGAGCCGCACCGGCGACTTCGGCTATCTGCAGCCCGGCGAGGTCTACCTCGATGCCGCCTGCCAGAGCCTGCGGCCGCAGAGCGTCATCGACGCCCTCACCGACTACTACACGACCTACAACGCCTGCGGCGGCCGGGTGAAGTATGCCTGGGGACAGAAGGTGGACGCCCAGGTGGCCGACACCCGCCAGGCGGTGCTCGGCCTGCTGGGGCTCTCGGCCAGGAACCACGCCGTCTCGTTCACTCTCAACACCACCTACGGCCTCAACCTGCTGCTGCACCAGCTGCCGCTGGGGCGTTTCGACCGCGTCGTCACCAGCCACATCGAGCACAACTCGGTGTTCCTGCCCACCATCACGGCCGCCCGCCGGCTGGGTGTTGAGCGTCTCGTGCTGGATCGCGCCGCGGACGGCGCCCTGCTCTACGAACCGGCGCAGCTCGAGAAGGCCGTCGTGGTCGTCAACGCCGCATCCAACATCGACGGCCGGCTGCTCACCAACCTCAGCGACCTCGTGCGCGACACCCATGCCCGCGGCGGCATCGTCATCGTCGACGCCGCGCAGGCCATGGGGCACGCACGGGCGCTGCTGCAGAAGACCGACGCGGATGCGCTCTGCTTCTCCGCCCACAAGATGTACGGCGCGAGTCTCGGCGTCGTCGTGGCCCGGCACGAACTGCTCGCATCGCTCGAGCTCTCTTTCGTGGGCGGCGGCATGGTGGCGGACGTGCGGGAAGACGACTTCGACCTCGTGCAGGGCGACCCGGGAGCGCTGCTCGAACCGGGTCTGCAGGCCTGGGGCGAGATCATCGCGCTCGGTCGGGCGATCGACTGGCTCGGCGGCATCCGCCCCGGCGGACTCAGCCCCGCCGCCCACATCAGCGCCCTCTCCACCCGACTCTTCGAGGGGCTCGCCGCGGTGCCAGGGCTCACCCTGCTGAACGACGCGCCCAGCCCCGTGATCAGCGTGTACGCGCCCGCGCAGGACTCGCACCGGCTGGCGGTGTTCCTCTCGCACTCCCAGATCATGGTGCGCAGCGGCTATTTCTGTGCGCACCACCACCTCAAGGAGCGGCTCGGCCTCCCGCCGCTGCTGCGGTTCTCCCTCGGCCTGCACTCGACGGAGGCGGACATCGACGCCGCCACCGGGGCCCTCACTCGGCTGATGAAAGGCCTCTCCTAAGTGTTCTGTATCGCGGCATTCATCATCCTGGTCGTCATGGCCGCCTTCTCGGCGCGGTACCGGCGTTACGTGGGCAAGGCCTGGAACTGCACCTGGCGGCGGGTCACCTTCCGGCCCTGCGACACGACCTTCAAGCAGGACATCAAGGATCACCTGCTCGCACCCGTAGCCGCCCGCCGCCCCGCCTTGGTGCGTCCGGCCAGCATCGGCCTCGAGATCCTGGCGGTGCTCGTTCTCGTCACCACAATCTGGTCGGGCTACACGGTGGTCAAAAGCGCCGTCAACCTCTACGTCTACGGCACCTGCAACAAGCAGGATTCGGCATCCTGCACGCTGGGCGCCGAAGCCTGCTCGATCCCCGACGAGACCCCCGGCTTCATGGAGTCGCTGGGTGCATTCGACGTGCTCGGCGCGTTCGGCAACGAGTTCGCCAGCCTCGGCGAGACCTTCGCGGCCATTCCGGCCCGTTTCCAGACCTGGACCTCCGAGGACTACCTGCCGGCCAACGCCACGTACCTCGCCGAGGACGCCGCGAACCCGATCGCGGTCGAGGTCATCGACCCGGGCTGCACCTTCTGCAAGGCGCTCTTCGCGAACATCGAGGAGTCCGGTTTCGAGTCCACCCACAACCTCACCTACATCGCGTACCCGATCGCGGGCACCGAGGGCTACAAGTTCCCCAACTCGCTGCTCGTGACGCAATACCTCGAGGCCCTGCGGCTGCACCCGCTGGACGGAGCCGACACCCCGGTCGACTGGCAGATGCTCAAGCGCATCTTCACCGAGAAGACGGATGCCGGCCTGCCCTGGCAGGGTGCGATCAACTCGATGGACGCCGAGGAGGCCACCTCCACGCTGGTGGGCTGGCTCGACGAGTTCGGCCTGAGCGCCGACCAGATCGACGTGGTCGTGGCCGAGGCCGGCTCGGCGAAGGTGACGGGCATCATCGCCGCCAACAAGACCCTGGTCGAAGAGAAGATCGCCACCGTCAAGATCCCCACGATCATCTTCGACGGCCGCCGCCACGACGGCCTGGTCTCGGTCGACGGCCTGCAGTAGCCCCGCATCCGTCGGTCGACCGCAGCCCCTGGTCGATCCTGTCGAGACCTGGCGACGCGGTCTGCACCTCGGCGGTCGAGCTTGTCGAGACCCGGTGACATGCCCGCGGTCGCGACCAGCGTAAACGTGTCCGCCCACGAGGTCTCGACAAGCTCGACCGACGTGCGGGGCGTACTCGGGGTCGACTCGCGTGCGGGTCAGGGGGCGGGCAGGCGCGGCACGGCCGCGACGAGGCGCCGGGTGTAGTCCTCGCGGGGCGCGGTCAGGATGCTCGCGGTCGGCCCGGACTCCACCACCCGGCCCTGGTTGAGCACCACGGTCTCGTCGCAGAGCGCGGCGATGGCGCTGAGGTCGTGCGAGACCATCAGGATGGCCAGCCCGGTGGAGGCCCGCAGCTCGGCGAGCAGGTCGATCACCTGGATGCGCGTGGTCACGTCCAGCGCGCTCACCGGCTCGTCGGCGAGCAGCAGCCGCGGGTGGCAGACGGTGGCCCGGGCGATAGCGATGCGCTGCCGTTGGCCGCCGGAGAACTCGTGCGGGTACCGGCCGAGCACATCGGCGGGCAGACCCACCGCGGCGAGCGCCGCCGTCACCTGCGCCCACGCCTCGTCACCGCGGGCCAGCCCGAGCGAGCGGAGCGGCTCGGCCACGATGCTCTCGATGTTCTGGCGGGGGTCCAGCGACGAATACGGGTCCTGGAACACCGTCTGCACGGCGGACCGGAAGCGCCGGAGCGACGCCGGAGCGATCGGCTGCCCCTCGAAGAGCACCGACCCGGCGGTGGGCCGAGCCAGGGCGAGCATGAGCCGCACGATGGTGGACTTGCCGCTGCCCGATTCGCCGACCAGGCCCACGCTCTGACCTGCGGCCACGCCGATCGACACATCATCGAGGGCGAGCGCGCCCGCCCGGTACCGGTAGGAGACACTTCGGAGTTCCAGGATCATGCGCGCTCCCCCAGCATCTCGTCGAGTGACCGGGCGCTCCGCACGAGCTCGGCGGTGTACGGATGCTGCGGCGCCCGCAACACGGCGCCAATCGCCCCGCGTTCCACGGCGGTGCCCGCCGACATGACAATGACGTCGTTCGTCATCGCCGAGACCACCGCGAGATCGTGGCTGATGAACAGCAACGCCATGCCGCGCGCCTCGACGAGGTCGCCGAGCAGCCGCAGCACCTGCGCCTGCACCGTCACATCCAGCGCCGTGGTCGGTTCGTCGGCAATCAGCAGCTGCGGGCGGCTGGCCAGGGCGATCGCGATGGCGGCCCGTTGCCGCTGACCGCCGGAGATCTCGTGCGGGTAGGCGCGGCTGAGGCGCGCGTCGTCGAGGCTCACCTCGGCGAGCGCCTCGGCGACGCCCGCGCGGAGGGCGCTGCCGGTCAGACCACGGTGTCTCCGGAGGGGTTCGGCCACCTGCCGGCCGATGCGCATCAACGGGTCGAGCGCGGTGAGCGGCTCCTGGAACACGACGGATGCCACCCGGCCGCGAAGCGGGACGAGCATGCGTTCGGCGGCTCCCACGACCTCTACGCCGTCCAGTCGAACACTGCCGCTGGCCCTGAGACCCGGGGCGAGCAGCCCGGTCACGGCCAGCGAGGTCACCGACTTGCCGGAGCCGGATTCACCGATGAGCCCCAGTCGGGCGCCGGCGGACAGGTCGAAGCTGAGGTCGTGCACGAGGGCCCGCCCCGTGGAGGTGTGCACGCCGAGATTCGTCACAGAGAGCAGGGTCATCGGCTGTCCCGTCGGGAGGGGTCGGCGACGTCGCGTAGGCCGTCGGCAATGAAGTTGACGCCGATCACGAGAATGATCAGGGCGATGCCCGGAGCGACGGCGCCGAGCGGGGCGGTCACGACGGTTCCCTGGGCCTCCTGCAGCAGCCGGCCCCAGGAGGCGTTGGGCGGCGGGGCGCCGAGCCCCAGGTACGACAGGCTGGCCTCGGCGAGCACCGCCACACCGAACTGCAGGGCGAGGTTCACGCTCAGTGTCGGCCAGATGTTGGGCAGGATGTGCCGGAGCACGATGCCGGGCCAGCGGGTTCCGGAGGTGCGCGCAGCCGTGACGTACTGCTCGGCGAGGACCCGCCTGGTGAGCACCCGGGTGAGCCGGGCCACCACGGCCGACATCGCCAGGCCGATCGCGACGATCACGGAGACGAGCGAGGCGCCCTGCGCGGCCACGATGAGCATCGCCAGCAACAGCACGGGGAAGGCGATCACCACGTCGAGCGCCGCCGAGATCGAGTCATCGAGCCAGTCCGCCGCGAACGCGGCCAGGAGGCCGACGGTGACTCCGAGCAGGGCGCCGACGGCGACGGCGCCCAGGCCCACCACGAGGGCGATGCGGGCGCCGATCATGAGCTGGGTCGCGAGGTCCCGGCCTAGCTTGTCGGTGCCGAGCCAGTGCGCGGGGTTAGCGCCCTCCAGCCGGCTCCCGGTCGTGTCCGCCGGGGCGTACGGCAGCCAGACCAGGGAGAGCAGGGCGATCGCCACAACCAGGCTTACCAGGACGAGCCCCACTCCGAGGGTCCAGGAACGGCGCCGGCGCGGAGCGACGACGCTGGTCTCGGCCAGAACGGGGGCGCTCATCGGTTTCCCGAGATGCTCACGCGCAGGCGCGGGTCGACAAGTCGCTGCGCCACGTCGCCGAGGAAGCCGATCACGAGCACCACGAGGGTGCTCACGAAGAGCACACCCTGGATGTTCGGGTAGTCGTGCTGCTGGATCGCCTTGAGCAGCATGCTGCCCAGGCCCGGCAGGCTGAAGACGCTCTCCACGACCACGGCTCCGAGAAACGTCGTGGCCAGCTCGATGCCGAGGATCGCGATCACCGGCACGGCGCCGTTCCGCAGCCCGTGCCGCCAGAGCGCCTCACCGCGGCCGGAGCCCTGGGCGCGGGCCGAGCGCAGGTAGTCGCTGCCGAGCACATCGAGCGTGGCCGCCCGCACGTACCGGGTGAGCGAGGCGCTCATCACCACGGCCACGGTGATCACGGGCAGGGCCAACGACCGCAGCGCATCGGCCGGGTCCGCCCAGTCGTCGCGGGGGAACCCGCCGGACGGCAGCCAGCGCAGGCCCACCGAGAACACGCTGACCAGCAGGATGCCCACCCAGAACACAGGTACGGCCACGCCGAGCTGGGAGATGCCGGAGATGAGGATGCCGTACCAGCGATCGGCCCTGGTGGCGGCGACGAAGCCGGCCACCAGCGAGATCACCAGGGCCAGCGCGAAGGCCAGCAGGGTGAGCGGAACCGTGACCGCGAGCCGCGCCGAGATCTCGGGGCCCACGGGCAGCGAGCTGATGAACGACTCGCCGAGGTCGAACCGGGCGAGCTGACCGAACCAGGTTGAGAACTGTTCGAGCACCGGGCGGTCGGCGCCCACCTGGGCCTGCGCGGCTGCGATCTGCTCGGGCGTGGCCGTGACCGAGAGCAGCGCGTTCGAGGGGTCCCCCGGCAGCAGCCTCAGCAGCACGAAGATGGCCACCATGGCGATGACAAAAGACACCAGGAGGAAGGCGCTCCGGCGCAGTAGATAGGAAATCATGCGACCTCAAGGCTAGCCCCCGCGTGGGGGCGTGGGGGCTAGCCTCGTCTGGCTCTGCGGCGGTGAGGCCGGGTGGGTTATTCGGTGACGATGTCGTAGGCGAAGAACTGCGAGTTGAGCCCGTTGACCGGGTATCCGCTCACATCGCTCGCCGCCACGACGATCTGCGGGTAGAGGTACAGCCAGACGCTCGCGGCATCCTGGGCGATCTGCTCGTTGACCTGCTTGAGCTTGGCGGTCTGCTCATCCGTCGTGGTGGATGCCTCGGCCTCGCCGACCCACTGCGTCACCTGCGGGTTGTTGTAGCCCCAGTAGAAGTCGGGGTTGCCGTACCAGACCACGTCGCGGTCGTTGACGTGTTCCTGCAGCGTCGCGGTGAAGTCCTGGGCCTTGTAGACCTTGGTGTACCACTCGTCGGCGCTGATGGTGTTGATGTTCACGGTCACGCCCACCTTGGCCAGCTCGCTCTTGACGAACTCGGCGACCACGGGGTGCGGGTCGTAGCTGGGGGTGTCCAGGGTGAACTCGAAGCCGTCCGGCTGCCCGCCCGAGGCCAGCAGCTTCTTGGCCAGGTCGGGGTCATAGGGGTTCACCTGGGTGAGGTCCTCGTACCAGGGGTCGGTCGGGGGCACCATCGAGCCGATCAGGGTGCCGTAGTCGCCCCAGATCGAGTTCAGCAGCTTCTTGGTGTCGATGGCCGAATAGATAGCCTTGCGCACGTCGACGTTGTCGAACGGTGCGACACGGTCGTTGAAGGCCAGGACCTCCTTAGTGGTGGAGTCGCCGTCGCTGACGACGTAGTCGGCGTTGTCGTTGAACTGGCTGAGCGCATCCGGGCTCTGCACGCTCGTGACGATGTCGACCTCGCCGGTGAGCAGCGCATTGCTCAGCGCGGTGGCGTCGGTGAAGTAGTTGAACACCACTTCGCTGTTGGCCGCCGCGTCGCCCCAGTAGCCGTCGAAGCGAGTCAGGCTCAGCGAGCTGCCCCGCTTCCAGTCACCCAGCGCGTACGGGCCGGTGCCGTCTTCGGTGCTCTCGAGGTCGGTGGCGTCGGCATTGATGATCCAGACGTAGCTGAGGTTGTAGATGAAGGAGATCGAACGTTCGGCAAGGGTCACGACGACAGTCTTGTCATCCGGGGTCTCGATGCTTGTGATCGCACCGAAGCTGCTCTTGCGCGCGGACTGCGAGTCGTCGGCGAGTACGGCGTCGATGCTGGCCTTCACGTCGGCCGAGGTGAGCGCCTTGCCCGAGTGGAAGGAAACGCCGTCCTGCAGCGTGAAGGTGTAGGTGAGGCCGTCGTCGCTCACGGTGTTGCTCGCGGCGAGCAGGGGTTCGACGCTGCCGTCGTCGGTGAGCTTGTAGAGGCCCTCGTAGACGTTGCCGTTGAACGCCTCGGTGACGCCCTGGCCGCCGCCGCCGAAGTTGCTCAGGTTCTGCGGCTCGTAGAGCGATCCGATTTCGATCGTCGCGTCACCGGCGGATGCGGTGGACGAGTCGGCGCCGCTGGCGCAGCCGACCAGCAACAGGGTGGTTGCGAGGCCGAGCGCGACGAACGCGATGTTCTTCTTCATGGTGCTCCTGGGTGCTGTGTGCGGGATGCGTGGTGCTGTGTGCGGGTGTGACGGGCTGGGGCGGCGGCGGCCGGCGGCCGGGCTAGAGAGCGTAGATGTCGAAGTCGCCGCCGAAGACGACCTCGCGCTCGCCCGCCTCGATGGGCCCGGTGAAGCGGTTCTGCGCCGGCGGCAGCGGACAGTTGTACTGCACCGAGAAGCCGCAAGGCGGCACGAAGGCCCGGTTGAAGTCCAGCGTGACGGGTCCGGCGTCGCCGAAGCCCAGGCCATCGGCTGTCTCGGGGCGCCGCACGAAGAGGAAACGACCCGAAGAGTACGTGGCCGTGTCACCGGTATGGCGGTTGGTCGCGTCGCCGAAGACCAGCAGCAGGGTGCCGTCGTCGTCGAAGGCGCTCAGTGAGTAGTCGACGCCGTCACGGCTGAAGGTGATGTCTCCCGGCACCGGGAGCTGGCGGCTGCCCCCGTTGTCGCGGATGTGCTCGAACGGGATGGTGCGTTCCGCCGCGACCGGGGTGAACTCGGCGTCGATGACCCAGTCGGGGTTGTATTCGAAGGCCGAGATCTGCTCGAACGCCGTTATCGCGGGGCTCGCGGAATCCCAGAACCGCAACCCGTGCTCGGGCTCATCGGTGTCGAGGTTCCGCCGGGTCAGGCGCGTCACCGTGACCGCGGCGGCGGCCTCCGTCGTGGCCGCGGCGAACGCGGCATCGGGGTCGGTCCCCTCCGGCAGCCACCGGGTTTCGATGAGGGCGAGGTTGCCCGTCGCTCCGGTCACGGACCGTCGCCGGGCGGCATGCCAACGGCCCAGCGAGGCGGCGGCATCCGGGGCGGTGGGACGGGCGGAAGGAACGGTCATGACGATCTCATTTTCTCCTGGCACGGAGGGCGCGACACAATCGCGTGTCGTCCCATGACACGTGACAGCTTTCCGGGGCGCCGGAATATTCCGGCTCGCCCCGATTGAGTGAGTCCGGCCCCATCGCGGAACCGACCCAACGCCCTAGGCGGTGAGAACGGCCGTTCCTCCTGTCGTGGCCACGCTGTCGCCGCCGGCCAGGCGCACACGGATGTCCGCGCCATCCGTGGTGACCGTCACGGTGCCGCCCCGGCGCGTGACCGTGACCTGCAGCCGGGTGCCGGTTTCGGGGCTAGTCACCCGGGTGGTGGTCGTGCTGTCCTCGGCTGCGCCCGGGTAGACGGTCACGAGCAGGCCGTCGAGATAGTCGTAGTCCGGGCGGTCGGTGCGGTTGCCCGTGGCCAGGACGGCGCCGGCGCGGATCCAGAGCGGCAGGCTCAACACGCTGTGGGTCTCACGGCGCCAGGCCGGTCCCTCGATGCTCTGGCCGGTGAGGTAGTTCGTCCAGGTGCCGGCCGGCAGGTAGTACTCCACAGTGCCGTCGGCGCTGAACACCGGAGCCACGAGAAGGTCGCTGCCGAGCAGGTACTGACGATCGAGGTAGGCGCAGGTGGGGTCGTCCGGGAACTCCAGCTGCATCGGGCGCATGAACGGAAGGCCCCGGTCGTGCGCTTCCAGGCCGACACCGTACAGGTAGGGCATCAGCTCGAGCTTGAGGGTGGAGAACAGCCGGGTCACCTCGACGGCCTCCGCGTCGAAGGCCCAGGGCACCCGGTAGCTCGACGAGCCGTGCAGCCGGGAGTGGCTGGAGAACATGCCGAACGCGACCCAGCGTTTGAACACCTCGGGGTCGGGTCTGCCCTCGAAACCGCCGATGTCGTGGCTCCAGAAGCCGAAGCCGCTGAACGCCAGCGAGAGCCCGCCCCGCAGCGTCTCGGCCATCGACTCGAACGACGAGGAGTTGTCCCCGCCCCAGTGGATCGGCATCCGCTGGCCGCCCGTGGTTGCCGACCGGGCGAAGAGCACGGCCTCGCCCTGACCGCGGTGCTCCTCGAGCACCTCGAAGACGGCCTGGTTGTACAGCTGGGTGTACCAGTTGTGCATGGCCTCGGGCGACGAGCCGTCGTGCCAGACGACATCGGTGGGGATGCGTTCGCCGAAGTCGGTCTTGAGCGCGTCGATGCCCTGCTCCAACAGCTGCCGCAGCTTGTCCTGGAACCAGCGGGTCGCCGCCGGGTTGGTGAAGTCGATCAGGGCCATGCCGGCCTGCCACTGGTCCCACTGCCAGACGCTCCCGTCGGCGCGCCGCACCAGGTAGCCGGCGTCGGCGGCCTCGGCGAACAGCTTGGACCGCTGGGCGATGTAGGGGTTGATCCAGGCGCTCAGCCGCAGTTCGCGTTCGTGCAGGCGAGCCAGCATCCCCTCGGGGTCGGGGAAGACCCTGGCGTCCCATTCCAGGTCGGTCCAGTTGAATTCGCGCATCCAGAAGCAGTCGAAGTGGAACACCGACAGCGGCAGGTCGCGCTCGCGCATCCCGTCGATGAAGCTCGTGACGGTGGCTTCGTCGTAGTCGGTGGTGAAGCTCGTGGAGAGCCAGAGCCCATACGACCAGGCTGGCACCTTCGCGGGGCGGCCGGTCAGCGCCGTATAGCGCTCGAGCACGTCCTTCTGGGTGGGGCCCTGGAACACGAAGTACTCCAGCGCCTCTCCGGCGGTGGAGAACTGCACCCGCTCGACCGACTCTGAGGCGACCTCGAAGGACACGTGCTCGCTCTGGTTGACCAGCACGCCGTAGCCGCGGTTGGTCAGGTAGAAGGGGATGTTCTTGTAGGACTGCTCGCTGGAGGTGCCGCCGTCGGAGTTCCAGATGTCGACGGTCTGCCCGTTCTTCACCAGCGCTCCGAAACGTTCGCCCAGCCCGTAGACGAGTTCGCCCACACCGAGGCTGAGCTGCTCGTGCACGTAGCTGCCGGCCGCGGCCAGACCCGTGCGGCTGATGCCCACCTCTCCGACCGGTTCGCTGGGCACCGGAGCGTTGTCGGCGAGGGTCACGTAGCCCACCGACTTGTGTCGGCTGGAGGTGAGCACCCGCCCGTCGGCCTCGAAGCTGAGGTTCCACGGTGCTCCGGCGCTGACCCGGGCGGTGAGGCCGCCGCTGGTCAGCGTGCCGGAGGTGACGGCCCCGCCGGCTTCCTCGGTGGCGGCCACGCCAACGCCCTCCGTTGCACCGACGAGGTCGAACCCCGCGGACGGGCGCCGGCCCTGGTGGTGTTCGATCCGCACCCGGATCACGCCCTCCAATGGTGAGGACAGCGTCACGGTCAGCAGCGGCCGGTTGAGGATGTCGCCGCGCCGGTCGATGACCTTGGTGGGCGCGTAGACCCGCAGGGTGTCCCCGTCGTCAATGATGTCGTACGCCTCCTGGGCGTAGACGGCGCTCACGCCGGGGCGGGTCTGCCAGAAACCATCGGTGAACTTCATGCGGACGGGTCCTCCCGGATCACGGCGACGGCTCCCGCGGCAACGGATGCCCCGGGTGCGAACCTCTCACCCGTCACCAGGTCGAGTCCGCTCGTATCGAGCCGGAGCGGCCCGGCCGAATGGTTGATGGCGAAGAGCCAGCTGGCGGCCTCGGTGGCACCCTCCGGTGCGACCGCGACCCGGCGCACCAGCTCGAGCCCCCGGTCGGCGGGCGCGACCGGGGTGATGCCGGCCCGCTCGATGAGCAGCTCCAGCAGCGCACCGGTGGCCGGCCGGTCCAGGTGGGTGGACACGTACTGCGCCGTTCCGGCGCCGACCGAACGGAGCGTGATCGCCGGCAGCCCGGCCAGCTCGCCGTCGGCGTACCGGGCGACCACGGCCGCGGCGGAGCCGTCCGGCTGGTCGGTGGTCTGCAGCAGTTCGCTCCACACCGATCCCGTCCAGGGCCCGGCGGTGATCTCGCCGGTCACGGTCACCGTGTCGCCGGCGAACAGGGGGAAGAATTCCTCGACGCGCACGCCGAGCAGGTCGCGCAGCGCCCCGGGGTAGCCGCCCTCGATCACCCGGTTGTGCTCGGTGACGATGCCGGAGAAGCTCGTGACCACCAGGTGGCCGCCGCCGGCGACGTAGGCGGTCAGCCGCGCCGCATCCGCCTCGGTGAGCAGGAACAGCGTCGGGGCGAGCACGGCCCGGTAGCCGGAGAGATCGGTGGCGGGGTGCACGATGTCCACCTGGATGCCCCGCGCGGTCAGCTCGCGGTGCATCGTGAGCGCCACGTCGAGGGAGTTCACGTCGACGCTGGGCTTGGCTCCGCTCCGCAGGGCCATGGCCGCGTCGTAGTCGAACAGGATCGCCAGCTGCGAGGTCTGCACCCGGCTGCCCACGACCTCACGGATGTTCCGCAGGGTCGCACCGAGCGCGGTCACCTCCCGGAAGATCTTGGTGTCGGCCCCGGCGTGCGGCACGACGGAGGAGTGGAACTGCTCGCTGCCGGCGGTGGACTGGCGCCACTGGAAGAACAGGGCTCCGTCGGCGCCCCTGGCGATGTGCGCGAGGCTGTTGCGGGCCAGTTCACCGACGGCCTTGGCCCGGTTGCGGGGCTGCCAGTTGACCGCCGAGGTGGAGTGCTCGATCAGGAGCCACGGGTCCCCGCCGGACATCCCGCGCACCCGGTCGGCGGAGAAGGCCAGTTCACCGTAGGTTTCCGGGTCGGCACCCATCGTGTAGTGGTCGTTGGCGACGAGGTCGACCTCGCTCGCCCAGCGGTCGTAGTCCAGCCCGTTGGGGTGGTTCTGCACCATGAAGTTGGTGGTGACCGGGATGCCGGGGGTGATCCGGCGCAGCACCTCGCGCTCGGCCTGGTAGTGGCCGAGCAGGGCGTCGGAGGTGAACCGCTCGAAGTCGAGCAGCAGGGCGGGGTTGTGGCTGGTGCTCGTGAACCGCGGCGGCTGCAGCTGGTCGAACGAGGTGTAGTGATGCCCCCAGAAGGCGGAGCCCCAGGCATCGTTGAGCGCGTCGATGCTGCCGAACTTGTGCTCCAGCCAGACCTGCCAGGCGCGGCCGGTCTCGTCGTCGTAGCTGTGCGCATTCTCGTTGCCGAGCTCGTTGCTCACGTGCCAGAGCTTCAGGGCCGGGTGGGCGGCGTACCGGGTGGCGAGAGCCTCCACCATCCGCAGCGCGTAGCGGCGGAACACGGCCGAGCTGGGGTGCCAGCCGAGCCGGCCGCCCTGGGCGTGGCGCACCCCGTGCTGGGTGACCGGGGCGATCTCCGGATGGGCCTGCAGCAGCCAGATGGGCGGCGCGGCCGTGGGGGTGGCGAGGTTGACGCCGATCCGGGCGTCCGCGAGCAGGTCCATGATCCGGTCGAGCCAGCCCCAGTCGAAGACGCCGTCGGCGGTCTCCAGCAGCCCCCAGGAGAACACGCCGACGTTGAGCGAGTTCACCCCGGCCTGCCGCATCAGCGCGATGTCCTCGATCCAGACCGACTCCGGCCACTGCTCCGGGCTGTAGTCGCCGCCGAGTGCGAAACCGTCCGCGATCCAGGGGAACCGGCTGCCGGTGGGCAGATCGGCTGAACGGGAAACGAAGTCCGTCATGGGCGGGTCACATTCTCTCTACTGGGATGGTGCGTGCGCGTGGGCGGCGGGGCGGCGCCGCGGGGTGGAGCGGGTGGTGCGGATGCTGTCGACCGGCCGGTCAGGGCCAGGACGAACCGGGCGGGTCCTGCCACCCGGCCGCCTCGGGGGCCAGGGCCTCGAGCTCGGCCCACAGGCCGGCCGGGATCTCGACGGCGTCGGCCGCGATCGCCTCCTGCACCTGGGCGATCGAGTTGCCCCCGACGATCGTGGAGGTGATCCGGGGGTCCCGGGTGCTGAACTGCAGGGCCGCGGCGGCCAGGCTCACTCCGGCCCGTTGGCAGGCCAGGCCCATGTCGGCGATCGCGGCGGCCATAGCTGCCGATGCAGGGCGGTAGGCATAGCTGCGGGCTGCCTCGGGCCAGCGGGCCAGCGCGCCGCCGCCGTAGACCGCGGCGTTGATGACACTCACCCCGCGGGAGACGGCTTCGTTGACCAGCTGCTCCGCGGAACGGTCCACCAGGGTGTACCGGTTGTGCGTGATCACGGCGCTGAACAGCCCGGTCTCCACGTAACGGGTGAGCATGGGCGCGGGCCCGCCGGAGATGCCGATCGCGTCGACCAGCCCGCGTTCTCGCATCTCCACCAGCGCGCGTACCGGCCCGTCGGCCGCGAAGGCCTCGTCCCAGCCGATCAGCTCCGGGTCGTGCAGGTAGAGCATCGGAACTCTCTCGAGGCCCAGCTTGCCGAGGCTCTCGGCCAGGCTGGCGCGCATCCGCTCGCCGGAGAACGAGCCGGTGTCGGGGTCGCGGTCGAGCTTGGTCTGCAGCACCATGCCCGCCGGGAGCCCGCCACGGCGCCCAATGGCGTCGCCGAGGTAGCTTTCGCTGGCGCCGCCGCCGTATTCGTTCGACGTGTCGATGAACGTGATGGCCGGGCCGGCGGACGGCTCCGCGCCCGCATCGAGCACGACCTCGAGGGCCTCGACGGGGCCCGCGCCGAAGCGGGCACGCGACCAGGAGGAGGTGCCCAGGCAGAGCCTGGAGACCTCGGGGCCGCCCGGGCCCAGGGTGCGCGGCGCCGGATCGGCCGCGGCGCTCTCGTTCTCGATGGGGGTGCTCATGTGGTGGTGTCCTATCCCTTGACGGCGCCGGAGAGCAGGTCGAGTCGCCAGAAGCGCTGCAGGAACAGCATCAGGGCGATCAGCGGAATGATCGACACCGCCGCGCCGGTGATGGCCACGGAGTACAGCGCCGGGGTTCCGGATCCCTTGGACAGCAGGGTGTACAGGCCGACCGTGAGCGGGTAGCTGTTCTGGTTGCTGAGCATGATGAACGGCAGCAGGAAGTTGTTCCAGATGCCCACGAACTGCAGCATGAAGACCGTGACCATGCCGGGCAGCATCATCGGCAGGCCGATGCGCAGGAAGATCCGCCACTCGTTGGCGCCGTCGAGGCGGGCGGCCTCGATGGTGTCCTGCGGCACGGCGGCCGAGGCGTAGACCCTGGAGAGGTAGATCCCGAACGGGCTGATGATCAACGGCAGGAGCACCGACATCACTCCCCCGGCCAGGCCGGCCTGCGACAGCAGCAGGTACTGCGGAATCGCCAGGGTGATTCCGGGGATCAGCACGCCGCCGAGGATCGAGTAGAAGATCAGGTTGCGACCCTTGAACTCGTACTTGGCCAGGCCGTAACCGGCCATCGTCGACACGAACGTCGACAGCAGGCCGCCGACGCCGGCGTAGAGGATCGAGTTCGCCGCCCAGAGCCCGTACTGCCCGCCGCCGTAGCTGAACAGGTCGGACAGGTTGTCCATCAGGCCGCTGCCGGGCAGGAAGGAGAATGTGGTGAACAGCTCGCTGGGCGACTTGGAAGTGGCAGTGAACACCCAGAGCACCGGGATGAGGCAGTAGATCGCGCCGATCATCAGGATGATGGTGGGCCAGACCTTGCCGCGGTTGGAGGCGAGTTTGGCCTTCTCGCGGGTGGCGATGGCGGTCATGACTGTGCTCCCTTGGTGCGACGGTTGCTGATCCACAGCACCAGGCCGGACAGCGCGACGGTGCCGACGGCCAGCAGCACGGACAGTGCGGCCGCGCCGGGCAGGTCATCGGTCAGGAAGGCGTTGCGATAGATGGTCATCAGCGGAACCCAGGTCTGGCTGATGATGTCGGTCATCGGTTTGAGCGTGGTGGGTTCGCTGTATAGCTGCAGGGCGCCGATCACCGAGAAGATCCCGGTGAGCAGGAGCGCCGGGATGACCAGCGGGATCTTGACGCGCAACGCGATCTGGCGCTCATTGGCGCCGTCGATGCGGGCGGCCTCGTAGATCTCGGCGGGGATGCTGCGGAGGGACGTGTAGATGATGATCATGTTGAATCCCACCCCGCCCCACACGGCGATGTTGGCGATGGAGCCGAAGATGCCCGAGGACTCGAGGAACGGGATCGGTCCCCAGCCCAGGGCCTTGGTGATGTACGAGAACGGGCTGGTGGAGGGCAGGTACATGAAGCCCCAGAGCAGTGCGGCGATCACGCCGGGAACCGCGTAGGGGATGAAGATGGCGGTCTGCCCGAACCGGGTCGCCCGCACGCCGGGGGTGTCCAGCAGCAGGGCGAAGAGCAGCGCGAGCCCGAGGGTGAGCGGCACCGCGATGGCCGAGTAGAGCCCCAGGTGCCAGAAGCCACTGGCCAGGGCGGGGTCGGTGAGCACGGAGACATAGTTGTCGAACCCGGCGAAGACCAGCGACTTGGTTCCGAGGATGCCGCCGCCCTGGATCTTGTACGACGTGAAGCTCAGGTAGGCCGCGTAGATGATCGGCACCAGCATGAACAGCACGAACAACACGACAGCCGGACCGACGAACAGGTAGGGGGCGAAGCGGGTCCGGGAGCGCGACCTCTTGCGCGGCGGGGCGGTGCGCGTCTGCGCGACGACCGCCGCCGGCGGGGCGGGAGTGAGCGTCATCGAAATGTCCTTTTCCTCATGGAGAGGGTCGGCGCCTGCGGGTCGACCCGGTGGAGCGCGAGGTCGGCTCCTCGCCGACCCTCTCGGTGCGGCTGACGCCGCGAGTGTGGTGCTGGGTGGTGCTGGTGGTGCTACTTGTTGCTGATCTCGAAGCCGGACTTCGTCATGTCGGCCACGACGATCTTCTGCACCGCGGTGAACGCGTCACGCCACGGGGTTCCCGCGTTGATGGCCTTGTTCAGCTCGTCGGTGAACGCGCTTTCGGCGACGTTCACGTTGGGGCCCCAGGTGACGGGGATGGCGTTGGCCGAGACCTTCGCGGCGAGCTCGTAGAAGTCGGTCTGCTGCGGCATCAGGGCCGGCGGGGCACTGGCCTTGGCGTCTTCCTGGCCGGAGATGGCTGCCGGGTAGGCGTTCTGCACGGTCAGCAGCAGGTTGGCGCCTTCTTCGCTGGCGTTGAGCCACTTGATGAACTTCGCGGCTTCCTCGGGGTGGTCCGAGTCCTTGGTCACGATGACCGAGGAGCCGCCCTGGTAGGCGACCGCGGGGTCTCCGGGGGTCCACTCGGGGAAGGCGGACATGGACCACTTGCCGACGGTGTCGGGAGCAACCCCCTCGATCACACCGGGCGCCCACAGGCCGGCCGGCCAGGAGAGCATGGTGCCGCTGTTGGCCTTGGCGTTCCACTCCGGGGTGAGGATGGGGTCGGTCGAGATCAGGTCTTCGTCGACGAGGCCCTGGAAGAAGTCCGCGACCTCGAGGGAGGCGTCGTCGGCGATGCCGACGGTCCAGGTGTTGTCCTTCACCGACCACCACTTGGAGCCGGCCTGGTTGGCGACACCGGCGTAGAACGCCCACTGGTCGGCCGGCAGCGAGGCGAGGTAGGCGCTCGGGTCGGCCGCGCGCACGGCCGCGGCGGCGGTCTTGAACTCGGCCCAGGTGGTGGGGACCGGGATGCCCCACTGCTCGAGCAGGTCGGACCGGTAGAAGAAGGCCATCGGGCCGATGTCCTGCGGGAGTCCGAAGATGTGGCCGTCGAACGTGGTCTGCGAGAGGGTGCCCTCGTCGTACTTGTCGGTCACATCGGAGACGAGGTCGGTGATGTCCAACGGCACGTCGGCCACGATGAGGGACGGCAGGGTCGGGTATTCGACGGCCGCGACGTCCGGGGCGTTTCCGGCCCGGCTGGCCGTGAGCAACTTCGCGGAGGAGTCTTTTCCGCCGCCGGCATCGGTGTAGTTGACCTGGATGTCGGGGTTGGCGGCGTTCCAGGTGTCGACGAGGCTCTGGGTGTTGGGGGCCCACGACCAGAAGTCCAGGGTCACCTTCCCGCCGGCGCTGTCGCCGGTACCGCCGGTTCCGCCGGAGCATCCGCTGAGCAGGACGGCACTCACGCCGATGGCCGCGACCGCGGAGAGAATCTTGCTTTTCTTCATGTCACTACTTCCTTGTAGGCACACGCCCTGGGGCGTGGTCGTCTGGTGAATCTGAGCTGTGCAGGATGCTTCGCACGCCTATCGCGAGGCTGTCGAAGCGCTTCGATGATTGAGGCGGGTCCTTTCCGGGTCTGTCGGCTCTGGGAGGGTGAGGGGGGCTACGCGGCCACGGTTGCGGCCGGCGGGGCCGTCGAACTCTTCCGGTGGTACACCGGAGCAATCAGTTCGACGTGGGGGTCGGCGAATCCGGCGATCTGCTGGATGGCGAGCTCGACGGCCCGCCGCCCGGATTCCTGGGAGGGCAGGGGGATGACATCCATGGGTGGAAGGAAGTGGTCGGTGGAGAAGCTGGAGCAGGCCGAGACGATCGAGAGCGCCTCGGGCACGGCTACCTCGCGCTCGCGCAGCACCTCCAGCAGGATGCCGTGGATGTTCTCGTTGCAGTTGAGCACCAGGGCGGTCATGCCCGGCAGCTGGGCCCGCAGGCCGTCCAGGGATTCCTCGACGCCGGGACGGGTGGCGACGGTGGTGTGGAACGCCGTCTGGATCCCCGCGTCGCTCCCGGCAGCGAGGAACGCATCGCGGAAGCGCGGGGCGTAGTTGGAGCCCCGTTCGTAGAGCGCCTCCGCGTGGCCCATCAGGCCGATCGAGGTGTGCCCGAGAGCCACGAGGCGACTGACGGCCAGTCGCGCGGCCCCCTCGAAGTCGAGGTCGACACAGGTGAGCCCCTCGGTGTCGTGCGGGATGCCGATCAGGGTGGTGGGCAGGCCGAGTTCGCGGATGACGTCGATCCGCTCGTCTTCCACGGTGACGTCGAGCATGATGATGCCGTCGACCAGCGAGCTCGAGACCACCCGGCGCAGGCCCGTCGTCGCTTCGCCCTCGGTGAGCAGCAGCACGTCGTAGTCATAGCTGCGGGCCGCGGTGACGACCGACAGCACGAAGGACATCAGCGCCGGCGGGTGGGTGTCCTCGTGCATCGGGGCGGTGAGCGCGAAGATGTTGGTGCGGGAGCCGGCGAGCATCCGGGCTCCGGCGTTGGGCCGGTAGCCGAGCTCGGTGACGGCCTGGGCGATCCGGGTCTTGGTGGCGTCCGCGATCGGGCGCTTACCGGAGAGGGCGTAGGACACGGTGCTGATGGACACACCGGCGACGCGGGCTACGTCGGTGATGTTGGCCATAAGAACTCCATTGTCTCTGCAGGATTCGCCGCGTTTGGATCAACCGTGACGCTTTACCGTAAGTCATCGAAGCGCTTCGCGCAACCCGTTTGTGGTGATGTCCAACTTATTCGCGGGCTGGCCAGCATCTTCCCGTGAGAGCGATCTCAGCGCCGCCGGCGCTCACTACGATGGCGGCATGACCGACACGCTCCGCCGCTCCATTCGTGCCACCCCCGCGCGTTCCCGCACCGATTCCCCGCCGTCCCTGGCGGATGCCGACCTCACGTTCCGGGCCGCCGCCCTGCCGCAGGGAACCGCCCCGTCGGTGCCGGCCGAACCCGCGCCGCTGCTGCTGGTTCTGCCGGGGGGCTCGTACCGCGAGCATGCCGACCACGAGGGAACGGTGATCGCCGACTGGCTCTCGGGGATCGGCCTCAACGCCCTGGTGGTGCGTTATCCGGTGGATCCGCACCGGTACCCGAGTGGCCTCGCCCGGGTGCAGGACGTGCTCATCGCCGCCCGGACGGGTGCGCTGGAGCTGGACATCGACCGCAGCCGAATCGGCGTGGTCGGCTTCTCGGCCGGCGGCCATGTGGCCGCGCTGCTCTCCACGGGCATCGCCTCGGCCCCGGTGCCCCCGGAGGGCCGGGTCGACCTGTCGATCCTCTCCTACCCGGTCATCTCGATGACCCACGAGCCGCACTCCGAGTCGCTCGCGAGCCTCCTCGGCGACCGGGACACCCTCGACAACCGGCGCGCGCTCAGCGCCGACACCCTGGTGGATGCGCACACCCCGCCGACGTTCCTCTGGCACACCGCAGACGACGGCGGAGTGCCGGTCAGCCATTCGCTGCGCTACGCCAGCGCCCTCGCTGCCCACAATGTGCCCTTCGACCTGCATGTCTTCGAGCGCGGCGACCACGGCAAGGGCCTCGGCCACGGCCTCGGGCCGCTCCAGGCCTGGAGTGCGTTGTGCGAGGCCTGGCTTGGCGAGCACGGCTGGGTGCCCGCCGGCTAGTCCTCCCGTCGAGCCTGCGTAGGCCTACTCGGACGCGAAGCCTTGCGCCTCGAGCGCCCCGCGGATGGAATCGCGGCCGTGCAGGCCGTCGACGGTGCTGATCCGCTTGGTCAGGGTGTCCGCCCAGCTGTAATTGTCTCGGCCGTGTTCGGCGAAATACTCCTGCAGTCGGTCTTCGTACACCTCGGCGGCCGCGAGCCAGGCTGTGGGGTCGTACCGCTCCTGGTGCAGGACCGCCGTCCGCGGCAAGCGAGGCTTGATTCCGGCCCGTTCCGACGGGTCGGGATACCCGAGCGCCACCCCGAACAACGGGAAGGTGTAGTCGGGCAGGCCGAGCTCCTGGATGATGGCCGCCGGGTTGCTGCGCAGCGCGCCGACGAACACCCCGCCCAGGCCCAGCGACTCGGCCGCCAGGAGGGCGTTCTGAGCTGCGATACCTGAATCGACGGCGGTGACGAGGGTGTTTTCGATGTAACCGAGGGTCTCAGCGCTCGCGCCCTGGGCTTCGGCAACGTTCGCCGCACGACGAAAGTCCGCGACCCAGACCAGGAAGACCGAGCTGTCCTCGACGTACGACTGGCGGCCGATGGCAGCAGAGATCCGCCGTTTCCGGTCGTCGTCCCGAACGGCCACGACGCTCCACACCTGAAGGTTGGACGACTGAGAGGCGGATTGCGCGGCCGTGATGACGAGGTCGATCTGGGCGTCGCTGACCGGTTCGGTCAGGAATTTGCGCACGGAACGGTGATTCAGTTGCAGCTCGATCGTCGGCGGCAGGATCGTCCCACCGGTGCCGCCCGGTTCGCCGTATCGGTGTGCGACCGGATCACCAGGCGGCGTCAGGTCGACAAACGGGGTGTGGCCGACGCGGTCGGTCTGGCCGGCATGGGTATTGGGCATGTGAGCATTCTCGCAAAGGCGGCTGGCCCGCCGACGCCGAGTGAGCCTCGTCAACACCGCTGCGGTGCCATAGTGCTCTCACACCCAGCGAGCGAAGGAGACCGATGACCGACTGGCGTATCCGCGATTTTCAGGCCGACGACCTCGACGGCATCCTGCGCCTCTGGGAGGAGGTCACCGCGACCAGCACAGACCCCGTCTATGCCCTCTCCGAGGTGCTTGCCTCCTGCCAGAAGGACGACGCAGTGGTGGCGGTACACGGCGACGAGGTGGTCGGTGCGGCGGTTGGCCGGGCCGCGCATGCGCAGGGGTGGATCGTGTTCCTGGCCACCACGAAACCCTGGCAGAGGCGGGGCGTCGGCTCGGCCCTGCTGGCCGCACTGGAGAGGCGCATGGCGCCGCACGGCCTGACCAAGCTCTCCGCATTGATGCCGGAGACCGCCACTCGGGTCGACGCATTCCTCAACCGCGGCTTCGAGATCAAGAACCATCTCAGCTACTTCGAGCGACGCATCCCGGTGCAGGGCCACGAGATCCGGGTGCTGGCCGACCTCGGTGGTCGCATCCTGCCCCGGGATCTCTGGGCGGGTGTGGGCGGGATGGTGCGGGAGAAAGACCTGCTCGAGCGCCGCCTCGTGATGCCTCTGGCCCGGCCCGAGATGGCCGGCCGCTACGGGGTGGTGCCGCCCAAGGCCGTGGTGCTCTTCGGTCCGCCTGGTACCGGCAAGACCACGTTCGCCAAGGCCATTGCGTCCCGGCTGGACTGGCCGTTCGTCGAGGTGTTCCCCTCCCGGCTGGCGAGCGACCCGCAGGGGTTGGCCGGGGCGCTACGGGAGACCTTCGGCAAGATCGACGACCTCGACCATGTGGTGGTCTTCATCGACGAGGTCGAGGAGATCGCCGCCCAGCGCGGCGGCGAACCGCCCTCGCCGCTGCAGGGCGTGACCAACGAGCTGCTCAAGCTCATTCCGGCCTTCCGCGAGCGGCCGGGGCGACTGCTGGTCTGTGCCACCAACTTCATCCGCACGCTCGACTCGGCCTTCCTGCGCCACGGTCGGTTCGATTACGTCGTACCGATCGGGTTGCCGGATGCCGCAGCACGGCAGGCAATCTGGGAGCGCTACATTCCCGACGACGTCTCCGGAATCGTCGACCTCGACGCCCTCGTCGCGGCCAGCGACGGTTTCTCGCCCGCCGACATCGAGTACGCCGCCCGGCGGGCCTCCCAACAGGCGTTGGAGGAGGCCCTGTTGGCGGGTGCGGACGACTCGGTGACCGGCGGGCCGACAACCTCGGACTATCTGGCCGGCATCCGCGGCACTCGCACGACAGTCTCGGCGCAGGTAGCCGCGGAGTTTCTCGAGGACATCAACCGGCTCGCCCGGCTCTGACCGGGCAGGCCCGCAGCGACCATCGCCGCACGCCGAACGGGCGTGACGACAGAAGGCGCGCTTCCGGGCTACCCCGCGGTCGAACTCGCGCCGGCCGACTCCTGCACGAACTCGGCGAGGGTGGCGTCGAGGGTGGCATACGCGGAGGCGTAGGCGGCATCCTCTTCCCCGGCCACGATCGCCGCGGCCAGGTCGTTGTGGCGGTGCGCGGATGCGGGGGTGTAGTCGGTGATCGTGAAGCGCTTCTCCTGCTCGCGGGTGCGCAGGAGCGCCGCCACGGTGTTGGCGAAGTGACTCATCACGGCGTTGCCGGACCCCTGCAGGATCAGGGTGTGGAACTCGACGTCGGCCTCGAGGAAGCGCCTCCCGTCGTTGTCGTGGTCGGCCGCCACCATCACGTCGGCCGCGCGGGCCACGGCGGAACGCTGCTCCGGGGTCATCAGGCGCGCGCTGAGCCGGGCGGCGACGGGCTCGATGCCCAATCGCAGCTGCAGCATCTCGCGCATCTGGGCGAAGTAATCACCCTGCCCGCGCCACTGGATGATCTGCGGATTGAGCAGGTCCCACGACTCCCGGGGCCGCACCTGCGTGCCCACCCGCTGCCGGGGTTCGACCATGCCAACGGACTGCAGCACCCGGAGGGCTTCGCGCAGCACCGACCGCGACACGGTGAAGCGTTCACTGAGTTTGTCGAGGTTCAGGATGTCGCCGGTCGCCCAAGCGCCGTCGACGATCTCCTGCCCGAGCGCGTTCACCACCCGTGCGTGCAATCCCCGGTCGCGCCAGGTTTCGTCGCCCACTGCAGCCATCCCTGTAAACCCCGCTCACTCGGCCCGGTCCCGCCGTGCCGTTTCGTCTCGGCGCGCGACGTCGCGTGCCGTTCGTGCGGCGATCTTGACCACATCGCCGTCGTTGTGTAACACTTCATAAATCCGATTAATCAGATTAATCAGATCACGTGTTTCTTCCTTCACTATGCCGCATCCGTGCTGTGAAGGACCCATGTGCTCACCACCATGACGAAGAGGTCGCAGGGACGCGGCCTCGGAGAAGGATTTCGAGATGAATGTGACCCGCGCGATTCAGGCGGTGGAACCCGTGGTTCCAGCCGGCAGCACTCTGCAGCTCATTCTTGCGGCGATCATCGGCGTCGCCGTGATCATCGTGCTGATCACCTGGCTCAAGGTGCACCCGTTCCTGGCGCTGTCCATCGGCGCCGTGGGCGTCGGCGTGGGCGCCGGTATGGCCCCGAACGCCGCCGTGACGAGCTTCGGCGCCGGCTTCGGCGCCACGATGGCCGGCGTGGGTGTGCTGGTGGGCTTCGGCGCCATGTTCGGCAAGCTGCTGGCCGACTCCGGTGGAGCCGACCGCATCGTCGACGCCCTGGTGACCCGGTCGAGCGTGCGCACGCTGCCGTGGACCATGGCGCTCATCGGCGGACTGATCGGCCTGCCGATGTTCTTCGAGGTGGGCCTGGTGCTCCTCATCCCCGTGATCATCCTGGTCGCGCGCCGCAGCGGCCAGTCGCTCATCCGCATCGCGATCCCGGCGCTGGCCGGCCTGTCGGTCATGCACGGTCTCGTGCCGCCGCACCCCGGCCCGCTCGTCGCCGTCACCACCCTCAACGCCAACCTCGGTCTCACGCTGGCCATCGGCGTTCTCATCGCCATCCCCACCGTCATCATCTCCGGCCCGCTGTTCAGCAAGTTCGCGGCCCGCTGGGTCAAGGTGCCGGTGCCCGAGATGTTCATCACGGCCGCCGACCAGGGCCTCGACGAGAACGTCAAGCGCCCCGGCTTCCTCGCCACGATCTCGGGCATCCTGCTCCCGGTCGTGCTGATGCTGGCCCGCTCGATCGCCGACGCCATCAACCCCGGCTCCACCGACCCGCTCAACTCCGCCCTGGACTTCCTCGGCACGCCGATGATCGCCCTCGGCATCGCCGTGATCTACGCCATGATCGTCTACGGCCGCGGCGGCGGCATGGACCGTGCGGCCGTCTCGAAGTCGCTGGCCGACTCGCTTCCCCCGATCGCCGGCATCCTGCTCATCGTCGGCGCCGGTGGTGGCTTCAAGCAGGTGCTCATCGACACCGGCATCGGAACCGTCATCGCCGACGCGGTGAACGGCTCGAGCGTCTCGGTGCTGATCCTGGCCTGGGTCGTCGCCGCGCTCGTGCGCGTCGCCACGGGTTCGGCCACCGTCGCCACCGTGACCGCCGCGGGCATCCTCGCGCCGGTCGCCGCCAGCCTCGGTGCCACGGATGTGTCGCTCATGGTTCTGGCCATCGGCGCCGGTTCGCTGTTCCTCTCCCACGTCAACGACGCGGGCTTCTGGCTGGTCAAGGAGTACCTGGGCACGAGCGTGCCGCAGACCCTGAAGACCTGGACCGTCATGGAATGCCTCATCTCCGTGACCGGCCTGGCCGGCGTCCTCCTCCTGAACATTGTGATCTAGCCATGTATGACAATCAGCAGCCCGTGCTCGTGATCATGGGCATCTCCGGCTCGGGCAAGTCCACCGTCGCGGGCATCCTCGCCGGCCAGCTCGGCTGGGACCTCGAGGAGGGCGACGACCTGCACCCGCAGGAGAACATCGACAAGATGTCCTCAGGCGAGCCGCTCAACGACGAGGACCGCGCCCCGTGGCTCGACACGATCTCGTCGTGGATCATCGAGCACACCATGGCGGGCGTGCCCGGCATCATCACCTGCTCGGCGCTCAAGCGTCGCTACCGGGACGTGCTGCGGGAGCACAACGTGATCTTCGTGCACCTGACCGGATCGAAAGACCTGATCGGACGGCGCCTGGCCACGCGGCACGACCACTACATGCCCACCTCGCTGCTCGACTCGCAGGTGGCCACGCTGGAGGTGCCGGGCCCGGACGAGAACGCGATCACCATCGATGCTGGCCGGAAGCCCGCCGAGGAGGCCGCCGAGATCGTCCGCCGCCTGGGCCTCACGCCCAGCCCCGGATCCTCGAGCTTCGGCGCCCGCGACCCCGGCCAGTCCTCGGTCGCGCGCCCCGCGGTCTGACCCAGCCCGGCAGCCCACCCCATGAGTGGCCCACTTTTTCTAGTCAGCGGCACTCCCGCACTAGCGAAAGTGGGCGACCGGAGTAGTCAGGTCAGGGCTGGATGCCCGGCCGGCAGCGCGTGGCGCTGGCCGGCGGCGTGCAGCTTGAGGTTCTTCGTTTCCCAGTCGCCGAGCGCCTGCCGCACCGGACCCAGTGCCCGGGTCTCCGGGCAGGCGACGACCGACTTTCCGCATCCGCAGTGCTGCGGGTCGGCGGGGTTCACGGTATGCAGCCGGTCGATCTGCCAGAGCACGGCCATCGCGGCATCCGTGCGGCGCTGGCCCAGCTCGGCCTTGCGCTCGGCGCGCTTGAGCACCTCGGTCTCGAGCAGGCCGCGGAGCGCGGCGTCGGGGCCGCGGTCGAAGCGGCCGGCCACGATGCCGGTGAGGTCGGCCACCTGCGCGGCGAGCGCGGCGATCTCGGCATCACGTTCGGCGATCGTGGCGCTGCTGGTGGCCTCGAGTTCGTGCAGGGTGTCCTGCTGCGCGGCGAACTGCCCGAGCCAGAGCTTGATGTGGTCGGCGTCGCGCTGCTCGGCCTTCTCGGCGCCGAGGTGGCGCAGGCAGTGGGTGCACACCACCTGATCGGTCGCCGAGGTGAAGTGGAACGGCTGCAGCGACTGGCAGCAGAAACACTGCGCCAGCACATTCACATACAGCGGGTACGAGTGGGCCACAGGATCTCCAGGGTCGAGGTACTGCCCCCGAGCCTAGCCGGGCGCCCGGCACGGCTCAGTGCAGACCGGCCCGCTGCGCCAGCCCGCGCACGAACGCGGCCTGGCCGGCGTGCTCGAGGTCGTCGCCGATCACGCTGACCAGCCGCACGGCCACGGTCACCGGCGGCGTCCAGCGGGTGTCGACCACGCGGCTGAAGTCGTCTTCGCGCAGGGTGCCCAGGTAAGCGATGGTGCGCTCGTGCACGGCGTCGAAGTAGCCGCGCAGCAGGTCGGAGCCGGCCCGCACGGCCGCGACCTCGCCCGCGCTCTGGCGGTACCCGGTCGCACCGACAGCGAAGGGCAGGTCGAAGCGCTTCTGCCAGCCGGCGGTCGTCCAGAGCTGGGGTTCGCCCATGAGGTCGGCGACGTGGTCGTCCTGCACCCGGGTGAGATGCCAGACCAGCCAGGCGATGGTGTTCGCCTCGGGGTCGGCGCGGAACTCGAGCAGATCGGACCCGGCGCCCACGAGCACGGCATGCACCGCCTCCTGCACCCGGCCGAAGGCATCCGTCATCAGATCGGTCGACAGCATTCGGTACCTCCAGGGGTTTGATGCCCACCCTAGTCCGACGAGGTCTGGTCGGAGCTGCGCGGGCACAGCGCCCGCGCGTGGGCGGCACGCCACGCGCGCACCGGCGCCGCTCCCGCGCGTCGATCGACGCCGGGGCACACCCGGGCCGCAGCGCCCCCACTGTCTCGTATACGAGACACCAAACGGCTGAAAGCCGCTGCGCCGGGCCACGCGCAGGAGTCAGATAGGAGCATGCACACCGTCGACACCGTCCTGCCCGCCGCCAGCACCGCTCCTGCGCCCGTCACCGTGGGCACCGGCCCGGTCTCGGTGGCGGATGTCGTGGCCGTCGCCCGCCACGACGCCCCGGTGCTCATCGGCGACGACGCCCGCGCCGCCGTGGCCGCCAGCCGCGCCACCATCGAGATCCTCGCCACCGACGTGCAACCGCACTACGGCATCTCCACCGGGTTCGGCGCCCTGGCCACGACCTTCATCACCGCGGCCGACCGCACCCGGCTGCAGCAGAGCCTGGTGCGCTCGCACGCGGCCGGCTCCGGCGCCGAGGTGGAACGGGAGACGGTGCGCGCGCTAATGCTGCTGCGCCTGTCGACCCTGCTCACCGGCCGCACCGGCATCCGCCTGTCGACCGCCGAGGCCTACGCCGGCCTGCTCAACGCCGGCATCACCCCGATCGTGCGCGAGTACGGTTCGCTCGGCTGCTCGGGCGACCTGGCCCCGCTGGCCCATTGCGCCCTGGCGCTCATGGGCGAGGGCACCGTGCGCGACCGCGCCGGGATCGAGCTGCCCGCTGCCGACGCCCTCGCCGCGGCCGGCCTCGAGCCCGTGCTGCTGGCCGAGAAGGAGGGCCTGGCCCTGATCAACGGCACCGATGGCATGCTCGGCCAGCTCAGCCTCGCGCTGCACGACCTGCACACCCTGCTCGCCACCGCCGATGTGGCCGCCGCGATGAGCATCGAGGCCCTGCTCGGCACGGATGCCGTCTTCGCCGCCGACCTCGCCGGCCTCCGCCCGCAGCTGGGCCAGCAGGCCGCCGCCACGAACCTCCGCCACCTGCTCGCCGACTCCCCCATCGTGGCCAGCCACAAGGGACCGGAGTGCACCCGCGTGCAGGACGCCTACTCGCTGCGCTGCGCCCCGCAGGTGCACGGCGCCGCCCGCGACACGGTCGACCACGCCGGCCGCATCGCCGAACGCGAACTGGCCAGCGCCATCGACAACCCCGTCGTCACGGTCGACGGCCGGGTCGAGTCCAACGGCAACTTCCACGGCGCCCCGGTCGCCTACGTGCTCGACTTCCTCGCCATCGCCGTGGCCGACGTGGCCAGCATGTCCGAACGCCGCACCGACCGGATGCTCGACCCGGCCCGCAGCAACGGCCTGCCCGCCTTCCTCGCCCACGACGTGGGGGTCGACTCCGGCCTGATGATCGCCCAGTACACCGCAGCGGGCATCGTCTCCGAGCTCAAGCGCCTCGCGGTGCCCGCCTCGGTCGACTCGATCCCCTCCTCGGCCATGCAGGAGGACCACGTCTCGATGGGCTGGCACGCCGCACGCAAGCTGCGCACCGGCATCGACGGGCTCGCCCGGGTGCTCGGCATCGAGGTCATGACCGCGAGCCGCGCCCTCGACCTGCGCGCCCCCCTGACGCCCGGCCCCGCCACCGGCGCCGTGGTCGCCGAGGTGCGCCGCGAGGTCGCCGGCCCCGGACCCGACCGGTTCCTCTCGCCCGACATCGAATCCGTCGCCGCCTCCGTGCGGAGCGGCGCCGTGCTCGCTGCTGCCCAGAGCGTCATCGGCGCGCTGTACTGACCCGTTCCCTTCAGCTCTCGAGAAAGCAGACCCCGCTCATGCCCGACCTGACCGAGACCAGCCCCACCGACGCCCTGGTGACGGATGCGACGCCCACCGACTCGCATCCGCCCCGCGTCGTGCGCGCCGCCCGCGGCACCACCCTCACGGCGAAGAGCTGGCAGACCGAGGGCCCGCTGCGGATGCTGATGAACAACCTCGACCCCGAGGTGGCCGAGCACCCCGAGAAGCTCGTCGTCTACGGCGGCACCGGCAAGGCCGCCCGCAACTGGGAGGCCTACGACGCCATCGTGCGCACCCTCACCACACTCGAGAAGGACGAGACCCTGCTCGTGCAGTCCGGCAAGCCCGTCGGGGTGTTCCGCACCCACGAGTGGGCGCCGCGCGTACTGATCGCCAACTCCAACCTCGTCGGGGACTGGGCCACCTGGCCGGAGTTCCGCAAGCTCGAGGCCCTCGGCCTCACCATGTACGGCCAGATGACCGCCGGGTCCTGGATCTACATCGGCACCCAGGGCATCCTGCAGGGCACCTATGAGACCTTCGCCGCCGTGGCCGCGAAGAGGTTCAACGGCACCCTGGCCGGCACCCTCACCCTCACCGGCGGCGCCGGCGGTATGGGCGGCGCCCAGCCCATGGCGGTCACCCTCAACGAGGGCGTCGTGCTCATCGTCGACGTGGACCCGTCCCGCCTGGCCCGCCGGGTGGAACACGGCTACCTCGACGAGATGACCGACGACATCGACGACGCGATCACCCGGGTGCTCGCCGCCAAGGCCGAACGCCGGCCGCTCTCGGTGGGCTTGGTCGGCAACGCCGCCACGGTCTTCGCCGAACTCCGCGCCCGCGAGGTGCCCATCGACATCGTCACCGACCAGACCAGCGCCCACGACCCGCTCGCCTACCTGCCCGAGGGCGTTACGGTGGCCGAGTGGCACGCCTACGCGGCCGAGAAGCCTGAGGAGTTCACTGACCGGGCCCGAGCCGCGATGGCCAAGCAGGTGCAGGCCATGGTCGATTTCCAGATGCACGGCGCCGAGGTCTTCGACTACGGCAACTCCATCCGAGCCGAGGCGCTGCTCGGCGGCTGCGAGCGGGCGTTCGACTTCCCCGGCTTCGTGCCCGCCTACATCCGGCCCCTCTTCGCCGAGGGCAAGGGCCCATTCCGCTGGGCCGCGCTCTCCGGCGACCCGGCCGACATCGCGGCCACCGACAAGGCGATCGTCGAGCTGTTCCCGCACGACGAACACCTGCGCCGCTGGATCACCGCCGCCGGCGAGAAGGTGCACTTCGAGGGCCTGCCCGCCCGCATCTGCTGGCTCGGTTACCAGGAGCGGCATCTCGCCGGCCTCAAGTTCAATGAGATGGTCGCCTCCGGTGAGCTCAGCGCCCCGATCGTGATCGGCCGCGACCACCTCGACTCCGGCTCGGTGGCCTCGCCCTACCGCGAGACGGAGGCAATGAAAGACGGCTCGGACGCGATCGCCGACTGGCCGCTGCTGAACGCCCTGCTGAACACAGCCTCCGGCGCCACCTGGGTCTCGATCCACCACGGCGGCGGTGTCGGCATCGGCCGCAGCATCCACGCCGGCCAGGTGATCGTGGCCGACGGCACCCCGCTGGCGGCCGAGAAGATCTCCCGGGTGCTCGTGAACGACCCCGGCACCGGCGTCATGCGCCACGTCGACGCCGGCTACGAGCGCGCCGAAGAGGTTGCCCGGGAGCGCGGTCTGCGGGTGCCGATGTGGGAAACGGATGCGGCGGCCGCGATGGATGCGACGGCAACGGATGCGCCCGCTGCGCCGGCCTCTGCCGCGCCGGTTTCTGCCACGCCGGAGAACGCATCCGATGCCTGACCTCTCCGCCCACGGGGTGCTCGCCGGTCTCGACGAGATCGCCGGCACCGGCCGCGACCTGCGCGCCGGCGGCTACTCGCGGCACCTCTGGCAGAGCGCCGAACTCGAGCTGCGCGACTGGTTCACCGAACGCGCCGAGCGGCTGGGCCTGGCCGTTGACACCGACCGCAACGGCAACACCTGGGCCTGGTGGGGAGCGCCGGGGCCGGACGCCGTGGTCCTGGGCAGTCACCTCGACTCCGTGCCGGGCGGCGGCGCCTACGACGGCCCGCTCGGGGTGGTGTCCGCACTCGAGGCCGTCGCCCGGCTGCAGGCCGCCGGCTTCGTGCCCGGCCGGCCGTGCGCGGTGCTGGTCTTCGCCGAGGAGGAGGGCTCGAGGTTCGGCGTCGCCTGCCTGGGCTCCCGGTTGCTCTCGGGCGCGATCGATGCCGACGTCGCCCGCAAGCTCACCGACCGCTCCGGAATCAGCCTCGCGGAGGCCGCCGTGACCGCCGGACTCGACCCGGCACACCTCGGCCCCGACCAGGACGCGCTCGGCCGCATCGGTATATTCCTGGAGCTGCATGTGGAACAGGGCCGCGGCCTGATCGATCTCGGCGCCCCGCTCGCGGTGGCCTCCTCGATCCTCGCCCACGGCCGCTGGCGCATGAGCTTCACCGGCCAGGGCAACCACGCCGGCGCCACCCTGATGGCCGGCCGCCGCGACCCGATGGTCGCCGCAGCCCACGCCATCCTGGCCGTGCAGGAGGCGGCGCTGGCCAGCACGGGCGCCCGCGCCACGGTCGGCCGCATCGAGGCGGTGCCCGGCGGCACCAACGTGATCCCGTCCGCGGTGACCGCCTGGCTCGACGCGCGCGCCGAGTCCGACGTCGAGGCCCGCGCCGTCGTCGCCGACATCACCGGCCGGCTGCAGGCCGCGCACACCGGCTGCACCGCCACGGTCGTGGAGGAGTCCTGGACCGGCACCGTCACCTTCGACCCCGAACTCGCCGCCCGGCTGGCCCTCACCCTCGGCGGTATCCCCGCCCTGTCCACGGGCGCCGGCCACGACGCGGGCGTCCTCGCCGCCCGGGTGCCCACCGCCATGCTGTTCGTGCGCAACCCCACCGGCATCTCGCACTCGCCCGAGGAATTCGCCACCCTGGCGGACTGCCTCGCGGGCGTCGAGGCGCTCGACACCCTGCTCCGGGAACTGCTGTGAGCACCGCGGCCGGGGACCCGACCAGCTACTGGTGTGAGACGCTGCTGACCGACGGCATCCCCAGCATGGGCGTGCGCCTGACCGTGGGCCAGGACGGCCGCATCAGCGTCCGGGCCGACGGTGTTGCGGCCGAACCCCGCGACATCCGCCTGGGCACCGTGCTGCCCGGCCTGGCCAACGCCCACTCGCACGCCTTCCACCGGGCGCTCCGCGGCCGCACCCACGACCAGGGCGGCGACTTCTGGCGCTGGCGGCAGTCGATGTACACGGTCGCCCAGACGCTGACCCCCGAGCTCTACCTCGAGCTCGCCCGGGCCGTCTTCGCCGAGATGCTGGTCAGCGGCTACACCGCCGTGGGTGAATTCCACTACCTGCACCACCAGCCAGACGGCACCGCATACCCGCAGGCGCATGCGATGGAACTCGCGTTGGCGACGGCGGCACGCGAGGTCGGCATCCGCCTGGTGCTGCTCGACACCAGCTACCTGGCCGGCGGCCTCGACGCCCCGCTGCTGCCCGAACAACGCCGCTTCGGCGACGGCTCCGCGGCCGGCTGGCTCGGCCGCTGGACAGCGCTCCGCTCGGTGATCGAGACGGATGCCGCGGCCCGGCCCACCGACCCCGCGCTCGTCACCCTCGGCGCGGCGCTGCACTCGGTGCGGGCCGTGCCGCAGGACGCCATGCGCGAGATCCTGGCCGGGCTGCCCGCGGACGTGCCGCTGCACATCCACCTCTCGGAGCAGCCCCGGGAGAACGCCGACTGTCTGGCCGCGTACGGCGTGACCCCCACCGGAGTGCTGGCCGGGCTCGGTGCTCTGAGCCCGCGGCTGAGCGTCGTGCACGCCACCCACCTCAGCACCGACGATGTGACGCTGCTCGGCACCCACGGCGTCACGGTGGTGATGTGCCCGAGCACCGAGGCCGACCTCGGCGACGGCATCGGCCCCGCGCACGCGCTGGCCGCCGCGGGCACGCCGATCGCCCTCGGCTCCGACCAGAACGCCGTGGTCGACCCGTTCCTCGAGATGCGCGGCCTGGAAATGGGCGAACGGCTCGCCTCCGGCTCCCGCGGCCGGTTCGGCCCGGCGCAGCTGCTGCGGGCGGCCGGCGCCGACGGGTACGCCGCGCTCGGCCTGGGCCGGGCCTGGCTGGCACCCGGTGACCCGGCTGACCTCGTCGAGGTCGCCGCGCACAGCATCCGCACCGTCGGCGCCGCCCCCGGCCAGCTCGTGCTCGCCGCCACGGCCGCGGACGTGCGCCGTGTGATCGTCGCCGGCCGCCTGGTGGCCGACACCGGCCGCCTCGTGGGCACCCCCGCCGCCGCCCTCGCCACCGGGGACCCCCTCAGCACCGTCGGCTCCCCCGCTGTGCTCCTCCGCGACGCGCTGGCCGCCCTCGATGCCGCCGCCGCATCGGCATCCGTCCCCTCCGCCCACTCCGCTCCCCTCGCCCACCCCACCCGGAAGGCTCCCCGATGACCGCCGAATTGCTCACCGGAATCGGCGAGCTGACCACCCAGTCCGCCGAGTTCAGCCACGACGACGACAGGCTCACCGATGCTGCGCTCGTGATCGAGAACGGCCGGATCGCCTGGATCGGACCTGCCGCCGAAGCCCCGCCGTCCGACAGCAGAGTGGATGTCGGCGGCCGGGCCGTGCTGCCCGGCTGGGTGGACAGCCACACCCATCTGGTCTTCGCCGGGGACCGCGCGGCGGAGTTCGAGGCGCGGATGGCCGGTCAGCGCTACGAGGCCGGCGGTATTCTCGCCACGATGACGGCCACCCGGGCCGCGAGCGAGGCCGACCTGGTCGCCAACGCGCGGCGTCTCCGCCGTGAGGCGGAGGCCCAGGGCACGACGTTCCTGGAGACCAAGACCGGTTACGGCCTGGACCTGCTCGGCGAACTCCGCAGCGCACGGGCGGCCGCCGAGGTGGCCGACGTCGTTAGCTTCCTCGGCGCCCATGTTGTGCCGCCCGGCATCGACCGGCGCGACTATCTAGACCTCGTCACCGGCCCGATGCTGGCCGCCGTGGCCCCGCACGTGGACTTCATCGACGCCTTCTGCGAGACCGGGGCGTTCGACGTGGACGAGTGCCGGGAAGTCTTGCTGGCCGGCCGGGCGGCCGGGCTGGGCCTGCGGCTGCACGGCAACCAGCTCGGCTTCAGCGGCGGGGTGCGCCTGGCCGTGGAGCTCGGCTGCGCGAGCGTGGACCACTGCAACCACCTCGACGACACCGACATCGACGCCCTGGCCGGCTCGAACACCGTGGCCACGCTGTTGCCAGCCTGTGACCTGTCCACCCGTGAACCGTTCCCGCCGGCCCGCCGGTTGCTCGACGCCGGCGCGCACATCGCCCTGGCCAGCAACTGCAACCCGGGCACCTCGTACACCACGTCGATGCCGTTCTGCGTGGCCACGGCGGTGCTGCAGATGGGCCTCACCGTGCGCGAGGCGGTCTGGGCGGCCACCCGGGGCGCGGCCCGGGCGCTCGGTCGCGAGCACGGGCCGGATGCGGTGGGCTCGCTGCGGGTCGGCGGCCGGGCGGACCTGCAGGTGCTCGACGCCCCCGCCGTGGCCCACCTCGCCTACCGGCCGGGCGTGCCGCTCTGCATGGCCACCTGGACCGAGGGCATCCGCGCCGCCCGCCCCGCTCCCCCGACGGCGCGCTAGGAAGGTTGCTGGGCCGGCCAGCCGTGCCGGGTGAGTGCCTCCCGGGCCAGCTCCCGCGCCGAGTAGGGCGTGCGCACCCCGCGGATGTCCCGGTAGTCCTGGTGTCCGGGCCCGGCCCAGAGGATGGCGTCGCCGTCCCGCGCCAGGTCCACCGCGTAGTCGATGGCCGCCTCGGGCGGCGACACCTCCACGATCTGCTTGCCGGGGAACGCCTCGCGGGCGGCGTCGACGAGCATCCGCCGGATGCTGGCGGGGTCTTCGAACCGCGGGTGGTGGTCGGTGACCACCACGATGTCGGAGCCGGCCGCCGCGACCCTGGCCATCTCGGGGCGCTTGACCGGGTCCCGGTCGCCGTCGGCGCCGAAGAGCATGATGACCCGGCCAGGGGTGACCGTGCGCACGGCGCGCAGGGTCTTTTCGAACGCGTCGGAGCTGTGCCCGAAGTCCACGTACACGCGCGGACCGGTCGGCCCGGAGACGCTCTCGGTGCGCCCGGGGATGTACACCCGGATGCCGTCCTGCACGGCGGCCTGCACCTGCGCGGCCGGGTAGCCGGCCTCGACGATCATCGCGATGGCCAGGCCCGCGTCTGCGACCAGGTGGTCTCCGAGCAGTGCCACGGTCGTCTCCACCCGGTCACCGGCTCGGTTCTGCACCCGGAACCGGGTCGACTCGGGCAGGGACTCGAGAATCTCCAGCCGCCAGTCCGGGTCGGCATCGGCATCCGCTGAGATCGACGACACCGGGATCCTCGGCTCACTGAGCAGCCGGAGGCCCCACGGGGTCTCCATGCTCACCACGCCGGTGCGCGCGCGCTCCGGGCGGAACAGGATCTCCTTGGCCTCGAAGTAGTTCTCCATCGTGCCGTAGTCGTCGAGGTGGTCGATCGAGAGGTTGGTGAAGCCTGCGCAGTCGAAGACGATGCCGTCCACCCGGCCGTGCGTGAGACCCTGGGCGCTCACCTCGAGCACCACGGCCTGCACGCTCTGCTCCTTCATCCGGGCCAGGAGCGCGTGCACGTCGGTGGCCTCTGGCGTGGTGAGCTTGGAGACGAAGACCTCGCCGGCGATGTGCCGCTCGGCCGTGGTCGACAGGCCCGTGACCAGTCCCATCTGGCCGAGCACCGCCTCGAGCACATGGGCGGTGGTGGTCTTGCCGTTCGTTCCGGTGACGCCAAAGATCACGAGGTTGCTGTCGGCGGTGTCGTAGATGAACGCGCTCAGCTCGCCGAGCCGGTCACGCAGGTTGTCGCTGATGAGGCAGGGCACCCCAGCGGCCCGCGCCTCCGCCTCACCGGCCGCGTCGGTGAGCACCGCGGCGGCCCCGGCCTGCACGGCCTGCGCCGCGTACTGGGCGCCGTGGCCGTTCTTGCCGGGCAGGGCAACGAACAGGTCCCCGGGCTGCACCGACTGCGTCGACAGCGCGACGCCCGTCACGACCGTGGCAGCGTCAGCAGGATCGCACCAGGCCTCAGCCCTCTCGGCGACCGCCTCCAGGCGCACCCGCGGCAGGGTGTCGGGTCGTACGACGGGTGGGGTGCTCTCGATCGCCAAAACAGCTGCCTCCGGATATGACCCCCAAGTGAGGGCACAATATAACGGTAAGCGGCGGGGCAACAAGGGACCCTGGGATACATGCCTGAAATGGCATTCTCATATCAAGGTCATATAAACCGGCGATTCCCGGCCGGCGGCGTCAGCTCAGGATGTCCTTGGTCACGAAACGCCCGTAGGCGAGCGCCCCGAACACGAGCACGTAGCCGCCCTGCAGCAGGGCGTTCGCGCCGAAGGAGCTCAGGTCCACCGGTTGGCGCAGCAGGTCGGCGAAGTCCAGCCAGTAGTGGCTGAACAACCACGGATGCAGCCACTCCAGTTGCGGCAGCGAGTCCAGCACCTGCGCCACCACCGACAGCACGATCGTGGCGGCCATGGCGCCGACGGGCACCACGGTGAGGGTGGAGAAGAAGAGGCCGATCATCGAGAGGCCGAGCAGCGACACCGTGACGTACCCGGCGATGAGCAGGGCGCGCAGGAACGATTCGCCGAGGCTGATCGTGTCGCCGGAGAGCAGGGTGAGCGGGCCGACGGGGAACAGCGCCAGCCCGGAGAGCACGCCCGCGGTGACCACCGTGAGGGTGGCTGCCAGGCAGAATGCGGCGGCTCCGACGTACTTGACCACGAGCAGCCACACCCGGCCGGCCGGGGCGACGAGCAGGTAGCGCAGGGTGCCCAGGCTGGCCTCGCCGGCGATGGTGTCGCCCGCCACGACCCCCACGGTGAGCGGCAGGAACAGCGGGATCGACACGATCAGTCCCGTGAAGGCCACGAAGAGCCCGTTCTGCGTGACCTGGTCGAGGAACGGCGGTCCACGGCCGGGCGTCGGTTCCTGCGAGGAGAGCCGCACGGCCACGGCGATGAGCACGGGGATCGCGGCGAGCGCGAGCAGCAAGGCCCAGGTGCGCCGGCGACGGAAGAGCACCGTGAGCTCAGAGACGAGCAGCGCCCAGGCACCACCAGGACGAGCCTCTGCGGGCCGAGCCTCAGCGGGCCGAGTGTCGGCCGGCACGGATTCGGCGGCCGGCAGAACCGGCTCAACGGACGACATCAAAACCCTCCCCGGTGAGCGCCACGAACCGTTCTTCGAGGCTGGCGTCGTCGATCTGGAAGCCGCGCACCCGCACCCCGGCGGCCACGAGCGCGGCCACGAGGGACTCGGCCGGTTGGGGATCCGCGTCCAGGGGCGCACTCACCCACGGGTCGGCGCCCGGCCGGGCGGGCACCTCGGGCGTCTCCAGGCCGGCCGTGAGACCGGCGGCGGCCAGCACGCGGATGGCGGCGTCGGCATCCGGGGTGCGCACCCGCACCCGGGACTCTCCGGCGCGCAGCTCGTCGAGGGTGCCCTGAACCAGCAAGCGACCGGCGCTCATGATGGCCGCGTGGGTACACATATGCTCCACCTCGGCGAGCAGGTGGCTGGAGACGAAGACCGTGGTGCCCTCCCCGGCGAGGGAACGCACCAGGGCGCGCACCTCGCGGGTGCCCTGCGGGTCGAGCCCGTTGGTGGGTTCGTCGAGCACCAGCAGGCGGCGCGGCATCAGGAGAGCGTTGGCGATGCCGAGGCGCTGCTTCATGCCCAGCGAGTACGCCGACACCTTCTTTCCGGCCGCGTTCGACAGTCCGACCCGGTCGAGCGCGCGGTCCACCCGGGCGCGGCGGGTGCGGCCGGGGGCGGCCCGGTCGGCGGTGTCGAGGCGGCGCAGGTTTGCCGCCCCCGATAGGAACGGATAGAACGCCGGCCCCTCCACCAGCGCGCCCACCTGGGGCAGCACCCGGGCGAGCCGGCCCGGCATTGACTCGCCGAGAAGGCTGACCTCGCCGCTCGTCGCGGCGGCCAGTCCCAGCATCACCCGGATGCTCGTGGTCTTGCCCGAGCCGTTCGGGCCGAGGAACCCGAACACGGAGCCCATTGGCACAGCCAGGTCGATGGCGTCGACGGCGGTTTGCTGGCCGAAGCGTTTGGTGAGAGCCCGGGTCTCGATGGCGAGGTCGCCGGCGGCCCAGGTGGGCGGTGTCACTCCTGGGCGGCGGCGGCCTGCAGCCGCTCCACGGGCACCGAGCCGGCGAAGATCCGGCCGTCGTCGGTGATCAGCACGCTCACGAGCGTCGTGCTCAGGGCCCGCCCGCCGTCCACGGCGTCGGTCACCTGGGTGTACAGCGGTGAGGCGGTGAGGTCGGCCATCGCCTGGGCATCCGCTCCGGCCGGCACGGCCACCACGGCATCCCAGCCGGTGCCGATGACGGTGGCGCCGCTTCCGTCGCCCTCGGGGTGCTCGGCGTCGCCCTTCGCGGGCAGCGCCTGCTCGGAGACGTCGGCCCCGGCCGGCGGGCTGAAGGTGAAGAGGTCGGCCGATGGGGTGTCGAGGCTGAGCGAGGTGAAGGCCAGGCTGAGCGCCGGCTCGGTGGCGCCCGTGGCTTCGACCTGCACCCGCAGTGGCAGGCCGGTCTCGGCGTCCACCGCGATTGACACTGAGCCGACCAGGGTGGTGTCGGTGTTGGGCGTCAGCACCAGCTCGTAGGCGTCGCGGCCGGCGACCTGGGTGTTCTCGGCCAGGCTCACATCGGTGCTCGGGGTCACCTCGGCGAGGAATTTGTCGGCCACCTCCGCGGGTGTGTGCCCGGCGCCGGGCGTCTCGCCGGCGGCATCCGTGTCGGCGGGCAAGGTGGCGTGCGTTGCGGTGTTGTCGGCCGAGTCGTAGACCCAGAGGTCGGTGCCGTTGCGGATCAGGTTGCGCTCCGACATGGTGTCCTGCACCTGCACGCGGCTCTGATCGGCGCCGGACTGGTACACCCGCACGGTGTGGTCGCCGGTGAGCAGGTCGAGGGCGTCGGAGAGGTCACCGGCGGCGGCGTCCCCGCTGCTGGGCACCTCGGGCAGCCCCAGGTCGGAGGTTTGCTCGAGGGTTCCGGAGAACGTGTCGACGGTGCTGCCTGCAGCCAGTTGCAGAACCTCCTGCGGCGTCTTGTCCGGCAGGTCCACGGCCGCGCCGGCCTGCAGCGGAACGGCCAGCACCCCCACGGCGATGACGGCGGGCACCACGGCGGCGGGCATCCACTTCAGCCAGGTACGGGACATGACGAGCAACCTCCAGTGTCGCAATACGTACCCCTGACACTACGCTCCGATGCTGGAAATTCCACCGGACTTTTCCCGTGCCGCCCCGGTCGGGTGCGTCAGGCGCAGGATGCGTCGATCTCGCCGGCGATCGCCTGCCCCTCGGTCCAGGTCACGGTGACGATTCCGCAGTTGGGGAAGCCCGTGCGCGGCCGCGTCGCGGGCACCAGGGTGTGCAGGATGCTGCCGAGGACGGACCCGTGGGTCACGACGAGCACATCCCCGGTGTCCTCCCGTGCCGCCAGCTGGGCGGCGGCCACCACGGTTTCCAGCGCCGCGTCGACGCGGGTGCGCACATCCGCTGCCGAGTCGGCGCGGCCGGTCGGGTCGCTGCGGTGGATGGCGTCCAACACGGTGTCGAAGCCGTCTTCGGTGATCGACGCGAAGGTCCCCGGCGCGTAGACGCTGCCGTGTTCGGCGAACACCGGGTTCCAGAGGGACGCGTTGGGCTGGCCCTCCCAGCCGCCGAAGTGCCATTCCCGCAGCTCGCGCATCGGGGTGGGCACGAGGTGCGGATGCCCGGCGAGGGCACCCGCCATGGTGGTGCGGGTGCGGGTGAGGTCGCTCATGAACGCGGCGGCCAACGGCACGTCACGCATCCGCTCACCGAGGGCGGCGACCTGGCCTTCACCGCGTTCGGTCAATGGGGCGTCGCACCAGCCCTGCAGCATGCCGTTGACGTTGAAGAGGGTTTCGGCGTGGCGGACGAAGTGGATCCGGGCGCTCATGCGTCGGGGGTGGTGCGCTGGAGCATGACGGGTGGTGCCTCTCGGTTGGTGCACGGGTTAATCGGGGGCGGCGCGCGCGATGTGGAGGGCCAGGAAGGCGACCTCCTCGTTGGGCAGCGCCGTGCCGTGCTCGGTGAGCACGAAGGAGCGCACCCGTTCGGCCGAGGCGATGGCGCGCGGATAGCGTTCACTCAGGCTACTGAAGAGGAAGTCGTCGGCGCTCTCCAGCAGCCGGCCGGCGAAGAACCGTTCCGAGAAGTACTGCAGGTGGGCGACGAACCTGGACGAGTGCAGATCGTCCCGGTTCACCTGCACGGTGCTGGTGTGTTGGATGATCGTCGTGATCGCCCGGATCAGCTCGACGATGCGCATCGAATCGACCCCGGTCTTGCCCACCTCGGCGTTGGCGAGGTGGAACGCGACGTTCGCGGCCTCGTCGGCGGGCAGGTCGACGCCGAGCCGTTCCCGCAGGGCCACCACGGCGCGCTGCCCGACCGCGTACTGCACCGGGTACACGGTGCGCATCTCCCAGGCGAGCCGGTTGACCACCTCGAGGCCGCGCCGCTGGCGTTCGACGGCGAAGTGCAGGTGGTCGGTCAGCGCAAGGTAGATGTGCGGGTCGAGGTGCAGCCCGTTCGCCTCGGCGTCGGCCACGATCGCCCGGGTCAGCTCGACGAACTCGGCCGGGATCTGCGCGAGCAGTTCCACCAGGTTGCGCTGGTCGGCGTCGGCCAACGCGACGAACACCTGGTCGACCGCCGAGCCGGGGATCTCGGCGCCGGCCTTGGCCCCGAAGCCGATCCCGCGGCCCAGCAGCACCCGCTCGACGCCGCGCTCGTCGACAACGAGCACAACTGACGAGTTGAGTACTTTCTTGATGGTCTGCATACGTGTCTCCGTCGACGTGGTGAGCAGTTGAGCGGGCGGGCTCACCCCAGGTCGGCGCCGTTCGTGGCGATCACTTTCTGATACCAGAAGAAGGAGTCTTTCCGGAATCTGTCCATGCTGCCATGCCCGAGGTCGTCCATATCGACGTAGATGAACCCGTAGCGCTTCGAGATCTGCGAACTCGACGCGCTGATCAGGTCGATCGGTGCCCAGCTGACGTAGCCCAGGAGCTCAACGCCCTCGTCGACGGCCTGGATCATCTGCTCGAAATGCGCCCGGAAGTAGTCGATCCGGTATGGGTCGTGGACCCGGCCGTCCTCGGTGAGGTCGTCGCGCATGCCCAGGCCGTTCTCCACGATGAACAGTGGCTTGCCGTACCGGTCGTAGAGGTCGATCAGGGAGATGCGCAGGCCCACCGGGTCGATCTGCCAGCCCCACTCGCTGGAGTCCAGGAACGGGTTCTTCACTCCCAGAACCGTGTTCCCCGGGGTGCGTTCGGCATCGGCACGCACCGACTCGGTCAGCGACATGTAGTAGCTGAACGAGATGAAGTCCACCGGATGCGCCGCCAGCAGCTCGGCGTCGCCGTCGGCAAAGGGGATGGTGACACCGCGGCTCTCCAGGGCGCGGAGGGCCAGCCGGGGGTAGGCGCCGCCGGCCTGCACGTCGGTGCAGAGGTAGAGCATCCGCTCTTTCGCCTGCGTGGCCGCGACGTCGTCGGGGTGGCAGGTGTTGGGGTACGTGGTGAGCATGGTGAGCATGCAGCCCATCTGCGCGCCGGGCGAGATCTCGCGCAGCATCCGGGTGACGGATGCCGACGCGACGAACTGGTGGTGCAGCGCCGTGTAGCAGGCCTGCTCGAGGTTGCCCTCGACGGTCTCCTCGATGATGCCGCCCGACGTGAACGGGTGCCGGATGATGCCGTCGATCTCGTTGAAGGTGAGCCACATGTTCACCAGTTCGCCGAATTCGGTGAAGCAGGTGCGGGCGAACCGCTCGAACAGGCCGATGGTGCGGCGGTCGACCCAGCCGTTGTGCTTGAGCGCGAGCGCCATGGGCGGGTCGTAGTGCGAGAGGGTCACGAGCGGCTCGATGTTCAGCCGGCGCATCTCGGTGAACAGCGCCCGGTAGTAGGCGACGCCTTCTGCCAGCGGTTCGAGTTCCTCGCCGGTGGGGTACAGCCGGGTCCAGGCGATCGAGACGCGCAGGGTGGTGAAACCCATCTCGGCGAAGAGCGCCAGGTCTTCGGGGTAGCGGTGATAGAAGTCGATGCCGCGGCGCTTCGGGTAGAACTCCACATCGTCATCCGCGAGCGCGGCGGTGATGCTGGCCACGGTGTTCACGTGGTGGAGCGCGTACTCCTTCGGGTCGGCCTTGGGCTTGTAGGTGGACACGTCCGAGACCGCGGGGCCGCGGCCTCCCTCGCGCCAGGCGCCTTCGACCTGATTGGCGGCGAGGGCGCCGCCCCAGTGGAATCCCTTAGGCAGTGCCATTGGCGTTCTCCTTGATCTTTTCGTTGACGTTCATGAGCGCATCGCCGGCCGTGATGGTGCCGGAGCCGGCGATCTCGACGGTGTAGTCGGCCGAGTTGACCACGAGCACCGGGGTGACGGTGTCGAAGCCCGCCGCGGTGATCGCGGCCAGGTCGGCCTCGATCACGAGCTGCCCGGCCTCGACCCGGTCGTTGACCGCGACGTGGGTGGTGAACGGCCCGCCGGCCAGCTGCACGGTGTCGATGCCGATGTGCACGAGAACCTCGACACCGTCGTCGCCGCGGATGCCGATGGCGTGCTTCGAGTTGAGCAGGGCCGTGACGACGCCGCTGATGGGGGCCCGGACGAGCCCGTCGGTGGGGCGGATGGCGACGCCCGCGCCGAGGATTCCCGAGGAGAACACCGGGTCGTTCACCTCGCTGAGCGCGATGACCTCACCCGACAGGGGGCTGCGGAGGTTGGCGCTTGCGACCGCCGAACCCGTGACGTCGCCGAGCGCACGCACCGAGCCGGAGGCGTCGTCGCGCCAAATCAGCATCGAGACCGTGAACGACACGGCCACCGCGATGACGAGGCCTATGACGGCGTTGAGCAGGTTCCACGGGTTGGCCGCGTCGATGAACATCGAGATGCTGGCCAGGCCCGGGCTCACGGTGGCGAAGGCCGACACCTGGGTGAGGCCCACGTAGGCGCCCGCCGACATGCTGCCGGAGACGACGGCGATGAGGGCGCGGCGGTTCTGCAGTGTGACGCCGTAGAGGGCCGGTTCGGTGATGCCGAAGAGGGCGGAGATGCCTCCCGAGAGGGCGGTGGCGCGCAGGGCGGGGCTCTTCGTGCGGAGGGCGACGCCCAGGCTGGAGCCGGCCTCGCTGAGGTTGTGGGCCAGGGAGGCGACGAGGTAGAAGGAGTCCTTGCCGGTGGCGGCCATGGTGGCGATGGTCGGAGGGATGAAGGCCTTGTGCATGCCCACGGAGATGATCAGCGGCAGCACGCCGGCGAGCAGCATGATGGCCACCCAGCCCAGGGTGTCGTACAGGCCGGTCATCGCGCCGGTGAGCAGGGTGCCGAGCCAGGAGCCGAGCGGGCCGAGCAGGAAGATCGTGGCCGGAGCGACGATGATCAGGCACATCAGCGGCACGAAGAACGTGCGGATGGGGCCCCAGGTGATCTTGGTGAAGAACCGTTCGACGACCGAGAGCAGCAGCACCGCGAGGATCGCGGGGAACACCTGGGCGTTGTACGCGACAACCGGGACCGGCAGGCCGAAGAGGGCGACGCCGCCCTCCTGGCTGGAGAGCGCGGTGAAGGCCGGGAAGACAAGCACACCGACCAGACCGAGCGCGAGCGGCCGGTTGACGTTGAGTTTCTTGGCGCTGGTGTAGGCCACCAGCAGCGGCAGGAAACCGAAGACGGCGTCGGGGATGGCGGAGAGCAGCTTGAAGTTGTCGCTGGCGGCATCCATCCAGCCCATCGCGGAGGCGAGCACGAGCAGGGACTTGAAGATGCCGGCTCCGGCGATGGCCGGGATGATCGGCGTGAAGACGCTGACCACGAAGTCCATGATGGTGCCGCCGAAGCGCTTCCAGCTGAACGGCCGCTTCTCGGTGGGCGCCTCAGCTTGGTTGCCGCCGCGCAGCTTCTCGATCGCCGCGTACATCTCGGCGACGCCACTGCCGACGATCACCTGGGTCTGCGAGGCGCCCTTGACGACGCCGATCACCCCGGGGACGGCCTTGAGCGCGGCCTCGTCGGCCTGGCTGTCGTCTGCCAGAGAGAAGCGCAGGCGGGTCGAGCAGTGGTGCAGATTCGAGATGTTGCCGGCGCCGCCGACGTGCTCGAGAATCGCTTTCGCACTCTCCTGGGTGGTCATGGGTCCTCCTTTGGATACCGAGGACATGCGCACACGCTTCACCGCGTTCCCGACCGCATTCAGGCACAAAAAAAGGACCCAACGTCCCGCCTGAAGCGTTTCGTCGGATCCTGCCTGCACGACCAGTCACATGTCCGCGACAAACGTAACACGCGCTCCGTGTCTCCCGTGACACGGTTTCTGCAGGGCCTCGCCACACGCTGGTCGAGCCTGTCGAGACCTCGTGACGTGCGTGCATGTCGCGCCCCGACGCTGGTCGAGCCTGTCGAGACCTCGTGACGTGCCTCGAGATCCGCTCGCCGGGTCTCGACAAGCTCGACCAACGCAATGGGTGCGTTCCGCAGACCAGCCCGCCGAGTCTCCTGAGGAAGTGCACTTCCGCCAATCACCCGGGCGCGAAGCGTCCCCACAGCTCGACAAGCTCGACCGACGTCCGACAAGCTCGACCGGCGATCGGGGGCGACCACGTCACCGGGCCGACAGGTCCATCGCGAGCAGCCGCTCCGCGACGGCTCGGGCCGATCGCGCGTGCCATGACCCGTCCACGGCAGGCCCGGCCCAGACCACGGACAGCCCGCACCACGCGATAGTCCACTCGATCAGCACCTCGGGCGCGATGCCCGCCTGCCGGCCGATGCTGTCGACACGATCGCCGAGGTGGGCGAGCGCGTCGGCTTCGGTGGGATTGCAGAGGATGTTCGCGAAGTCGAAGGCGCGATGCCCGATCAGGCCCTTCGGGTCGATGGCCGCCCAGTGGTCGCCGAAGTCGAGCACATTTCCGTGATGGATGTCGCCGTGCAGCACCGCCACATCCGCCGTGGTCGTGGTCGTGAGCAGCCGCTCGGCGAGCGCCGCGGCACGCCGCAGCAGCGGGTCGTCGCTGTCGGTGGCCAACAGGTCGTGGAACCAGTGACGGAGGTTCACGAGCTCCACCCCGTCCTGCGCGGTCGGCGCCGGATTGGCGTGCAGCGCCATCGCGGTCTGCACGAGGATCTGGGTGGCCGCGGCGTCTCGTCCGGAGGCGGCCATGCCGGCGAGGTCCCCCGGCCCGGTGGCCCGCAGCATCAGGATGGCGCGATCCTCGCGCTCAAGCACCGGCGCAGCGCCGTGGCCGCCCCACCAGTCCAGCAGGGCGGCGCCCCTGACCTCCTCGTCGACCAGGGCGATCTTGAGCATCACCGCACGGCCCTGCCGGGAGCCCGCAACGAGCTCACTCGACGGTGTGAGCTGTGGCGGCCCGGCGGGCGTCACGCCCCAGGCGGTGAGCCGCCGGCGCATCTCGTCCGAAGGCTCCCGCATCCGCTCACGCTACCCCCGACAAGCCCGCGAGCGGGCTTGGGTTAGCCGCGGAGGGCCGCGGCCACCGTCAGCATTTGGGCGCGGAGGGCCTCCACCACGGCGGCGATCACCGGCTGCCGCCTGGCCTCCGGGCGCAGCACCATCCAATAGGGCAGCTCCTCGGCGAACTCGGCCGGCAACACCCGCACGAGGTCGTCGTGCCGGTCGGCCATGAAGCAGGGCAGCAGGCCGATGCCGCCGCCCACCCGGGTGGCCTCGATCTGCACGAACACATTCGTCGAGCTCAGCGCCCCGCGCATGGTCGGCACCAGCCGGCGCGGGGCGTCCAGGTCGTCCACCTGCAACATCGAGTCCACGAAGTAGACCAGCGGATGCTCCACCAGCTCGGCCACGCTGGTCGGCGTGCCGTTCCGGTCCAGGTACTCCCGCGACGCGTACATGCCCAGCGTGTAGCGGCCCAGCTCGAACGCCTCCGCCCGGTGCGCCTGCGGGCGGCCCACCACGACCTCGATGTCGAGGCCCGAGCGGTGCTGCAGCGCCTGCCGGGTCACCGTGACGATCTCCACCCGCAGCAGCGGATGCGCCCGCTGCAGCTGGGCCACCGCCGGCGCGGCGATGAACGCGCTGAAGCCATCCGTCGCGCTGAGCCGCACAACCCCGGAGAGCTCCCGGCCGTCGGCCTGCCCGCCGAGCAGGTCGAGGGCGGCCTCCACGTTCTCGGCCGCGCGCACCGCCCGGGTGCCCAGGTCGGTGAGCTCCCAGCCGCCCGCGGTGCGGGAGAGCACCCGGCCGCCCAACGCCGTCTCGAGGGCGCTGATGCGGCGGGAGATCGTGGTGTGGTTGAGGCCCAGGGACTCGGCCGCGGTGGTGAAGCGACCGGTCCTGGCGACGGCGAGCAGCACCAGCAGGTCGTCGGGGTTCGCCGAGCCGGTGGCGGCTGATTCGCTCATATCTGCAATTATGCACATCGGGAGTGGTGAAGTGGTCATTGTCGCAGCATCGGCGAGCGGGAATACTCAGGGGAGCCGTTCACCGCCCCCTGCGCAGAACGACAAGCCTTTCCCCCACCCAGTGTCAATGCCGATACTCAAGGAGACCCCATGAGCGCGAACCCGCGTGTCACCACCGCCACGAGCGGTCCCTCCCCCACCAGCGAAACCTCGGGACTCAAGAAGATCGTCGCCGCCTCCATGGTCGGCACCGTCGTCGAGTGGTACGAATTCTTCCTCTACGCCACGGCCGCGAGCCTGGTCTTCGCCACGGTCTTCTTCCCCAACGCGGGCAGCCAGCTCGACGGCATCATCGCCGCGTTCCTCACCTATGCCGTGGGCTTCATCGCCCGGCCGCTGGGCGGCATCGTCTTCGGCCAGATCGGCGACCGGCTCGGCCGCAAGCACACCCTGCAACTCACCATCGTGCTGGTCGGCATCGCGACGTTCCTGATGGGATGCCTGCCCGGCTTCGACACCATCGGCTACTGGGCGCCCGCCCTCCTGGTGGCGTTGCGCTTCATCCAGGGCTTCGCCGTCGGCGGCGAGTGGGGCGGCGCCGTGCTGCTGGTGGCCGAGCACAGCCCGAACCAGTCCCGCGGGTTCTGGTCCAGCTGGCCGCAGTCGGCCGTGCCGGTGGGCAATCTGCTCGCCACCCTGGTGCTGCTGACCATGTCCTGGACCCTGCCGGCCGACCAGTTCCTCAGCTGGGGCTGGCGCGTCGCGTTCTGGCTCTCCGCCGTGATCGTCGTGGTCGGTTACTACATCCGCACCCACGTCAGCGAGGCGCCGATCTTCCTCGAGGCCCGCGCCCAGGTAGAGGCCGACAAGGCCGCGAACTACGGCGTGCTCGAGGTCGTGCGCAAGTACCCGAAGGGCATCCTCGGCGCCATGGGCCTGCGCTTCGCCGAGAACATCCTGTACTACATCATCGTGAGCTTCTCGATCGTGTACCTGGTCACTGTGCACCAGTACAACACCAGCAGCCTGCTGCTCGCACTGCTGATCGCCCACGTGGTGCATTTCCTGGTGATCCCGCAGGTCGGCCGACTCTCCGACCGCATCGGTCGCAAGCCCGTCTACCTCGCCGGCGCCGTCCTCGGCTCCACCTGGGCGTTCTTCGCCTTCCCGATGTTCGACACCCTCAACCCGGCGCTGATCGTGCTCGCCATCACCATCGGGCTCTGCTTCCACTCGCTGATGTACGCCGGCCAGCCCGCCATCATGGCCGAGATGTTCCCCACCCGGATGCGGTACTCTGGTGTCTCCCTCGGCTACCAGGTCACCTCGATCCTGGCCGGGTCGATGGCCCCGATCATCGCCACGGCCCTGCTGCAGAAGTACGGCTCCTGGCTGCCGGTGGCCCTCTACGTGGCCGCGGCCTGCGCCGTCACGCTGGTCGCCGTGGTGACCCTCAAGGAGACCCGCGGCATCTCCCTCCGCGACGTCGACGCGGCGGATGCCCGGAAGCACGGTCTGACCCCGGTCGGCAGCCTCTGATGCTCAGCGACCTCACCGGCCAGAGCGCGCTGATCACCGGCGGCGCCGGCGGCATCGGGGCCGCCTGCGCGGCGGCCCTGGCCGCCCGGGGCGCCCATGTGATCGTCGCCGACCGGGACGCCGAGGCCGCCGAACGGGTGGCCGGCCAGGTGCGCGGCGAAGCCTGGGCCGTCGACCTGCTCGACACCGCGGCGCTCGAGACGCTCACGCTGTCCGCCGACATCCTGGTCAACAACGCCGGCTACCAGACCATCAGCCCCCTGGAGAGTTTCGACCCGGCGGAGTTCCGCCGGATGCAGACGCTCATGGTCGAGGTGCCGTTCCTGCTCATCCGGGCCGCCCTGCCGCACATGTACAAGAACGGGCACGGCCGGATCATCAACGTCTCGTCGGTGCACGGGCTGCGCGCCTCGGCGTTCAAGTCGGCGTACGTCACCGCCAAGCACGGCCTCGAAGGGCTGTCCAAGGTGACCGCGCTCGAGGGCGGCGAACACGGGGTCACCAGCAACTGCGTGAACCCCGGCTACGTGCGCACGCCTCTGCTGGAGAGCCAGATCTCGGCGCAGGCCGAGGCGCACGGCATCCCCGCCGATGAGGTGATGCACGAGGTGATCCTGGCCAAGAACGCCATCAAACGGCTCGTCGAACCCGAGGAAGTGGCGGCCCTGGTCGTGTTCCTCGCCTCCCGCGAGGCGGCCATGGTCACCGGCTCGTCGTACCTGATGGACGGCGGCTGGACCGCGTGAGCGGCCCGGCGCATCCACCCCGCATCCTGATCACGAGGAGAATCCGATGACAACACTGCACCTCAGCGCCGCCGAGGCCCTCGCCGGCACCCTCACCGACGGCTGCGTGCTCGCTGTCGGCGGCTTCGGCCTGAGCGGCATCCCCGCGGACCTGATCGAAGCCGTGCGCGACTCCGGCGTGACCGGCCTCACCGTGGTCTCGAACAACATGGGCGTCGACGGCCTGGGCCTCGGCCAGCTGCTCGAAGCCGGCCAGGTGCGGAAGGTCATCGCCTCCTACGTGGGTGAGAACAGGCTCTTCGCCGAGCAGTTCCTCGACGGACGCCTAGAGGTCGAGTTCAGCCCCCAGGGCACCCTGGCCGAGCGGCTGCGGGCCGGCGGCTCGGGCATCCCCGCGTTCTTCACCAAGACCGGGGTCGGCACCCTGGTCGCCGACGGTAAGCCGCACGCCGACTTCGACGGCGAACGCTATGTGCAGGAGCGCGCCATCGTCGCCGACGTCTCGCTCGTGCGCGCCCACCGGGCCGACACCGCCGGCAATCTCACCTACCGCTACACCGCCCGCAACTTCAACCCGGTGGTCGCCACCGCCGGGCGGGTCACCATCGCGGAGGCCGAGCACATCGTGCTGGCCGGGGAACTCGACCCCGACAACGTCGTCACCCCCGGCGTCTACGTGCAACGCCTGGTGCCGGCAACGGCCCGCGAGAAGCCGATCGAACAGCGCACGGTGCGCCGGCGCGACACCGCCCGCGCCACAGTCAGCCCCGAAGGAGCCCTCCGATGACCTGGACCCGCGACGAGATGGCCGCCATCGCGGCCGCCGAGCTGGAGGACGGTGACTATGTCAACCTCGGCATCGGCATCCCCACCCTGGTGGCCAACAACCTGCCGGCCGGGGTGAGCGTGACGCTGCAGAGCGAGAACGGGTTGCTGGGCATGGGCCCGTTCCCGTTCGAGGGCGACGAGGACGCCGACCTCATCAACGCCGGCAAGCAGACGGTCACGGTGCTGCCGGGCGGGTCGGTGTTCGACTCGGCCACCTCGTTCGGCATGATCCGCGGCGGCCACGTCAAGGTCGCCATCCTCGGCGCCATGCAGGTCTCCGGCCGCGGGGACCTGGCCAACTGGACCATCCCCGGCAAGATGGTCAAGGGCATGGGCGGCGCCATGGACCTGGTCGCCGGCACCCCGCGGGTGGTCGTGCTCACCGAGCACGTCGCCCGCGACGGCTCGCCCAAGATCGTCACCGAGTGCACCCTGCCGCTCACCGGCGTGGCCGTGGTCGACCGCATCATCTCCGACCTCGCCGTCTTCGACATCACGGATGCCGGCCTGCAGCTTGTGCGCCTCGCCCCCGGCGTCACCGTGGACCGGCTGCGTGACTGCACCGACGCCGAGTTCACGGATGCCCGGGCGGAGGTGGTCGCATGAGCCTCACGACCCGCAACGGCCTCGACATCTTGCTCACCGGCTGGGGACACAGCCGGTTCGGCAAGCTCACCGACGACACCCTCGAGTCCCTCATTGTGCAGGTCACCCGGGACGCCATCGCGGGCGCCGGCATCGACGCCGCCGAAATCGACGAGGTCTACCTGGGCCAGTTCAACTCGGCCCTGGTGCCGTTGGCCTTCCCGTCCTCGCTCGTGCTGCAGGCCGACCCGGCGCTGGCGAACGTGCCGGCCACCCGGGTGGAGAACGCCTGCGCGTCAGGGTCCGCCGCGATCCACCAGGGCGTGAAATCGCTGCTGGCCGGCACGGCGAAGACCGTGCTGGTGATCGGCGCGGAGAAGATGACCCACGCCACCGCCGACCAGGTGGGCGCGGCGCTGCTCGGCGCGGACTACGACCTCGCCGGCACCCCGTCGAGCACCGGGTTCGCCGGCCTGTTCGCCGTCGTGGCCGACGCGTACACCGAGCGCTACGGCGCGATCGGCGACGTGCTCGGTTCGATCGCCGCGAAAAACCACCGCAACGGCGTCGCCAACCCGTACGCGCAGCTGCGTAAGGACCTCGGCGAGGAGTTCTGCCGCACGGTGTCGGAGAAGAACCCGATCGTGGCCGGGCAGCTGCGCCGTACCGACTGCTCGCCGGTCTCCGACGGCGCGGCCGCGGTGATCCTCAGCACGGATGCCCGCCGCAGCACCGGCGCGGCCACCGACCCGGTACGCCTGACCGGGTTCGGCCAGGCCAACGACTTCCTGCCGGCGGCCCGGCGCGACCCCACGGCGTTCGCGGCCACCCGGGTCTCCTTCGAGCGTGCCCTGGGCATGGCCGGAGTGGGCCTGGCCGACGTGGACTTCGCCGAGGTGCACGACTGCTTCACCATCGCCGAGCTCGTGCTCTACGAGGCCATGGGCCTCACCGCGGCCGGCGAGGGGCGCCGCGCCATCGAGGAGGGCTGGGTGCAGCCGGGCGGACGCCTGCCGGTGAACCTGTCCGGCGGCCTCAAGGCCAAGGGTCACCCGGTGGGCGCCACCGGAGTGTCCCAGCATGTGGTCTCGGCCATGCAGCTCACCGGCACGGCCGGCGAGATGCAGCTGCCCGGCGCCCGGCGCGCCCTGGTGCAGAACATGGGCGGCGTCGGGGTGGCCAACTACGTGAGCGTGCTCGAGGCCCTCTGACCAGCCTCAAACCGCCCCCGATCGCCGATCGAGGCGGTCTGCGGATCGCCCCCGATCGCTGGTCGAGACGGTCTGCGGATCGCCCCGAACGCTGGTCGAGCTTGTCGACGCCGTGCTGAGCTTGTCGAAGTAGACCCCGCAAGCTTCTCTGCGCATCGCGCCCACACGCTGGTCGAGCCTGTCGAGACCCCGTGAGCTTGTCCGCGCATCGCGGCCGATCGCTGGTCGAGCTTGTCGACGCCGTGCTGAGCTTGTCGAAGTAGACCCCGCTGGTCTGCTCACCGAGTCTCGACAAGCTCGACCGACGGGGTTGAGTGGGAAACGTCCGTCAGATCAGGCCGTGGCGGCGGAACGCATTCCAGACTCCGTCGTCGAGCACGCTCGTGGTGACCTCATCGGCATGCGCCTTCACGGCATCCGTGGCGTTGCCCATGGCGATGCCCACACCGCAGACCTGCAGCATCTCGATGTCGTTGTTGCTGTCGCCCACGCCGATGGCGCGTGAAGCGTCCAGGCCGAGCTTGTCGAGCAGTTGCAGAATCGTCGAGCCCTTGTTGACCCCGCCGAGGGTGACCTCGCCGCTGCCCTTGCCCATGTGCGGGATGGTGCCGGTGATCACGTGGAAGTCGCCGCTGAGCGCCGCGGTGACCCGGTCGAACGCTGACAGGTCGCCGGCCAGGAAGACCGACTTCGCGATGCCGGTGAAGCTGAGCGGGCGCACATCGGCGAACGCCTTGAGGGCCGGGTGTTCGTGCTCGCCCGTCACCGATTCGAGGTCGGTACGGGTTTCGCCCCTGCGGGCCTGGTCGTCCTGCAGGTAGCTGGCGAAACGTCCACGCACGCCGGGGCTCGGGTACAGCTCGGCGAACGCCTGCAGGTAGAAGTCGTAGCCGGACTCGTCGTAGAAGTCGACCATCCGCGCCACCGCCTCTTCGGGCATGGTGCGGCTGATCACGAGTTCGTCGCCGATCTCGGCGAACCCGCCGCCGGCGCTGATCGCACCGTCGAAGCCGATGTCGCGGATCTTGGCGTAGATCTCCACGCTCGCCCGGCCGGTGCACAGGTACACCAGGTGCCCGTTGGCCCTGGCGGTCTGCACCGCCTCGATGGTGGAGTCTGCGATCACCTCACCCGAGTCGATGAGGGTGCCGTCGACGTCGAGGAAAGCGATGCGGGGGAAAATCATGCGGAGCTCCAAACGAGGTGGTCTCCGGGCCAACGGCATCCCGGAGACCACCCAAGGGGGTAAAACGTATCCTTCGACGCTAGCGCGTGAGGCTGGCGCCGTTCGACGAGATGACCTCGGCGTACCAGTCGAAGGACTTCTTCTTGTAGCGGTCGAGCGTGCCGGTGCCGTCGTCGTTGCGGTCCACGTAGATGAAGCCGTAGCGCTTGCTCAGCTGCGCCGTGCTGGCGCTGACGATGTCGATGCAGCCCCACGAGGTGTAACCCATGACGTCGACGCCGTCGGTGATGGCCTCACCGACCTGCACGAGGTGGTCGTTGAGGTAGTCGATCCGGTAGTCGTCGATGACGGTCTTGCGGCCGTCGACTTCCACGAGCTGGTCGCGGGCGCCCAGGCCGTTCTCCACGATGAAGAGCGGCTTCTGCCAGCGGTCCCAGAACTGGTTGAGCACGATGCGCAGGCCCACAGGGTCGATCTGCCAGCCCCACTCGGATGCCTGCAGCGTCGGGTTGGACACGCCACCCATGATGTTGCCCTCGCCGATGATCCGCTTGGAGTCGTCGGCGGTCTCGGCCACGCTCATGTAGTAGCTGAACGAGACGAAGTCGACGGTGTGCTCCTTGAGCAGCGCACGGTCCTCGTCAGTGATGACCAGCTCCACGCCCTGGTCGCGGAGGCTGCGCAGGTAGTACCCGGGGTACTCGCCTCGCACGTGGATGTCGCCGAACGCGAGGTTGGTGCGCTCGGTGGTCAGCGATGCCATGACGTCGTCGGGGTCCGGCGTCAACGGGTAGGCGGGCATCGCGAGCACCATGCAGCCGATCTGGGCCTGGGGGGCCAGTTCCCTGGCCGCCTTGGTGGCCAGGGCGCTGGCGACCAGTTCGTTGTGGATCGCCTGGTACAGGTCGGTCGTGGAGAGCTGGTCCTTCGGGGTGTTGATGCCGCCGGACATGAGCGGGGCGTGCAGCACCGAGTTGATCTCGTTGAAGGTGAGCCAGTACTTCACCCGGGTGCCGTACCGGGCGAACAGCACCCGGGCGTACCGCTCGTAGAAGCCGATGAGGTCGCGGTTGACCCAGCCGTCGTAGGTCTCGGTCAGGTGCAGCGGGGTCTCGTAGTGCGAGATGGTGACGAGCGGTTCGATGCCGTGCTTCTCGCACTCGTCGAGCACCCGGTCGTAGAAGGCGAGGCCTTCTTCGTTGGGTTCGGACTCGTCGCCGAGGGGGAAGACCCGGCTCCAGGCGATGGAGAAGCGGAAAGTCTTGAAGCCCATCTCGGCGAACAGGGCGATGTCCTCGGCGTAGCGGTGGTAGAAGTCGATGGCCACCTGCTTGAGGTTGTCATCGGTCGGGCCCTCGGTGCGCGGCGTGGCGATTCCCTGCGGCATGACGTCCTGGATCGACAGGCCCTTGCCGCCCTCGTTGTAGGCGCCTTCGATCTGGTTGGCCGCGGTGGCGCCGCCCCAGAGGAAGTCAGCGGGGAAAGGTGTGGAACTGGTCATTCGTGTACTCCTTTTATTACTCACTGCATGGGGTGGAGGGGCGCAAGCGGGCCGCCCCTCCACCGTTGTGTCCTGCGCGTCGCCTAGGCGATCGCCAGTTCTTCTTCGGCGATCGCGAGGAAGAGCGCGTCGCCGTGGGCGACCGGGCCCGTCGTCGCGGAGCCGATGGCGGGGTACCGCTTGGTGTTCGTCACGATGATGGGCGTCGTGATGTCGTATCCGGCCGCGGTGATGGCCGGGATGTCGAACTCCACCAGGAGGTCGCCGGCCGCGACCTGCTGGCCCTTCTCGACCTTGACCGTGAAGTGCTTGCCGCCGAGCTTGACCGTGTCGATACCGATGTGGATGAGCACCTCGGCGCCGTCGGCGTGCTTCAGGCCGATCGCGTGGCCGGTGGGGAAGGCGGCGGCCACGACGGCGTCGAACGGGGCGTACAGGGCACCGATTCGGGGAATCACGGCGACGCCCTTGCCTAGCGAACCGCCGGCGAAGACGGCGTCGGGAACCGCGGTGAGCGGAACGGCGGTGCCGTCCAAGGGGCTCAGCACCTGTAGGTCGCGACTCTCCACGGGGGCCGCGGTCTCGGCGACCGGGTCCTTGAAGCCGACGATGACGGTGAGCAGGAACGGCACGATGATCGCGACGGCCAGGCCGAGGAACAGCATCACGATGCTGCCCTGGCTGAGCAGGGCGGGAATGGCCAGGCCGGACGGCAGCACGAAAGCGTTGGCCGCGATGCCGCCGGCGGAGATCAGCCCACCACCGAGGACACCGCCGATGACGCCGAACACGAACGGGCGCTTCAACGGCAGGTTGACGCCGTAGATGGCCGGCTCGGTCACGCCGGCGAGGAAGCCGGACAACGCGGCCGGGGCGGCGAGGGACTTGAGGTTCTTGTCCTTGGTGCGCACCCACACGCCGGTGACGGCGGCGGCCTGTGCCAGAACCGCAGCGAACAGGGGGGCAACGAGGTAGATCAGGCCGCCGGTCTGCAGTTCAGCGGTCATCAGCGGCACGAAGCCCCAGTGCAGGCCGAAGATCACGAAGACCTGCCACAGTCCGCCCATGATGGCCCCGCCGAGCCAGGGCACGGCAGTGAAGATCCAGCCGATGCCGCCGGCGAGGCCGCCGCTGATCAGGTTGGACAGCGGGCCGATGACGAGGAAGGTGAGGGGAACGAGGATCAGCACCAGGAGCATGGGCGTGACGAAGCGTCGGATCGCCGAGGGCAGCTTGGCGTAGAGCACGCGTTCGGCGTGGCTCTGCAGCCAGACGATGACGATGATCGGGATGACGCTCGAGACGTAGCTGACCATGGTGACCGGGATGCCGAAGAAGGTGATGTCGGGCACCCCGTTCAGGGCCACGATCGACGGATACACGAAGGCGCCGGCGATAGCGAGCGAGGTGAACTGTTCCGCCTTGAAGTACTTCGCCGCGGTGATCGCGAGCGCGAGCGGCAGGAAGTTGATGAACGCATCCGAGAGGGCGTTGAGGATCGTGTACGTGGTGGTCGTGTTGTCGAGCCAGCCGAAGGTGACCGCCGCTGCGAGGAACGCCTTGAGCAGGCCGGTTCCGGCCAGGGCCCATAGCAGCGGGGTGAAGATGGCGGAGATCATCGCGATGAACCGGTTGAGCAGGTTCCCCTTGGGGCCGTCCGTCGCCTTCACGTTCGCGGCGGGACCAGCGAGCTTGGAGATCTTGGCGATCTCGGCGAAGACCTCGGGGACCTCATTGCCGATGACGACCTGGTACTGGCCGCCGGCTTCCGCCGTGGCGATGACGCCGGGGCTGGCCTTCACGGCTGCCTTGTCGATCTTGCTCTCGTCCTTCACGACGAACCGCAGCCGGGTGGCGCAGTGCACGAGGGAGGAGACATTCCCCTCTCCGCCAACGCCCTTGAGAACCGCAGCAGCGGTTGTGGAGTAATCCATCGGGTTGATTCACCTTCCGCCGCGACATCGCGGCTTCACTCTGGCAAGAAGCACCCAACCGGATTTTGGGCAAAAAAAAGACCTGAACTCGAAACGCCGTAATGGCATTGAGTTCAGGTTTTGCCCGCTGTGCGGTAACAATCCGTGAGTGCTTCGCAGGTCGTCCTCGCCCTGCGTCGATCACGCTATCACACCGTCAGGCGGTGCTGCCATCGACCACCTGATTCGCCAGCCGCTCCACGTGCACTATCACGTAGAGCAGTTCCTCGTCGGTGAGGTCGGAGCCGGTGGCGGCGCTGACGTAGGACTTCACGTCGGCGGCGATGGCATAGGAACGCGGGTAGCTGAGCTTGGCGAACTCGAAGAACGAGGTGTCCGATCCACGCAACATCGACTGGGCCACGAGCCGTTGCAGCAGAAACTGCACGTGCAGGATGAACCGGGCGTAGTCGGGGCTGTCCGGGTCCAGCTGAACCCCGAGGCCGCTCTCGACGGTCGTCACGACGTGTTGCACCCGCCGGAACAACAGCGCCGCGGTGCCGTTGGGTTCGTCCCGGGTGGCGTTCAATAGATGCATCGTGAGGAATACAGCTTCTTCCTCGGGCAATTCGTTCTGCAGAGCGGCACTGATCGACCGTGCCATGTGGGCAGCCGCCGCGAATTCCTGCGGATGCAAGACCCGTAATTCCGGCATCGCCGTGGTCGGAATCCGGATTCCCTGTTGCATGCGCTCAAGGACATATTGCACGTGGTCGATGACGGCGAGCGGCAGCCGGCGGCCGAGGCTGCGCCCCAGTGTGCGTTCCGCTTGGTCGACGGCGCCGGTCACGGCCTCGATGATCGGGTAGGGCACGGACGCCAGAAGCTGGCGGGCGTGGTCCGCGTCATGGCCCTGCTCGAGGATGAAGGTCTTCTCGACCCTGGCGGGGTCGATGGTGTCGGTGGGCTGCAGTTGGAAGCCGAGCCCGCGACCCATCAATACCCGTTCCTGCCCGGACGAGTCGATGGAGATGACGACGTTGTTGTTGAGCACCTTGTGCACCACCGCACCCGGGGCAGGGGCCGGGGTGCGCGCCACACTGCGGTCCGTCGTCATGGCCGAAGTTTACTGGGTGAGATTCTGCGAAACCATGTCCAAAGACCCGGCACAGATCAGCCGACGTCGTGGAGGTGGTGGGTCGGGTCGTGCACGAAGTACTGGGCCAGCGTGGTCACGGTGAACCGGGCGCCGTCGCTGCGCCGCCCCGTGCGTTCACGGTCGGCGGCCGGCACCGCGGCGAAGGCGTCGGCGACGGATGCCGCGGCGGCGGCCAGCTCCACCGCCACGGTGCGCGGGTCCTGCTCGTTGTAGCGCTCGGCCTCGGCCGTGGCGTCCTGGTCCCAGTTGGCGAACAGGGGGTCGTCCTCGGCGAGGATCAGGCCCAGTCGCAGGTCGAAGATGCGGAACACGTCGCGCACGTGGGCCGCGTACTCCAGCGCCGACCACGTCGTGTCGTCGGGCCGTACCGCGACATCCGGCCGCTCGAGAACCGGCGCCCAGGCGGCCGCGTTCTGCCGCACCAGAGCGGGAATGTCGTCGAAGGCGAGAGCTGCGGCGGAGAATCCGCACTCGGGGCAGGGGCGCTCGAGCACCCAGGTCCAGTCTTTGGTGTCGGGTGTGATCGGCATGCCCACAGCCTAGGGAGCCGGCCGGCCGCGCCGACCGGGACCGACTGCCAAGAGTCGAGCATCCGCTGCCAACCTGCCCGCCGGCGCGAGGCATCCGCCCAACTGTTGCCTGTGCGGACTTCTGCGCCCGGTGCGCCGGGCGCATTTGTCCGATTCGGGAACATAACCGGCGCATTCTGGTTGAAACATGGGTACCTCATACTGAGGTCGCACCAGTGCCCGTTTCGTTAGGACCCCGATGACCGACTCCAGTGTCGCCACCAGCACCGCCCCCACCAGCACATCTCCCGTCGGCACCGGCAATGCCCCGGATGCCGCGGGCACCAAGCTCGTCATCTCGCTGCTGCTGGTGTCAGCCTTCGTGGTCATCCTCAACGAGACCATCATGGGTGTGGCGCTGCCGCACCTCATGAAGGATCTCAACATCACGGCCAGCGCGGCCCAGTGGCTGACCACCGCGTTCATGCTGACGATGGCCGTCGTCATCCCCATCACGGGCTTCCTGCTGCAGCGGTTCAACACCCGTCCGGTGTTCCTCGCCGCGATGACCCTGTTCAGCACCGGCACCCTCATCGCCGCGATCGCCCCGGGCTTCGAGGTGCTCATCGTGGGCCGCGTGGTGCAGGCCATGGGCACCGCGATCATGATGCCGCTGCTGATGACCACCGTGATGACCCTGGTGGCGCCCGCCGCCCGCGGAAAGACCATGGGCAACATCTCCATCGTCATCTCGGTCGCCCCGGCCATCGGCCCCACCATCTCCGGCCTGATCCTCAGCGTGCTCGACTGGCGCTGGATGTTCATCCTCGTACTGCCCATCGCGCTCGGCTCGCTTGCCCTCGGCGCTGCCCGCATCAAGAACGTGACCACTCCCACCAAGGTGCCGCTCGACGTGGTCTCGGTGATCCTCTCCGCGTTCGGTTTCGGCGGCCTGGTCTACGGGCTGAGCAACCTCGGCGAATCCGCCACCGGCAGTGCATCGGCCGGCCTGATACCGCTGGGCATCGGCCTCGTGGCGATCGCCCTGTTCGTCTGGCGCCAGGTCGCCCTGCAGCGTACCGACCGGGCCCTGCTCGACCTGCGCACCTTCACGTCGCGCACCTTCACCTTTGCCATCGTCATGCTCGCGGTGAGCATGATGGCCCTGTTCGGCACGCTCATCCTGCTGCCCATCTACATGCAGACCGTGCTGGGCCTGGATGCGCTCACCACCGGCCTGCTGCTGCTTCCTGGCGGTCTCACCATGGGCTTGCTCGCCCCCTTCGTCGGCCGGTTCTACGACCGCTTCGGCCCCACCGTGCTCCTGGTCCCGGGATCGATCATCGTCAGCGGCGCGTTCTGGTTCCTCACCATGCTCACCGCGAGCACCCCGTTCTGGTACGTGCTCGTGGCCCACGTGGCGCTGAGCTTCGGCCTGGCGTTCCTGTTCACCCCGCTGTTCACCTCCGGGCTGGCCTCGCTCAAGCCCAAGCTGTACTCCCACGGCAGCGCCGTCGTCGGCACCGCCCAGCAGCTGGCCGGCGCGGCCGGAACGGCCCTGTTCGTCACCGTGATGTCCTCGACGGCGGCAACCCAGATCGCCAACGGGGCCGGCGAGGTCGCCGCCACCGCGGCGGGCACCCAGAGCGCGTTCCTCTACGGCGCGATCATCTCGCTCTTCGCGATTCCGCTGGCCTTCTTCATCCGCAAGCCGGCCGTATCGGTCAGCGACCCGCACGCGCCCGCCCCGATGGCGCACTGACCGGGTCGGCAAAACCGGGAGCCGTCACACCCAATGGCAACAGAACGTTAACACGGGGACGACACCTGCGACGGGTCGAAGTTCTAGGATCGATGTGCACCCACGATGGCCGCCGATCCGGCCGTTGGTGTGCCCGCGGAGAATTTCGTGATCCGCGGGGCAAGTGACAAGCTCGACTACCCGGTTTTAGCCACCTTCTTAAAGCAACTACCAAGCAGGGCACCATATTGACTTCCCCCCACTCCCCCCTTACGCCCGCTGAGACCCGCGACCGGGTTCTCAGCGCGCGCGGCGTCTTGTTCGACCTCGACGGCGTGCTCACTCCCACGGCCGAGGTGCACATGAGCGCCTGGTCGCGGTTGTTCACGCCGTTCCTCGCCGGACACGACGTGAAGCCGTACACCGACGCCGATTACTTCGCCTACATCGACGGCAAACCCCGGTACGACGGCGTCCGGTCCCTTCTCGCATCGCGCGGGCTGTCACTGCCCGACGGCCAGCCCACGGATGCGCCGGAGCAGGAGACCGTCTGCGGGCTCGGCAACCGCAAGAACAAGGCCTTCAACGAGACCCTCGCCGAAGACGGCGTGAGCCCGTACCCCGGCTCGCTGCGGTTCCTCGACGCCGTCGTCGCGGCGGGCCTCGAGGTCGCCGTGGTCACCAGTTCACTGAACGGTGAGATGGTGCTCACCGCCGCGGGACTCCGCGACCGGTTCGAGATCGTCGTCGACGGTGTGCGCGCCCGCGCCGAGAACCTCGCCGGCAAGCCAGCCCCCGACACGTATGCGTTCGCCGCCGGGCTGCTCGGCCTCACGGCGGCCGAGTGCGTCGTCGTCGAGGACGCCGAATCCGGCATCCAGTCCGGCCGGGCCGGTGACTTCGGCCTGGTCCTCGGCGTCGACCGCGGCGTCGGCCCCCAGGTGCTGCTCGAGGCCGGAGCCGACACCGTCGTCGCCGACCTGTCCGAGTTGCTGCCGTTGATCGGCAGCACGATCCCCTCGACCGGAAGCGGAGTCCACGTATGACCATCGATGCCGCCATCCAGGAACTCACCGACCCGCTCGACCGCAGCCGGTTCCCGCTCGACGAGTGGGCTCTGGTGGAGACCGACTTCTCCGGCGACGACATGGGCCGCACCGAGACCCTCTTCGCCGTGGGCAACGGCTACCTCGGTCTCCGCGGCAACGTCGACGAGGGCCGCGACGGCCACGTGCACGGCACCTTCATCAACGGGTTCCACGAGACCTGGCCCATCCGGCACGCCGAAGAGGCGTTCGGCTTCGCCCGGGTCGGCCAGACCATCGTCAACGCCCCGGATGCGAAGATCATCCGCATCTACGTCGACGACGAACCGCTCGTGCTCACCCTCGCCGAGCTGCTCAGCTACGAGCGCCGACTGGACTTCGCCGACGGCATCCTGTCGCGGTCGCTGGTCTGGCGCACCCCGTCGGGCAAGCAGGTGCTCATCCGCTCGCGCCGCCTGGTCTCGTTCACCGAACGTCACCTTGCCGTGCTCGAGTACGAGGTGACCATGCTCGACTCCGACGCGTCGGTCGTCATCTCCAGCCAGACGCTCAACCGGCAGGACGGCATCGGCGAGTACGACCGGCCCAAGTCCGGGTCGGCCAACGACTGGGACCCCCGCCGCGCCGAGACCTTCACCGACCGGGTGCTGCAGCCGCGGTTCAAGCGCGCCAACAACGGCCGCTACATCCTCGGGTTCCGCTGCACCAATTCGGGCATGACGGTCGCCACGGCCTCCGACCACTCGATCGACACCATCAACGACTTCGACGAGTCCTCGCAGCTCGGTGACGACCTCGCCAAGCACGTGTACAAGGTCAAGGCCAAGATGGGCAACCCCATCCGCATCACCAAGCTGCTCAGCTACCACACCTCCGCCGGGGTGCCAACGCACGAGCTCGCCGACCGGTGCGACCGCACGCTCGACCGTGCCAAGGAGACCGGCGTCGCCGCGATCATCCAGGAACAGCGCGACTGGCTCGACGCGTTCTGGGCTCGCACGGATGTCGAACTGCCCGGCCAGCCGGCCCTGCAGCAGGCCACCCGGTGGAACTTCTTCCAGCTGGCCCAGGCGTCCATGCGCGCCGACGGCCAGGGCGTCTCGGCGAAGGGGGTGTCCGGCTCCGGCTACGGCGGCCACTACTTCTGGGACACCGAGATCTACGTGCTGCCGTTCCTCACCTACACGTCGCCGAACGCGGCCCGGAACGCCCTGCGGTTCCGGCACGGCCTGCTCGACCACGCCCGCGCCCGCGCCACCGAGCTCAACCAGCTCGGCGCCCTGTTCCCGTGGCGCACCATCAACGGCCTCGAGTCCAGCGCGTACTACGCGGCCGGGACGGCGCAGTACCACATCGACGCCGACATCTCCTATGCGCTCAGCCAGTACGTGGCGGCCACCGGCGACGAGGACTTCCTCGCCCGCGAGGCCATCGACATCCTGGTGGAGACCGCCAGGATGTGGGCCGACCTGGGTTTCTGGCGCGGCAACGGCAACGATGTCTTCCACATCCACGGCGTCACCGGACCCGACGAGTACACCACCGTCGTCAACGACAACCTGTACACGAACATCATGGCGCGCTCCAACCTGCGCGCCGCGGTGAAGAGCGTGCGCCGGCTGTACTCGGTCGACCGGGCGGCCTTCGACTCCATGTGCGCCCGGCTGAAGCTGGACGAGGCCGAGGTGATGGAGTGGTCCTTCGCCGCTGAGGCCATGCACATCCCCTTCGACCGCAACCTCGGCATCCACCCGCAGGACGCCCAGTTCCTGGAGAAGGAGCGTTGGGACCTCGCCGCCACGCCGCCGGAGAACCGGCCGCTGCTGCTGCACTACCACCCGCTGGTGATCTACCGCTTCCAGGTGCTCAAGCAGGCCGACGTGGTGCTGGCGTTGCTCCTGCAGGGTGACCAGTTCACCCCAGAGGAGAAACGGGCCGACTTCGACTACTACGACCCGCTGACCACGGGCGACTCCACGCTGTCGGATGTCGTGCAGTCGATCATCGCCGCCGAGGTGGGCTACCACGAGCTCGCGCTCAAGTACTTCACCTCCGGGCTGTTTGTGGACCTCGCCGACCTGCACCACAACGCGGCCGACGGCGTGCACGTCGCATCCGCCGGTGGCGTGTGGAGTGCGCTGGTGATGGGTTTCGGAGGGCTCCGCGACCACAGCGGGCGCATCACCCTCGACCCGCGCCTGCCCGAGGACTGGGACGAGCTGATCTTCCGGGTCACGCTCAAGGGCACCCGCCTGCGCGTCGCGGTCTCGCAGACCAGCGTGCACCTCAGCATCGAGGAGGGCACGGAGGCACGGCTCACCGTTCGCGGCCTGCAGGTCGTCGTCACGGCCGGCACGCCCGAGACGATCCCGCTGTCGCACCAGGGCGCACGCGACCCCGGTGCACCCACTGTGGCGCTCATCGAGGGCAACCGTCGCGCCGACGGCACCGTGATCACGTCGTCGATCCCCACGATCGCGCACATCACCGAGCAGATGCCCACGCTCGACTAGCGTCGGCAGCAGCAGCAGGGCCGCCCTTCTTCACGAGAGGGGCGGCCCTGCTAGGTTAACCGCACAGTTGTCGACCGTGGCCCAGGCCACTGCACCGTGAGGAGCACCATGACCTCCCAGGCGTACCTGGACACGATCAAGGCCAAGACCGGTCTCGGCCCCGACGACTTCCGCGCCGCGGCGGCGGCCAAGGGTCTGTTGGGCCCCGACGTGAAGACCGCCCGGATCGTGGCGTGGCTCAAGGAGGACTACGGCCTCGGCACCGGCCATGCCATGGCTCTGGTGTCGGCGCTGGGCCAGGTTCCCGGCCAGCGCCTGCCCGTGGAGGAGAAGATCAACGCCCAGTTCAGCGGCGCCAAGGCGCACTGGCGTGCCACCTACGACGCCCTGCTCGCCCACGCCCGGCAGATCGGCGAGGTGAACCTCGCCCCAACCAACAGCTACATCAGCCTGCTCAGGGGAACGAAGAAGTTCGCCATCGTGCAGGTCACCGCCGGCCGGCTCGACCTGGGCCTGAAGCTGCCCGGCGTCAACGGTGCCGATGCGCTGGAGGCATCCGGCAGTTGGAACAGTATGGTCACCCACCGGGTGCGCCTGGCCGACCCGGCCGAGCTCACCGACGACGTGCTCGCCTGGCTGCGCCGCGCCTACGACGCGGCCTGACCCGCGCGGCCTACGGCTTCCAGACCATGAGCACGGTCACGGCGACCAGCAGCAGGGTCACGATGCCGGACCCGGCGGCGATGCGCGGGTAGCCGGCCACCCGGGCGGTGCCCGCCGGGTTGGCCATCACCTCCTCGGCCGAGGCGCGCAGCGCGGGAACCACCAGGAACAGGTTGATCGCCAGGGCGAGCGCGTACAGCACGATCGAGAGCCAGATCCAGGTCGAGGCGAAGGACGCCCGGTCGCTCATGCCCAGGGCGCCGAAACCGAACAGCGCCACGACCAGCGACAGCAGCGTGAAGATGTTCACCGACTTCGCCAGCAGGGTGATCTGTCCGGCCTCCCGCGCGCGCAGGGCACGCAGCCCGGTCGTCGGCAGGATGGCCATCGGTCCGATGATGAAGACGGCGGCAACGATGTGCAGAATCTCAATCACAGTGTCCATGTGCTCACCCTAGAACGGATGCGCCGCCACGGCGCCCTCCACCGCAGCCCAACTGCTCCCCGTGCGGGTCAGTCCGGGAGCCGGCGCAGGATCTCCAGCACCACCACGGCGGAGCGGTCGGCCGCGTCGTCGACGTGGGTGAGGAAGTCGGAGCCGGCCACGGGCCCGCACAGGTCGGAGATGCCCCGAACGGCCAGGAACGGCACCCCGTGCACGTGGGCGGTCTGGGCGATCGCGACGGATTCCATGTCGGTGGCCAGCACCCCGGGGAACTCGGCGCGGACACGGTCCACGATGTCGCCGCCGACGAAGGTGTCGCTGGAGACCATGGTCCCCCGGTGCACCACGATGGCCGACCCGTCGGGCATCTGCACCGGGGATTCGGCCGCGGTGAGTGCGCCCGCCGTGCCCGGGTAGCTGGCGGGCATGCCGGGCACCTGGCCGAGCAGGTAGCCGAAGGCCCGGGCATCCGCCCCGCTGTTGAGGTAGTCGCTGCCGATGACGACCTCGCCTACCCGCACATGCACGGCCACCCCGCCGGCCGAGCCCGCGCTGATCACCAGCGGCGCGGCGGCGGGCGCGGTGGCCCGCGCGGAAAGGATCGCCGCGGTCGCCGCGCCGGCCGCGTTGACCAAGCCGATGCCGCTCTGCACCAGGAGCACCTCGCGGCCGGCCAGCGTGAGGCGGTGCTGGCGGGCGTTGCCGATGGTCAGGGGGTCGTCCGCGGCGGAGGCGGCGGCGAGGAACGGGGCTGCTTCCTCCTCCATCGCCACCAGGATGATCGCGTCAATGCTCACGCTGCGCTCGATGCTCATGCGGTGACGGTGGGCCAGTCCGCGCGGGCGGCGAGGAAGACCTTCACCGCATCCTGCGCCGCGGTGAGCGAGTGGTTCGCGCCCCAACCGCACTGCACCTCGTTCGCCGCGGGCACCTCGGTGGCGCCGAGGATGTCGGTCATGGTGGCCTCGATGAGCTCGAGCACCTCGGCGTACTCCGGCTGCCCCTGCAGGATCAGGTAGAAACCGGTCTGGCAGCCCATCGGCGAGAAGTCGATGACCCGCGCCGAGTGGTTGCGGGAGTGCTCGGCGAAGAGGTGCTCGATCGAGTGCACCGCCTTCATGTCCAGGTGGGCCACGTTGGGCTGGGTGAAGCGCACGTCGTACTTCACGATGGTGTCGCCCTGCGGCAGAACCTTGGTGTCCGCCAGGCGCACGTAGGGCGCGGCGACGGTGCGGTGGTCGAGGTTGAACGACTCGACGTTCATACGAGGCTGGTTCACTGGTGCTCCCTGAAAACTGTGGTGCCGGCCCGTTCGGGTTGACCCATCGACAGTAACAGGCGAGCCGTGAACGGGCCGTGAGAGTGTCGTCACGCGACGGATGCCGTCGGCCCGGTGCGGGATACTGGCCGGATGCAGACACGGGGGTTCGTTCGAGGGTGGGCCGGCGCGGGGGTCCTGCTGCTGGCACTGGGTTTGGCGGGGTGCACCGGGTTTCCGCGCCCGCCTGCGGAGGTCACGGCGGTGGTCGACGACGCCGCAGCCATGATCCGGAGCACACCGGGAGTGGCTTCGGTCACGACGGATATCAGGGTGCGTGACTATAAAGACGGCGGGCCGTTGTCCGAGGTGGCTGTGTGGTCTGCCGTCCTCACTGTGCAAGCCGATGCGTCGGGCCTTGACACGCGTTCCCTCGCCGCATCAGTGGCCGCCGACGGTCAGGATGGCTATGTCTCACTGACCACCGTCCTGCAGATTCCCGGCGAGCCGGGCACCGCGGACGTGCAACTGCAGTTCTCGCCCCTTCCGAACGGCGTCCTCACGAGCGTCGAACCCGAGGACATGGCCGAGGCCGCCCTGTCGTTGCGCGACCTGCCCGGCATTAGCTCTGTATCGGTGCTGCAGCACGGGGACCCGGTGTCCGTCACGGTTGCATCGCCCGCGACCTGGACCGATTTGGCGCCGGCGATCCGCGCCATCCCCGGCTTCGGTAGCGGTGCCGTGTCCTCCGTCACCCTGGCCACCCAGCACGACACCGGCGAATCATCGACGCTGACGTTCGACCCCCGTTCTCCGGCCGCCGAGCTGGTCCCCGTACTCAGCGAGATCGCCGCAGCCAAGGGAGTGACATCGGTGTCGTTCAACGGTGTCGACACGCGGAAGGAGTTCTCCGCTTGGCGGCCGTCCCTCCGGGTCACTGTCGACACCCGGAGTGCCCGTGGCCTTGTCGCGGCACGACTCACGGGGCTGGACGACTCTGACTCGTCGGCGAACGGCCTGCCGCGAGCTTCTTTCACGGCCTCGACCGGCGGCATCGACGCTTCCCAGGACCTCCGCGGCTATCTCGGGCTTCCCCTCGGCTCGGCCGAGCCCGACGACCGGATGACCGGGCTCCCCGGCGCCGTTCCCCCGGCCGCCGTTGACCCGGCCGCCGCCGCAGCCCGGCTCGAGCTCGACCGGGCCCTCGTGACGGCCCTGCTGGATGCCGCCGGTGACGCCGCGGGAATCCGCGGCCCGGCATCCGTGACGACCGAAACCTGCGTGGACGGCGAAAACGAACAGGTGCAGGGCGCCGTAGTCATCCCCATTTTCGAGATCGCCGACAGCGCGGACGAGGCCTTCGACGCGATCACGACCGAGTGGGGGGTCCAGGGCTACATCCGGTCGGACCGGGCCATGGGCCGGGATTTCTGGTCGGTGCCGGATGGCAGCCTGGACACCCTGTCGATCCGCGGAACCGCCGAGGGGATCTCGATCATGGTCACGGCACCGTGCGTTCTCCTATAGTTGATGGAATGAATTCCGATCAGACGAACGACCAGAAGACCCCGGACGGCTCCACCAACATCAGCGAGGCGGAAAAGGCCAGGCTCGACGCGCTGCCCGACGGTTCGCAGACCGACGGTGATTCCGAGACCGAGGAAGACGTCGCGTCGGGCAGCCCCGAGCAGTAGTCACCCACCCCTCCGGGCCGCCTCGACTCGACGTCTCAGACCGAGTCGCTTAGGGAACGATCTTGCCGGCGGCCCGGAAGAGCTCGTACCATTCGGCCCGGCTCAGCCGCAGGTCGGAGCCCTGGGCGGCGCCGGCAACCCGCTCGGGGCTGGTGGTGCCGAGCACCACCTGCATCTGGGCGGGGTGCCGGGTGATCCACGCCGTGGCGATGGCGATCGGCGGCACTCCATAGGCGGCGGCGAGTCGGTCGATGACCGCATTGAGCTCCGGGTACTTCTCGTTGCCGAGGAAGACCCCATTGAAGAAGCCCGCCTGGAACGGCGACCAGGCCTGCACGGTGATGTCGTTCAGCCGGCAGTAGTCCAGGATCCCGCCGCCGTCGAGGGTCACCGACTGCTCCTCGTCGGCCATGTTCGCCGACACCCCCTGCGCGATGATCGGCGAGTGGGTGATCGAGAGCTGCAGCTGGTTGGCCACGATCGGCTGGCGCACGTACTTCCGCAGCAGGTCGATCTGGCGCGGGGTGTGGTTGGAGACGCCGAACGCGCGCACCTTGCCGGCGGCTTCCAGCTCGTCGAAAGCCCGGGCGACCTCCTCGGGCTCCACCAGTGCGTCGGGCCGGTGCAGCAGCAGGATGTCGATGTGGTCGGTGCCTAGTGCCGCCAGGGAGCCGTGCACCGACTCGATGATGTGCTCATAGGAGAAGTCGAAGTACGGCCCGTTCTCTCCCACGATCCCGGTCTTGGTCTGGATGGTGAGCTCGTCACGCTGGGACGGCGTCAGCTTCATCGCCTCGGCGAACCGGCGCTCACAGCCGTGCAGCTCGTTCCCGTACACGTCGGCGTGGTCGAGGAAATCGATACCGGAGTCCCGAGCTGTGCGCACGAGCTCCTGCACCTCGTCGTCGGTCTTGTCGGCGATGCGCATCAGGCCGAGCAGCACGTTGGGCGCGACGATGTCGGTTCCGGGCATGGTGAATGTCTTCACAAGTGGTCCTTTCGAGACGGTCTTTCCACCGTAAGGAGCCGCGAGACACATGTAAAACAACTAACGCCGATGCCACTGAGAGCCGTGAGCGCTGAATGGCTGGCCCGGTCGATCGGCGGGTTCTCATCGCCGGAGATGAGGAAAGGCCCCCGGTTTCCCGGGGGCCTTTCCGTTCGCGCGGATTTTCATCCTTCGTGCACTTCTTACGAGTGTGCGCGAGGGGGGACTTGAACCCCCACATCCTTTCGAATACTGGCACCTGAAGCCAGCGCGTCTGCCAATTCCGCCACTCGCGCGAACTTGGAAATCCTAGCATTCCCGGGGGCTCAAACGCCATTCGACACATTTGTGCGCCCGCAGGCCCGCGCGCAGCACGCAATCTGGTGTCGCAATACCCCCTATTAGTGGTTCAGCCCGTCTACCCCCGTAGGATGACTTCCCGTGCCCTGACCCGCCCGTTGGGCGAGTTAACACGTGAGGCAAGTAACATGCTGATAGCCAAACGGACCGGATCGGGAGACCTGTGGGCATACTGGATAGCTTTGAGAAAGGTCTTGAGCGCGCCGTAAACGGCGCCTTCGCCAAGACCTTCAAGTCGGGCGTGCAGCCGGTGGAGATCACCTCAGCGCTGCGTCGTGAGCTCGACACCAAAGCCGCCGTCGTGGCCCGCGATCGCATCCTGGCGCCCAACCGCTTCACCGTGCGGCTGGCCCAGGCCGACTTCCGCCGCATCACCGATCTGGGTCCGGCTCTGGTCGACGAACTCATCCAGTTGGTGCAGCAGCACGCCGCCTCGCAGGGTTACCAGTTCACCGGCGCCGTCACGATCGACTTCGAAAACGACCCGGGCCTGAGCGAGGGCATGGTGCAGGTGGATTCCACCAGCGTCAAGGGCACCGTCGCCTGGACCCCGGTGCTCGACATCAACGGCCACCGGCACGCCCTGGTCAAGTCCCGCACCGTGATCGGCCGCGGGTCGGATGCCGACATCACCATCGACGACACCGGCACCTCCCGCCGGCACGTCGAGATCATCTGGGACGGCGCCCGCGCCCAGGTGCGCGACCTCGGCTCCACCAACGGTTCGCAGCTGAACGGCGCCCCCGTCACGCAGGCCATCCTCGAACCGGACTCGGTGATCACCATCGGCCGCACCCGCATCGTCTTCCGGGTCGTCGCCCAGGCCGGCTCCGATCCGGCGCCCCGCCGCACCGACGATGCCACCCAGCGCCACGACATGGGCGGATTCTGGGGGCCGAACACATGAATCCCAGTGAACTGACCCTGCTTGTCCTGCGCCTGGCGTTCCTGCTCGTGCTCTGGCTGTTCATCTTCGGCATCGTCTATGCGCTGCGCAGCGACCTGTTCGGCCAACGGGTGCGCAAGCTCTCCACCGACACGCCGCCCGCGGCCGCGGTGCCCTTCGCCACCCCGCCGCCCGCCCCAGTTCCCGCCGGAGCGTTCGCGCAGGCGCCCGCCGCTTCCGCGTCGGCCCCCACCGAGCAGCTCTCCCGGCCCAAACTGGCCCAGCCCGCCGCCGGGCCGGACAAGGCGACCACCCAGACCGCGACCCGCCTGGTGATCACCTCAGGGCCCAAGGCCGGCACGGAGTTCCCGCTCGGCTCCGAGCCCATCACCATCGGCCGGTCCAGCGACTCGAGTCTCGTCATCCGTGACGACTACACCTCCACCCACCACGCGCGCCTGATGCTCTGGCACGACGACTGGATGGTGCAGGACCTCGACTCCACCAACGGCACCTTCCTCGACGGAAAACGCGTGGCGGTGCCCACGTCGGTGCCGCTGAACACCACCGTCAAGATCGGCGCGACCAGCTTCGAGCTCCGGCGGTAGTGCATGGCATCGGTTAGTCACAGCGCCGCCGTGTCCAACGTTGGCAAGATTCGGGCCAACAACCAGGACTCCGGCTACGCCGGGCACACCCTGTTCGTCGTCGCCGACGGCATGGGCGGACACGCGGGCGGCGACGTGGCCTCCGCCATCGCCACCAAGCGCATCATGGAGGCCGACACGGCCTACCACTCGGCGCAGGACGCCGAGTTCGCGCTGCAGGCCGCGCTCATCGCGGCGAACTCCCAGTTGGCCGAAACCGTCTTCGAGCACGCCGAACTCACCGGCATGGGCACCACCGTGAGCGCCCTCGTGGTGATCGACGACCAGGTCGCGATTGCGCACATCGGCGACTCCCGCATCTACCTCTTCCGTGACGGCGAACTGTCCCAGATCACCACCGACCACACCTTCGTGCAGCGCCTGGTCGACAGCGGCCGCATCACCGAGGCCGAGGCCATGGTGCACCCGCGCCGCTCGGTGCTGATGCGGGTGCTCGGCGACGTCGAGTCCTCCCCGGAGATCGACACGTCGATCCTGGCCACCCGCGCTGGCGACCGCTGGCTGATCTGCTCCGACGGGTTGAGCGGGGTGGTGTCCAACACCGGCATCTCCAACGCCCTCAAGAGCTCACTGGATGCCCAGGCCGTCGCCGACCGCCTGGTCAAGGAGAGCCTCGACGGCGGCGCCCCCGACAACGTCACGATCGTGGTCGTCGACATCGGCAACGGCGGCGAACGCCAGGGCGACCCCGTCGTGGTCGGCTCCGCCTCCGCCCCGCTCGCGTTCGGTGAGGAGCCGGTGCGCACGCGCGCCCCGCGCATCCCGTCGCTGCGGCTGCACCCGGTGCGTGAAACCCACTTCGAACCCGACTCGCAGGACTACCTCTCCGAGCTCATCGAGGAGGACGCCCGCCGGGCGCTGCGCCGGAAGATCACCTGGCTGGCCGGCATTGTGCTGCTCATCGTGGCCATCGCCGGCGCCGCCCTGCTCGGCTATCAGTGGACGCAGAGCCGCTACTACGTGGGCGTCGAGGGCAGCACGGTCGCCATCTACCAGGGCATCCAGCAGGATCTGGGCCCCCTCAAACTCTCCAGCGTCTACGAAGACACCGACCTGGAACTCAACCAGCTGCGCGTGTACGACCGCCAGCAGGTGGAGCGCACCATCAGCGCGTCGTCCCTCGAGGACGCCAAACTCATCGTGGAACGGTTGAGCAATGCCCCGGCAGAGTAATCCGACCACGGATGCCCGCGAGGCGGCACCGCAGACCGGCAAGATCCGGCGCCTGCACCTGCCGCAGAAGCTGCGCAACCTCGAACTGTTCCTGCTGATCATCGCGTGCGGCATCAACCTCGGCGCCGTGGTGCTCGTGCAGCTGGGCGCGCTCGGCCAGATCGACACCACCCTGGTTCTGCTCGGCGCGAGCCTGTCCGGCCTGGTCTTCGCACTGCACATCATGCTGCGCTTCGTGGCCCGCGAGGCCGACCCGTTCATCCTGCCGATCGCCACCCTGCTCAACGGCATCGGCATCGCCATGATCTACCGCATCGACATCGCCAACAACGAGGCCGGCTGGGAGAGCGCAGCGGTACGGCAGACCGTGTGGAGCGGCCTGGCCATCGCCTGCGCGATCACCGTGATCCTGGTGATCCGCAACCACCGGGTGCTGTTCCGGTACACCTATGTGGCGGGTTTCGTCGGTGTGGCCCTGCTGCTTCTGCCGCTCGTGCCCGGACTCGGCCGCGAGGTCAGCGGCGCCCGGGTGTGGATCGGTTTCGGCTCCTTCGCCACCTTCCAGCCCGGTGAGATCGCGAAGATCGCCCTGGCCGTGTTCTTCGCGGGTTACCTCGTGCGCAACCGCGACAGCCTGTCCATGGTGGGCAAGAAGTTCCTCGGCCTTCGGTTCCCGCGTCTGCGCGACCTCGGCCCGATCCTCGTGGTCTGGGCCCTGTCGATGTCGGTCATCATCTTCCAGCGCGACCTGGGCACCGCACTGCTCTACTTCGGCCTGTTCCTGGTGATGCTCTACCTCGCCACCGGGCGGCTCAGCTGGGTGCTGCTGGGCATGTCGCTGTTCCTCGGCGGCGCCGTCATCGCCAGCCAGACCCTCGACTACGTCAACGGCCGGTTCACCAACTGGCTGGATGCGCTCAACCCGGCCGTCTACGACGCCGACGGCGGCAGCTACCAGCTGGTGCAGGGCCTGTTCGGTCTCGCCAAGGGCGGGTTGATCGGCACGGGCCTCGGCCAGGGGCGCCCCGAACTGACCCCGGTCCCGCAGAGCGACTACATCATCGCCAGCCTCGGCGAGGAGCTCGGCCTGGCCGGCATCTTCGCCATCCTGGCCCTCTACCTGCTCCTGGTCGCCCGCGGCTTCCGCATCGGATTCGCCGGTCAGGACGACTTCGGCAAGCTCCTCGGCGTCGGTCTGTCCTTCGTCATCGCGCTGCAGTGTTTCATCGTCATCGGCGGTGTCACCCGCGTCATCCCGCTCACCGGCCTCACCACCCCCTTCCTGGCCGCCGGTGGCTCCTCCCTCGTCGCCAACTGGATCATCGTCGCCCTCCTACTGCGACTGAGTGACACAGTGCGCAACCAACCTCGGCTGGTGGTCTAAGTGAATCGTGAACTCAAGCGCGTGAGCATCGTCGTGATGCTCATGTTCGCCGCCCTGCTCACCTCCACGTCCATCGTGCAGGTCTTCCAGTCCGACAACCTCTCGGCCGACGACCGCAACACCCGCACCCTGCTGGACAGCTACTCGGTCGAGCGCGGCGCCATCCTCGCCGGCGGCGAGCCCATCGCCCAGTCACTGCCGGTCGACGACAACTACAAGTTCCAGCGCACCTACAGCAACGGTCTGCTCTACGCACCGATCACCGGCTTCATCCCGGTCAACGGCGCCCCCACCGGGCTCGAGCAGGCGCTCAACGGCGAACTCAGCGGCACCTCCAACTCGCAGTTCTTCGACCAGATCTCCAGCCTCGTCACCGGTCAGGACCCCAAGGGCGCCGCCGTGGAGACCACCGTCGACCCGGTCGCGCAGCAGGCCGCCTGGGATGCGCTCGGAGACCTCCAGGGGTCCGTGGTCGTCACCGAGCCCAAGACCGGCCGGGTGCTGGCCATGGTCTCCAAGCCCAGCTACGACCCGAACACCCTCGCCGTGCACGACAGCGCAGCGGTGAACGACACCTACGACGCCCTGGTCAACGCCCCCGGCGACCCGCTGATCAACCGAGCCATCAACTCGCTCAACCCGCCCGGGTCGGTCTTCAAGCTCGTCGTGGTGGCCGCCGCGCTCGAATCGGGCCAGTACACCCCCGACAGCACCTTCCCCAACCCGGCCACGTTCACCCTGCCGAGCTCGAGCTCGGTGGTCATCAACTCCGGCGGCGGCACGTGCGGCTCCGGCGACACGGTCACGATCGCCACCGCGCTGCGGCTCTCCTGCAACATCCCGATGGCTGAGCTGGGCCTGCAGCTGGGCGACGACGCCATCCGTGCGATGGCCGAGAAGTTCGGGTTCAACTCAGAATTCACCATCCCGCTGTCCGTCACCGCCAGCACGTACCCCGCAGATCCCGACGACGCGCAGACCGCCCTGTCGGCATTCGGCCAGACCAGCGTGCGGGCGACCCCGCTGCAGATGGCCCTGGTCTCGGCCACCATCGCCAACGGAGGGATCGAAATGAAACCCAATCTCGTCGACCAGATTCTGGCGCCAGACCTCAGCCCGCTGCAGACGTTCCAACCCGTCGCGGCCGACCGTGTGATCAGCGCCGCCACCGCGGCCACGATGACCCAGATGATGGTCAACGGGGTCCAGGACGGGGCCGCGAGCAATGCAAGAATAGACGGAGTCGACGTGGCGGGAAAAACGGGGACTGCGGAGAACGGCGCTGATGATCCATACACCCTGTGGTTCACCGGATTCGCCCCCGCGGCAGACCCGCAATACGCGATCACCGTTCTCATCGAAGATGGCGGGGGACTCGGTCAGACGGGGTACGGTAACTTGCTTGCCGCACCGATAGCGAAACAGGTACTAGAGGCGGTGCTGAATAAATGAGACCCACAGCAGGGCTCACCTTCGGGGGACGATACGAACTGCAGTCGCGCATCGCCATCGGCGGTATGGGCGAGGTTTGGCAGTCCGTCGACCTGGTGATCGGGCGCACCGTCGCGATCAAGATCCTCAAGGACGAATACCTCGGCGACCCCGGTTTCCTCGAGCGCTTCCGCGCTGAGGCCCGGCACGCCGCGCTCGTCAACCACGAAGGCATCGCCAACGTGTTCGACTACGGCGAAGAAGACGGCAGCGCCTTCCTCGTCATGGAGCTGGTGCCCGGAGAGGCGCTCTCCACCATCCTCGAACGCGAGCACACCCTGCCCGCCGACAAGGTTCTCGACATCGTGGCCCAGACCGCCGCCGCGCTGCACGCCGCGCACGCCGCAGGTCTCGTGCACCGGGACATCAAGCCGGGCAACCTGCTGATCACGCCCGAAGGCCGCGTCAAGATCACCGACTTCGGTATCGCCCGCATCGCCGACCAGGTTCCGCTCACCGCAACCGGCCAGGTGATGGGCACGGTGCAGTACCTCTCGCCCGAACAGGCCAGCGGACGCTCCGCCTCGCCGACCACCGACATCTACTCCCTGGGCATCGTCGCCTACGAGAGCCTCGCCGGACGTCGTCCGTTCACGGGCGAGTCGCAGGTGGCCATCGCCATGGCGCAGATCAACGAGCAGCCGCCGGACCTCCCCGACACCATCTCGGAGCCGGTCCGCAACCTGGTGATCTCCTGCCTGGCCAAGAACCCGGCCGACCGCCCCGCCTCCGCTGCGCACCTCGCGCGTGCCGCGATCGCGCTGCGCCGCGGCGATGTCGCGGCCGCGGCAGCATCCGTGCCCGCCGTCATGTCGGGCATCACGCCCACCGCCGCCACCATGCTCATGCCCGGTGCCGGCAACGACCAGACCACGCAGCTGATGCCGGCCTCCGGCGGACCTGTGCAACCCGGCACGCGCGCCGAAGCGGCTGCGGCCGCGGCGGCCAACGATCCCCAGAAAAAGAAGAAGAAGCGCAGCCCCTGGACCTGGCCGCTCGTCGCGCTCATCTCCATCCTGGGCCTCGTCCTCATCGGCACCCTGGTGACCCTGTTCAACACCACCGCCGCCGAAACGCCGGCCCCGGCTCCCACCGTGTCGTCGAGCGCCCCGGCGGCTCCCAAGCCGACGCCCACGGCGACGCCCACCCCGTCCGCCACCACGGTGCAGGTCACCCAGGCGGACTTCCTGGGCAAGACCAGCTCCGAGGCCCGGGACATGCTCAGCGAGATGGGCCTCAGCGCCAACGTGGTGCCCGACAAGGCCGCCACCACAGCGGAGCAGGTCGACACCGTCTACGGCATCAACCCCACCGGCAAGGTCACACTCGGCACCACCATCACGGTGAGTGTGTACGGCGATGTGGCCACCCCATCGGCTCCGTCCGGCACGCCGACCGCCACCCCCTCCACGGTGGCCCCAGGTGGCACCGTGACGGTCAGCTGGCCCGCGCAGTCCTGCCCCACGGGCCAGGAGCTGTCCGGCTATGAGCTGCTCGCCGAGGGTGCGACGTCACCGAGCCCGACCGGCGCGGACACCACCACCGCGACGGTCACGGCCGGCACGAGCAACTTCACGGTCAAGTTCCGGTATTTCTGCGGCCAGGTCGAGTCCGACTACTCCGCGGCGACCTCCGTCACCGTGACCGCACCCGCCACCACGCCACCGACCACGCCACCCACCACGCCTGTCGGCTAAGGGTGTCACCGTCGCGCGTCCCGGGGGGCCGCGCGACGGATCTTGACTAAAATGACCAACAGTGTCGCGAGCAGGGAGTTTTGCATTGACTGATGAGGGCCGTCTGCTAGCAGGTCGCTACCGCGTCGGCGCGTCGATCGGCCGAGGCGGCATGTCCGATGTCCACATCGGCACCGACTCCAGGCTGGGCCGCACCGTGGCCATCAAGCTGCTCAAGTCCTCGCTCGCCGTCGACCCGGCATTCCGCACCCGGTTCCGGCAGGAAGCCCAGGCCGCCGCCCGCATGGCGCACCCCACGATCGTGCGGGTGTTCGACGCCGGTGAAGAGACCATCACCGAAGACGACGGCACCGAAGCCCAGATCCCCTTCATCATCATGGAGTTCGTCGACGGGCGCCTGCTCAAGGACATCATCAAGGAAGGCCCGATCGACTCGGTCGAGGCCGTCCGCATCATCGACGGGGTGCTGACCGCCCTCGAGTACTCGCACCGCGCCGGCGTCGTGCACCGCGACATCAAGCCGGGCAACATCATGATCACCAAGGCCGGCCAGGTCAAGGTCATGGACTTCGGCATCGCGCGGGCCATCTCCGACTCCGCCACCACGGTCGCGCAGACCACCGCGATCCTCGGCACGGCCTCCTACTTCTCGCCCGAGCAGGCCAAGGGCGAATCGGTGGATGCCCGCACCGACCTGTACTCCAGCGGCGTCGTGCTCTTCGAAATGCTCACCGGCCGCCCGCCATTCCGGGGCGACACCCCGGTGGCCGTGGCCTACCAGCACGTCAGCGAAGCCCCGGTGAAGCCCAGCTCGGTCAACCCCAAGGTCTCCCCGGCCCTGGACATCGTCGTGCTGCACGCCCTGGCGAAGGACCGGTTCGACAGGTACCAGAGCGCCGTCGAGTTCCGCAACGACGTCGAGACCGCCGGCGCCGGGCACATCCCGGTGCACCGCCCGGTCGACGATGTCGCGGCCGGACTGTTCGGTGCGCCGCCCGAGGTGGAATCCACCTCCGAGCTCGCCCTCAAGCAGCTCGCTGAAGACCAGACCATGGCCCGCACCCAGCGACGCCCACCGGTGATCTGGATCTGGGCCGGCATCGTCAGCGTCGTCGTCATTGTGATTGCGGTGATGTTCTGGGCCCTGAGCCTGACGCCCAACAACGAACTGCCCGACTCCTCCCGCCGCGTTCCGGTCCTGGTGGGCTTCAGCTACACCGACGCCCAGGATGCGTTGCTCGAGCTGGACCTCGCCGCGACCATGGCGGAGGAGAGCAGCGACACCGTCGCCAAGGATGAGGTCATCCGCACCGATCCGCCGTCGGGCACCATCGCCCAGCCGGCCACGGTGATCAAGGTGTACGTTTCCACCGGCAAGGAACTCGTCGAGATGCCGGACACCACCAAACAGCCCTTCTCGGCTGCCGAACCGTTCCTGGTCGACCGTGGCTTCGTTTCCGGTTCGGTGACCACGGAGAACTCCGCGGATGTGCCGGAGGGCGTGGTCATCGCCACCAGCCCGGATCCGCGCGAGATGACCCCGGTGGGAACCACCGTGGACTTCACGGTCTCCACCGGACAGGTCACCGTGCCCGACGTGCTCGGGCAGGCGCTCACCGCCGCGAACTCCCTGCTGCAGGCCTCAGACCTGCAGCTGGTGCCCAAGCTGAAGCCCGACTACGCCTGCGACAGCGTCGCCGGGTCGCCGATCACCAAGCAGTCACTGCCGCCGGGCGACGCGCCCCAGAAGTCCGAGATCACGCTCACCTACTGCGCCGGCTGAGACCGCGCCGTCGGTCGGCCGCGTCGTCGGTCGAGCTTGTCGAGACCTCGTGACCTGTGCCTCGGGGTCTCGACAGGCTCGACCACCGGGTGGTGCCGCGCCTCCGGTCCAGCCCGCGTCGTCGGTCGAGCTTGTCGAGACCTCGTGACCCGTGCCTCCGGGTCTCGACAGGCTCGCCCAGCGGGTGGGGGCGACGCGGCGCCACAACGCCGGGACTACCGGCTTCAGCCGAGCTTGAGCATGGGCGTGAGGTGCTTGGCGGTCTCGCGCGCCTCCGGCAGCCCGGCCAGGGCCAGCCAGTTGCCCACCATCAGGTAGCCGCCCTCGGTCAGCACCGACTCCGGGTGGAACTGCACCCCGAGGATCGGCGCCGAGACGTGCCGCAGGCCCATGATGACGCCGCCCTGGGTGCGGGAGGTCACCACGAGGTCGCTGGGCACCGTGCCGTTGACGACGGCCAACGAGTGGTACCGGGTAGCCGTGAACGGCTGCGGCACCCCGTCGTAGAGCTCGCTGCCGTCGTGGCTGATCTGCGAGGTCTTGCCGTGCATGAGTTCCTCGGCATTGGTCACCGTGGCGCCGAACGCCTCGGCGATGGCCTGGTGTCCCAGGCAGACCCCGAACAGCGGCAGGTTGGTGGCCACAGCGGCCTCCACGGCGGCGATCGAGATGCCGGCGTCGGCGGGCTTGCCCGGTCCGGGCGAGACGAGCACCCCGTCGAACTCCGCGATGCGCTCTGCGACCTCGGTGGCGGCGAATGCGTCGTTCCGCACCACCTCGGTCTCGGCGCCGAGCTCGCGCAGGTATCCGTTGAGCGTGTAGACGAAGCTGTCGTAGTTGTCGATCACGAGAATGCGGGTCATGGGGCGCCCACCGTCACTTCCTGGTTGTCAACGAACGTGTTCACCCAGGGATATACCCAGGTGGCGAGACTGTAGAGCACGGCACCCACGAGCACCAGCACGAGCAGGATGCGCACCCACACCGGTCCGGGCAGGATCCGCCAGAAGGCTGCGTACATGGGTTGGTCCTCGATCTTCGTGTCGCTGGATGGGTGGGGGCGGCCGGCAGGTCAGGCCGCGGGGATCATGGCCGCCAGCTCGGCGGGCGGGCCGGCCGAGATCGGTTGCCAGGATTCGAATACACCGTAGGCGATGATCCGCTCGGCTGTCGAGAAGAGCGGGTTGCACGTGGTGAGGGTGATCAGCCGGTCGACCGCGGTGGCCGAGGGGTCGTGCGGCACCGGAGCGATGGCCTCGATCGCGCTCGGCGGCACGTACTCGAAGTCGCGGAACCGGTAGGTGTAGTAACCGTCGGCGGTCTGCACGTAGATCGCGTCGTTCAGCTGCAGCTCGTTGATGACGTGCATCCCGCCGCCGTTGGCGCTGCGGTGCGACGCGATGGCGAAGTTGCCCACCTCGCCGGGCATCTGGGTGCCCGGGTAGTGCCCGATGCCCAGGTCCGGGCTGTTGAGCACATCCGTTCCGGTGCCCTGCGCGATGGTGCGCTGGTAGGTCGCGCCGAAGCGCGGCACATAGAGCACCGCGAACGCGGTGGCGTTGTCGGGGGCGGCGGCCACCACAGGGTCGCCGTAGCCCTCCTCGGTCACGGGCGCCGGCTTCGGGTCCGGTCCAGCGTTCTCGATCCAGCCCTTGCTGATCGACTCAGCGGCGCGGGACTGGGACGCCGCCATGACGGCGTCGTTCCACCAGAGCTGCCAGGCGAGGAAGAGCAGCACGAGCACCCCGCCGGTGATGAGCAATTCGCCGAGCACACCGATCACGCTCACGCGTCGGCGGGTCGGCTTGGATGCGGCGCGCTGGGCTCGCCGCCCGCGCTGGGCCGGTACTGCGGACGGGGCCGGCTCGGTCATGCAGTCGATTCTAATCGGCCCTGAATGCGCATCTGCCGTACTCCGGCAGGCCCGCGCAGGCGGGGACGCTAGAATCTCAGGCATGGCACGCACAAATCCCCGCACCAAGCCCGCCCGCCCCGAGGCCCGCTCGGGCGAGGACGCCCCCAACGCCGTCTGGTTCAAGCCGGTGATGTTCGGCTTCATGCTGATCGGGCTTGCCTGGATCATCGTCTTCTACGTCAGCCAGGGCGCATTCCCGGTCGCCTCGCTGGGCTCGTGGAACATCCTGGTCGGATTCGGGATCGCCTTCATCGGCTTCCTGATGACCACCCGCTGGCGCTGACGCACCCATAATTCACGGACTGTTCCGCCTGCGCTAACCACCCGTTCGGGTAGTCAATTACAGCCGTGTAATTATCCCCAGTGTGGAAACTCCTGTGGATAACTTTCCCACCAGGTGTGGATAAGTCCTGTGGAAAGTCGCCAAACGCGCACAGACACCCGGAGTCAGCCGGTCATGGCCCGCCGCGGCCGGCCGTGCCGGGCGTGGCAGGGCTCAGACGAAGAACTTGCTGAGGCTCAGCGCCACGAGCAGGAAGCCGAAGGCACCGAGCAGCACGAACTGCAGCGTGCGCTTGCTGCGCTGGCGGGTCTGTACGAAGATCAGACCGATGACGGCGCCGCCGATGAGGCCGCCCACGTGGGCCTGCCAGGCCACGTTGAGTCCGGGCAGGAACCCGATCACCAGGTTGATGCCCACCAGGACGAGAAGTTGGGTGGCGTTGCCGCCGAGCTTCCGCTGGATGACCAGGAACGCGCCCATGAGGCCGAAGATGGCTCCGGATGCGCCGACGACGGCGACCCGCGGGTCAGCCAGGAACAGCACGCCGAGAGACCCGGCGAGCCCGCTCATCAGGTAGAGGGTGAGGAACCGGCCGCGTCCGAGCATCCGCTCGAGGATTTGGCCGAAGATCCACAGGGTGTACATGTTGAGCAGCACGTGGAAGATGAACCCGGTGGAGTGCACGAACACGCTGGTCAGCATGCGCCATGGTTCGAAGGCACCGGGGTAGGAGTACACGCCGGCGTACAGCAGCCGGTCGGTCACACCCAGTCCGGGGATGAGCTGCAGCACGAAGATCACCAGGGTCAGCGCGATGATGGAGTAGGTGACCACAGGTTCGCCGGGGGCGGTCATACGGCCCAGCCGGGTGCGGGCGGCGGACTTGGTGCGCGGCGCGCTCTGGCGCTGCTCGCGCATGCACTCGGGGCAGATGACGCCGACCGCGGCCTGGGTCTGGCATTCGGGACAGATCGTGCGCCCGCACCGCTGGCAGAGGATAAAACTCTGCCTGCCCGGATGCCGGTAACAGAAGTTGGCGGCGGTTCCGGGCAGGCTGGTCATAGCTGGAGGTCCTAGACCTGCTCGACGGTGATGCTCTCGATGACGACATCGGTGAGCGGACGGTCGCGACCGTCGGTGGGCACCACGGCGAGCTGGTCGACGATCGCACGGGACGCCTCGTCCTCGACGGCGCCGAAGATGCTGTGCTTGCCCTGCAGCCAGGTGGTCGGCACGACAGTGATGAAGAACTGCGAGCCATTGGTGCCGCGGCCGCCCTGGATGCCGGCGTTCGCCATGGCGAGGACGTACGGCTGGGTGAAGTCCAGCTCGGGGCTGATCTCATCGTCGAACTGGAAGCCCGGTCCGCCGGTGCCCTGGCCCAGCGGGTCGCCGGCCTGGATCATGAAGTCCTTGATGATGCGGTGGAAGACGGTGCCGTTGTACAGCGGGTCGTTGGAGGTCTTGCCCGTGGCCGGGTGCTTCCACTCGATTTCGCCGGTTGCGAGACCGACGAAGTTCTTGACGGTCTTCGGGGCGTGGTTACCGAAGAGGTTGACCTTGATCGGTCCGAGGGTTGTATTGAGCGTTGCGACGGCAGTGTGCTTAGACATAGGCATAATTCTTGCACAGCAGCATTGAGCGAATCCGACTCCGTGCTAGGCACCCAGAGCGCTCACAGGCTATTCAGTGGCAAGATGGTCACTAATCACCACAAGAATCGATGGAGGGTCCAGATGAGCCTGTCACGCAAGCGCCGAAAGGAACTCACGCGTCTGCGCAAGAGCGCGGACGAACTGTGGAGTCACCAGCAGGAAGTTCTCGACCGCGCAAACGAGATTGCACGCGAAGCCGGCCGCCAGGCTGGTGTGCTCACTCGTGAAGAAGTAGTCCCGCGCGTTCGCCAGGGATATGAGCACTATCTGCTCCCCGGCGTGCACGCCACCCAGGATTTGGCCGGTGGCGTACGCCACCAGGTCGTTGACAAGGTTCTGCCGGGCATCGGCACGGCCTTGGGCACCGTCATGTCGGTCGGTGACATCGCCAAGGAGGCGCGCGCCGCCACGCTGGACCGGATTCGTTTCCAGAAGCCGGTCGTCGTTCAGAAGCAGGGCCCGGGCGCCGGAACGTACATCGCCATCGGCGTGGGCATCGCTGCCGCAGCCGGTGTCGCGTACGCCATCTGGCAGACGTTCCGTGCCGACGACGAGCTGTGGGTCTCCGAAGACGAGTCGCTCCTGGACTCGCCGATTGAGAAGTCCACGGACGTCTAGTTCGTACGTTTTGCCACAAGGCCCTCGTCTGAGACGGGGGCCTTGTTGCGTGTGGGGCGCACGAGGCACTGGGTGCCGCTGTGGCGGCCCGGTGTGGCGACCGGATGCGTGGGGTCGTTCACCGCGTCATGCGGGGACAGAGCGCCGCTGAGGGCGTGTCAGCGCTCCCGGGAGTCCCGGGCGCCTGGTGCGGCGTCAGCGTCTACATCCACGTCGGCGTCCAGGAGCATCCCGACCGGGGTGGCGCAGGTGTCACCATTCCAAGCCTCGAGGCCCTCTCGCACGGCGAACCCGGCGATGACCAGCCCGGCCACGGCGTCCGCCCAGCTCCAGCCCAGCGTGCTGTTGAACAGCAGGCCGAGGAGGACGGCGCCGGAGAGGTAGCTGCAGATCAGGGTCTGCTTGGAGTCCGCCACGGCGCTGGCAGAGCCCAGCTCGATCCCGGTGCGCCGCTCGAGCCAGGACAGGGCCGGCATGACCGCGAGGCTCACGGCCGCCAGCGCGATTCCGAGGCCGGAGTGTTCGGGCGTCACCGCGCCGGTGAGGGAGAGCACCGACGACACCGTGACGTACCCGGCAAGGGCGAAGAACGCGATCGCGATCACCCGCAGGGTCGGCGCCTCGTAGCGCTGAGGGTCCGTGCGGGTGAACTGCCAGGCCACGGCAGCCGCCGAGAGCACCTCTACGACGGAGTCGAGCCCGAACGCGATCAGTGCCGTGGACGAGGCCACGGAGCCGGCGGCGATCGCGATGATCGCCTCGACCACGTTGTAGCCGATGGTTCCCGCCACGATCCAGCGGATGCGGCGCTGCAGCACGGCCCGGCGGGCCGGTGCCGGCGTGGCCAGGCTCAAGGTGCGGTCTCGCAGCAGCCGGGAACCGGGCAGTCCACGGTCAGGCACGGCGCCGACTCGTCGACGGCGAGAACCACCGCCACGAGGTCGCCGAGAGCGCGGGTGAGGTGAGCGTCGGAGATGCGGTACCTCATCTGGCGGCCCTGGGGCTCCACCACGACGATCCCGCAGTCTCGAAGGCAGCCGAGGTGGTTGGAGACGTTCTGACGCGTCAGGGTGAGGTCCTCGGCCAGGCCGGCGGGATACGCCGGGCCGTCGAGCAGGGTCATCAGGATCCTGGACCGGGTGGGATCCGCCATCGCCCGGCCGAGCCGGTTCATGACCTCGAGGCGGGTGGCGGCATTGCTGCGGGTCGTGGGCACACCTTCATTAATACAGCGTTGGCTGTATTAATCAAGCGGATGTGCCGGGCAGAGCGCAAAAAACCCCCGGCCGGTGCGGCTGGGGGTGGATTCTGCTGTGGAGCCACGGGGAATCGAACCCCGGACCTCCTGCTTGCAAAGCAGGCGCTCTACCAATTGAGCTATGGCCCCGAACCGGTTCCTCACGAGGAGGGAACTGGCGGAGATGTAAGGCTATGAGAGTACTACGTGGGGATACCGGGATTTGAACCTGGGACCTCTTCGTTATCAGCGAAGCGCTCTAACCAACTGAGCTATATCCCCCTATTGGGCAGATTTGAGACTACCGGAAACCGGCGAAAAGTCCCAATCGAGGCCGTTACCGGCCCCGATCGGGCATCCGACGGTCAGTTGTTGGTGAATCCGACGAGCAGGCCACCGGTGACCTTGACGCTCAAGTTGTACAGAACCGCGAAGATCGCGCCGAGGGCGGTGATCACGACGGTGTTGATGACGGCCACGACAACGGCAAAGCCCATGACGTTGCCGATCGACAGGATGGTCGTGAGCTCAGACGCGCTCCCGGCGATATCCGTGTACAGGGCGTCGATCTCGGTGAAGATACCCGTGCCGTTGAGCACCGTGAAGGTCAGGAACGTCGCGACGATGGTCACGACGGCCAGGCACACGGCAATCAGGAACGACAGCTTCACGCTGGACCAGAAATCGATGTAGACGAGCTTCAGACGTACCTGCTTGGACGACATTGCACCTCGACTCGACTTCTTGGCCAGTTTCTCGGCAACACTACTCATCTGCTGATTCTACTTTCCCCGGTTCACTCTCCGGTGCAGCCTCAATTTCGGCGACCAGATTGCGTTCGGTGTTCTTCGCGATGGCGATGATCCTGTCTTCGTCCGCGAATTTTGCAAAAACGACACCCATGGTGTCCCGGCCCTTGGCCGGCACTTCGGCGACGTCAGAGCGTACCACCTTGCCGCTGGCAAGGACCACGAGCACCTCGTCTTCCTCGTCGACGATGAGTGCGCCGACCAGGTCGCCGCGGTCGTCGTTGAGTTTGGCGACCTTGATGCCCAGGCCGCCGCGGTTCTGCAGACGGTACTGATCGGCCGAGGTGCGCTTGGCGTAACCACCCTCGGTGACGACGAAGACGAAGCCGTCATCGGCGACCACGGAGGCGTCGAGCAGGCTGTCCTGGCCGCGGAAGTGCATGCCGATCACACCGGAGGTGCTGCGGCCCATGGGGCGCAGGGCCTCGTCGGACGCGGTGAACCGGATCGACATGCCCTTCTTCGACACCAGCAGCAGGTCGGAGTCTTCGTCGACGAGCAGCGCGGAGACGAGTTCGTCACCTTCACGCAGCTTGATCGCGATGATGCCGCCGGTGCGGTTGGTGTCGTACTCGCTGAGCGCGGTCTTCTTGATCAGGCCTTCACGGGTGGCCAGGGTGAGGTACTGGGCCACGCCGTAGTCCCGGATGTCCAGGATCTGGGCGATCTCCTCGCCGGGCTGCAGCGCGAGCAGGTTCGCGACGTGCTGGCCCTTGGCGTCACGGCCGGCTTCGACAGCCTCGTACGCCTTCGCCCGGTAGACCCGGCCGGTGTTCGTGAAGAACAGCAGCCAGTGGTGGGTGGTGGTGACGAAGAAGTGTTCGACCACGTCGTCGGCGCGCAGCTGCGCGCCCTTGACGCCCTTGCCGCCGCGGTGCTGGTTGCGGTAGTTGTCGCTGCGGGTGCGCTTGATGTAGCCGCCGCGGGTGACGGTGACCACCATCTCCTCTTCGGGGATGAGGTCTTCGACCGACATGTCGCCGTCGAAACCGAACATGATTTCGGTGCGGCGGTCGTCTCCGAACTTCGCGGTGATCTCGGTCAGCTCGTCGCTGACGATGCTGCGCTGGCGCTCGGGGCTGGCCAGGATCGACTTGAATTCGACGATCTGCAGTTCGAGTTCGGCGGCCTGGTCGATGATCTTCTGGCGCTCGAGGGCAGCCAGGCGACGCAGCTGCATGGTGAGGATCGCGTCGGCCTGGAGCTTGTCGACCGTGAGCAGGTCCATCAGGCCCTCGCGGGCGTCGTCCACGGTGGGGGAGCGGCGGATCAGGGCGATGACCTCGTCGAGCGCGTCGAGCGCCTTGAGGTAGCCGCGCAGGATGTGGGCATCCGCCTCGGCCTTGTTCAAGCGGAACTGGGTGCGGCGGACGATGACGTCGATCTGGTGGGCGACCCACGCGCTGATGAAGCCGTCCAGCGCGAGGGTGCGCGGGATGCCGTCGACGATCGCGAGCATGTTCGCGCCGAAGTTCTCCTGCAGGGGGGTGTGCTTGTAGAGGTTGTTCAGCACGACCTTGGCTACAGCGTCGCGCTTGAGCACGATGACGAGGCGCTGGCCGGTGCGGCCGCTGGTCTCGTCGCGGATGTCGGCGATGCCGGTGATCTTGGCGTCCTTGACCAGGTCGGCGATCTTGATCGCCAGGTTGTCGGGGTTCACCTGGTACGGCAGCTCGGTGATGACCAGGCAGGTGCGGCCCTGGAGCTCTTCGATGCTCACCACGGCGCGCATCGTGATCGAGCCGCGCCCGGTGCGGTAGGCGTCCTGGATGCCCTTGATGCCCAGGATCTGCGCACCCGTCGGGAAGTCCGGGCCCTTGATGCGCTGGATCAGCGCTTCGAGCAGTTCTTCACGGGTGGCGTCGGGGTTCTCCAGGTACCAGAGGGCGCCGGCGGCCACCTCGCGCAGGTTGTGCGGCGGGATGTTGGTGGCCATACCGACCGCGATGCCGACGGAGCCGTTCACCAGCAGGTTCGGGAAGCGGCTGGGCAACACGGTGGGCTCGAGGGTGCGGCCGTCGTAGTTGTCCTGGAAGTCGACGGTGTCCTCGTCGATGTCGCGCACCATCTCGAGGGCCAGCGGGGCCATCTTCGTTTCGGTGTATCGCGGGGCGGCGGCACCGTCGTTGCCGGGGGAGCCGAAGTTGCCCTGACCGAGTGCCAGCGGGTAGCGGAGGCTCCACGGCTGCACGAGGCGCACGAGGGCGTCGTAGATCGAGGAGTCACCGTGCGGGTGGAACTGGCCCATCACGTCGCCGACGACGCGGGCGCACTTCGAGAACGCCTTGTCGGGGCGGTAGCCGCCGTCGTACATGGCGTAGATCACCCGGCGGTGCACGGGCTTCATGCCGTCGCGCACGTCCGGCAGCGCGCGTCCGACGATGACGCTCATCGCGTAGTCGAGGTAGGAGCGCTGCATTTCCAGCTGCAGGTCGACCTGGTCGATCTTGCCGTGCTGGGTGAGGTGCTTGGCTGCCGCCGCGGCGTCGGCCGCTTCCACGGTGTTGCCCGGTTCGACGGGCAGGCCGCCGGTGGTGTCGTCAGATGTCAAGGAAACGCACGTCCTTCGCGTTCTTCTGGATGAAGTTGCGTCGGGATTCGACGTCTTCGCCCATCAGGGTGGAGAAAATTTCGTCGGCGGCTGCCGCGTCGTCCAGGGTCACCTGGAGCAGGGTGCGGGACTCGGGGGCCATCGTGGTTTCCCACAGCTCCTTGTAGTCCATCTCGCCCAGACCCTTGTAGCGCTGGATGCCGTTGTCCTTCGGGATCCGCTTGCCGGCGGCGGCGCCGTCGGCGAGCAGGGCGTCCCGCTCCGCGTCGGAGTAAACGTACTCGTGGGCCGAGTTGGCCCACTTGAGCCGGTACAGCGGCGGCTGGGCGAGGTACACGTAACCGAGGTCGATCAGCGGGCGCATGTAGCGGAACAGCAGGGTGAGCAGCAGGGTCGTGATGTGCTGGCCGTCGACGTCGGCATCGGCCATCAGCACGATCTTGTGGTACCGCACCTTGTCCGGGTTGAAGTCCTCGCCGATGCCCGCGCCGAACGCGGTGATCATGGCCTGCACCTCGGCGTTGGCGAGGGCGCGGTCGAGCCGGGCCTTCTCCACGTTGAGGATCTTGCCGCGCAGCGGCAGGATCGCCTGGGTCTCGGGGTTGCGGCCCTGAACGGCGGAGCCGCCGGCCGAGTCACCCTCGACGATGAAGATCTCGGATGCAGCGGGGTCCTTGCTCTGGCAGTCCTTGAGCTTGCCGGGCATGCCGCCACCCTCGAGCAGACCCTTGCGGCGGGCGGTTTCCCGCGCCTTGCGGGCGGCCATGCGGGCCGTGGCGGCCTGCAGCGACTTGCGGATGATCTCGCGAGCCTGCACCGGGTTGCGGTTGAACCAGTCGGAGAGCTGGTCGCCGACCACGCGCTGCACGAACGCCTTGGCCTCGGTGTTACCGAGCTTGGTCTTGGTCTGACCCTCGAACTGCGGCTCAGCGAGCTTGATCGACACGACGGCGGTCAGGCCCTCGCGCACGTCGTCACCGGAAAGGTTGTCGTCCTTCTCCTTGAGGATGCCCTTCTCGCGTGCGTACTTGTTGACCAGCGTGGTCAGTGCGGCGCGGAAGCCCTCTTCGTGGGTGCCACCCTCGTGGGTGTTGATGGTGTTCGCGTAGGTGTGCACGCTCTCGGTGTACGCGGTGGTCCACTGCATGGCCACCTCGAGGGCGATCTTCTTCTCGGTGTCCTCGAACTCGAACGAGATGATCTCCTCGTTGACCAGTTCGGCCTTCTTGGCCCGGTTGAGGTAGGCCACGTAGTCCATCAGGCCCTGCTCGTAGAGGAACGAGTTGGTGATCGGCTTGTCGTCGGCGTCCCGGCTGTCCGGACGCTCGTCGGTGAGCGTGAGACGCAGGCCCTTATTAAGGAACGCCATCTGCTGGAAGCGGGCGCGCAGCGTCTCGTAGTCGAACTCGATCGTCTCGAACGTCTCGCTGCTCGGCCAGAAGGTGATCGTGGTGCCGGTCTCGTCCGAGACCTCGTCCTGGTGCAGTGATTCGTTGGGCACACCGTTGTGGAAGCTCTGCCGCCACGCGTAGCCCTGCCGGCGTACCTCGACCTCGAGGCGGCTGGAGAGGGCGTTCACGACGGAACTGCCCACACCGTGGAGACCACCGGAGACCGCGTAGCCGCCGCCGCCGAACTTTCCGCCGGCGTGCAGCACGGTGAGGACGACCTCGACCGTGGACTTGCCCTCGGCCTTGTGGATGTCGACGGGGATACCGCGGCCGTTGTCCTGCACACGCACGGCGCCGTCGGCGAGAATGCGGATGTCGATGGTGTCGCAGTATCCGGCGAGGGCCTCATCGACGGAGTTGTCGACGATCTCGTAGACCAGGTGGTGCAGACCGCGTGGACCGGTCGAACCGATGTACATTCCGGGTCGCTTGCGAACAGCTTCAAGGCCTTCGAGAACCTGGATGTCTTCCGCGCCGTAAGCGTGCTGCTCCGGCTCGGTTTTCGGTTCAATTGTCATGTGAAATTGGGCTCCTGACCGTCGCACAGGCGACCCTTCAGCCTACCAAACACCCCGCACCCCAGAGGCCAAATCGGCCGTTTGACGCGTTTATTTCGCATGGTTGACCTGTTTTGGCTACCTAGCCATAGGTATCGCGTGGACCCCGCCCTGGGATTGATCTGGGACCCTTTTTCCAGGAGGGGGCGTTGGGCCCTTGAAAACGAATTGCGGCGATGCCCGCGTCAGGGAACTTCTGCATGATCTGAGTCATGATTTCCACACGCATCATTCGCAGCTGCGTCGCCCAGGCCGTGGACTCACAATGCACGGTGAGAATGCCCTCGTCGATCCCGGCCGGGGTGGAGTGTTTGGCGGTCTCCTCACCGGCCAGTTCGATCCACGAGGCGAGCAGGTCGGACTGGGCCATCGGCGAGTTCCAGCCCAGCTGGGCGGTGAGGGAGTTGATGGTCTCGCCCAGTCCCTTGGGGTCCCGTCCGACGCCGAACGGAACACTCGACCCGATCTGGGCGCTGGGCTTGCGGCGGGCGCGCATCCGTTTGGCATTCGGGTCGCCGAAGACGTCCTTGAACCGCAGATAGACCTTGGCGGCCTCGCTCTGCTCAGCCATCGGAGGCGCCGTCCGGTCCGGTGGGCCCGTCCACGACGGCTCCGGCGTTGATGTGGATGGTGTGCGCGGCGAGAACCGCGGGCACATCCTCGTACACGGCGGCGGTGATCAGCACCTGCTCGAACCCGGTGACCGCTTCCGCCAGACGCCGGCGCCGGGACTGGTCCAGCTCGGCGAACACATCGTCGAGGATCAGCACCGGGTCGCCGCTGGAAGATTCCCGGCGCAGAAGCTCCGCGGAGGCCAGTTTGAGGGCGAGCGCGAACGACCAAGATTCGCCGTGACTGGCGTAGCCCTTGGCCGGCAGGGCGTTGAGTTCGAAGACCAGGTCATCCCGGTGCGGGCCGGCCAGGGTCATCCCGCGGTCCAGTTCCTTGCGGCGGAGCCCGGCCAGGGCGGTGCGGAAGGTGTCGGCGGTCTCCGACCCGGTGCCGGCCTGGGCAGCGGCGGGGGAGGCCGCCTCGTCGGACTCTTCGTCGGCGCCGAGGATGCTCAGCGACGCGACGAGGGTGGGGCCGTGGTCGGCGCCGGCCACCGCTTTATAGGCATCGTGCAGCGGCGGCAGCAGTTCGGCGACCAGATCGGCGCGCGCGTCGATGATCTCGGACCCGAGGGCTACGAGTCGTTCGTCCCAGATGTCGAGGGTGCCCAGCTGGGTGGTCTTCAATCCGGAGGCCCGTGCGGACTTGAGCAGGGTGTTGCGCTGCTTGAGCACCCTGTCGTAGTCGGTGAGCACCCCGGACATCCGGGGGCTCCGGAGAACCAGCAGCTGGTCGAGGAACCGGCGGCGACCGGACGGATCGCCGCGCACGAGGGCCAGGTCTTCGGGGGCGAAGAGCACGCTGGAGAAATACCGTGGCAGGTCCCGGGTCTTGATGACCGACCGGTTGATCTGCGCCCGGTTGAGCCCGGACCGGTTGATCTGCACCTCGGCGAGGATGTCCCGGCCGTTGTGTTCCAGCCGGGCCCGGATGATCGCGGCATCCTGGCCGGAGCGCACCATGGCTCCGGTCTGGGAGACCCGGTGCGAGCTCAGCGTGCTGAGGAAGCCGAGGGCTTCGACGAGGTTGGTCTTACCCTGGCCGTTGCGCCCCACGATGAGGTTGGCGCCCGCCCGGAACGGAACCTCGGCTTCTGCATAATTGCGGAAGTCGGTCAGGGAGAGGTGGGTGACCCGCACAGCGGATCAGTCTGCCTTCTTTATGGCATGGCCACCGAACTGGTTGCGCAGCGCGGCCACGGCCTTCATGGCCGGTGAATCCTCCTGGCGGGAGGTGAACCGGGCGAAGATCGACGCGCTGATCGCGGGCACCGGCACGGCGTTGTTGATGGCCTCTTCGATGGTCCAGCGGCCTTCGCCGGAGTCTTCGACGTAGCCTTCGATGTCCGCCAGCTTCGGGTCGTCCTTGAGCGCGAGCACCAGCAGTTCGAGCAGCCAGGAGCGCACGACGGTACCGCGCTGCCAGGCGGTGAAGATCCCGGGCACGTCGTGCACCAGGTCGTCGCGCTTCTCGAGCAGCTCGAAACCCTCGGCATAGGCCTGCATGAGCGCGTATTCGATGCCGTTGTGCACCATCTTGGCGTAGTGGCCCGCGCCGACCTTGCCGGCGTGCACGAAGCCCTCTTCGCGGGGGCCGGCCGGGCGCAGCGCGTCGAAGACCGGCATGGCCCGCTCGATGTCGGCCGCGTCGCCGCCGACCATCAGGCCGAAGCCGTTCTGGAGACCCCACACGCCGCCGGACACGCCGGCATCGACGTAGTGCACGCCCTGCTCGGCCAGGAGGGCCGCGTGGGTGAAGTCATCGGTGAAACGGGAGTTGCCGCCGTCGATGACCAGGTCGCCCGGGGAGAGTTTGGTGGCGAGGTCGGCGATCACGGAGGTGGTGATGGCGCCGGCCGGAACCATGACCCAGACGACGCGGGGAGTGGGCAGCGCCTCGATCAGCTCGGCCGTCGACGCCACGTCGGAGACGTCCGGGTTGCGGTCGTACCCGGTGACCGTGAGGTCCGCCGCGCGAAGCCTGTCGCGCATGTTCGCGCCCATTTTTCCGAGGCCGACGATTCCGATGTGCATGGCTGTCCTTCGTGGTTCTGGTGATTCTTGTGGTGCGGGTGGGGCGTTCGTCAGCGGAGCAGCAGGTTGGGCTGCAGCAAGTACCGGTAGCTGTCGGCTCCGGCCTGCTCCCGCGACGTCTGGCTGGTGATCAGCACCGGGCCGGGCTTGTTGGGGTTCTCGGTCTTGGTGAACGAGATACGCACGAATTCCGAGTGCACGGCGCCCAGACCGTCGAGCAGGAACTGCGGCTTGAGCGAGACCACGGTGTCGCCGCCGGAGAGGATCGCGTCGATGGTCTCGGAGGCCTGGGCCTGCTCGGAGCCGATGGCCTCGAGGGTGAGCCCGTCGGCCGTGAAGCTGAACCGGAGCGCTGCTTCGCGTTCGAGCACCAGCTGCACCCGGCGGGTGGCCTCGATGAGCTCGGCGGTGTTCATCACGGCGTAGTTGTCGACGTTGTCGGGGAAGAGCCGGCGCACGGGCGGGTAGTTGCCCTTGATCAGCAGCGATGTGACGGTCTTCTTGTCGGCCGTGAAAGCGATGAGCTCCCGGTCGTCGGTGTTGGTGATGGCCACCGAGATGGTCCCGCTGTGGCCGAAGGTCTTGCCGACCTCCTGCAGGGTGCGGGCGGGCACCAGCGCGGTGATGGGTTCCTGGGCCTGGTTTGCTCCCGGGTCCCAGTCGATCTCGCGCACGGCGACCCGGTAGCGGTCGGTGGCGACCAGGCTGATGCTGTTCTCGGTGATCTGCAGCTGTACGCCGGTGATCACCGGGGTCACGTCGTCCCGTGAGGCGGCGACGGCCACCTGGGATACGGCTGCGGCGAATTCCTCGGCCGGTACGAGCCCGGATTGGGCGCTGACCTGGGGAATACTTGGATATTCCTCTACCGGCATAGACAGCAGGGTGAAGTTCGCGCTGCCACAGCTGACGCTGATGCGGGACTCGTTGGTTGAGAAGCGCACGGGTGCGTTGGGCATCCGGCTGGCGATTTCGGCCAGGAGGCGACCGGAGACGAGAACGCGGCCGGTCTCTTCGACATCGGCGGCGATTTCGGTCTGGGCCGAGACCTCATAGTCGAACGACGACAGGATCAGGCCGGTTTCGGTCGCCTCGATCAACACACCGCTCAAGATGGGCAGGGTGGTGCGCTGGGGAAGGAGTTTTACAGCGAAAGATACGGCTTCGCTGAAGACGTCCCGGTTGGCCTGAAATCTCACGAAGTCACTCCTGTCGATGGAGACCTGGATACGGCCTCAATGCTAGTCGGGTTTCTCGACGGCCCATTTCTTGTGAGCCGTGGCGAGTAAAGGTTGTTGGACCTGGAGCTAATTAAGTTAAACCTTAATCTTCTTAACCGTTGTGGAAACTGTGGATAACTCGGTGGATAGTGCTGAACGACTGGGAACTACAAACTTGTAACTTGTGGAGCGCCTGTGAGCGTTAAGCCCAATGAATGACACGAATCACTTTCTGTAATTCACAGTTTTCACAAGCGGACGATGCGTTTCTACAGGTTGTGCCCGGTTGTCCCGGCAGTTTCCACAGGGTTATCCACAGGTACGAAACACAAAAAATTTTTCTTTACTTGTAGCGGTGATCCTGCTTGATGCGGTTGGTGAGCTCGGTGACCTGGTTGTAGATGGACCGACGCTCCTTCATGAGTTCGCTGATCTTCTTGTTCGCGTACATCACCGTGGTGTGGTCGCGGTTGCCGAACAGCTGACCGATCTTGGGAAGAGACAGGTTCGTGAGCTCCCGGCACAGGTACATCGCGATCTGGCGCGCGGTGGCCACGGCCTGCGAGCGGGAGGACCCGTACAGGTCGTCGACGGTGAGCTTGAAGTAGTCGGCGGTGTTGGTGATGATGTCCACCGGCGCGATGACGTTGTCCTCGTCGAGGGTGATGACGTCCTTGAGCACCGTCTGTACGAGGTTCATGTCGACCGGGGTGCGGTTCAGGCTCGCGAACGCCGTGACCCGGATCAGGGTGCCCTCGAGTTCACGGATGTTGGAGGACACCTTCGATGCCATGAACTCGAGGATGTCGTGCGGCACCTGGAGCTTTTCGCTCTGCGCCTTCTTACGGAGGATGGCGATGCGGGTTTCGAGGTCGGGGGCCTGCACATCGGTGATCAGGCCCCACTCGAAGCGGGAGCGCATCCGGTCTTCGAAGCCGGTCAGGGCCTTGGGCGGCAGGTCGCTGGTGATCACGACCTGCTTGTTGTGGTCGTGCAGGGTGTTGAAGGTATGGAAGAACGCTTCCTGGGTTTCCGCCTTGCCCTGCAGGAACTGGATGTCGTCGATCATCAGGATGTCGATATTGCGGTAGCGGTTCTGGAACGCCGACCCACGGTTGTTCGCGATCGAGTTGATGAAGTCGTTGGTGAACTCTTCCGAACTGACATAGCGCACCCGGATTCCGGGATACAGGCTCATCGCGTAGTGACCGATGGCATGCAGGAGGTGGGTCTTGCCCAGTCCGGAGGAACCGTAGATGAAGAGAGGGTTGTAGGCCTTGGCCGGCGCCTCGGCCACGGCGACGGCCGCGGCGTGTGCGAACCGGTTGGACTGGCCGATCACGAAGTTGTCGAAGCTGTACTTGGAGTTCAGCCGGGTGTCGTGGGGCCGTTCGGGCGAGGTGTTCTCGAAGACCGATTGCGGGGTGGCGGGAGTTTCGATGTCGGGCTGGTGCACGATCGGCTCCTGCACCGGGCGCAGGGATTCCTGCTCGAGCTCCGGGTTGACCACCACATAGAAGGTCGTGACGGCGACGGATTCGCTCAGCTGTCCCATCGCGGTGAGCAGCGGCACCCGCATGCGCTGGTTGAGCATGCTCGCGGTGAACTCGTTGGGCACCTCGAGGTAGAAGGTGCCGGCGGCGATGCCCTTGGGTTCGACCAGGTTCAGAAAGCCGTACAGCATCGGCGTGATGGAGTCATCCGACTCCAGAATGGTCAGAACCGACCGCCATGTTTCGCTGATGGGCTGTTCCCCGTCTGGCATGGTTCCCCACAATCTTGATCTTTACGCTCAGCCGCCGCGTGGCGGGCAACCATCAGTCGACACAGAATGTCTCATCGGACGATTCATCCACAACGTTATC